>DATMON010000017.1:0-49956 GCA_035568175.1 Chthoniobacterales bacterium
AAGGTATGGATGGTGATTGGGATGAAGTCGTAACAAGGTAGCCGTAGGGGAACCTGCGGCTGGATCACCTCCTTTCTAAGGAGAGATTCATCGCCTTCGAAATTTATTTTTCGAAGCGCGGTTGAATAGGTCGACGGCTAACTCCCTTGGGTGAATCAATTGATCATCCATTGGATATGCCGTGAAGACTTTGGAATCGAAAGAAACCAAAGCCCAGAGAGAAAAGACGGTAACGCACAATTCAGTCTTTGCTGCACATCGACTAAGAAATGCCGTCCCGCGCCTGCGGGACGGCATTTTTCTTTTGTGGAAGAGACCACGGATTACACGGATGAAACGAATCTGTGGCGGCAGGCGTGTCGCCTGCAACTTTCTTCTGTTAAATGCCAGCTCGGCTCAACTCCTCAACAACTCAACTTCTCAACTCCGTTGAGTTCGTTTACTTTCCCAGCCACCAGCCCATCAATCTAATTATGCATTCACTGCTCCGCCCTCTTCTCCTCCTCGCTCTCTGCTCCGCTCCCCTCGCCTACGCCGCCGATACGCCTCCCGCAAAATTGAAATACGGTACCTGGGGTTTCGATTTGTCCGGAATGGATACGAAAACAAAGCCGGGCGACGATTTTTTCCGATACGCCAACGGCACTTGGATCGACCAGACGCAAATTCCCCCGGACAAACCGGCTTACTCGCTCCGGATCGCCATGACCGATCTGACCGATCGGCGCTTGAAAGAGATGCTGGAAGCAGCCGGCGCCAACTCGACCGAAAATCCCTCGACACTCGAGCAAAAAGCCGGCGCGTTTTATCACTCGTTTATGGACGAGGCCCGGGTCGAACAGCTCGGCGCTAAGGCGATTGAGCCGGAACTAAACGATCTTAAGAATGCGAAGACGCGCGACGATTTCGCCGCGCTGATGGGACGCACCACTACCGATTTTGAATTCTCTTTTTTTAATGTCGTAATCGATGTCGATCTAAAGGATCCAAAGAAATACGCGTTCTACGTCACGCAATCCGGACTCGGCTTGCCGGACCGCGACTATTACCTGAGACCGGATTTTGCCGCCCAAAAGACAGCCTATCAAAATTACGTCGCGACCGTTTTGCGGCTCCTGAATTGGCCGGACCCCGACAAGAGCGCGAAAGATATCGTCGAATTCGAAACGAAAATCGCCGATGCGAGCTGGACCAAGGCCCAGCAGCGCGACATCAATGCGATCTACAATCCAATGTCGATCGACGAGCTGAAGAAGCTCGCGCCCGGTTTCCCGTGGGAAAAATTTCTCGCCGAAGTGAAGATGCCAAAGCTGACTCGTGTCATCGTGGCGGAAAAAAGCGCGTTTCCGAAACTTGTCGATGTTTACGCGAAAGCCCCGATTGAAACCATTCGCGCGTGGCAGGCATTTCATACCGCGGACAATGCCGCGCCATATCTTTCGAAACCGTTCACCGATGCCTATTTCGAGCTGCACCAAAGGACTTTGTCCGGCCAGAAAGAACAGCAAGCGCGTTGGAAACGCGCAATCACGACCGTCAGCGGCGGCGATTTCGGAGTCGGCGATCGCTTTGGCACTGTCGGCACAATGGGTTTTGGAGTCGGCCAGCTTTTCACGGCAAAATATTTTCCGCCGGAAGCCAAAGCGAAGATCCAAGACTTAGTCACAAATTTAAAGGCCGCCTATCGCGCGCGAATCGAGAAACTCGATTGGATGGGCTCGGAAACGAAAAAGGAAGCGCTCAAGAAGCTCGACACCTACACGATTAAAGTCGGTTACCCGGATCATCCGCGCGATTATTCCAAGCTCGCGATTCGCGGCGATGATCTGGTCGGCAACGTTAAACGTTGCGCCGCGCTGGACTGGGATTTTTACACCGGCCGTTTCTTTGGTCCGGTTGACCGCACCGATTGGGGGATGACACCGCAAACCAACGATGCCTACAACGGCAGTCTTCGCGACATCGTTTTTCCAGCCGGTATTCTTCAGCCGCCCGTTTTCGATGCGGACGCTGATCCGGCGATCAATTACGGCGGTGCCGGCGGAATCATCGGCCACGAGCTCACTCACGGCTTCGACGATCAGGGCCGCAAGATCGATGCGTCGGGCGCGTTGCGCGATTGGTGGACGGCGAAAGACGCGGAAACATTCAAAGAGCGAGCGAGCATGCTCGGCGCGCAGTTCTCAAAATACGAGCCTCTGCCAGGCGTGCACGTCAACGGCGAATTAACGATGGGCGAAAATATCGCAGATCTCGGCGGTCTGACGTTAGCGCTCGATGCTTATCGCGCATCGCTCAAAGGACAACCCGCGCCGGTGCTCGATGGATTCACTGGTGATCAACGCGTCTTGCTCGGTTGGGCGCAGGCATGGCGAGGAAAAGTTTCAGACGATTACGTTCGGAAACAGGTCGTTAGCGATCCGCATTCGCCGCGGCAGTTTCGGGTCATCGGCCCAACGCGAAACATCGACGCTTGGTACGACGCGTTTAAAGTCCAGCCAGGCGACAAGATGTTTGTCGCACCCGAACAGCGCGCCCGGATCTGGTGAGAGAGTAGTTCATAGTTGAGGGAACGCGCCTGGGGCGCTTTAGTTGAGAGTTCGGAATGCGAATCGCGGTTGCTTTTCGCTCAACTCTCAACCAATTACTCTCAACTTTTCAGCGGGGGCATAGCTCAGTTGGTAGAGCGCCAGCTTTGCAAGCTGGAAGTCAGGGGTTCGAATCCCCTTGCCTCCAGTCTACGCTCGCGTCGTCAGACGAGAACGTAGACTGCCGCGCCGTAGCCTTGGCTAACGCGGACACTTTTCACCTTGCGTACAAACGTCGCGAGCTATGACTCGGCAAGCCAATCCACGGTCAGCTGTGCGAAAAACTGCGCACGTTGTAGAGCGCGCGATAAAACTGATGGCCGGCGTGCGTGATCCTCGTGATCATCGCCTCAGGTGGATCTGATTTATCCGACTCAGTCGCTTTCACCAATCCTGCCTCAGCCATGAGGTGAACTTCGCGCGCCTCTTCTCGTCCGCGCACTTTTAGAAAGCCGTGCGGCTGGTGTTCGGCCTTGGCAATAAGTTTGTATGCTAGACGAAGGTTCATGATATGACTCAGCGTTCCAGCTGTCTGGATTTGTTTGACGTCACGAATTGGACGCATCCAACCCCTGTCTAATTCACCTGTGGATTTCGGATTGCGGAAAGGGAAGAGCGTGTTTAGTTCTGTCTCTCCGATTTCCGATTTCATGATCGGGAATTTTCCGGGCCTGTAGCTCAGTTGGTTAGAGCATGCGCTTGATAAGCGCAGGGTCACTGGTTCGAGCCCAGTCAGGCCCACCACCTTGATCTCGCCTTATTTCTTCTTCAGTTTACGCAGGGCCTCTTTTGCCCGCTCTGTGTGCTCGCCATTCGGTTCAGCTTTGATAACTGCCTCGTACCATTTTCGCGCGGCCGCGGTGTCGCCCAGCTTGGCACAAACGTAACCGAGATTAGTCATCACCAGCGTGTCGCTCGGATCGATCTTGTTTGCTTTTTCCAGCCATTCGCGCGTCTTCGCATTATCGTTTTGGAGGGAATAATACATTGCTACGTCGTTAAACGCGTAAGGGTGATTCGGGAATTGTTCCGTAGAGAACGTCGCGATTTGCATGAAACGCTTGTCGTCCTCGGGGTTCTCTTTCTTTTCATAGTAAAGCGCGTAGCTATGCAATTTGTCCGGGATGAATTGATCCGGAGAAGCTGGCAATTTTTCTCCCTTCAACCACTTTAAATCCGCTGGATGGTCGCGCGCGTAGGCGACCATTTTTCTGAGAGTCGACACCTCACCGTCGAAATCGCCGCTCTCCTGATCGATGAAGGCGAGCCCGCACCAGATATCGAGTCGGTCGGGGAACTTTGTAATTGCTTCTTGAAGAAGGTCGGTCGCCTGGCGTGGCGTTTGCGCCACTCCAGGCTTAAATGAAATGCTGCCGGCGGCTTTGCCAGTCTTTTTGTTGGTTAGACCGTAATCGCCTTTGTCCGGCTGCTTGGTCGAGATCGTTGGCCCAACGGACTGGTTGAAATAATAATTCGCGCTTGTGATCCAGGCGTCCGGGTCGTTGGGTTTTTGAGCGCGCCATTCATCGAGCAGAGCGTCAATCCGCGCGCCGGCGTCCTTCTGCCCCTTCAGTTCCGCGAAGCGCGTTGCGTAATCCTCCTCGGCCGCGAATCCGATCCGCCCAAAGAGAAACAACGTTACGACGAGGAGCGCCTTAGCTAAATTAAGCACGTTTCTCTTTAAGAACCTTCCGCGAAGCGACTGCAACACAAATCGCCAGTCCAACTAACGCGCCGCAGGTATCGATCATCACATCCATTGGCGACGCAGTGCGGGAAGGCACAAACGATTGATGGAATTCATCGCCGATGGCGAAGATTGCGCAGGCGAGCGCGGCGACGAGAAATAAGATCGACATCTTCATTTGCCAGCGTGTGCCACTGCCGAGCGCCCGCCAAAGCAGCATTGCCAGGATCGCGTACTCGGTCAGATGACCGGCCTTACGCACGAAAAATTGGATTCGCGCGATTGTCTCCGCGGAAACGTCCGGATTAAACCAGCGCAAGATCGGTCCGATGATTCGCGAAGTATGCTCGGCCGAGAGCAGATCGGTCGAGCCGATGAAGATCAATCCTAGCCACGCCAAAATCGGCAGCCAGTATTTCAGGAAACGTCGCACCGAGCCATCACTCTCTTTTGCATTAGCAAATCTGCAATCTACAATCTCGCTGATCGCTGACTTGTGACTGCTGACCACTCGCCTTTTACGTTTGAGCCCATTTTCATGGAACGAATTTGGGGCGGCCGGAAACTCGCGGAGCTTTTCCATAAGAATCTGCCACCCGGCAAACGAATCGGTGAGTCGTGGGAAATTGTCGATCGACCCGAAGCCCAAAGTGTTGTTGCCAGTGGTCCGCTCAAAGGCGCAACGCTGCATGAGCTTTGGAGCCAGCACCGAAAGGAAGTTTTCGGAGATGTTCAAAATTCGCCGCGCTTTCCCCTTTTAATTAAACTGCTCGATGCACAGGAGAAGCTTTCGCTCCAAGTCCATCCGCCCGGAAAAGTCGCCGCCAAACTAGGGGGCGAACCGAAAACCGAGTGTTGGTACGTCGCCAACGCTCAATCCGGCGCCGAACTCTTCGTCGGATTCAGCCAACCAATCACGCGCGAAGAATTTGAGAAATCACTGCGCGCCGGCTCATCGGCGGAGCATGTCCATACGATCGAAGTGAAGACTGGCGACGCCATGTTTCTGCCGGCCGGACGGTTTCACGCAGTCGGCGCGGGCAACGTGTTGGTCGAGATTCAGCAGAACAGCGACACCACTTATCGCGTGTTCGATTGGAACCGCGTCGATCGATCGACTGGCAAGCTGCGACAGTTGCATGTCGAGCAAGCGCTTGAATCCATCGACTTCAACGACGTCGCACCAAAACTAATCGAAGCGAAAGGCGAACTGCTTGTTAAACACGAGCTTTTCGAGCTCCAGAAATGGAATCTTGATTCGGCACGCGACGTTACGCCACAGGGACAGTTCGCCATTGTTTGTTGCCTGACCGGATCGTTCAGCTGCGCCGATGTCGATCTTCGCCCGGGCGAATTCTTTCTCGTGCCGGCTTCGCTAGAAGATCGACGACTTCATCCTGGAGTTGATGGAGCAAGCTTGTTGCAAATAACAATCCCGACGTTGTAGCTGCCGCCGTCTCTGGCGGCAGAATTTTCTCATTCCGAACTGCCGATGAGGAGATCGGCACCTACAACAAATCAGGACCAAATCCACAGGCTGCGCTGCTTCACGCGGTTGTTGATCGGAACAACTTTCGTCTTGTGGCGATATTCGTTTGCGCCCCGCTCCTTTAGCGAAAGCATCGCGCCGCCGGTACAAACCGAGGCGCACAACAGAACAATCAGGACCTTCATCGCGGTTTTCATCACGACGTCACCGGCTGCGACAATCGTCGCAAATATTGGAAGCTGTAAATGCCGGTGCTGTGCCCGTCGCGCCAGCGTGGCTGAATTGCGTACCCACCGACAACATCGAAACCAGCAAGCTCAAAGCTGTTATCGGAGTAGCTCGAGTTCGGTCGCATAATGTTGCCAAGGACGTCGGGCTCGCCGCCACACGCGGCACACGGACATGCCCGCCGGAGAAATTGGAGATCGAGATACGACTCGGTTCCGTCGTTCCATTGAATAGCGAGCTCATTTCCGATCTGCTGGATATTGGTCGGCTCCAGACGCATGGATTAGCGATCGTAGCGATACCCGCGCTAAACATCAATTGCCAAGCGCACTGCATTACCGATTCCAATTTGCCAGGGTCTATAATTGACAGCATTTTCGATCGCGTTGGCACTGTTCATCGAACAAGCTCGCTCATGGTAGCAGACCCAGTGCCGCGGCGGATTCCGCTCCACCGGCAGATAATATTTCTTTCGATTCCCTATCTCCTTTTCTCGCTGGTTCTCGTTGGAATCGAGGGCGCGACTCGTCTGTTTTGGCCGCACATTCCGCCTCTCGACGTCTTGATCGAGTCGCCAGCGGTCCGTCCGGATCTTGCCGAACTCAAAGACTCGCCGGTTTTCGTGGCGGATCCGCTGCTTTTCTGGCGCGTCCGGCCCAATTTGAAAGAGGTGGTCTGGGATTTCACGGTCGTCTCTACTAATTCCCAGGGATGGCGACATGAGACCGACATTGGGCGAAAGGCATCGGGAGCTTTTCGCATTGTTTGCCTCGGCGACTCGGTCACGTTCGGCTTTCGGGTTCCGCTTGTGTTCCCGGAGAAACCGCACGATTACGCGCGCGATCTGTTGCCCTACCCATTGCTGTTGGAGAGACGACTTCGGCAGATGAATCCGGGCAAGCCGATCGATGTCATCCCGCTGGCGGTGCCGGCTTACACTACCTATCAGGGTCTCAATTTGTTACGACGAGAGATCGATCTCTTAAAACCGGATATTGTCACCGCCTGTTTCGGCTGGAACGATATCTGCCTGCGGCCAGTGCCCGACCGACAATCAATGCCGATCGACTGGGCGCATGTGGCCGTTCGATCGCTTATTTGCCACAACCAGGCGCTGGTTCATTTCTCGCGCTGGTCTCAGAGCAGGAAAGCGAAAGCTAATCGTCCCAATCCAGCGCCACCGGTTCCGCGTGTATCAACAGAGGATTATGTCGCGAACCTCTTCCAAATCGCCACTCTCGCACGCGCGCGCGGTGCTGAGGCAGTCCTAATCGCGCCAGTGTATCGAGATGCTCAAGCCAATCCGCCCGAAGCAGCGCTCATTCGGCAGTACCGAAATGCACTCCACGAAGCGGCTCAGGCCAACGGCGTCCCATATATTCAGATCGAAGAATTAACCGAAACAAACTACCCCGCCAACGACAACCTCTTTGGCGAAGTCATCCATCCGAATGCTGCCGGCCATGAAATCATGGCAAGAGAGCTTCTCACATTTCTCAGCGCACACGGCATGCTCAAGTCCCTCAAGGTTTCGGAACCTCCCTGAATTATTCTTTCTTTCGAGATCGTTCGCCGAAAATCGCAGTCCCGACGCGCACCAGCGTGGCGCCTTCTTCGACTGCGACCGCGAAATCCTGCGTCATCCCCATCGAAAGTTGGGCAAGATCGACATGAAACTCCGTTTGAAGTCGATCGCGCACTTCGCGGAGCTGAACAAAATGTTTCCGGGATGCTTCGGCTTCATCCGCAATCGGCGGAATCGTCATCAGACCCAAAATCGACAGTCGGGGTAACTCGAGCAGATTTTCCAGGTCTTCGCGCAGCTTCTCAGGCGTGAATCCGAATTTACTCCCCTCGCCTGCCACGTTCACTTCCAACAAGACGCGCGGATGCAATCCATCCTCTTCCGCGATTCGATTGATATCCTTAGCCAGCGCGAGCGAATCGACGCTGTGAATCAATTCAAATAACGGCAGCGCATGCCGGATTTTGTTCTTCTGAAGATGTCCGACAAAATGCCATCGCAAGTTCGACGGCAGTGCCGGAATTTTTACCCGCGCTTCCTGCACCCGACTTTCGCCGAACAAAGTCTGACCCGCCTCGGTCGCTTCGCGCACTTTCTCAGCATCGTGCGTTTTCGAAATCGCAACGAGTTCGATCTCATCAATGGCGCGACCTGCTTTCGACGCCGCCTGCGCGATTTGCTCGCGTACGCGCTCAAGATTCTCAGCGATAGAAGCCATTGTAGAGGCGCTTGTGCCAAGCGCCTATTTACAAAGTTCGGTGCTTGAGACAAGCACCGCTACAACGCTTTGCATTTCGAGCAATTCCATCCGCGTGTTTAACCGAAATGTTCGCGGCGCGGCTTTCAAGAGATTTCCAGACAACGAATTCTTCGCACGCGAAGTCTTTCCCGAAGGGTTGGGTCCAAAGGTTTTCGAGCCAACCGGTTTCGCGCGCGAGCCGCTTAATCAGATTCTAATGCGGCACGATTTAAGATAAACCCGGCCGACGTTTATTCGTGCTATCGGTGATGAAACAAGCCGTTAAGGCGTTTGCTTTAGCTTTCTTCGCCGAAACTCCATTGCCCAGAGTGCGGCCAGGACAAGAATGTCACTGGTGAGATGAGTCGTTCGCACGCTTCCATGGCTGGCTGGCGTTAATGTAGGTTCCAAGACATCACGCACTTGTTTCGCAGTTGGCCCGGCAGCGCCCGGATCGAACTTCGTAATCGCTTCGTGCGTCGCCAGGCGTTGCCCTGTCGCAACCTGGATTGCGTCGTGATTCTCATAAGCAAACAAACAAAAAAGCACCGACACAATCAGGGTTGTGATCGCGGCCGGCTGCTTGCGGAGAGATGAAAAAGCAAGGAGCCCACCCACAACAACGACATACAAATTCCAATATCCTTGGAGCGCGTTCGAGCGTTCAAAGTACAGCTGAATAAGTTCGTTATAGTTCATAAGAGTGCGCGGCGATTATGACGTTCAAAATCTCGCGGAGGCGAGGACAAATCTGGGTCGCGAAAAATCCAGAAGCAGAACGCGGCAAGAGCGAATCCGCCGGCGATGTCGATTAAGTGATGCTGATAAGTGAGCACCGGCGACATTGCGATCAGCGCGAACCAGACAGCGATGGCAATGCGAATCAAGCCGCGGGTGTGGCGAAAGTAAACATCGACAAGAATCAACATCAGCGCCGCGTGCAGCGAAGGTAGGAGATTGTAAGGCGCGTCCATTCCGCGAAACCAATCAAAGATTGCGCCGAGCCAACCATCAGCGTGCGGCCGCGGAAAGGCGAACCGCAGCGGAAAAAGTAGGAAACAGATTCCTGCAACGATGATCGCGGCCGCGATCCGCTTGGCGAAGATCGACAACTCGCGATCGCTTCGACAAAGAAATGGCGCCACAACGAAAAAGAGATCGATCGACAAGTAGGGGAGAATGAAAAAGGGCACGAATGGGACGCTGCGTTCCCATTCAAAATAAAAACTGCCGACGTTGCCCCGGCGCGCGGTGATCCAGTTGCAGCCGCCGTAGACGATCAAAAATAAGATCGACAGCCCTACCGATACCGCGAGCGCATTGCTCCGTTTAACGGGCACGTTGAGCGACTGAAACCGTGAACATTCCCCAATGGTCGATCTCCATCTCGATCTTTTCGAATCCGGCGACGCGCACGAGTTCATCCATCTCTGCGGTCGTGCGTCGCCGCATGATCCAGGGCTCGCCTTCGCGATTGCGGAGCACGCGAGCAATGAATTCGAGCTGCGGGTGCCACGGTTGATTTGTGTATATGAGATAGCCGCCGGGTTCGATCGCTTCTGCCAGCCCGCGCAGCGAATTCAACACGGGTTCGTTTTCCGGGAATAATTCGTAAAGACCGGAGACGATTCCGATCGTTGGCCGCGGCTGGATTGCGCCCAGCGCAGCACGGTCGAACGCATCGCTACGCTTTGCCACAACTTGACCATTAAGATTGAGTTCGTCGGCGAGAGCTCGAGCAGCGTCGATATTTTCCTGTTTGTAATCGCATAGCGTCGCACCAATGGAAATTTCCGGCATTGCCCGAATGGTCTCGATCACGTAACGGCCGGCTCCGGCGGCGACATCGAGAACCCGAACTGGCCGACTTTCCGCATGGACTTTTCGAATCAAATCGCGCAGGACCTTTTCTAGATTGGCTTTGCGTTGGCGAATGCCCCGCCAGCCGATGCTGTTGAGATACAACTTGTCGATGAACCGGCCGAGAGCCATCACGCCGCACGGTTCGTTTTTGTAAACGTAATCGAGAGAAAGACCGGAATCGAAACCGTTCTGCCAGCCGAGCTTGATTCCGTGGCTCAAGCGACCTGCAGCTTTCAATCCAACACGCGCAATGCCGAATCCACTGGTGCCGTTGTTCTTCAAGCGCTCGTACTCGCGCCAAGTGTGACCGCTCCTGCCAGCGCTCACGAGCGAAGGAGTGGTTTTCGGCTTCGCGAAACAATCCAACACGAATTCGCGGACAAGATCGATAACTTCCCGCCGGTTCGTTTCATGAAAGAGCGCGTGATAGGCACCGTTGAAAATGTGAATCCGTTTCACAGCCGAAGACAATCCGTCAAAAAATTCGCGCTGTGCTTTCAGACTAACTACCCAATCCTTACCGGCGCCGATGATCAAAGTCGGCGTCTGAATTGCGCCCGCGTCAGCGAGCAATCGTTTCGCGGTGTCGTGAAGATCGAGAAGCACGTTGACCGCGATTTGCCGAAAGATGAGCGGATCGGAATCGTAAAGCGCGGCTTGCTCGCGATCGCGGGTGAGCATTTTCGCTTTCACGTAGCTCTTCACGAATTGTGGCCGCAACAGTCGCAGCGTCGGAATCGCAAACGGAAGATATAGCTTCACGTGAAACGCAGCCGTTGTGAGAATCATCGCGCGAATCGGCGGGGCATAATCGTGAACCCAGGCCGTGACCGTGACGGCAGCCAGGCTGTGCGCGAGCACGATCATGTTTTCGAGCGCGATGTTGTGCTGCTCCGAGACGTGACGGACAAACGCGTCCACATCTTTGATCACGTCGTGGAGACTATTTGCCGCACCGCGTTCTCCCGGTGAATGCCCATGACCGCGCGCATCCCATGCGAAAATGGCTACATCATCCAGGCCTAGCAAATCAACTGTCTCCCGCCATCGCCCGGAATGTTCGTGACCGCGATGAAAAAGCAGCAGCGCCTTGTTTGCCGGCTTCTCGGGAAGCCAGGCGCGATAAAACAACTCGGCGCCGTCCCAAGTCGTAAAGGTTTGCTCAGTGCCTTCCATTTTCGTGACGCAGCTCGTTCACTGCTTCGCGCAATTCCGCGGAAATGGCGCAGATGTCGATCTTGTCCGCGCCACGGTCGCGAAAAGTTCGCGGCGATCCGACGATCAATCGAACTTTGCCTGGTCTCGGTAGGCGCCGGCCTTTTGGCCACGCCCGAAAGGATCCGTCGATGAAACAAGGAACCACGGCTACGTCGCGCCCAGCGACCAGGGCGCCGATTCCAGATTTAAATTCGCGGATCTCGCCGGTTGTCGATCGTGTCCCTTCGGGAAAAATAATCAGGATCGTTCCCGGATTTCCGAGCATGTCTTGGCAAAGCGAGAGGCTTTGCCGCACGCGAACCTGGCGGGCGAATGGCAACGCGTTTACAACCACCGCCGCAATCCAAAGGCGCGATACGCTTTGGAAAAAATAATCGGACGCGG
The DNA here is from genome assembly GCA_035568175.1 of Chthoniobacterales bacterium. GTDB lineage: Bacteria > Verrucomicrobiota > Verrucomicrobiia > Chthoniobacterales > UBA10450 > AV40. The sequence goes on from DATMON010000017.1 coordinate 11,722, forward strand.
CCGCCGGAAATGCACGATGCAATTTCCGCAATGGCAACGCCGCGAGCAGGCAGAGCGTGTCGAGGTGACTGCAATGGTTCGCAACGATTACGAACGACCGATTCGTGCGCAGATTTTCGTGACCGATGATTTCGAAACGATGATAAACGCGTAGCAACGCGCGAATGATCAACGCTCCGAGCGAGCGCAATCCGTAGACCAGCATGTCGGGCTCGCGCGGGAACTGGCGGAGCCGCTCGAGCGGCGTTCGCTCGACATCATTGGGGGAATCGTAACGCCATTTCCTCATCGTAGCGGATAATAGTAGCCGGCCATATGCATGAACAGGGGCGCGGCGTAAATCAGACTATCAATCCGATCCAGAATGCCGCCATGCCCGGGAATCGTCGCGGCCATGTCTTTGGTCCCGATGTCGCGTTTGATCACGCTAATGGAAAGATCGCCCAGTTGTCCGCCGATTCCAACGATCAGCCCGGTCAGGATCAATTGGCGAGCACCGAAGAATGGAAATGAGAACCGCAGCAGCCACGGCAGAATCATGGAGATAGCCAGCGCGCCGAGTGCGCCTTCCCAGGTTTTGTTTGGACTGATCTCGCTGCGCAACGGATGTCGTCCGAAGATTTTGCCGAACGTAAACGCGGATACGTCGCTGAGCGCGGTCGCGAAAATAATGTAGCAAAGAAATCCGTAGGCATTGACGGCATTGGCCAGAAACCCGAGGTGTCCAAACATCCAGCCGATGTAAATAAAACCAACGATGGCGAGCGACATCCGTTGCAACTCGCCGCGGGCGCGATTGCGCAAAATGGGAATGAGCAGGATCAACGCGATCGCAAACACCGGCGCCGCGGCAAAAAATCCGTACCAGCCAGTGCCCGGTTCTTCCCCACGCGGATGCGACATCACCGACGCGATCCCGACAGTGACGATGCCGGCGTAAACAGCGCCGGTCAGCCACCAATCGCGATACAAACCTGATGCGCGCGCGAATTCTTTGAACGCATAGATGCCAAGCAAGGTGACGCCGACGATGGTTGGAATGCGTCCGGCAAAAACAACCAGCAAGCCAACCCCGGCGATGACGAGCCACGACCAATACGTCCTGAACATAGACGCCGTTTCTTTTTTTAAAGCGACTCGCAAGAAACTCAGGACCGCGCCGCCAGCCGCCAGTGAAATCAAAACGATGAAGAAGTAAGCGCGAAAAATCGGATCGTGTAGCGCGATCTGCGGCGACATCACCGCTTATTTTGCAGCGCGCCGGTGATTCGTTGCAAGCGAACAACCATGGTTTGGATGCAGCCGGCGATCACAACAAGACAAGTCCAGTCTAGAATCGTGAAGCCGGCAAAAGATCGACAACTTACAAACTCGAGCCAGGCGCCGACACTGAGCGCGACCATTCGCCAGGGCTTGGACATAATTCCTCCGAACTCGCGTTGCGCTCCCAGGGCCTGTCCAAACAAGCCCACGTAGGCTGTGACCACCGCGAAGATCGCCGCCCAATATCCGATGAACGGATTCATCAAACCGCTGTGCGCGACGCCGACAAAAATGATGATGTCCGAAATGCGATCCGGCAGATCGTTCAGAATTTCGCCGCGCCGGCTCGCCTTATTCGCTGCGACCGCGACCATGCCGTCGAGCATGTTGAACCAAAGCCGCAGATAACAAAACAACGGCGCGACAATCAAGAGCCATCGAAACTCTCCCGATTTCCAAAAACAAATCGCCGCGATGGACGCCGCGGCGACCGATAGGTACGAAACCACATCCGGATGAATGCCGTGACGCACACAAGATTTCGTTGCCACTTCGGCAGTTCGCCGGAAACCCGCTGCAATCGGCCGCCGCGAAGTCGGTGCGTAGTCAGACATCCAGGTTAGGGGCGTCGATCTTAGGCCAGCAAATCCATCATCTGCTTGGCTAGTTTCGGTCCGATGCCGCTTTCTTCGTGTTTGAAACAGACGAAGGCGTCGCTCCAATTTGATTTTTGTTCGCGGACAAACGTTGCCCACTTTTCGACGTCGGCCGTCTGATAATCTTCGCGCCGCAATCGGAGATAACCGTAATCTGCGGTGATCTTCTTTGGCGTCGCGAGATCGTCGGTATCGGCGATGCATAAGGAAATATTTCGCGACTTCAGCAATTCAAAGATCTCATCGTCGAACCACGAATCGTGGCGGAATTCGAACGCGGCGCGCATGGACGGAAACTCGCGCAGAAATGAACTCAGCACGTCGGCATCTTTCTTGAAAGTCGGCGGCAGCTGGAACAGGACCGGGCCAAGTCGCTCGCCCAAACCCGTCACGACTTTGCAAAAATATTCGAGTGTGTCGGCGCAATCCTTCAGCTTGGACCAATGCGTGATTTTTTGCGGCGCTTTCAGCGCGAATCGGAATTTCTCCGGAGTCAGCGTTTTCCAATTCTCAATCGTCTTCGGCGCCGGAATCCGATGAAAAGTGTAATTGATCTCCGTGGTTGAGAATCGTTCCGCGTAATACGGGAGCATTTTCGCCGTCGACAAATCCTCCGGATAAAAATTCCCTTTCCATTCTTTGTACTGGAAACCCGACGTGCCGATCCAAAGATTCACAGGAACAGATTAACCACGGATTTACGCAGATATCACGGATAAGAGAGACTCAATTTTTCTGTATCCGTGTCATCCGTGGTTTCTTAAAGCACGCCGACGGCGCGCGAGATGAGCAGGATCACGATGCTGAGGGAAATAGAAATCTGGACCATCGTTAGAACTTTTACCCAACGCGCGAGCAACGGCGCGTCGGTCGGACCGAAGGTTGAGCTTTGGGTAAATGCGACGAAAAGGTAATCGACAAAGCGCGGGCGCCACGGTCCAATTTGGTAGCGCTCCCGTTCGCCTGCCTCAACCTGCATCTGAGGAAAGAAAAAACTGCGACTGCCGAATTCGTGGCGTTCCTCGCGCTTGGTTGGCCCGCCGCCGTCCAGTCGCCAATACCACAGTGCGAAAACGATCACGTTGGTCAGCCAGAGCAACCCGCCCGAGCGCAAGAGTTCAAGCGGCGATTCTTTGTGCGATGGAAGCGCGCGCACTAACAGTCCCACCGAAGCGACCAGCGCCAGCGTCGTGATTCCATTAATGGTAATGCCCAAGGCGCGATTCAACGAATGCTTGCCGGTGCGATGACTGATTACCGTCGGAACGAGCAAGACGACGATCAGCGTCGGCAACAACCAAATCGGGCCCACGATGAGATCGGGTGGAAGCGCCAGATAAATTGTGCCCACCGCCAGAAATGCAAGCAATGCCTGCCAGCGCGGCTCCGGTTTGTCGATGTGATTGGATTGATTCGACACAATGCCGCTATAGCAAAAATTCGCGACCAGGCGAACAACAGAAATCGCGGATTACACAGATAACACTGATACAGAACAGATTAATTTCTTATGATCCGCAACATCCGTGTAATCCGCCGGTTCTTTTAAGGCCAGTCCGCCTCGGACTTTGGGCGTGACAAAGCGTCCCCGCCGTGAAAGATCGACATCCTCACCTAACGAAAGGCTCAAATCATGAACTTCCAAAAAAATCTCGGGCTTCTCCTGTTGGCAATCTATCTCATTCTGGTCGGGATCGTGTCGCTGGTGGCCAGTATCGCGATTCCACCGATTGTGATGGGTATTTTAGCGTTGGCAGCCGGTATTCTTATTTTAATAGGCCGGTAACGGCGGCTTGTTTCCAGGCGCTAGACAGGTTCGGTGTCGTGGAGCCGGCCGTAATCGACGGTCAGCCGCCGTTCCTTGTCCTTGCTCTGCTGGTAAATTTCGACGAAGCGGTGACCGAACTGGAGGTCGCGCCAGCTATAGTCGTGTTGCGTTTGCACTTCGGCCGCGATCACCGGATCGATCCCGACCACTGAGACAAAGAAAAGCGCGCGCTCTGCTTCGAGGGATTCAATGGTCGCGCCGTGAAGCGGACTTTGCTCATCGATCTCGTGGCGCAAAGTTAACGCCGCTGGAAAAACGGTGAGCCGGTCGAAGTGTAATTTCAGATCGTGAAAGTACCTGAAATCGCCACCTTCAAGTAATTGCTGGTCGCGCGAGTACATAATCCGAAATTCCGCCTCAACCATGCTGTGGTGATTCTCGTTACCAATGCGCACCATCAGGGTCGGCTTTCCATTTAATGGTCCGATGACCATTGATCTACTGAAGAGAACGCGCGCGATCGGACGCGAAAACCGCACGAAAATCAGGCCGGTCATGACCGCGATCAAAAATATTCCGGTCATGATCTCGATCGTGCTGACCAGATGTCCGTAAAGCGTTTGCGGATACATGTGACCGTACCCAACCGTGGCCAGCGTCTGGACACTGAAGAAAAAGCAATCGAGGAACCAGTTGGTGCTGGTTCTACCGGCGACGCTGTTTGGGTCGATACTATAAAAAACGGCAAAGAGAAGATTCAGGCCGATATAAACAGCGCCGACAAACAGAGCGAACTGTGGCCAACTCAAGCCCAAGAGCCAGCGATAGAAGTCGCGCCATTGCCAGGCGGCCGTATTGACCTTAACGAACTCGACCTGTCCCGATCGAACGAAAACCTTATTGCGCCCGCTTCTCCGATGGCGAACTTCTTTGTGCACGACGCTACCATACCCCAATGTGGCCTTTCAAAAAAACGCAATTAGCGAGGCCCGACGAATTCCCCGCGGTGATCGATGCCCTCGGCGAGAAGTTGCGAAGCGCTGGCTTTGTGGTCGAGGCTGATCGGTTTCATTATTTGGTGCACGAATTTGTCGTTACGACTTCAACTGAACTGTATGGCGAGCTGCACCTCGCTTTGAAAAGATTGGACCATGAGCACCGCGCTCTGCCACGCGATATTGCCGCCGAGGGTCGCCGCCTGATCAAAAGCATCGACCGCATCTGCCGCTGGCGCTGAAGGCTGGATGAAATTAGCCCAGCAGTTCAGCGCTGGGTTGTGTGTGCAATTCACGCAGTCCCGACCAGGACGACAGACGCTTCTTTCCTCCTTCCCGGACTCTTTCATTGCGGATTGGCTAACCCAGCGTTAAAACGCTGGGCTATTCTCGATTGCACCCGATTCTGAATCCAAGCGGCTTATTGCCGCATCTAAATCAATACAGAGGCTTATGTTTAAACGCATTTTGAAGTGGTTTTTTACGCTTGTTCTCCTCGCCGTCATCGCGCTCGCGATTTTCCTGATCAATCTGATCTGGTTTCGGCCGTGGAGCCTGAATCTTTTCTACGAAAAAGTTTTTGCCGAAACCGTTTTCAGCGAACCGGAATTACTCTCCGCGCTTGGCTTGGTCGAGCAATTCGGGATCACCAGTCACAACGGAAGGCTCAGCGACGAGTCGCCGGCCCATCAGCAAATGGTGATCGACCGTTGGAAAAAAGATCTGACTCAGCTGCACGAGTATTCGTTAGATCGACAATCCCCCTCGCAAAAGCTTTCCACGCACGTGCTGGATTGGTTTCTCAAGGACCAGGTCGAAGGCGAGAAGTGGCAGTGGCACAATTACCCGGTCAATCAGCTCTTCGGCGTCCAGAACCAGTATCCCTCGTTCATGGCCAACACCCATCGGCTGCTCACTCAACAGGACTGCGAGTATTACATCATGCGACTGGATGGGTTGCCGAAAAAGTTCGATCAAACGCTCGAGGGCTTGAAGTTCCGCGAACAGAAACAGATTCTGCCTCCGCGTTTCGTCGTCGAAGAAGTGCTCAAGGAAATGAGCGAGTTCATCGCCAAGCCCGCCGCCGAAAATATTCTGGCTACGTCGTTCAAGACGCGCGCCGCCAAGATCGATAAGTTGACCGAGGAGCAACGCGCAGATTTCCAGAAGCGCGTCGAAACGGAAATCACCGGTCAGGTTTATCCGGCTTATCAAAAGCTGATCGCTTATTTCCAGGAGCTTCTGCCGAAGACAACCACCGACGATGGGGTTTGGAAATTGCCGGACGGCGATGCGTTCTATGCTTACGCACTTCGCTCAAACACGACTACAAGTATGCCGCCGAATGAAGTGCACGAGCTCGGTTTGCGCGAAGTGACGCGAATCGAGGCTGAGATGCGCGCGCTCCTCGATGCCAATGGTTTCGCCGGCCAGCCCATCGGCGCGGCGATGGATAAACTCGGCAAAGATCCACGCTTCCTTTATTCGAACGACGACAAAGGCCGCGCCGAAGCGCTCGCGGAATTCAAACGTTTGATTGACAATGCCGTCACGGAATCCAAGCAACATTTGTTTTTGACCGCGCCCAAGGCGCAGATCGACATCCGCCGGGTCGAGCCATTCAAGGAAGCGACCGCGCCGGGTGCGTATTATCAAGGCGGCGCGATGGACGGATCGCGGCCCGGAATTTTTTACGCGAACCTGCGCGATATGAACGAGGTGCCGAAGTGGAGCATGCCGACACTCGCCTATCATGAAGGCGTACCCGGACATCACTGGCAGATTTCAATCGCGCAAGAACTCAAAGGTGTGCCGCAATTTCGCAAAATCGTCCCGTTCACCGCTTATGCCGAAGGGTGGGCGCTCTATTGCGAATGGCTCGCGAAACAGGCAGGTTGGTACGACAAAGATCCGTTCGGCGATCTCGGCCGTTTGCGCGACGAACTTTTCCGCGCGGTGCGTTTGGTGGTCGACACTGGGATTCACGCGAAACATTGGACGCGCGAGCAAGCGATCACTTACATGCGCGACAAAACCGGCATGGGGGAAAAGGAAGTGAAGTCGGAAATCGAGCGTTACATCGTCAATCCCGGCCAGGCCTGCGCTTACAAGGTTGGAATGTTGAAGATCCAGGAACTGCGTTCGCGCGCACAGCAGGAACTCGGAGACAAATTCGACCAGCGCGAATTTCACGAAACCGTGTTGAAGAACGGCGCCTTACCGCTCGAAATTCTCGAGGAGCAGGTCAACGATTACATTCAGAAAAAGAAGGCTTAACCGCGGATTACGCGGATTAAACGGATGCGAAAAATCCTAATCGCGCTCGTTCTCGTCGTCATCCTTGGCGGCCTTTGGCTTTGGCGAGGTCGCGATTTGTCGATGTTGATCGATCGCTTTTACGTAATCAAAGCATCGCAACGCTCGGTCAAGACGATCACCTACGAAGGAAACGGGACGGCTGGAATTCTCCGGGTTGACGATCTCACCCTGAGTTTAAACGAAGTTGAATTAGGTGGAGCACAACCGAGCGTCGGTACGACCAAGGACAATCAGCTTGCGCTCTCCTTTAACGGCAAAGTCTTTCCATTCGGACCCGCGTCGGGAGGCGACAATCTTGCAGCTGCCGTACCGAACGACGATGTGGCATTAGTCTCAACTCAACACAGCGCAATTCCCTGGCCCAACTTTTTCGAAATTAATTTCATGACCGGCAAGTCGCCGTCATGGAAACGGCAGACCTATCAGAAGCTCGTTTGGAAAAAGCCGACCGGCGCCAAACTCGAAATGCTCTGGCGTTATGAACAATACTTTTATCCCGAGGATCGATGGGTTGAAGCTTTCATGACGCGCCCGGGTTCGACCGGTCTGATTCGAATTAATATCTCGAACGCCGCTCGATAACTCGGGCCGATGAAAACGCTGCAGCCACGGCGCGGCGCCTGCACTGAGCGCAGTCGAATGTGTCGCCGTGTCTGCTCAATCGCAGATGACGCCCCGACAGAGCGGGGCGGCTGCAGCCTCTTTAAGATTGTCATCTGAGACTCAACGATCCAAAGATCGGAGCATGAAAAGAATCGGAATGATACTGCTCGCGCTCTATCTCATCGTCGATAGTCTGCTCGGATTCGGGCTAAACATCGGCCCATTTATTTTCTTGCTCTATATTGTCGGATTAGCTGCCGGTGTTCTCATTCTCATCGGCGCGATGGCAAAATCCGGCTGAGTTCGCCGATCCGGCGGAAATCGAGAGAACGCTAAAGAGCGTTTGGACTGTGACACGATCAATTTCGAAATCGCGTTCTTGGTTACCGCGGCGTTTACAAAAGATTCAGCGGCGAGGAAACGGTGATCAGCGTTTGGTCGCGCGGGTCAGGAGATAATCCTGCCGCAACATATTGTTCTCGAAATAGGGAGCCAGAAGCGCGTCGTACTCCCGTCGGAATTGGGTTAGCCGTGCAGGATCGCTCGCGCTCAACATTTCAACGAGTTTCAACATCGGGCCCGCCGTCCGCTCGATCACTGCGCGATAGCTCGGAAGACTCAGGGCCGGAAAGTTCATGCGGGCACGATCGAAAACGATCTCGGTAACAGCGCTGCCCAGCCGCTCACGCACGATATTCGGATCACCCCATTGAGGCGGCGGCGAGACGCCGGGCGGCGGCGGTGGCATGTAACTACCAACCAAAGTAAAGCTGCGGCCGACGAGCAATTCCGGAGGCCAGGTGGAAAACGCGATTGTGCCGCCCAGCTTAAGCACGCGCAGCATCTCACGAATGGCAACCTCGGGTCGCGGCGCGAACATGTGTCCGAACTGGCTCAGAACAATATCAAATGCGCCGTCCTGAAACGGCAGGGCTTCGACATCGCCTTCGCGGCAATCAACATCTACTTCGGCAACGCCGGAATTTTCCCGGGCCCGCTCCAGCAGCTCGGGCGTCAGGTCAAGGCCAGTCACGTTTGCACCGATGCGTGCCGCAGTAATGGCAACGACTCCGGTTCCGCAAGCCACGTCAAGCACACGTTGACCAGATTGGACGCCGGCAAATTTCACCAGCCGCGCCGCGGTAGGCGTGGTGACCGACTCCAGCGGCGCGAAATGCGCCCAGCCTTCCTTTTGCGCCGCCTTAAATTTTGCAATCGGATCATCGCTCATGAAGAAGGATGAAATCAGATCACCAGTTGCGCAATTTGCTTTTGCAGCGCATTACTCTGCGGCAATGAAACCGGACCGAAGGTTGTCAAATTTTTGCGCTGCTTGCCGCGCCGTAGTCCCGCGACTGCGGGACCTAGGCTGTGGAATTATCATGTTGTCGATCTTTGCCTTGACCGCATTGCCGATGATGAACGCGCAGCAACGGCGGTTTGAACAGGAACCAGTGCGCGCGGTCCCGGTGGGAACGCCTCGGCCAGTTGCGGCGCCAACACCAAAGCCGACTCCGAAAGTCTTTGTCGCCCTGCCGAATTACGACGAAGAAACAGCAACGCGGCTCCAAATTTTTTTGGACAACAACAATTTTGCTCCGGGAAAGATCGACGGCAAAATGGGCGAGTTTTTTCGCAAGGCGCTCATCTCTTTCAAACACGCGCACGCTCAGCGCGAGACTGGCGTAGTCGATCAATCGATGCTCGATCAGGTACCGGTGACTTTCACGACTTACACGATCAAAGGCGACGATCTCGCTTATGTCGGCAACTTGCCGACCGCGCACGAGGAGCAGGCGAAACTAAAATTTTTGCCGTACACCTCGTTGCTCGAATTCGTGGCTGAACGCTATCACTCGGCAGAGAGCTACATTCAAAAACTCAATCCCGGAATGGATTGGGAAGGCCTCGAACCGGGAGACACCCTCAAAGTTCCAAACGTGCTCCCGTTCGAAATTGAAAAGGTCTCCGAGCAGAAAATTTCGGCAAACCCGAAATTCGCCGCGCGTAAAATTTATGTCGATACCACCGAGCGTTTGCTCGAGGTGTTCGACAACAATCAACTCGTTTGCGTTTTCCCGATCACGCCCGGCTCAACCGCATTGCCGGCGCCGGTTGGAACTTGGAAAATTCAGGGCGCTGCCACCTGGCCGTGGTTCCGATACGACGAAGGCATGCTCAACTACGGAGTCCGGACAGAAAATTATTACAATCTGCCTCCCGGCCCGAACAATCTTGTCGGTGTGCTCTGGATGAGCTTGAACAAAACCGGCATCGGCATTCACGGAACCAACAATCCGGAAACGATCGGTCGCGCTGCGAGTCACGGTTGCATTCGCCTGGCAAACTGGGATGCGATTCGGATCAAAGATCTGGTCAGTATCGGCAATACCGTCATTATTTTTTAATGTAGCCACCGCCCTGTGGGCGGTCACATAGCCGCATTCCGACGGCGCACAGCGCCGTGGCTACAATTTTCTAACATTTTTCGCGCGGATTCGCGGTCTCAGACGTCTAGGCTGTAGATCGACATGATGGAAGCCAGTGAGCGCGAAGTTTATCGAGCAGCCATTCACGGCGATCGCGAGGCATTTGAAATGATCATCCGCACCCAGAGCCGCGCACTTTTTGCCATCGCTTACGGTATTCTCCAAAACCGCGAAGAAGCCGAGGACGCCGTCCAGGACGCGCTCGTGAAAGCGTGGAAATCACGATGGCGCGTGCGCGATCCGGAGAAGTTTCCGGCCTGGCTTTGCATGATCGCGCGCCATCGCGCTCGTGATGTGTTTCGAAAACGCCGAACCATTTCCTTTACCCACGAAGCACACGAAACAAACGAACCTGGGATAACCGATACGACAGAATTAGACCGACAGCTTCATTCCGCTCTTGCGACGCTTCCAGAGCTCCATCGCGCGGCCATCTCGCTTCGTTATTTCGAAGAAATGGATTACGCGACGATTGAAAGCCGACTCGGTCTAACGAATGGCTCGCTCCGCGGAATCCTCGGTCGCGCGCTCGCGACCATGCGCAAACAACTCAAACCGGCTCTCGCCCCTCAACAGCCATGACCATTCACGACGACATCGACAATTTTCTCGCCGCGGATTTGCACAGCGAGCTGTCCGACGAGGAACGGAACGCATTGCACACGCACCTCGTTGAGTGCGCGAGCTGCCGACAGGCTCATCAGGAAACCAAAGTTATGAACAGAGTTTTGGAAGAAAAATTCGATACCGAAAAATCTGATATCACGTTCGAGCAACGAATGCTCGGCGAATTTCGAAATCGCATTCCGCAGAAAAACGGAAGCGTCGCGAAGTTCGTTGTCGATCTTATGCGCCTGCGCGCGACGCAGATCGCGGCGGCGGCGGCGATGTTGCTCGCTCTGGTGCAGGTCGGACGAATAGTCACCGGCGAACGCGGCGTCACGCCGCGGAATCCAGAGGATGTCGTCCTCGAACAACCTGGCGCACAACCAGCGCAGACGCCGCTGCCGTTCCCGAATCAGGTCGGCGCACTGAGCAAATCTGAAGCTCAACGCGCGAAGAAAACTGACCGACTCGCCGCACGGCAACCTGTTGCGGGGCTAACTGCCGCTGGTCCCGCACCGCCTCCAGCTCCCGAGGTTCAGCCAGAATTTCATGAAGAGGCTCGCGCACCGAGCGCGATGACGCTCTCGCCAAATGAAAATCCAACGGCTGAAGAAGTCGCCCAAAATCCGGTCGATACGTATCGACGGGATGACGTCGAATCGACAACGGCTGCGACAGCAAACCCAGCTCTGGCAAACCGAAAACTAATTCGAAACGCCACTGTCGATCTTGAGATCGTTAGTTTCGATCAGGCTGTTCAAAAGATCACTGCGTTCGCCAACGAAGAAAAGGGTTACGTCGCGACGACGAGCTCGGAGAAACAAGAGAACGGGAAATTAAAGGGCGAGATTGTGGTCAAAGTCCTGCCGGAAAATCTGGATCGGTTTCTGCAAAAGATCCGCGGACTTGGCGAGCTGAAGAACCAGACGCTCGGGACGGAAGACGTCACGAAAAATTATTTCGACACTGAAGCGCGACTCAAGAACGCACGCGTGATGGAGTCGCGTTTGATCGACATGCTGAAGAAGAAGAGCGACGACATCAACGATTTGCTCCAGGTCGAGAAAGAGCTCGGGCGCGTGCGCGAACAAATCGAGCAGATGCAGGGCGAACTGAAGTTCTGGGATTCGCAGGTGCAGTTCGCCACCGTGACGATTTCGCTCGCGGAAAAGGATTTGGAAGAGGCCGCCAAGTATCTCTTGAAGGAGCGCGCCCAACTCGCGCTCTACACGCCGGAGGTTGAGAAAGTATACAACGATCTCAAAGGTCTCGCGTCGCCGAAGGTTCAAATCACGAACGCGCAGCTTGATCGTGATAACACGGGCCGCGTTTCCGCGCGTGTGAGCATGTTGATCGCCCCGGAAGAGAGCGAAGCCGTTATGGCAAAGGCGAAGGCGATGGGGCGGGTCGAGAATTTCCAGATGCAGACCGAGCGCGTCGCGCAAGGAGGAGAGGAAATGTCGGAAAACGCGAAGACCAAGCGCGACAAAGTGGAGTTGAATATCACCATTTCGCGCGACGAGCAGGAGCAAGCGTTGCAGCAAACAACTCTGCGCATTCGCACTTCAGCGGTGGATGAGAAGACAAAGGCGCTGCGCGATTTAGCTGACAGACGAGGCGGGCGTGTCCGCAGCTCGACCTTTAGCCGCGATCCGGACGGGCGCGAGTTCGCCAATGTGACGTTGCGAGTGCCGATGAAAAATTATTCCGCGCTCATGCAATCGCTCAATTCCCTGGGCAAAGTTGAAAACGTGAGCGTGCAACGGCAGGACCGATCCGATGCCGATCTTGCAAACGCGCCGGCCGATTTGTCGATCCAGGTTTATAGCCAGGGCAATATTGTTTCGTCGGACACCGGCATCATCGCCACTTTGCGACGAACGATCGCGCAAAGCGCCGGCGCAGTCACGTGGAGCTTGCGCATGATCGGCGTGGCAATCGCGTTCCTCGCTCCCTGGGCGATTGCGCTGGTCGGCTTGATTTGGATTACGCGATGGATCGCGCGCGCGCGGAATAAAATCTAAATTGTAGCAGTCATCATCTTTGGGAGAAGGTTTGCGACGGTCATAGATCGCCGCTACAGGCGACGCGAATGACTTGCCCGCCTCGCAAACGAGTCATATTTTATAGACTAGGAGAATGTCGATGAAAGCCCACAGCGGTATCAGCCTGAATAACGCGGCGGTCGCGGCGACGCCAAAACATCTTTTGCAGTTCGCAGTCGATCAGCGTTACGACGATTACACGTCGGTCGATCACGCCGTCTGGCGATTCATCATGCGGCAGAACGTTTTCTTTCTCCGCGAGTACGCTCATAAAGTTTATTTCCAAGGATTGCTCGACACCGGAATCTCGTTCGAACGAATTCCGCGGATCGAGGAGATGAACGACATCCTCGGCAAGATCGGCTGGGGCGCGGTCGCGGTGGACGGATTTATTCCGCCGGCGGCATTCATGGAATTCCAAGCTTACAAGGTGCTGGTGATCGCGTGCGACATGCGCCAGATCCATCACATCGAATACACGCCCGCGCCGGACATCGTGCACGAAGCCGCTGGTCACGCCCCGATCATTGTCGACCGCGAATACTCTAAATATCTCCAGCGATTTGGCGAAGTCGGCGCCAAGGCAATGTCGTCGAAGAAGGATTTCGAGCTCTATGAAGCGATCCGGCACTTGTCGATCTTAAAGGAACAACCGAACAGCGACCCGAAAGAAGTTGAGGAAGCGACCAAGCTCGTTGAACACCGCCAGAAAAATCTAGGCGAGCCGTCGGAGATGGCGCTGCTCTCGCGGTTGCATTGGTGGACCGTCGAATACGGACTCATTGGCACTCTCGAGAACCCGAAGATCTACGGCGCAGGTTTGCTCTCATCGATCGGCGAATCGGTTTCATGTCTTGAGCCCGGCGTGAAGAAGATCCCCTATTCCATCGACGCGATGAATCAGCCGTTCGATATCACTACGAAACAGCCGCAACTGTTTGTTTGTCGCGACTTCGAGCATCTGAAGAACGTGCTGGAAGAATTTGCCGGCAAGATGGCCTATCAGGTTGGCGGACTCGAAGGCATCAACAAGGCGATCGAGTGCAAAAACACCGCGACCTGCCAATATTCATCCGGCCTGCAAGTGAGCGGCGTGTTCACGGAGGTTCTCACCGACAAAAAGAAACAACCGATTTATCTGCGAACAACCGGCAAGACAGCGTTGGCCTTCAAAGACAAAGAACTGCCGGGTCACGGAGTCGATTATCACAAGGACGGTTTCGGGTCGCCGATCGGCAATTGGAAGCAAATCCCGCTGAAGCGGGACAAGAAAGCGAAGCTGGAATTCGAAGGCGGCGTCACGGTGGAAGGCAAGATTGAGAAGTTGCTGGAGCGCGACGGCAGACTGCTTCTGATAACGTTTTCAAATTGCACCGCGAAATGTGGCGATAGCGTTTTGTTCGACCCGGCCTGGGGAACTTACGACATGGCCGTGGGCGATCGAATCACGTCGGTGTTCAACGGCGCCGCGGACAAGGACGCTTACAATCAAGTCGCGCTCGTTCCGAAAGAACGCACGATTAAGGTTCCATCGGACGCGAAACGCAAAAAGCTCGAGAGTCTTTATGCGCAGGTTCGCCAGATTCGCGAAACCAAAAAAGGCTACGAGCGTCTCGGTGAGATCTGGGAGACGCAGCAGGCCGAGCATCCCGGAGACTGGCTATTGTCGATGGAAATCTTCGAAATTCTCGACACGACCAACCAGCAACCGGAACTGAAATCGAGAATCGAGAAGTTCCTGAACAACAAAAAAGCACAGACGAAAGACCTCACGACGTTGATCGGTTGGGGATTTCGTCTGGTCGAATACCACAAGAAGCCGGAATACCAGGCCGCCCTCGCGGCGTCGCGAAAGTGACACAAATGGCAACTCTGTCATTAGCGCAATGAACACTTACGATGCGCATTGGGGCACTTCACTAATTGTAATCTCGTCACTGACGACGCTTCTAATCGCTGGCGTCATCGCGGGAATGATTTGGCGAGGGTATCATCATCCGTGGACGATCGTGTTCTTAGGGGCGATAATCGGGATTGCGCTGCTTTTCACGATTCGGGGGTATTCGATAACTCCTGACGCAATTATCGTGCATCGGCTTTTTTGGAACACGCGCTTGCCAAGAGCAGAGCTGGCGTCGGCAAAATTTGATCCGAACGCGACCGACAAAAGCATTCGAACCTTCGGCAATGGAGGGCTGTTCTCGTTCAGCGGTTTTTATCACAACCACGCCTTGGGCAATTACCGCGCGTTTCTTACCGACCCGAAACAAACGGTCGTTCTAACCTATCCGAAACGAACCGTGGTCATTTCTCCGACGCCATCAGAAGACTTCGTTCGGGAGTTGATGGCGACCACATCGCGTAAGTAAGGCGTCACCTCGCATACGCGCAAGTTGACATCTCGCGCAACCGTCTCTAAAAGCGGCGAGAGAAATTCAATCCATGTTCCCCCGATTCGTTATCGCATTCGTGGTCGTTTCTTTTCCCGGCTTTGCTCAAGCGCAGGCACAATCCCAGCAACCACAAAAATACGAGCCGGCAGGGTTAAACGTTCCGCCGCCGCAGCCGGATCTCTTCGAAGTTTCGCTCGGCTTCAACTACATTTACCTGAAAGACCAGTTTCCCGAGACGAGGGACTTATACGGAGTCGAGGTCTCAGCGTTCATCAATGCGACATCCTGGCTCCAGGCGGGCGGCGAGTTGATGGCTGATTTCGGCAGCCACTCAGTTCCTGTGTTCTTCCGCCGCACTATTGATGTCGACAGCCAGCGCTACGTTTATGTCTTTGGTCCACGCGTCACGGTTTGGCAGAATCCTCGGTTCCGAGTCTTCGCGGAAGCTCTCGCCGGCGGTGTGCATGCCGAAGCCAAATTGACCCCTCAATTTCCGTTCTCGATTTCTCGAACGGCAACGGCAGATAGTTTCGCAATGGCGCTGGGAGGAGGCTTCGATTGGCGCCTGACAAATCACTTATCCTGGCGAATTCTGCAAGCGGACTATTTGGGAACAGACCTTGGTCAGCAGTGGCAGAGTAATTTCAGAGCTTCGACTTCTATCGCTTATTCATTCGGTCAGAGGTAACTCTGCCTAGACGCTTTCGTCTTTGAAGTGGCGTTTGCCCTTTTGAGCTTTGGCGTACTCGTCCTTGCTCAAAATATTTTCGTCGAGCTGCATGTCGACGCGGAGAAAATTCTGGAACCACGTTTCGATTCGTTGCTTATCCTTCAAGACTTCTTCGGTGATGTAGTTCGCGTCGATGTTGATACAGATCCCGCCGACGATCCCGAAATCCTTGCGCTTGATTGGGATCGAAGTGCATTTGAATTTTCGTGACCCGATATTGAGCTCGTAATTCAGTTTGTCCTCGTTCTGAAGCTGCCGGCGTTTGAAGTCGATCAGCAGGTTGGTCGCTCCGTCCCGCAAATGCCGTCCCGTGACATTGTTCTCGAGCGTAATCAGCGAATGCGCCGGGTCAGCCAGATTGTGCAGTAGAATTTCGATTCCGGTGTTTGGAAACGATTTTCCCACCAATCGCACAATCCGCTCGTAGTTTTCCAGAAACTCGTGGGTGTCATCGATGATCTTTTTGCCGTCATATTTGTCGAACAATTGCGCGTAAGCTTTTTGCTCAGCCGGCTCCAACTTGGAACGCACGTTACTTTGTTCACCGATGAAGATTAGCTGACGCGCGGCGGTGTGATCATCGTTCTTGAGGAAGTAATGCATTCCAAGGCGAAAGTTGTTCAGATTAAATTCACCGAAGTTCTCGCGCGTGACGGTGAACGGGTAGAAATCGTATTCTTCCAGGTTCCGGCCAAACTTGCGGCGACGCTCTTTGTATTTTCCCCAGATGAACCCGGCAACGAGGAAAAACGCCGACGCGATAATGGACGCGATCACGTTAACGGTGATGTCATTAGGGGAAATCATCGCATGTCGATCTTAGAAATTTCCCGCCGCATTTGAGAGCGTAATATTTTCAACCGCGACGTTCTCAGGGCGCGTCAGGGCAAAAGCGACTGCATCCGCAACCTGTTCGGGCGAAATCATTTTCTCGCGCGGCCAATCGCCCGCAACACCGTCCCAAATCTCGGTATTGGTCGCTGCAGGATAAATGTTGATCACGCGAATTCGATGTTCGTGCAATTCTTCGCGGACCGATTGGGAAAATCCTTCGAACGCGAATTTGCTCATGCAATAAGCGCTCCAGTTCGCAAACCCAGTCTTCGCGGCGATTGAGAGAATATTTACAACGCTCGAACCAGGCGGCATCTGACCGGCGAACCGTTGCAGCAACAAAAACGGCGCGGTCACATTGACCCCAAGCGTTTGTTCCCATTCGCCAAGCGTGACTTCACGAAACGGTTTTACCACCGCGATCCCGGCATTATTGATCAGAATATCAAGTGGATCGTCGCCGACTTGCGAGATGAGATTGGAGACGCCTCTTTCAGTGGCGAGATCGTGAATCAATTTTACGACACTGGCGCAGTCGGATTGCACTGCCTGGCACGTCTCCGCGAGCGCGACCGTATCGCGGCCGTGCAAAAGCAGAGTCACATCGGGCGCAGCGAGTTTTTCGGCGATCGCCCGCCCAATTCCGCGACTCGCTCCGGTGATGAGAATTCTCGTCATCCGCCAATACTGTAGCGGCGGTCTGCGACCGTCGCATTAATTCGCCCGACGCTCATAGAGGGCCGCTACAATCTTCGTAAGGTAAACCGATTGTTCTTTGTCTCCCACAAACGCAATCGCACCAGCTGATGGTTCACACGGCTGTCGATCTTCGACCAGAGTGCGCGGACAATGTTTTCGCCGGTCGAGGAAATTTTTCGGAAGTCCTCGGTCTCCAGATCCAGATGTCGATCTTGCCAGGGTTCAATCGATTCGCTCAGCGCCTTTCGGAACGCAACGAAATCGTAAAGCGTGCCGCTTCGCTCATCGTAGGTTCCGCCAATGGTCGCTTCGGCCAGATAGAGATGGCCGTGACCGCATGGGTTGTCGCATTTCCCAAACAAGGTCGCGTTTTGTTCGTCCGAAAACGATGGAACATGCAATCGATGAGCGGCGCTGAAGCGCATCTGCATTCCGAGAAACATGCTCCCGCCAGTCCAAGCCTCAGCGAAGAAATCTGCGCGTTCGTGCAGACGGACTCGATGAATTGGAACTGATGCCGCCACCCGTTCGCGAATGTAAGAAGCCAGGCTTTCGGTGGTAATCGGCCGATCCTTCAAACCGGAAACGTCTTCATTGAGGTGGCGATGATCCAGCTCCTGACGCAGCGAATCGACGCACGCATCGAGATCGTGCTGCTGAACAATCGGGCGATCGGCCTTTTCCTTTCGAAAGGTGAGACGCGCGCGGTAATTGTGCCCGTGAACCGCTACCGAAGCGCCGAAAAGGCGCGCATTCTCTGCCGGCGTGAGTCGTGGAGACATCGTTTGTCGTGCCGCCGAAAATTCACACCAGTAGTTAGCCTCGCTCGCGCCATCGGCATAAAACGTTGCGCTCCGATCAGGCGTCTCAATCAGATGACACGCGACTAGTTTTGCATCGACATCGGCGAAGGAAGGCTCGACGTCGACGAAAAGCTGCCGGGCAACGTTCTCAGCCGTCGGCGGAACTTCGTGAAACGCGGGATTGTCCTCGTTTAAGAATTTATGGTCGAACCGCTCATCGACAATTGCGCCCGCACGTTTCTTGATTTCACTGATGTTGATCAGCATCCCGGTCACCGGATCGACTTTTCCGCTAAAAATAAAATAGGCGATGTAATTGCGCCCGGTGCCGTAACGAGCAGTTGTTTCCGCGCCAAATGCGGCCAGGTTTTCGCTGTCGGTCCAGCGCGAAACAAACAGCCGGCGCGAGGCCGAGAACTCAAGCCGTTTGCTGACCGTCAGGAGCATAACGAAGAAAACATACTACAAGGAATTTCGCGCCGCCTGATTTTCTCTTGCAGGGCGTCCGCGCCCTCGGCGCCCTAATATTTGGGACACGACGGCGCGTGTCCCTCCGTCATTCTTTGAGCAACGAGAGGAATTCAGAGCGCGTGCGCGCGTCTTCCTTGAACGCGCCGAGCAGACAGGAAGTTTTCATGACCGAATTCTGCTTTTCGACTCCGCGCATCATCATACAAAGATGTTTCGCTTCCACCACGACCGCGACGCCAGTGGGCTCGAGACAATTCATCAACGACTGCGCGATCTGCGTCGTCAGATTTTCTTGAATTTGTAAACGGCGGGCAAAGACATCGACAATTCGCGCGACTTTCGAAAGCCCGATCACTTTGCCGTTCGGAATGTAAGCCACGTGCGCGCGTCCAATGAACGGAAGCAAGTGATGTTCGCACATTGAATAAAGCTCGATGTCTTTGACCAGAATAATCTCGCTCGCGTCGGAATCGAAGATCGCGTCGTTGACGATTTCTTCGACGCATTGGCGGTAGCCCTGGGTGATAAATTCCATCGCCCGCGCGGCACGCGCAGGCGTCTTGACCAGTCCCTGCCGATTTGAATCTTCGCCGATCGCGTCGAGCAGATCGTGGTAGATCTTGGTCAACTTGCCGAGTTGCCCAGGCGGCAACGGCTCGGCATAACCGGCGAGACGATCTTCGGTTTCAATTTCAGGATCGAACGTTCGCAAGATCGACAATTCCTTAATCGAGCCAACTCAGCGGATATTTTTCGTCGTCGAGGGCAACGGCCGCTTCGGTCAGCTCAAGCGTGTGTTGGGTGTCAAACATGACCGCAAGCTCTTCCGTTCGGGTTGCGTTCTTGCTCGCCATGATCGTGCCGGGATGCGGCCCGTGTGGAATCCCGCGCGGATGCAGTGTGATCGACGCCGGCTCGATACCGCGACGCGAACCGAAATTGCCGCGGACGTAAAACAATACTTCGTCGGCTTCGACGTTGTCGTGCACCCACGGAATTTTCACTGCCTCCGGATGGGTATCGAGAAAGCGTGGCGCGAACGTGCAGACGACATAACCGCGGATCTCGAAGGTTTGGTGGATCGGCGGCGGCTGATGGACGGTCCCGGTGATCGGTTCGAAATCCTGGGCGTTGAATGTGAACGGATAAACGTAGCCGTCCCAACCAACGACATCGAACGGATGATGCGCCATCGTCACGCAAGTCCAGCGCGGACCATCCTTGACCAAAATTTCGGTGTCCTCTTCCTTGTCGATCGTGTTCAGCTCAGTCGGGCCATGAAAATCGCGCTCGGAATACGGCGCGCCCATTTTGATTTGACCCTCCTGATTCAAATAACGTTTCGGAATTCGCACCGGACCGCTTGATTCGAGAATGAGATAATCTTCCTCCTCCACCTTGTCCGGAACGAGCCGGTAGGTGATGCCGCGAGGGATGACGATGTAATCCTCTGCGCGATAAGTTTGCTTTCCGAAAATCGTTTCGACTGTGCCGCCACCTTTGAAGACAAAGATGATCTCATCGGCGCCGCCGTTCTTATAATACTCGAACTTGCCGTACGGTTTTTCGGGACGCGCCCGCCATGCAGTCATGTCCTGATTAAAAAGAATCGGGATGCGGCCGCTGTAGAGATCGCCCTTTCGCGGAATGTTCGCCGTGCGCAGATGGTGATGACGCAGCGGACTGTCGGCCGCTTTCTTCAGCTCTTCGCATTTCAAAAGCTTAACGCTGCGGACGCGCGTCGGCGGCCGCAGATGATACATGATCGAGTAGGCTTCGTTGAAGCCCTCCGTCGTGATGACGTGTTCGTAGGCGATGCCTTCGTTTTTAAACGTTGGCGCCGCGCCGTTGCGATGAAACCAAATGTGATGTTTTCGCGGAATCTGACCGAGCTTGTGATAAAACGGCATTGTCTTGTCCTCTTACAAATTGCCTCTGCGCTCCTGTTCCTTTTCAAGCGCTTCGAACAGCGCTTTGAAATTTCCTTTGCCGAAACTCTTCGCGCCCTTGCGCTGAATGATTTCAAAAAACAATGTTGGCCGATCCTCCACCGGCTTGGTGAAGATTTGCAGCAAATATCCTTCGTTATCGCGATCGACCAGAATGCCGAGCCGCTTCAACGGCTCGAGATCTTCGTCGATATGGCCGACGCGAGCGGGCAACTCATCGTAATAGGTGGACGGAATATTCAAAAACTCGACGCCGCGCTTCTGAATCTCGGTCACAGTTTTGACGATGTCCTTGGTCGCGACGGCGACGTGCTGTACGCCTTCGCCGTTGTAAAATTCGAGATACTCTTCCACCTGCGATTTCTTTTTGCCTTCGGCCGGCTCATTGATCGGAAATTTCACAAAACCATTCCCATTGCTCATGACCTTGCTCATCAAGGCCGAGTATTCGGTCGAAATATCTTTGTCGTCGAAGGTCAGGATGTTTTTGAAGCCCATCACATCCTCGTAAAACTTCACCCAGGGATTCATTTGGTTCCAGCCGACATTGCCCACGCAATGATCGACGTATTCCAGGCCGGTCTCAGACGGCCGGTAATCCGATTCCCATTTCTCGAACCCGGGCATGAACACGCCGCTGTAATCTTCGCGTTCGATAAAAAGGTGAACGACTTCGCCGTAAGTGTGAATGCCGCTCATGACCACCTGGCCGGCGTCGTCTTTGAGCGTGGTCGGCTTCATGAAACTCTTGCCGCCGCGTTTGGTCGTCTCGTTCCAGGCCGAAGTCGCGTCTTTGACCTTTAACGCGATCGCCTTCACGCCGTCGCCATGTTTGGCAATGTGATCGGCAATCGCGTTCCCTGTCCGCAGCGGAGTCGTTAGAAGAAATGTGAGTTTGTTCTGACGAATCGCGTAGCTCACGCGATCCTTGGTTCCCGTCTCCGGCCCCGAATAGGCGAGACTCTGGAATCCGAAAGCGGTCTTGTAAAAGTGGGCCGCTTGCTTGGCGTTGCCGACATAGAACTCAACATAATCGGTGCCCTCGAGCGGCAGAAAATCGGCTTCGGCCGCCGCCGCTTTCTTCGGAGCTGCAATTGTCGTAGCCATAATTTACCTCCGCATTCGTCCGCGCTTGGCGCGTCCTCTAAATATAAGATCGACAATCACCCCTCGCAAGGATGCGTCGCTTCTGTAGCGCGGTCTATGACCGCCCAACAAAGATAACCGCTATTTGCCATCCGAATGCGCGAGTTTCTGGAACCGTGGGTCATTGCGCAACGGATCGAACATCGGATCGAGCCGGAGCAGCGCGGGAGTCAGCGGCACGATAGTCTGTGCAGTAGCATAGGGGATCGAAAGTAGCTTCTGTAAAGCGGCAATGGCGCGGTCGGGTTCGCCCATTTGCGATGCCACCCGGGCGAGGATCTCGATCGGAAACGGACCAATCAAGGCGTCTTTCTCAATTGGGATCACGGCCATCGCGCGTTCGGTCAGAGCGAAGGCGGCGGTTTTGTCGCCAAGACCCATATCTGTCAGGGCGAGATCTCCAATCAGAGCAAAATTTTCCGGCTGTTCTTTGAGCAAAGGTTCCAGTTCGCTGCGAGCTTGGCGCCAACTTTCCTGGGCAGCGGCATGATCGCCCCCGACTTCTTGCGCCCAGCCTAACCAAAAGCGCAGTTCGCCATTGAGATGACCCAGTGCCGGATCGGGCTTAGCCAGGATCTCCTTTAGCCGAGGGATGATTTGTACTGGGCGCCGCTCCAGAATCGCTTGGTGAACTTGTGTTTCTACCACTTGGGTATGGTCGGCATTCGGGTGGAGCGGACTAAGGAGCGCCGAAGCCCGCGGCAGGTCCCCTTCGGCCTGTGCGATAGCCGCTTTTAGCCCCAGGGTATCGACGTCGTCCGGCGCAATATCTAGAATCTGATCAAGCTTTCGCGACGCTTCCGGGAAGCGCCGCCGCACAATGGAGGCGAGTGCGTGCGCGTTGAGTAGGCTAACGTTGCGCGGGTCGAGCTGTTCCGCCTCGTTGAGGTATGTCTCGGCCTGGTCCCACTGGCCTCGTCTCCTCGCGACAAAGGCGAGCAATGCAGGAATCCGGCTACTGTTTGGCAGGAGCCGATGTGCCTGTTCAAAGTAGCGCACCGCGGTGTCGTAATCCTTCAGACAGCCGTAGTGATAATATCCTTTGGCTATCACCGCTTCGCCCAGGTTAGGCTGAAGATTGAGCGCGGTTTCGGCTGCCTGTCGTGCCTCTTCACGGAGAGCGAGCGTTGGTTGGAGCCTCAGGGAAAGGTAGCCGCCCGTGTCGACCGATGACAGCAGCGCCCAAGCAAGAGCGAACTTCGGGTCTAACCTGACCGCTTCTCTAACATATTTCTGCGCGGCAAGGGCGTTGGCCGCCGTGATCGCTGTCTTCAGTGTATAAGCTAGACCGCGCAGATAGGCGTCGTAGGCTTCAGGATTGTCTGTCGGTTTAGCGGCGATGACTTGTTCTTCTTGACCAGTTAGTTTCGCGCGTAGTTGATCAGCTATAGCTTTAGCTACTTCACTCTCCACCGAAAAGATGTCCGTTAGTTTGCGATCGAAGGTATCGGCCCAAAGATGCGAATCATTCGCTGCTTTGATTAGCTGCACGTTCACGCGGACGGCGTCGCCACTCTTCTGCACGCTTCCTTCCAGGATGTGAGCGACGCCAAGTTGACTGGCGATTTCACGCAGGTTTTCAGGTGCGCTTTTGTAATGCTGCGTGGACGTGCGCGAGATCACCTTCAGGTCGGCAATCTTCGATAACCGCGTCAGAATCTCGTCCTGGATGCCGTCGGCAAAGTAGGCGTTGTCAGGATCGCGGCTCAGATTTTCAAACGGAAGCACCGCGATGCTTTTTTCCGGCGCAGCCACTGTCGATCGCACGCCATACCGAGAAAACATTGCGATGCCAGCGACGATTGCCGCGAGCGCGAGCAACGCTGCCGTCGCCGTCGCCCAGCGGATTCGCGCTCGGTGCTTCTTCTGGGCTTGAAACTTTTTCGGCAGCTGCGGATTGCCCACTTTATCCGCGTGAAGATTCACAATGGATACGCGCATCCCATGCTTCACTTCGCATTCGCCGAGATCATGCAGAAGCGGTCGCCAATGTTCGTATTCTCCTAAATCGTCGGCGACGCGTCTGGAGAGAAGAATGTGTCCAGCGTCGCCGCAGTCCATCACCCGTTGCGCCACATTAAGACCGGCACCGGCAAGATTGGCCTGACCGTTTACATCGACCACGCCGCTGACCGGGCCGCTGTGCACTCCCATCCGAAGTTGTAGCTTCGGATGATCTTTAAGAGCGCGACTGATTTCGAGCGCACATTCCACTGGCTCTTCCGGGCTCTTGTAAAAAACCAGCGCCATCCCGTCGCCGACAGGAATCTTTATTAAACGCCCTGCGGTTTCGGCGTTTTGAAACTGCTCGGACGCGCGAACGGCTTGAGTCAGTTCGTCAATCGCCGCGCGCTGTTCGTTAATCGAAAGCTTGGAGTAGCCAACGATGTCGATGAACAAGACGTGCGCGATCTCAAGCTGGATCTCCTTCTTAATCTCGGCGGACATGTAATGAAGCGAAGAACGTGATTCGTTAAAAGAGTTACAACGTTACACCGGAAAGAGGAAGCAAACGCTCAATGTTGAACTCTCAACTAAAGCGAGCCTGCGACCGTTCAATCAACTATCGACCGTCTGGGTCGGTGCGAGCGAGGCGACAATCTTGTCGAAGCGCGCGTCATTTCGCAGCGGATCGAGAATCGGATTGACCCGCACTTGTAGCGCAAACCAATTCGGCTCTTCCAACATCTTCGGCAGCCAGGCGAACGCCTCGTCGATCGTCCCCCGTCGAACGTTAGCGAAAACATAACGCGCGGCCGGGACGTAATCGCCTTCCGCGCGTTTGCGGTCGAGATCGGCCAATTGCCGTTCCGCGAGTGTGCGAACTGCGGCCTCGAATCCCGCGCTCGCGAAAACTTGCTCGAGCACTTGCGCGTGTTCGGTCTGGCCATTTAGCGCCAGCGCCGCCGTCCATTGAGTGATCGCTTCGTGACACATCCCCTTTGACTCACACGCGTCACCGAAATACTCGTGAGCGGCCGCATAATCGGGATAGAGCTCCAGCATCTTCGCAAATTGCGCGATGGCGCGATCGTAGTCGCGCATCAAAAAAAGCGCTCTTCCGTAGTGCAGATTCAATCCGGGAAAGAATGGGTCGAGCGCCATGGCGCGATTCATTTGCGCCAGCGCTTCTTCATTGCGCCCCATTAGTGTGAGACAAACTCCATAATGATGCGCGATGTCGGCGAAGTTCGGGTTCAATTCTGTGCCGCGCTTGAATGCGCGTTCGGCTGCCGACCAATCGCGTTTGTACCACATTTGGACCGCTGCGAACGAGTTTAAAGCTTCGCCCAGCGTGTCATCGAGCTTGATCGCTTTTTCCGCCGCTTTTTCCGCCGGGGGCCAGGCATCCGGCGCAAGAATCGCATTGGACGCACCGAACGAATAGTAGAGACTCAAGCCCGCGTAGGCAGGCGCATACGACGGATCGAGCGTGATCGCTTGCTCAAAATACTCGCGCACGCGTTTGTATTCTGGCGCGAGGAAATTTCGCCAATGATAACGGCCTTTTAAGTAAAGCTGGTGTGCTTCAATGTTCGTCGTCGGGCGCGACGCAATCGCGCGACGTTCCGCGCCCGTGAGTGTTGCCTCCAGCGCATCAGCGATCTTCGCGGCGATGTCGCTTTCGACCGCAAAGATATCGGTTAGGTCGCGATCGTAACGCTCGGCCCAAAGGTGCGCGTCATTGTCCGCATCGATCAGCTGGACGTGCACGCGCACTTTGTCCCCAGCCTTTCGCACACTGCCCTCAAGAAGATTGGCAACACCGAGCTGTTTCGCGATGTCGCGAACGTGCTCCGTTGTGTTCTTGAAACGCTGAGTCGATGTGCGCGAGATAACCTTTAAATCGCGAATGCGCGAAAGCCGGGTAAGGATTTCTTCCTGAATGCCATCGGCGAAGTAGGCGTTTGCTTTGTCCTCGCTGAGATTTTGAAACGGCAACAGCGCGATCGACTTCCGCGGAACGGGCGCCCCCGTGTCGCTCTTCGCATCATGTGTCAGGATGGACGCTAGGCACTTTGGCGGCGACGCGTTCCCGATTTCGTCGGAGTAAAGATTGAACAACGCGAGCGCAAAGCCATGTTTTACTTCGATGGTTCCGAGATCGTGAAGAAGCGATCGCCATTGCGCAGAATGCTCCAGATCGTCCGCGACGCGTTTCGATAGCAAAATATGACCGGTATCGCCGCAATCCATCACGCGTTGCGCAATGTTTACGCCGGCACCGGCGATGTTCCCTTGCTCACTCAGATCCGTCACTGCTTGAACTGGCCCACTGTGAACGCCCATGCGCACACGCAACTCGGGACGCTTTTTCAATTCGCGCGCAATCTCTACTGCACAATTCACCGGCGCGTCCGGACCGGTCTGAAAAACGAGCGCACCGCCGTCGCCAGTTGGCAACCGCATTAACTTTCCTTGTGCTAGCGCGGTTCTAAACGATTCCGTCGCGCGCACAATTTCACGCAGTTGCTCGAGGTATTTAGTCTGTTGCTCGATGAGCAGCTTGGTGTAGCCGACAATATCGATGAACAGAACGTGCCCGATCTCAAGCAACGGTGCTGGTTTCTGTTCTTCAGGCATTATTTCTTCTCAGACAAACGTAGCGCGCCCAGTTTCAATCGCAGCGCGTTCAACCGAATGAAACCGGTCGCGTCGCCTTGATCGTAGGCGGACTTTTCGCCTTCCATGGACGCGATCTTTGGATCGTAGAGACTCTTCGGACTCTTGCGACCGGCGACAATGATGTTGCCTTTGTAAAGTTTGAGCCGAACCAAGCCGGTAACGTTGCGCTGCGTTTCAGTGACGAGCGCTTGAAGCGCTTCGCGTTCGGGCGAAAACCAAAAGCCGTTGTAAACCAGCTCGCTGTATTTTGGGATTAAGCTGTCGCGTAAGTGCATCACTTCGCGGTCCATGGTGAGCGTTTCAATTTGCCGATGCGCAAAATGCAGAATCGCGCCGCCAGGCGTTTCGTAAACGCCCCGGCTTTTCATTCCAACGAAACGGTTCTCGACAATGTCGACTCGACCAATCCCATGTTTGCCGCCGAGTTTGTTCAGCGTTTGCATGACGCCAAGCGGCGAAAGTCTTTTGTCGTTCACTTTCACGCAATTGCCGTTCTCAAATGCAAGATCGACATGCTCGGGTTCGTCCGGCGCGTCTTCCGGCGCGACGCTCAGCTTATACATCCCGCGCATTTTTTTTGAGCTGGCGTCAAACCAAGGATCCTCCAGCACGCCACTTTCGAAACTGATGTGAAGAAGATTGCGGTCCGTCGAATACGGTTTCGACGCGCTCGCTTCGACCGGAATCTTGTTCTTCTTTGCGAACGCGATCATTTCCGTGCGCCCGGGAAATTGTTTACGAAAACGTTCTTCCCGCCATGGTGCAATTACTTTCAATTCCGGCGCGAGCGCGGCCGCGGTTAATTCGAAACGGACCTGATCGTTCCCCTTCCCTGTTGCGCCATGCGCGATGGCGTGCGCTTTTTCGGCGCGCGCGATCTCGACCATTCGTTTGGCAATCAGCGGCCGTGCGATGCTTGTCCCAAGAAAATATTGGTTCTCGTACAAAGCGCCGGCCTGAAACATCGGGAAAATGAAATCGCGGGCGAACTCTTCTTGAAGATCCTCGATCATACACTTGGAAGCACCGGTTCTCAGTGCCTTATCTTCAAGACCTGCGAGCTCTTCTTCCTGACCGATGTCCCCGCAGAAAGCGATGATCTCCGCCCGATAATTCTCTTTCAGCCAGCGAAGAATGACCGAGGTGTCGAGTCCGCCGGAATAAGCGAGGATAATTTTCATTTCACTGTAGCGACGGTGTCTCACCGTCGGGACTTTCGCCAATAAATTCGGCGGTCATAGACCGCCGCTACAGAAGATCGACATCTAATCTCCAAACGAGATATCGACGTCGCGAGCGGTCTGGACCATTTCGCCGTGCGGCGGGACCAGGCGTAAACGATTTACCGCATCCGCAATCGGCACGTGTCGCACTTGATAGTTTTGGTAACTGACCATGGAACCGAAATGACCTTCGTTGGCCAACTGCACGGCTTTAACGCCGAAGCGCGTGCCCAGGATCCGATCGAGCGTGGTCGGCGGCCCACCGCGTTGCAAATGTCCGAGCACGCAGGATCGCGTTTCTTTTCCAGTTCGTTCGGCGATTTCGCGGGCGACCACGTCGCCGATTCCGCCGAGCCGAAATTCGCCGCCTTCGATGTCGCGTTTAATTTGTTGGCCATCTTTTGCCCGCGCGCCTTCGGCCACGACAACGAGCGAGCCAACCCGGCCAGCGGATTCCCGCTTTTTTATCGCCTGAGCAATCTTGTCGTAATCGAACGGAATCTCGGGAATCAGGATAATGTCCGCGCCGCCGGCGATGCCGCCGTGGAGCGCGATCCAGCCGGCATGACGTCCCATTACTTCGACAACCATCACCCTTTTGTGGCTCGTCGCCGTGGTGTGCAAACGATCCAGCGCGTCCATCACTTCGGCGACGGCAGAATCGAATCCGAACGTCATTGCCGTCGCTTCGATATCGTTGTCGATCGTTTTCGGAACACCAATGCAATTGATGCCGGCTTCCTGCATTTGCATCGCGGTGGTCATCGAGCCGTCACCGCCGACGATGACAAGCGCTTTGACATGGACCTCGTCTAAAACTTTCTTCGCGCGCGCGATGACTTCGCCCGCAACGACGGCGCGATCACCGGCACCGACTTTGGCGATAAAATGGCCGCGGTTTGTCGTTCCGATGATCGTTCCACCAAGCGCCATGATGCCCTCTGTGCTCTTGCGGTCGAGCACAACATGATCGCCGGGCGGCAGCAGACCTTCGAAACCGTCGCGAAATCCGATCACTTCCCAGCCAAGTTTTTCGCCGGCAAGGACGACACCCCGCAATACCGCATTCAGGCCCGGGCAATCCCCTCCGCTGGTGAGAACTCCAATGCGCGTCTTCATTATGAAGACACAATCAAAGCACTTTTTTCGGATCGACAAGCCGGCCGCCGGCCGCCCACTGATCGTAGAGCTGCCAGCCTTGGCCAATGAGTTGGGCGCCTTCGGCAAATCGGCTATTGCTGCCGAGCAGGACGACAATGATGTGCCGCGGAAAAATCCTGACGCCTTGACCTTCCTTCACGACCTCCGATTCGCGGCCTGCCGAAAGAACCAAACATTCGCCGGCTCGCGCGGTCCGTCCCGTCTTCACACCGTCGATCCCCTGGCTGCCGAGAAGCTCGTTGGTGTTGCGCAAAAGGTAGCGCCGCTCTTTGCCTGCGTGACGAAAAGAGATCTGGCGTTCCTTCTGGGAAATGTAAAAGCGAAAGCTCGCTTTGTTCAGAGCATATCGCGTCAGCCGCGCCAGATCTTCGGCGGTTGAGTATGGCAGAGGTTTCACGTTTTGGTCGACGCCATGCGGATTCACGAAGCGCGTCCGTTCCATTTTCAATTGCTTGGCCAACGCGTTCATCTGAGTAACAAACGCGTCGATGGCGGTCAGTTTCGATTTCTGGGGCGCCGGCCCCTGAATGATTGATCCAACATAACTCGCGAGCGTATAGGCAGCGACGTTGTCCGACTGGACCAGCGCGGCGTAAAGCAATTCGCGCAGCGCAATTTCATCGCCCGGCTCAAACCCGATGTTGTTTTCCAACGTGCCCGCAAACGCGGAAGGCGGGATGACCACGGTTTGGTTCAGATCACCGCCTTTCTGTTCGGCCCAGTCCAGAACAACCATCGCGGTAGCAATTTTCGTCAAACTGCCAATCTGGCGTTTCTGCTTCGATTCGTGTTCCTGTAAAACAGCGCCGGTCTGTGCATCGACAATGATGAAGGCTTGGGCTGGAAAGGCCGAACGAAGTGCTCCAAAAAGAAGCGCAGCGGCGATGGCAACAGAGCGGCGTGTAAAAATCACGGGACTAGTTCGAAACGGCAGGACGTTAATCGCCGCCGATCAGTTGGCAACCGGTGAAAACGCGAAGGCCGACTTATTCAGGCAAACTGACGTTGCCGCGCTCGCCGTAACGGTAAGGATTCGCGCTCAGAGTCAGATAAATTCGCTCAGCTGCATTTACGAGATCGAAGTGTGTTGCTCGACCGAGACCGCTCGCACGAACCGTCCCGTGCCTGCCCTGGAAGCGACTGCCACCGGCCATGTCAAATTCGTAAACGACGATGCCCCGATCGACATCGGTAATCCGAACGTGAAGCGCCAAGAACGACTGGCCGGCGCCGAAACAACCTACGAAGAAACGAGCATAGGGATCTCCGCCGTCGATCATCTGAAAGTGACCCTCCACCAGCCACCCGGTGCGCGGCGATTCCCTATCCTTCAAGATTCTGGCCGGCGCGATTTTTTCCAATTGCTCCTTTAAATCGTTCGCAAACTCCACTGGCGACAGCGCTTTACGAATTGGCATCTCACCGTCACTCAGAGCCTCGTCACCTTTGAACACCGCAGTGTCGATGCAGAACGGTCGAATGTAGATCGCGTGCGGATTGCTCGCTCCTACCCCGCAGTTGGTGATCATATGGACGCCTTTTGAGCCGTAGTCTTTAGCGTCAATAGCACCCGCAGCGCCACCGCCGGGCGTGGCCACATCGGTCTTGGTGACATACATATCGGCGCATGAGCAAAGTAGGAGGCTTGAAGCGATAACGATAACTGGTTTCATATGATTTAGTGCTGGCCGCGTCGGCCTACTCGGGCACAAGGCGAGCCATTTTCGCGCTTTGTGATGCAACTCCCGTGCCGTTCGAAGGAGAAAAAAGCGTCGCGACGCCTGGCTACAGACGCTCCTCAGGCTGAAGGCTGAGGAGCCCGCGCCCGGCTAATCAGCATTCGCATCACCAAATAAACGACGACCGCGGATGGGATCGCCAGAAACAGCGAGCCAACAAACGCCGGCCACACGACTCTCAGAAACACGTCCCAGTGCAGATAATCGTACAAGCCAAAGTGGAACTTGATTCGGTGCGCGGGAGGCGGCCGATGCATCGCCCAGCAACCCACCTTGTACTCGGCAAAGTAAATGGCCGGCATCACAAAAATCAGAACATCATGCACCGTCACCGCGATCGCGGCCGCGATCTTGTTACATCGACATATCCACGCCACGGCGATGGAAAGAAGCGTTTTCAAACTCCAGAGCGGCGTGAATCCAAAAAAAATCCCGATGGCTGAGCCGAGGGCGATTGAGTGCGGTGTGTCCGCCATCGTCATCAACGTCATGTGGTGATCGGCCAGCCACTCTTTCTTTCGGGCCAGGAAATCCGGCAACCGCGGCCCATCACTGCGTTCTCCAACTGATTGAGATTGTGGCACGAGCGCGAATGTAGCCTAAAACAATTCGAGTGTCTGCCGCGACGGCAACGCGACCGATTGACCGAACACCGTCCTGAGACGCGCGGCTGCCCGCGGCGCGTAATCGAGATTGTTATTGTTGAACACCACGTGCACATCCCTCACTTCGCGTGCGAGTTTTCGGCTGCGTTCAGCGAGTTCATCAATCTCCTGGTCCGAGTAATCGTAATCGAACCGCGCCGCCACAGTCTTGCCCGTTAAGTACGCCTTGGTATCTCGCCCATGCAGTCGCAAATAACTGAACTCGGAATTTGTCACCTCATTTAAATCAGGAGGCATAATGGAAAAATGATCGGCGGCCGGAGCATCCACATTTACAAACGCGACTCGATGCTTGCGCAGAAAATCGAGTGTCGATTCTAACTGATCGTCCACGGCCCAGTTGCGATTTCGAAATTCAATCGCCATCGAATGATCGGCCAGCTTTTCGATCAGCGGTTTTAGTTCGCCAAGCTTATGCTTTCGCGGAGAGAACGCCGGCGAAAGCTGGAGCAAAAGCACACCGAGTTTTCCAGCCGATTGCAAGATCGACATCGGACGCAGAAAAGATTCGACAAGCGCATCTTGCAGTTCTGGCGACGCGGTCACCTTCCCTTTTGTATTGGTCTGGGCAAGGCGTTGCAACTCCGGCGGCAATAATTTTCGCTGGGTCGAGTGAAACGAAAAGAGCTGATGCAGCTTTACGTCGAAGGTAAAATTATCCGGGGTAGTTGCGCACCAACGCTCCACCGTTCGCGCGTCCGGGACCGAGTAGAACGTCGAATTGACCTCGACCATTTCGAAATGTTGCGCATACCAGGCGAGCCGTTCGTGCGCCGCCATCTTTTTCGGATACCAACGCTCGACAAATCCGGGATCGGTCCAGCTCGCGGTGCCGATTAAAATATTGCCTCCATTTTTCTTCGCCGGATGCGACGTTGTCACCCGTTAACGGAAACGCCACATCCAAAGAACGCAAATCTCGTTCAGATGAAACGCTCCGCGGAGTTATGTCTGCGTTTACCTGGCCCGCGCGTAATCGAAGACCAGTTGCGCGTCCATATCATTAAGCAGCTCTTCGAGCTCCTTGAGGTCCACGGGCTTTGGCAGAATGGCAACGGCTCCGATATTGACAAGTTCACTCGCCGGCCGACTTGAGACAAAAACGATCCGCGCTCCGGGATCTTCCGTCAGAATATATCGGCATGCCGTTCCACCATTGAGCCTGGCCATGGAATAATCCATCAGGACAATGTCTGGCTTGTAAGTGTGATAGGCACGGATCGCTTCCGCACCGGAACAAACCACTTTGACGACGTGATGTTTGGCCGCCGAAACCAATAATGCCAGAGTGCTGCCGACACTCGGCTGATCGTCTGCAATAAGGACGCGCATGGGTTGAGGCGATATTTTGCAGAACTTTCTATGCCAGAACCGTGGAATTTATGGAAAAAATAGTGACGATGATGATGCGAATTCACCGCGTACGAAACTGCCTTTCCCCGTTTGAGTTGTCGGCCCGTAACCGGCTTTGAGTTTGATTCCGCGCATCATCTCGCCATAATGATCCCGCGGGGTGGAGCAGCCTGGTAGCTCGTCAGGCTCATAACCTGAAGGTCGCTGGTTCAAATCCAGCCCCCGCAACCAATTTTTCTTCGGTGGGGCGAGACTCTGTCGAGCCGGCTGAAACATTCCAGAGTAGCTCAGTGGTAGAGCGGTCGGCTGTTAACCGATTGGTCGTAGGTTCGAATCCTACCTCTGGAGCGGTAATAATATACTTGACTCACCTGCGCGTTATCGCAGGGTTAAGCGCCGTGACAGGGCTGCGATCTTACTCGCTAGCGTCGTCTGCCTTTGCGCTGTCTCTTTTGGCGCACTCTTTGGTCGCTCGCTTGTCGATTTCCGATTTCGGGACCGAGACAATCTTCTCGGTCAACTCACGAAACCGCTCAGCGGCCTCTTCGCCTTCCCGAAGTTCGATTTTTTTCCTCACTTATTAAGGGCACCGATTGTCGTCCGTTTCGTTAAATGTTTTGTAAGCATTGTAGTCCCCGATAGTGCTCAGCTTGTAACAGAAAGTCGTCCAGTGCTCGCATCCGAGCACGTCAACATAAGTTATTCTTCCGAAAACAAAAATGCGAATAAGGTCAGCGTTAAGTTTCTCAACCTGACTTTTGTCAATCGTTCCCGCGCCTATTGTAGTAGTGGCTTCATACATCGAATCGGGAGCAATCAATGCTTCGCTGTGGACTCCTTGGAGTCCTTGTTGACGATCAGATTGCTCGTCCTTGTCAAAACTAAAATCGCTCTCCGATGTTGCGATTGGTTCAATTATTATGTGGGAGACTGTGTATTTGGCAGGGGTCTTTCCTGTATTCTTCAAGACTATTCTTATAGTCAGAGGTTTACCGGCCTCTGGAAATCTTGGCTGACTCAGCACGCTAATAACGGTTACCCATGGACGTTGTTCCAGATGCGTATTGTCCTGTGCGAAAATCAAACTGTCTTTGGCGACTTTGGCCATTTTCGTTGCGGCCTCCGTAGATTTTCGCATTTCGTTGAGCTGGCAACCGTAGATGAAGGCAACAATCAGTCCGACAATTACAGTCGCGACTTGCACCCTATAGTGCCGTCGCTGCCAATCCGTGGATTGCTTTCCGCCCTTTGTATCATTTTCGCCTGGTGCTGCGGATATTGGGGCAGGCTCGCTCTCGCTCGGCATAGCACTTCTATGGGCGTGATCGGATTTGTCTGCCTTGTCGCTCTCGTCGGCCTCGCCGTTCACGTGTTCTTTTACCTATGAGTTTACGCCGTTTGCCCCGCCGATTGAATGCCATCACCGCCGATGAGCTTCGCATACCGGATTCCCTTTCCAGTAATCCCGCGAAGTGCCTTAACAAATCGACCAGCGTCACAGTCCTTGCGCTCGTTAAATCGAAACGCCTCTTCGTCCAAATATCGGAACAAATGAAACGGCTCAACGTTTACATAAGTCCCGCGAATCATTCGTTTAAGCAGACTCCAAAAGTTTTCAATCCCGTTAGTGTGAATGTGTCCCTTCACGTAAGCCTCAGCGTGGTCGATCACGTTGTGAACGTATTCGTTGCCAAGATGTTTGTAGCTTGGAAGCGCGTCCGTAATCAATTCCGCGCCTTTCTCGACTTGTTTGCGAATCTCAGGGTCAAGATCGTGTTTGCGGACTCGCTCAACTACTTTGGTCACAACGCGCGACGTTTCGTCCGGCGCATTGCGTTGGAGAAGTCCGAGCACCGCAGTTTTTCCAAGCCAGCCGTCCGCGTAACGTTTTTTGCTGGCGTGCATGTTCCGAGCGCGACCGCCGATAAACGTTTCGTCCGCTTCAACACGCCCTTTGAGTTTATTCTTTGTCGTGTCCTGCATTGCCAAACGGATTCGTTGCAACATGAACCAAGCGGTTTTCTGAGTGACGCCAATCGAGCGATGCAATTCGTAAGAACTGATTCCATTCTTAGCATTAGCGATCAGCCAAAAAGCGCAGAGCCATTTGTCGATGGCGATAGGCGAATCTTCCAAGACTGTCCCGACCTTCACGGAAAATTGCTGTTTGGCGTGAACGTTCTTGCACTTCCACATTTTGCGCGTGGAAAGAAACGAAAGCTCCGCACTTCCGCAGGTCGGGCATTTAACAGCGCCATCCGGCCAGCGCATGTGTTTCAAGAACTCAAACGCCCGATTCTCGTTCGCGAAGTATTTGATCGCGTCATGGAGCGTCTGAGGAAAACCGCCTATTTTCTTCTTCATGCCCCAACGCTACACGAGGCAATCAGGTGAGTCAAGTATATTATTACCTCTGGAGCCATTTCTCAGGCTTCGCCTCGATTTAGCTCGCATCTCTTCGGAGGGACTCTCCAATGGAAAATAAAGGGACTCATCGCGTTCCCTTCAGAACCTCTTCTAGGCGGGGAACAGCTGCACCAAATTCCGGGCCTCCGCTCGGTTTCGCTACCGCGCTTCTTAAATGGCCAATTCAGCGCCGAACCGCACTGCGCTCTTCACCACGATAACCTCTAGGCGATTCCAAGCGTCTAAGCTGAGGTTCAACACGTCCTTTTCGGTGCGCTAGTAGACCATTTAATTTAAAAAGATAGATAAGCGTACTTAGGTAAGAACGCCGCCTGTCGTGTTTGCCTATTTCGCTCGTATCGCTCCGGATGTTCCTCGGAATCGTGGTAGAGTCCCTCTAGATCCGGTACATTGTAGAGTCCCAAGGCTCTAAGCCTCGTTCGACCTGCCTCCGTTCGTTCCTCCGGCACGGGAACGTATCGCTCGCGCAGATTGAAAATTAACACTGCGTCTTCTGCTATTCTCGGGATACAATTTGGATGCAAATATTCGGCCACGTACATAGAGCGCCGGATTCCACCAGCGAGTCCTACCGCGAGGCCGATGATTACATAGCCGACAAACGCGTAATGTCGCCATCTGTGGACATGTTTTGCAGATCCAGTCTGCCGCCACACCTCGGCAATAACGATCGCAATGGCTGTCATACACGCTAGTGTCGGCATCGCGATGCCAAACGCTCGCGGAGCGCCGAGGGCAGGTGAAGCGAGCACACAGCTGAGAAAGCATGTTCCGACGACCCGCCAACGAGAGCGGGTCCCGCCCCACAGCGCAACCATAACAGCAAGCCCGATCAGGAACCCAATCCAAAGAGCTGCCAAAAGGCTATCAGCAAGCCCTATGGTGCTAAGCCCGCCTGGGAGCCAGGATGATCCTATCGAAATTAAGAGCATTTTCAGTTTCCCGACAGTGAAAGCTAGGTTTGGGTCCAGGTGTGCCTCCGGCACTAAAATGCTCCGCAATGCAAAATGAACGGCTGCTATCGTAAGGACGCCGAGAACCGCTACTAACGAGTAACGCCAAGTTCTCCATGGGCGCGGCGACATCGACCACAGAAGCGACAGTGCCACTGGCAGAACGTAAGCTTCTTCTCGGATCAACGCGGCCCCCGCCGTACACATGAACAACAAGAGGACATGCAAGAGGCGGCGACGTTTCATCCAGATGAGAAAAAAATAGGCCGCAAGAACCATGAAGATATAGCAAAGGATGAGACTTCCCAGGCTTACCCACATAATTAAGGACGCGAAAACTCTGGAGAACACGAAAAGGACGAAGACTATGCCGATCTGGAAAAATCCCAATCGCAGCTCCAGTAAAAACAGGCCGAGCACAAAGAGCAGAATCTCCATTAACCCGGCCACGAAGATCCTCTGAAACACAATGTTCTCGCCGAAAATCGATCCTTCTATCGCGAACAAAAAAGTCGCGAGCGGCCTGAAGGCCGGCGTCTCTAGTTTGGCAGGATCACTTCGAGCATGCAGAGTCGAGAGAAGCTCGCTGAAAGAATAGGGCCGGATTAGATGGTAGTCGTCCCAATAAAATGGATAATGGTAAGTAGATAAGAACACATAGGACCACACTAATAATAGGCCGCCCCCGAAAAGAGCGACGTAAAAGACCTCGCGACGGTGTCGGGATCGTGTGACTTTGGGCCTCGCTCCTCTGTCTGTTTCAAAATCTGGCATCGGCTGCCCAACTTCAAGACGCCAATCCAGCCGTCAAGGAAGATCAATGATCACTGCGCAGCAACTGACAAGAATCGTCCATTGTTCCCTAAAGGTCGCCTGTCAACCGATATAAATCCTTCGCTTGCTGGCCTAACGACCAGCCTTGTATTATAGAAATTCTTTAGAGCCTACACGGCTCGAACCCTCCAGTCTCAATTTTCGCTGCCAGCAAAATTGCCAGCAGAAAGCAGTGAAAGAGTCCGCGCGAGTAGTTGGCGAGTCCGCTTGATTACCTAGGCAAAGGCGATTAATTCGCGTCAAATAACGGGAAGACAGCGCCGAACCCTATCTCTGGAGCCACTGCGTGATGGATTTTCCTTCATCTCTCGTTTCTTCGTTGCGGAATTCGCAGAAAATTGTCGCTCTTACCGGCGCCGGAATTTCCGCCGAAAGCGGGCTCGCCACTTTTCGTGACGCGCAAACCGGCCTGTGGAGCAAGTTCAAACCGGAAGAGCTCGCGACCGCGGAAGCGTTCCGCCGAAATCCAAAATTAGTTTCGGATTGGTACACTTGGCGGCGCGAGCAAGCCCTGAAAGCTGAACCAAATGCCGGTCATCGCGCACTGGCGGAAATGGAAAAACGCGCTCCGGAGTTTTTGCTAGTCACCCAAAATGTCGACGGCCTGCACGCGCGCGCCGGCAGCAAACGATTAATCGAGCTCCACGGAAACATTCACCGTTTCCGCTGTTTCGAAAACAATTGCTCGAGCGACAATTTCGATGTCCAACATGGTCGATGTCGATCTTGCGCCGGGAATTTGCGGCCGGACGTGGTTTGGTTTGGTGAAATGTTGCCGGTCGCCGCACTTGAAGCCGCCATTAAAGCCGCGGAAATGTGCGACGTCTTCTTTTCAATCGGCACTTCGAGCATTGTCTACCCGGCGGCTGATTTGTGGCGTCGCGCAAAAGATCGCGGCGCGACCGTCATTGAAATCAACCAAGATCCGACGCCGCTCACTCGGCTCGCCGATTATTCTTTCCTTGGCAAAGCCGGTGAAATTTTGCCGAATCTTGTTCAGGAGATTTGGATTCAGCAAACAGATGACGCGCAGCAAACCTGACGCTGCTGCAGCATCTGAGTTGATAGAACACTTGCGTCGAATGCTGAATGGCCTACGTCATAAATTAGCAAACTCAGCGAAATCTTAGCTCGTCACATGTCACCCGCCACACGTCACTTTCTGTGAAACTTCCTGACCTTCCGCCCTTTGATCACAAGCCGAAGAAATACGACGGACCTTCGGCCGATGAAGTCTTGCGCTTGCGCAAGGAATTCCTGAATCCGGGAATTTTTCTCTACTACAAAAAACCGATCATGTTCGTGGAGGGGAAAATGCAATACCTCTGGGACGAACACGGCCGTAGATATCTCGATGCGCTCGGCGGAATCGTGACCGTGAGCGTTGGTCATTGCCATCCGGACGTTGTCGATGTTGTGCGGAAGCAAAACGAGACGCTCCAACATTCGACCACGATTTATCTCCACCCGAACATCGCCGAGTAC
>DATMON010000018.1:0-481232 GCA_035568175.1 Chthoniobacterales bacterium
TGCTTACGATGCTTTCTTGGGATCCGAAATACATCAAAATACGCGGCAACCCAGCGAGGGTGATTTTCAACATCGACAATGACGAGGTAGTCCATCGCACGATTGAGTGGATGACAGAGTCCGGCCAGCCTTATTCGGACAGCAAGGTTCTCAAAAAGACTTCGGCCCGATGACACCTAACCAAGCGCTGGAGCTAACGGCGACCGTCGTGTAAACTCTTCTTTGATGACTGAACCCTCTAGATCGATTTTTTCACTCGGCTCCAGTCGCCGCAGCTCAGCTTTATCTCGTTAGACTGCATGTTCGCCCTAGCTCGAATTCTTCGGATCGCATCAGGCGTTTTGGCCGCAGGCGCACTGTTACTCGCGGTGTGGTGTGCATACGTTGGCCTCTCCGATTACGCGATGCAGCACCGCGAACACTGGGATAGATACTGCGCAGATGTTTGGCTTAATTCCGGCCTCGTTTCCCTCGTCAGCATCGGGATCGCGATCACAAGTTTGCTCGCATATCGAAAGAGCACAGCATGGGAGCACAGATTGCACACCACGCGAGCGGTCTAACCAATCGATGAAGCCAACCGCCCCTTTGCGATGCAACGTCAGAGAAGTTGTTGCAGCACCCTCGACTTCGTCTCGGTTCCCGGCTTCCCTAGTGCGATTCGCGTCTTCGCGCTCACGCGCTCCCGCCGTATTGTTTTCAACGATGTGCCGCGGCTTATCTCTTTCTCGTTAGATGGCGGGTGATATGAGACCAAGTATGGCGCTAGCCATGATATTGCTGGCGGTAGGCATTCCAACTCGCGCTCAATCCAAAGGGGCAGCAGGTGCCCAAATTGTGGATCCGCCGATTCCCAAAGGTGCCGTTCATCTGCTGGTCCACAATGACGCTGAGGCTAAAAAGGTGTTTACTTATTTCCCGTATCCGCAGTTCCCGGACTGGTACCAGCCGGAGGACAGTCTGCGCCCTGCTGACCTCGGCATCTATCGCCTCGAGGTGACGCCGGAGGGCACCGTTTCCGCAATCACCCTCCTGAAAAGCGCGAATCGCATGATGGACGTTATTTCGATGAAGACCTTTGTGCGTTGGCGGGCAAAGCCAGGTCCGCTCCGCGTGGTAGACGTATTTGTCTCGTTCGGGACGAGATGGTTGGGACCTAGTTCACCAATGCATCCTCCGGGATGACATCTGAACCATCTAACCAAACGATGAAGCCAACGCGCCCTTTGCGAGAAAACATCAGTGAATTTGCAAGCCCGCCCTCGCGTGGCTTATCTCTTTCTCGTTAGACCTATGGTGCGCTCGTTAAGTTTGGCGCTTATCGCGGTGCTGTTTGCGTCATGTGCGACACAGAAGTTTGGTGACGCGTTCCTCTATGGCCACACGAAGGATGTCACGGAAGCGGACATACGTGCGGCGCTCGCGGTGCGGACGACCGGTGGCCCCGACCGTCACATCTACGAGATCGAAGTCATAAGCCGCGACGAGATTCGTCTGCATTTGATGTCGCGAAGCCATGGCGGTTACTTTGCCGCAGTGATCACACGCGTTAAAGGCAAGTGGCGCGATGAGGGAGCATCATGGTCGGAGGTGCTGCCAGAATCATAGGTCTAACCAAGCGCTGGAGCGAACCGCGAGCCGCTGCGCGGCAAGGATGAATTAGAAATTATGAAGTATAAAGTGAAAGCAAAGCTCGCTGCCGCTCGCGGTCGCTCAGCTTGTTCTCGTTAGACCCATGAGATTCCTGAGCGCCATCGTAGCCATTAGCATCGCGGCTGCGTGCTTAGCTGCTGACGCGACTCGCGATGGATCCAGTCCTGCGCGCGCCATCATATTGCGAGGACCAGGTGCCGCTGCCGACGTGGAAATCTGTCGCAGTATTCGTCAGCGATATCCCGATGCGAGGTGCGAACCGCTCTTCCGAGCCGTTGGCTTTGACGGTCGGACCTATCTTGCCACGATCACGTTTTCGACGGCTCATCACGGGAAGCACTCGATGTATTTCGATATCACGCATGTTAATTGAGCGTGGGTCTAATCAGACGATGAAGCTAACGGCCACCGCTACACGTTTTGAAGATGCTTTCTTGATGACTACTTTTCTCCCTCCACAGATTGGCCTCGGTCTCAGTGGCCGCAGCTTATCTTGTTCTCGTTAGGCCTCATGCCGATAATTCGAAACGCGTTCTTATTCGCAGCGTTGTTGGGCTTTGGGTGTTCGTCCCAAGCAACTCTGCCACGGATAAAGATCGAGTACAGTCCTTCTGAGGATCTGGCTTGTTCCTTACCCCCCGGGAGTCCGATCAAAGAAGAATGGAAAGCGGAGTTGCTCTCTCGCCAGCCAGAGTTCGTTAGGCTCTGGGGATCCGAAGGCCCCAAACTTCTCGCCGCAACGGTGGCGATTTCTGGCCGGAACTTCCCTTTAGAGGAGATCACGGCCCGGCTTACCCTTTGCAACGCGCCGTCGGAATCCTTTCCGGGCAAGGATCGCGTCACGATTAACATGCGGTATGCGCTAAAGAGCTTCACGCCGGAGCCGGTGTCGATGCGTTACAAAGTCGACACGCTCTTTCACGAGCTTCTGCACATCTTCCTATCTCGCCATCCGATCGAGAACTCAGCCCTGCTGAAAGAGCATGCCGCGGAGGACGAGCGAGTGCGCGATCATCTGCACTTGCTGGCGCTGCAAAAGGCAGTCCTCTTAAAGCTCAATGAACCGGACGCGCTGAAGGAGGTGGTCGCGGTGGACAGTGCGCTTCCGGGCGGCTACTACAAACGAGCCTGGGAACTCGTCAACGCGACCGATAAAGAGTATCTGAAGTATGTTGCCGAACTGTCGAAGTAGGCCTAACCGAGCGATGCAGCCGTTGGGAAGTTGAGATGTTGAGTCGTTGAGCTGTTGAGAGAGTTGTTGTTGTAGGGCAAGCGCGCCGCTTGCCGGCAACCGATGCGGTTGCGCTACAATTCCGGAAATTCCAACTGAACCTGTTTTGTGGTGGGTGCGATCGATGCGGAACCGACCTCTGCCGCAACTTCGACATCGAACTGGTCGGGGGGCAGTTTTTCTAATCGCGACCATTCTTGGTCAAGCTCGGCAGTCTTGTAACGGACGAGCGCGCCGGCGGCAGTTGAGTAAATCGCGGCTTCGACATCGACCTTGGCAATCTCGCTGACGGCTTTCCAGTAGGCGGCCAGCTGCGGACGATACCGCGCGTGCAAAGTCTCGGTGTTATCCGGCGGAACCCGGTCGGTTTTCCAATCCAGGATCAGGCACTTGCCGGTGCGGGCCGTACTGGCGTTACTTCGTTGAAAGAAGGCAAGATCGATTACGCCTTCGAGGCATCGATTGTTGTCGACTTGCCAGAAGAACGGCATCTCGGCGTGGACAATCGATTTGTCGCAGTCAAAGTGGCGCCGAAAATTTTCAGGCTCGGATAGATGAGCAAGAAGAAGCTTCCATTCCCGAATCGAACGCGCCGGATCGGGCGAAATGTTTTTTTGTTGATCGAAAACGCGATTCCAGGAATCGGGATTTTCACTCCATTGGAGTCGTTGAACAAAATCATGCCACCAAAGTCCGTAGCGTAACGCCGGGCTCGTCGAGCGGACGGTTGCGGACTGCGCATATCTAATTTCCTCGAGCGCGGCAGACTCTTCTGAAGGAAGACCGCTTGGATTCAGTTTGCGCGCAAACACACTCGCGTTTCGAATCGCGACTGCCTTGTCGATCTTCGCGCCCGGCAACTGGATGTCGATCTTATCAACTCTTGCTCTTGCCCAATGTCGTTCGGTGGTGAGCGCGCACAAGGTTGGTTCCGTCGCGACCGCAGCAAACGCCGCTTCGTTCACCTCGTTCTTGTCGGCCTTCAGCCATTTCGATTGCGAATGGCTGTGAATCTCGCCGCTACTCTTGGCGAACAATTCGTTGTCAAACGCGAGCACGAGCGTGTGCTGGGCGCGAGTCAGCGCTACATAAAGCAAGCGTTCCATCTCCTGGCGATTCTCCCGTTCGAGCAACTCTTGGATTTCGTCAGTTGCGTCAGACAAATCGAGAAGAACAATCGTTTCGCCAGTCTCGCGGATCTTGAGCAGACGCGGGTAACGTGGCGAAGCCGATCGGACGTCGCGGGTCAAAAACGGAACGATTACCGCCTGCCACTCCGAGCCTTTTGCTTTTTGCGACGTGATCAATTGAATCGCGTCCGGGCGCGACGGACGGATCTCGCGCGCATCTGCGAAATGCGTTCGGAAGTGTTCGGCGAACTCGGTCAACGTCATACCATCGGCTTCGGACGAACCGGCCAGCGCGAGCAACCCATCCAGCTCGCCATCCAGATTTTCAAAGTCATTTCTCGGCAACGCGTTCAGGCGCTCGCGCAATTGTGTCCGGCCGACGATTTCGTTGATCGCGTCGAACAGCGGCAAAGACAGGATCGACAATCGCAGCTGCGCGAGCAGGCTCAGCGTTTTGGAAACGACGTCGGCGCCAGTGGTCAGCGTTTCGATTTGGAAGCGGTCGCCGTAGCCTTGTGAGAAAACCGCCAGGTCGTGATCGGAGATTCCAAAGAGTTCCCGGAGAAGGCCGGCGATCTCGTAACCGGCCCGGGGCTGCGACAGTACCATTAAGAGGGCGGTCAACCACGCGTAGGCCGGGCTGTCGCCTTTCAGCTCCCTTTCCGACTGAATTTGGACGTACATTCCGGCCGCCCGCAGGCCGCGGCGCAAGGTCTGAAGCCATTCCTTGCGCGGACAGAGAACGGCAACGTCCCGCCAGCTTTCGGCCCGGAGTTTGGCCAGACCGTTCGCTTGAAGCCATTTCCCAAGTTGCCGCGCTTCTTCAGCGGCTTTCCGCGCGTCAGACACCTTGCCCCTCGGATCTGGGCGCAACTTCGCCGGCTGCAAGTTGAGCCGCACCACTTGCCCGGGCAAAACTTGCGGCCGCGGATTCAGCTCGACGAATGCGACCTGATGTTCGCGGTCGTTCAGAATTTCGCGGAAAGTTTCATTCACCAAATCGACCTGGGCAGTGTCGAGCCGGAACGTGACCGAAAACTGGAGCGCCTCGGCCGCGCCCGTTTCGACCAGCGCCTCGTGGATCCGCCGATACCTGGAAAGATCGGCGCGGTCGCGGTAAATCGACTGTTGAAAATCGCCGACCATGCAAAAGTGCCCGGGGGTGGGACCGTCGTTTTTGGTTTCGAGCCAATCGCCAGTCGCGTTTGGCGGGCGGGCCAGCTCAAGCAGAAACGAAAACTGCCGCGGATCGGTGTCCTGCGCTTCGTCGAGAATAACACGAAAAGATTTTTCCCGAATTTCGCGTCCGATCTTGGGATGTTTCGTTAATTCGAGCGCAAGCGCGATTTGGTCGTCGTAGGTCAGGAGTCCACGATCGATTCTAAACTCGCGATAATCGCGCTGCACTTCCGCCGCTACACAAAGCGCGGCTTGATCGATCCAGCGACGGACCGGCGCGAAGGCTTCTCGCCATATTGGCATGAGCGGTTTGCTTGCACAAATTGGCCATCGCACGAAGTCCGCGGCCTCACGCCAGATTCGCTCCGCTCTCTTTAGTTCTTTTTGAGAGCGCGAAGCCGTGTGTAGCGATCTACCATCTGGCTGAAATCGGTAGACTGCACTGAAATCGGAGTCCGGACATTTGCCCGCGGGCGCATTGCCCGGTCCCAAATCTGCGCGGCGACCGAGTTCCATCAACGCGCGCGCTTGGACGTGACGAAGCAGTTCACGGCGATTTTCCTCCGAAAGCGAACGCCCGATCGCCGTCTGCTGCTGCACAAACTCGTTCCAGATTTCGTCGTCATCGGTGATCACATCGAACGTGGGCGGCAATCCGAGATAATGACCGTAGCTTTCAAGTAATCGGACGCAGAAGGCGTGGATCGTGCCGAAAAAAGCACGGTTGAACGCGGCCAGCACTTCCACCGGAACGCCCGCTCGTAAAACTTCGGCGCGAGCGCGCTGTTGCATCTCGTCCGCGGCACGATTGGTGAACGCCACGACCACGAGTTGTGGCAGCCAATCGCGCGCATGTTCGCTCTTGGCAATTTGGACAATGCGGTCGGTGATGGCACGAGTTTTTCCAGAGCCGGCTGCGGCCACGACCGAGAAATTTCGGTCGAGCTCCGAAATGAAACGTTGGCGATTCGACTGATCGATCGGCTCGTTCATGATCGATCGTCCTCGTCGTCGGCAAACGGCGGATGCGTCAGCACCCATTTCTCATCCAGAAACTCTTTATCGATCGGCAGGGTAGCGATCGGGTAATCCGGATTAAAGCCGAACTCGTTTCGAATCAGTCCCCGCAGTCCGAAGATTCCGGTTTCCTGCATTCGATAAAGCTCGGTCCAGAAATCGGAGTCGGAGGTAAGAGCGGTCATGTCGAGCTGCGGTCGGTCCAGCTCGGTGCGCAACGACAGAATGCTTAACCGAATCTCGGCAGCGCCGAGCTCACGCGCCGCCAATCCGTAAAGCCCGAGCTGAATGGCGTCGCCGCGCACGAGTTTCTTTCGCAAATTCGCTGCGCGCGCTTCCGGTGTTTTTCCGGGCGGCGTGAGTGGTTTTACATTGCCGGTTTTGTAATCGACGACCCACACGTCGGCGCCGGTGAGTTGTGAATCGCTCGGCTGAGTTTGGGCGAGAATGAGATCGATCCGGCCGCGGACGCGAAGCTTTTTTCCGTT
Source organism: Chthoniobacterales bacterium (assembly GCA_035568175.1). Classification (GTDB taxonomy): domain Bacteria; phylum Verrucomicrobiota; class Verrucomicrobiia; order Chthoniobacterales; family UBA10450; genus AV40. The sequence continues at coordinate 6,699 of DATMON010000018.1, forward strand.
GCTCAGCGAAAGAAACTGAGGCGATTCCAGTCTCCACTCCACCGTCATTCGCGGCCAGCCTTCGACTTCCGCCAGCTTGCTCGCGAGAAAATCAGCCAGAGCAAGGGCGTTACTCCATCCGGAGCTCCACCAGTCGGGCAGCATTCGGCCGGAGGCCGCGCAAAGATCGACAATCGCTTTTCGGAATCTGTCCGCGGCGCGAGCAATCCGTTCGCACATCTCGTCGCCGGTCGGGAAATCGACAAAGGTGTTTTTCTCTTCGGAAGCGGCCATCCGGGCGAGCCAGTCGTGTACCCACGTTCCGGTGGCCGCGTTCCATTGATTCAGGTCCGGCTCCTGGTTTTCGACTCCAAGAAATGTTTTCAACCAGATGAGCGCCGGGGTTTTGACAACCTTGTCCCATTCCGTCGCGCGCAACGTGATCTCGCGGCCGATTGGCTCGCGCAACGCAAATTCGTATTCGCCAAATGGAACGTCCTCCTTTCGCCGGGCTTCATAGGCAATCCGGGTTTGATCGATCTCGGCGTCTGCCGCTGGCGCTGATTCGAAAAGCTGCTGATCCATCAGCCAGGCGGAAGTTTTCTCGCGCAAGATCGACATCGTTTCCTGCGAAAGCGGCGCATTGCGCGCGACGAAATAAGCCTGACTGAAGAGCTCGCTCGGATTCCAAACCCGTTCCGGCGCCGATTCCTGGAGCAAACTGGCTGTGATCGCAAGCCCATGTTCGGCCGATTCAAGAGCCGCACTGAATTGCCGCAATGCGATCTGGCGCTCGTCTTGCGCGCTGAGAAGAAATGTTTTGTCTTTCGCGAGAACCGAATGGCCTTCGCCTTGTTTCCCGCGACGGGTCACACGCGCGTTCAGATCGATAATTTGCTCATCCGACAAAAAGCCGGATTCGTGCTGGCTCTGCGGCCATTCGCCCTGATTGAGACCGGCCAGAATCAGATGCGACCACTCATGTCCGTCCGCTTCGCCATAAGAAAGCAGGTGAACCCGGCTGTAAACGTGATCGCCCTGCGCCTCGCGGGCGATCGTGAACGAATCGAGAATCTCCTTCAGCCAGCGCAGGTAGATTGCCCGCGAAAATTCCATCGGGATCGCGGCGCTCCATCGCTGGGCGAACCGTTCGATTTCGGTCCAGCGATTATCCCATCTCAACTTGGAAAAAGTCGGCTCCGTTTCGGTGAGAAACTGGGCAAGCGTTGCCTTTGACGGGAGAAAGGCGATTGAGCGCAGCAGCTTTGCAATCCGAATCAGTTTCTCATTTTCCGTCTGTCGGGCGCAGTACTCGCGCAACACATTGATGTCATCGATCAGAATCTGGCGATAAGCCCAACGGAGATTCTCCCGGACCTCCTGGATCGATAACCCGTCCATGGAATCGGGATTCGCTTCCAGGAATCGAAGGACCGGTTCGAGCTGATGATTTTCTTGCAGGTGAAGCCACGCGCTCCATGCCGGCTCTTCGAACTCGCCCGGTGTCAAATGCCCGATCGCGTCGTGATGCGGAATACCAGCCCGCCACAGAAATTCCGAGACAAGGCGCGCCAGAGCGCCGGCGCGCGGGAAGAGAACGCCGAGACGAGTGCACGATTTTTCCGTCAGAAATTTGAGGGCGATGGCACAGATCGCTTGCGCTTGCTCGGTGGCGTTGAGACCGACCAGAAATTGCGGCTCTTTTCGGCTGTCAGAATCGGTTTCGCTGCTTGTCGGTTGATTGAGACGGATGAACGGTCGACTCCGTTCCGTCCGGTTCGCGATCGGCGTCGCCGAATCGAAATGTTCTTCCCACGTACCGATCCAGGATTCGTCGGCTGCGCGAGTTTGTTCGCGTGGATATTCGAGAACCACGGTCGCCCGGCTTGCGAACGAAACCGCCGCCTGGAGCAACGGGCAGAGCGGCCAATGCTTCGCGGTGAATCCGATGAGAAGCAGATGCCTAAGCCGCGGTAGCGCAGATTTGGCCGCGGCAAGGGCTTCGCGATCAGCCTCATGGACCAGCTTGAATTCGCATTGCCGAACCAGGCCTTGAAATTCCTGCGTGATCCCGCGCACGGCAGACGCGCCGATGTCTTGAAGATTCCAGCCAGCCGTGCTCACCTGATCGAAAGTCCGAAGCAGATTGTCCGGTGACCGCGAGATCGATTTCGCAATCGCGACGACGTCGACATCGTCCGAGCTGCGATTAGCGACCGATTCGGCAGCGGTAGCCAGGAGTAAACGAAGATGTTCGCGCAACGGCAGCAGTGAAGCGCCTTCGGCCAACAGCAGCTCACGAAGGCGGGGCGGGGTAATGAATTTTACGCCGAGCAGTGGAACTTGATGTTCCAACAATTTCGAACGCAGAAATGCAGCGCCGCTTGGAAATGGAGTGGCGATGGCAACCGTCTCGTTACTTTCCAGCGACGCCAGCCCAACTTCCTCGAACCAGGGCAAAAGAACGCTTTCCCAGGCACTGGCGAAAGAAGACCCGATGTGTAACGAAACAGATCTTTTTGGTTCCTCAGACTTTCTGCGGGGCATCTGCTAACGGTAGCAGATTTTATCGCCGCGCGACGGCTGCTGATTTCGTTTCGCGCAGCTGTCGCAAATCACCGATGCGTTGGGTCACACCGCTGCGATCCAAATATTCCAGAAAAGGAATGATGACGCGGCGCGAGCTGCCGATTTTCTGCCGGAGCTGACTGGCGGTGGCCGGTCCGTGGCCCGTAATAAAATCAACAACCGCGTTTCGTATTTGTTCGACTGCGTCGCGGAGCAAAACAATTTCGTCATTCAGCTCGACGATCTCGCCCTGCTGGATCAAAAAACGCAGCGCTTGCTGGAGATCTCGATCTTGGGAAAAATCTTTGCGGCTTGGTGGATCGAATGGTTTCTCGGCGAGGGCGGCACGAATCTTTTCCGCTGCCGGCACAATCTCCGCGGGCAACGACGGCCGATGCGAAGCGCGCGCGATCGTCGATCCGGCGCGAACAAACCCGTTTGCGCAAAGATCGTCCATCAGCGCGTCGAAAGCGCCGGGGAAAATTGAATTGAATTCAGCCCGCAGATCCGTGAGTTCAAGCCCAGGACGCTCCGGATTCGCCTTGTGAGCCGCATCGGTGAGGTTTGCTGCGCGCTCTCGGAGCCCGCGCCAGACCAGCGTCTTTCCAGCGACGTCATCCCGCAGGAAAATATCACCGTGATCGGACAAGCGTTGCAAAACTCTTCCAATTTCCGCTGCGCTGAACCGTGAGCGTTCGAGTAAGTGAGAGACTTGAACGATCCCGGCGCGCGCAATCTCCGTCCACACGGCTAGACCGACATCGTCCGGATTGGCCGCGCGTGCGGCGACGAGGTCGCGTTGCTCACGGGATCGAAAATCGTTCGGATTGGAATCCGGGTTGAGCACCACCCCTCCGGCGAGCGTGTGCTGCTCAGACGCATCTCGCACGATGAAACGATCGCCCAAGAATCCGAGCAGCGGCGCGCCCAATCGAAGTTGGGCAAACGCGCTCGCACCAGCCGCGAGCGATTCGCTTTCTGCCAAAACAATCTTTGCCAGCGCTCGCGTTGTGCCGTGATGAACGTAGGCGGAGGCGCCTGATTTCATTGGCGCCGCGCTTCGCAATCGGGCCGAGCGGGTGAGAAGAGCGTCCATTGTGGCACTCAACTCAAACAGTCGAGAGGTGATGACGTCGCCGCGTTTCACATCGGCGCCGATTTCCAGGTCCGGCAGATTAATCGCGGTGCGTGTCCCCGGCAGAACAAGATCGACATTTCGGCCATGACTCTGAAGCGAGCGAATACGAGCAGAGGTGCCCTTTGGCTGGACGAAAATCGTATCGCCAACCCGCAATGCTCCACCGGTGAGCGTCCCGGTCACAACCGTGCCGATTCCGCGCAATGTGAATGCACGATCGACAAATAATCGGGCTTTTCTGACATCGCGCAGCGGCAACGAGGCTGCGAATTCAGAAGCAAGCGCTGCTTTCAAATCGTCTAGACCGGCGCCGGTGCGGACAGACGTCGGAATGATCTGCGCATTCGCGAATTTCGTTTCGCTGAGTTTCTCGCGAATTTGGTCGGTGACTTTGTCGATGTTAGCGAGATCGCTTTTCGTGAGGGCGACGACGATGCGCTGAACACCGAGATAAAGCAGAATCTGCAAGTGCTCTTCCGATTGCAGCATCCAGCCATCGTCGGCCGCGACTACCAACAGCGCGAGATCGATCGAGCCGACTCCGGCGATCATGTTGCGAAGGAAATCTTCATGACCCGGAACATCGACAATGCCGACAGAAAAAGTTGATGGTTGGTCCGAGCCGGACTGGCCTTTGTTGAGAGTTGATAGGGGAACAGAAAGCTCCAGATGGGCAAAGCCGAGATCAATCGTCATGCCGCGCGCTTTTTCTTCCGGTAAACGGTCGGGATCAGTTCCAGTCAACGCCTTGACGAGTGCGGTTTTACCGTGGTCGACGTGACCGGCAGTCGCGAGAATGAAATTTGTCATTGAGTTGTAGACGCGCTGCGAATGGCGTCGATGACGAGATCGTCCTGATGCGAAAAAATCGTGCGCAAATCGAGTTTGAAGCGTCGGTCGCTGATGTAACCAATGACGGGCGGAACAGAATGGCGAAGCGCGCGCGCAAAATTCTGGACGGAGCCGTTCGCTGGCAGAAACTCGAGTGTGATCGAGGGCAAGATTGATCTCGGCAAAGCGCCGCCGCCAATTTTCGATGTCCCACTGCCGATCGTGATTTTCACCGGCAATCCCTGGAGACGAGTCACTATCGCCGCCGCCCGGGCGCGCAATTCGTCTTTCGGGATTTGCAAAAGGGCAAGCGCGGGAATTTCGCTCGTCACTTGATTGAGGTGAAGATCGACAGTCGTTTGCAACGCAGCGAAAACCAATTTGTCGCAGCGCAGAGCCCGAAAGAACGGTTCGCTCTTGAGCGCCGCAATCAATCGTTTCTTTCCGACAATGATTCCGGCCTGCGGTCCACTGAAAAGTTTGTCGCCGCTAAAGCAAACAAGGTCGGCGCCATCCTTCAAAGCTTCGGCTGGCGTTGGCTCGTGGTAATGCAATCCGATCTGCTCAGTGGCGCTCATCGCGCCGCTTCCCAAGTCTTCTACAAACGGGATACGTTTCTTGCCCGCGAGCGCAGAAAGCTCCGCCGTTGAAACCGACTCGACAAAGCCGCTCATGAAGAAGTTGCTCCGATGCACTTTTAAAATGAGGGCGGTCTGTTTGCCGATCGCGCGCGCATAATCTGCGAGCGTCGTTTTGTTGGTCGCGCCGACTTCGCGCAATTTCGCGCCGCTCGCTTGGAGAATTTCGCCGATCCGAAACCCTCCACCGATCTGGACCAGTTCGCCGCGGGAGATAACGACTTCCGGTCTGGCTGCCTGTAAACTCGACCGTTTAAAACGGTCGAGTTTTCCGTGGATGAAGTGGCGAACGATTAGGACCAATGCAGCCGCGCAATTGTTCACGATCGTGGCGGCCTCGGCCTGGCAAAGGACGCTCAGAGCGCGTTCCAAATAGGCACCGCGGTGGCCGCGGTCACCCGTGTCGAGATCCAGCTCTATATTATTATAAGCGGAGGCGATATTCCGGAGGACTTCCCCGGCGCCTTGCGGAAGGGGCGAGCGGCCGAGGTTGGTATGAACGACAATGCCGGTGCCGTTGATCACGGGTTGAATGCGGCTCGCGCGAAATTTTTCGATTGAGGCGCGAACAAGCTCGACCACAGCGGCGAATTCCGGGATTTCACGGGCCCGGCGAAGTTGCTCCAGTTCCTGGCGGATAAGATCGACAATCAGCGGCCGCGGCAAATCAGTCCGAGCCGGACCGGCCTGTTCGCCTAACGAATCGAGAACTTTGCTCACCGCCGGAATGGCGCGGCGCGATCGCGATTTTACTTTGTCGTGCATATCAATTGCTTGCGCCGGCGAGTGATGCGGCCGATGACAGCGGCACAAGGCGTCTGAGCTTTCTTTAGGACGCGGAGAACTTTTGCCAGTGCGGGCTCGCCAACACAGAGGAGTAAACCTCCGCTCGTCTGTGCATCCGCCAATAAAGCGCGCTGAACTGGCGACGCTGATTTCAAATCGGCGATTTTTATTGCCGCCGCCAAATTGTCATGCGTGCCGCCAGGAATGCAGTCACGCTCGATCAGCTTGAAGATCTGATCGCTGATCGCCGGCACGCGGTCTGGAAAAATCTCGGCGCTTACCTTGCTCGCTCGACACATGTTGGCGAGATGGCCGAGTAATCCGAACCCGGTGACATCGGTCGCCGCACGGACATGACGTTTCTCGGCCAGCTCCGCGCCGGCGGAATTTGTCAGGGACATCAACGCAATGACTTTTCTCTCGAGCGTGCGCGACGCGAGCCCGCGTTTGATCGCGGTGGTGGCGATGCCGGTGCCGAGAGGTTTGGTGAGAACAAGCAAGTCGCCCGGCCTCGCGTTTTCGTTGGCGAGAATATTTCGCAGATCGACAACTCCGGTAACGGCGAGGCCGTAGATAGGCTCCGGATTTCGAATGGAATGTCCGCCGATGATCGCGCAGTCAACCTCAGCGGCCTTTTCAAGTCCGCCGCGGAGAATCGATGCAATTGTTTTCGGGGAAACAAGATTCATTGGGAAACCCATGAGGTTCAAAGCGGTGATCGGCCGGCCGCCCATCGCGAAAACGTCAGAGAGCGCATTGGCGGCGGCGATTTGTCCGTAAGCGAACGGGTTGTCGACGATAGGCGTGAAAAAATCCACGGTTTGAACGAGGGCGCGATGTCGATCCAAACGGTAAACGCCGGCGTCGTCGAAGGTGCTCGAATTCACGAGAACCTTTCGATTGCGACGAGTTGGTAGCTGACGCAAAACTTGCGCCAGGGCCTGTTGGCTCAACTTGGCTGCTCACCCAGCGCAGGACGACAACGAGGTCAGTTTACGGATCTGTTCGCGCGACACGATTCACCTCCTTTCCACATTTTCGATTTTCGAGTTTCGAGTTTGGAATGGGAAACGGCCGACGCCGATCCGTTGAAGTCGAAAATCGGCAATCGAAAATCTAAAATCGAATGGCGGAGAGGACAGGAATCGAACCTGCCCCGGCTCTTGCGAACCGACGACGGTTTTGAAGACCGCGAGGACCACCAGGCACCCTTCACTCTCCGATTAAGAAAAAGCTGAAAAGCTGAAAGACTGAAAAGGTGAAAGTCCGAACCGGACTGGCGGTTATTTTGCTTTCTTGATCGCGCTGACGATAGCGTCGAAGTCCGGCCAGTCGCCGGAATCGAGCTTGGAGTGGAGCAATTTGCCATTGGCGCGAATTTCAAAAGCGCCGCCGCCCGAAGGAATGAGCGTAAGCGATTTGATGCGTTCGCCGAGTTCAAGAATTTTGGTCGCCAAACTGACGGCCTTCGGGGTGTAGTTTCAAACTACACAATATTCAATCGAGACTTCCGTTTTCACCCAGCGTGCTCCTTTCCGCAAAAATGGTACGGGGCTGGACGGAACCGGTCAAGGGTGGTAAAACGGAGAAGATAGATCGGACGCCCCGCGCGCGGTGCTGAAGTTCTCACTCAACTCTTCACTCGCGCCGCGGAGCGCCCTTTGACCTACACGTCAAATTTAGAAGGCGAAGTTCACGCCGCTTTGGAAGATTGAGAAATTGCTCATTGTCTAAAGAGCCTTGGACTAGCGGTTGCGAGTGGACGCGGGTGCTTCGCCTCCTGCCTCGGCGCCTGGTCCGCCGCCGAAATAGTAAGAGAAGACCACGAACAACTCCATCACCGGAGATTTGTGATCCACGCCGAACAACGGTGAAATATCGAGCCGCGCGTTGTGCGGCATCCTCCAGGCAACGGTTGGTCCGATGACGAAGCTGTTGTAGGGCGTGCCGCGACTTCCTTTATCGCTAAAGCTGCGGAACTGACATTCGATTCCGGCTTTCAATTCTTCAAGCAGCGCAGCAGACAGCCGCAAATCTTTCGTATCGGTCGACGCCGATCCTTCATGAAAAAGATGAACCGGCGTAACCAGACTTTGGGCGATACCCCATTCGCGGCCACGATCTCCGGCGGTTTCCTGTTCGAAGAATGTATTGAGCGCCCATTCGATCCGATCGAAAAAGTCTTCGGAAAGAAGCAGCCGCAATTCGTAAGCGTCAGGAATCTCCATCGATTTGTCGAAGCCGCCGGGGCCGAACTTGTGGGCCGGCGTGGGCGCGCCCTCGTCGTGGAGAATGTTGCCGATGCCCGTTTTGTATTCGGCAAAGATTGTCGGATTGAGCGGGATCTTGTCCCAGTCGGCAAGTGCATACCGGGCCTCGAAGCTGAAGGTCGCGTCCTGAAGATCGCCATCGTAGCGCTGAATATTGTTTTCGATTGCCACGTTAATGCGATAAGGCAATCCGACTTCGACTTCCTGTGTCCAAAGATGATCAGGATTTCGGAAATGCACGACGTCGTCTTCGTAAATCAGGCTGGCGTAAACGGCGCCGGGTGGAAGCACGTAAGCGTTGGTCAGCGGCGAGAAACGCGATTGGGAAAAACTGGTCGGCGCTCCATAGGCACTGGGTAATGGTTCGGCGGCTATGACGATATGCTCGGATTGCGCGGTTTGGCCGCGAACGGACAATGTCAGAAGCAGGGAAGCCAGGGCAATCGAAGCGCGTTTGGATAGCCTGGTGAAAGAAGTTGATCTCATCATGATGCGGTTAAGGCGGATCGAGTCGGAAAGGCCCGACTGGGTGCCAATTATTACAAAATTGTAATGAAAAGGCAAGGGCGATTTGGCCGCCTTTTTTCGGGGAAGACGCGGTTACTTTGTCTTGGTGGCCGCTTTATTGGGAAAGGTCAACGTTACGGTCGTTCCGCGTCCCAATTCGCTCTCGATCCTGGCGGAGCCTCCGTGAAGATCGACAATCGACTTGACCAAGGCGAGCCCAAGACCGGTTCCAGCAGAACTGCGCGAAGCATCACCGCGATAAAAGCGGTCAAAGACTCGGGGCAAATGTTCCGGGGGGATTCCAGAGCCGGTGTCGCGGACGGAAACGTCGGTGCGGCCATCACGACTGCCGATTGAAATGCGAATGTTTCCACCATCGGTTGTGAAGCGGAGCGCATTATCGATCAAATTGCTCAGCGCGCGGTTGAAGAGCGCCGGATCGGCAAAGATTTGACCTTCGCCATCGGGGGTGATGGTTACATGTCGATCTTCGGCCACGGTCTGATAGAAGCTGGCGATCTTTTCGAGCGCACTGCGCCCGTCAAACAATGATCGCTCAATCTGTTGTTCGGCGGATTCAGCCCGGGCGAGAAACAGTAGATTATCAATGATTCCGGAAAGACGTTCGCACTCGGCCGCAGTCGATTCGATAATTGAGCGATATTCTTCTGAACTGCGTTCACGAGTGAGTGCAACTTGGGCCTCGCCGAGCATGTTTCCGATTGGCGTTCGTAATTCGTGAGCCAGATCGGCGGAGAACTGAGACAGACGGGTGAATGAATCTTCGAGACGATCGAGCATACCGTCGAAAGCAGTGACCACCGGCTGCAGTTCGCGGGGCCATTGCGTCGGTTCGATGCGCTCGCTGAGATGCGCCGGCTGAACGCGTTCAAGGGAACGCTTCATCTCCGCCAGCGGGCGGAGGGCCCTCCGAGTTACAATAATAGCGACGAGAGTGGATGCGATAAGCCCAAGACCAAGCACGAGCGCAAGCAGAGCGCCGAACTCCTTTCGGAAGCGCTCGTCGGCGGAGCGATCCTGAGCGATTTGAAGAAGGTAAGGCTGGCCATTCACTGTTTCGTTTCTCGCAGTGAGTGAAAATAACTTCCCTTCCTTGTGGTAATCTTTGGTTGAACGGGGCAGGGATGTCGACGTTTGCGGCGGTGCAAAAATCTTTGGCGGCAGCAGACGATCCATCCCGGGCGTTTCTGTTACGACATCTCCAGATGGATCGATAATGCGCATCCAGTAGACAACCGGTTCGCCGGCGCGGCGATTTTTCAATTCGCGATCGACGGTATTGAGCCCATCTGATTGCTTCAGATCGGTGCGAATCGCGGCGAGTTTGTCGGCCAGGACGGCGTTGTCTTCTTCAAAAGCGTGGCGGACAACCATCCAGTAAAACACGCCGAGCCCGCAGCAGAGTAAAAGCGCGGCGCAGAGGGTGAAGAGCAACACCAGCTGCGTCGCGATCGAACGGGCTTCAGTCCGGTTTGAGGACATAACCGACGCCGCGAATTGTGTGCACGAGTTTCTTCTTGAATGGATCATCGACTTTCGCCCGCAATCGCCGGACAACAACATCGACAACATTGGTATCGGTGTTGAAGTCGATGTCCCAGACGTGCTCCGCGATTTCTTTGCGCGAGACGACCTCGCCGGCCGCGCGAGCCAATTGAGTCAAAAGCAGGAATTCCTTTGGCGTGAGATCGAGTGCGACGCCATGCCGGGTGGCCCGATGGCGCCGGGTGTCGATGCTTAAATCTTCAATGCGCAATTGCCCGCTGCGCGGTGCCGGGACCCGACGTAACAACGAACGGACGCGCGCAAGCAACTCCGCGAAGGAAAACGGTTTTACCAGATAATCGTCCGCGCCGAGCTCAAGTCCTTTAACTCGGTCGCGCACGCTATCGCGGGCAGTCAGAAAGAGGATCGGTGTCCGAAAACCGGCGGTGCGAAGTTCCTCGACCACAGTCCAACCATCTTTTTTTGGAATCATTACATCGACGATGAGCAAATCGAACTTGCGCTCTCGCGCGATATTTAGTCCGAGTGCGCCGTCGGGTGCGATATCGACCCGGAACCCGGCTTCACGAAGTCCCTTGGCGAGAAATGCCGCGGTTTTCTTTTCGTCTTCGATGATCAGAATCCGCACGGATCAATCTATAACACAAAAAGGCCGCCTCCGAGGAAGCGGCCTCTTCGCAAAAACAAGGTCGCCGCCGATTTACGGCGGTAAAGCGGTGCCCGATCTGGATTGAACAACCGCAATGTCGGAACTGTTGATAAAACCGTTGACCGTGACGTCTTCGCGGAAGTTGGCTCCGGTGACCGGCTGTCCCGATTGCGATTGGGTTTGTGAGATGTCGCTCGAGTTAACAGCGCCGTTGCCGGTGGTGTCGCCCTCAAGCACGCCCATTGGCAACGAAACGTTTCCGGTGCCGGTGCCGTCGCTCACATTAGTAAGGGTGATCGTGAGAGTCTGGGCATTCGTGACTTTCGTCAGGTTCACCGTCACCAGCGGTCCATTGACGCTAAAGCTGCTGACCATGGCCTGACCGTCTGACGACGCGACGGATGCGCCACCGACCGTGATCGTATTCGCGAAACTGATGATCACCTTGTGGTTGCCGTTGGGACCGCCAGTGCGGCATTCAATCCCAGCGCTTCCGCTAACCGGAAGGTTCACGTCGAAATCGCCGGCAGAGCCGTGCGTCTTTCGAGAGACCGCACTCACCGGAAAAATCGAAGAATTCGCGAGGCAGGTTACGGCCACGGGATTATTGAGCGCGAGCGGGCCGCTGAGCTGTCTGGCAAACTCAACGTGGGTCGAAGTCGAACCATTGTCGGCGAAAGAAATGTTTGCCAGACCATCCGGTCCAATTGCGACCTGGAAGAAGTCGAGCAACGAACGGTCTCCGTTATTCAATAGACAAAGCAGCCCCAGATTACAGATGCTGCCGTTATGCATAACGTGATCGCTCACCTTCGAAGTCGTGAAGACCGGTTCGCGGGCGTTCGCATTTAGCGATTGTGCCATGAACGTATTCCAGTGTGTCGAAAGTGGCGCGGTGTTTGGATCGAGCGGTGTGCCGTCCGGGTTTGTCGCGCTGGTTTGATAGAACACTATGTCGACTCGACCATTGTCTCCGGCTGCGATCCATGGCATTTCTGCGGCGCCGGGTCCCTGACTGACCTGGAATGGCCCGTAAAAATTATTCCCATGATCATGCGATGCGGCGAACCAGATCATGTACTCATTGTTTCGCCCATTATTCATCGCCCAAACGGCGTAAATGTTGCCGGCGGAATCAATCGCGCCGGACGGGAAGTCGTTTGAACAATTGTTGCCGAAGGTGGTGGTGCCCGGAGGCGGAGTGGGCGCCGTGGTTGGCGAGTCAAATACGCCTTTGAAGACGGGATGATTCACCATCGGTCCTGGGGGCGCGCCGGCCGCAGCGGGCGCTGGTCCGACCGCTTCCCATACATTCGGCATTTTTCCGAAAGGCGGGTTGGCGCGATTCGTGTTCACGGTCGATGCATTAAAGATGCCGTAAACCATGTGACTACGTGGATCGGTGAAAACGGGGCCGGGATTGGTGTTGGGGAATGTTGATGTTGGCGGAAGAATTAGTTCCGGATCGGTCATGCCGCTGGTTGGGGGCGACCAGCCGCCGTCGTTTGTCATCGCCGAGAATCGAATCGCCTCACTCGAAAACTCATGGTCCATCAAATAAATTGTTTGATCGGCCGCAGTCGGCGCGTGGTCGAACGCCATCCACTGCCGGTCGGAGGATACCGAAACGACGCCGCCTGCACCGCCGGGGCCTGGCGGATTCCACGTTGAGCCGCCGTCGGTCGACTTCTCAATGTTCACATCGCTGACAGCGAGATCCGCGAAGTAGAGATCGTCGGGTCGAGCGCCGCCAGGTTTAAGAATTGGAAGAATGTCCTCGTCGCCGGCACCCGCGTTTGGGTTAGCGGCGACTGGATTAACGGGTGGCAAAAAGCTGGCGCCGAGATTGACCGATTTCCAAACCCACGGATTGCCCGGTGTCGTGGTGAAGATGCAGTTGTGCGAATCGACTTTGATGCCGGGCTCTCCACCGGGAGATCCGACGGCGATGTTCGCAGTGAAGGTTGCCGCTGCTGGAGCCGCTGGGGGCACGGCCGCACTCGGGCCGGCAGTTTGTTTTGTGTACCAAGTCTTGGCGTAGCAATTCGATACTGGTGGTCCGACGCAATCATTGACTCCATCGACGTAAGCGATGTTGGCATTGCCATCGCGGTCGATCGTCATGGTGTAGTACTCGGCCAGATCGCGGGTGCTTCCGCTGCAGTTACCGCCACGCGAACAAATCGCGTCGTTATGAACGTTGGAAGCAACTTTTATCTGAGTGAAAGCTGGGACGCTATCCAGGGCATTCGTGGTCTGAGCAAAGAAAACGTTCCACCATTGACCCTGGTTCACGTCCGGATTTGGAACGCTGTCGGGCGAGCTCATGGTCGAGCCGTACCAGGTGATGTCGACCACACCGGGGCTGCCGGCGACGATCCATGGCATCACGGTACTGTTGTTACCGGCGCCACTATCGACTTGAACCGGCGGAAGCCAGGTCGCGCCCTGATCGGTCGAGCTCGTCAGAAAGACATGGGCGTTGGTGCGATTTGTGGTGCCATCGGATAGTGTGAAAACAACGTGAACGTTTCCGCCGCGATCGACCGCGATAATTGGGAACGTGTTCTCGACACTTTTTCCGACCGGAAAAGTCTTGATGCTGCTGGTCGCCCAAGTCGCGCCGCCGTCGATTGATTTGAGCAGGTTCAACTGATTCGGGAGACCGGCCGGTGTAAAGGTTGTGTAGATATTTCCGTTGTACTGATCGACCGCGACATTGTTCTCACGCGAAAGTCCGCCGACGGGAGTAAGCATTTGCGGAGCGCTAAAAGTTTTTCCAGCGTCAGTCGATTTCGTAAACCAGATTCCGGTGTTGGCCGGCGCCTGATCAAACGTCATGTAAAGCGTTTGCGGTCCGTAAGCGGCGATCCATTGGCGATCGTTGACTGGAATTCCAGCGGAGGCGGGATTTACCGACCAGGCCTGATCGGTGTTCACGGTGCCACCAGTTCCGCCATCTTTTGAAACCGACATCGTGGTGTTGCCCAGGTAGAGACTGGCCAGATAAACATACCCGCCGCTCGAAACATCGAGCGAATCATCTCCGCCGCCTGCGCCAACGGTGCACGGCACGGTCGCCGGTTGGATATCACACTTATCTTGTGCGCCATCGGGTTCGCCCAGATAAACAAAGGTTGCGCCTTTATCGATCGACTTCCAAAGATCGACACCGCCGGGGACGCCGTGGATGGCGGTAATATAAATGTTTCCAAAGATGTCGACCTTAATTTCGGGTTCGAGGTCCTGGTCTTTGAGGGACACAACTCCGCCGGGAATGGCGAGGACGGGCGGACGGACCAACTCTTTCGGCGTACTAAAAGTTAAGTTGCTCGCCATGATCCTAGTCGCGATGCGATAGGCAGCCACTTCCTTGTTTGAGGCGCGTCGTTGTTTACCAAAAGCGTCAGATAAAAAAAGACCACCAATCGCGGTCGTGGTTATTGCGACGAGGAATGCGGACCAACGCAGTGTGGGGTTCATAGGGATCCTTTCTCTAAGGCTAATTCTTATTCGGATTGAAATGGCGTTGTGGTCGCCAGTTCGGAAAGATTGTTGACGTGGCGGGAACGAATTCGAGGTAAAAAAACTGCGCTGACCTTCCGGGTCAGCGCAGTTTTCGTGAAGAACTGGACGACGAGGTTATCCCCTGCGTCGGGCGCGCAACATCGTCAAACCCACCGTTCCGAGGCTGCCCAAACCGAGCAGTGACAAGGTGGCCGGTTCCGGGATCACGGTGATCGTGTAAATCGCCTGCGGAATCGCGCTGTCGCGCTGAGTCGGGTCGGTATTATTATTTGTCGCTTCAGAGGTCAGGCCGGCCAGATGGGTTGTTTCAATATGATAAGTGCCAGGGGCAAGACCGGAGACACTGAAATTCAACGTGGCAACTTCGAACATGCCGGCAGCGTGGGCGGGAAACGTTCCCCCAAGGTCGCCCGTGTCGACAGTGCCAGTATTTGGATTGGCCACGCTATCGTGACTGGATCGAAATCCGGAATCTGCTCCAGCCGTTTGGTTGAACACTTTGTTAACACTCGGATCCGTTTGGCTCGTGATCGTAAAATAGGTCTCGCTCGTCAGCGTAATGTGAGACGCCGCGCCTTGTTCGGTTTCCAACCAATAGGAGAGACCCTGAAGCATGTTGGGATTACTGCCGTCCGTGGTGAAAGTCAGGAACACATTAACGCTGAAGTTGAATGTGCCGACATTAGACGTCGTTAAGGTTGGCGTGCCGCTGCCATTGTCGAATGACAGAAGGACACTCGTTATCGTGGCCGGAGCCGAAGCAATGGCCAGCAATGAGATGGCTGCGAGGCTGAGGATCGTTTTCTTCATTTAGTTGTTCTCCCGATTGTTTTTTGTTTTTCGAATTGTGGTTCAGTTGCTGACGTTAATGCAGGCTTTGATGGGCATTTTCATGTTAGGCATTTTTGCCTCCAAAAAGCCAGAAAAATTTATAGTAATTTCACTCATTCTGCTAAGGTGTTGGTTCTGAATCGGTTTGCCTCGGTCGGGTGGATGCCTGCTTTTATTAGTTTTCTGATTTTTTAAACCAGGCTGGTTTTCCCCTCACGGACTGGTCGGCAAGGCTGTTCCTGACTTCGATTGAACCAGGGAAATATCTGAGCTGTTGATCAGCCCGTTGACGGTGACGTCCTCCCGGAAATTGGTTACAGTCGCGGGCTGGCCGGATTGCGCCTGGGTCTGCACGATGTCGCTCGAGTTCACGGCACCGTTGGCCGTTGTATCGCCAATTAGCACGCCCATTTGAGGCCCGATGACGTTGCCGATCGCGCCGGTCGAATCCTTCGCGTTAACTAACGAGACTGCGATGTACTGTGCGTTGGTCACGCCGGTGAGGTTCACCAGGAACTGATTGGCGGTTAGATTGAGGCCGGCATTAGGCCCAAGAACGGTGCTGCTCACGGTGCCAGCGCCAGTCGTCACGGTCGCGCTATCGACGCTGGTGAGATTGTTCGCGAAAGTGAATACGAGTCTGTAATTGCCATTAGCACCACCGCTCCGACATTCTACTCCACGCGTTCCAGTGAGCGGCAAGTTGACATCGAACGTACCCGCAGTGCCATGAGTCATGCGCGATACAACTGGATTCACGCTGCTTAACTGCGGCGGGGCCGCTGAATTAACTGTAATAATGACCTGCGCTGGATTGATGCTCGTTAGGCCGGCCGTATCTCCAACTGTCAACCTGGCAGGGTACGCGCCAGGCTTCGAATAGTTGTGCGAAAACATCGGGTGGGCTCCATCCTGAGTGACAGGTGCGCTACCGTCACCGAAGTCGAGCGTGTAAGAATTGATCGTGCCACATGCACCGCTTGGCTCGTTCGAGGCCGAGGCATCAAAGGTGACCGCCAAAGGCGCATTGCCCGACAGCGGATTAGCCGAAAGGATCGCAATCGGCGGTTTCTCCGAACAACTGATATTGCCAACTCGCGTGTATGACCCGGTTACACCGGTAGTCGTCACGGTTTCGAGGACTCCGGCACCTGCTCCAACAAGGAGGTAGGTATTGCCGCCGACGCTAGACAGCTTTGCGCCTGGATTACGTGCGTCCCAATCAAAGGCAACTCCGATTCCGGGAGCGCCTGGGGCGTTAAAGTGGACCAGGTTCGCGACATTAAGCTTGAATGTGATCGTTCCATCCTTCGTCGTGACCCCCGATAAGATGCTACAAGTGGCAGTGGCGCTTTGCGTGCAGAGTCCGTTATCAATGGTCCCGCCACCGGTTCTTGGGTCTCTTCTTCCCAATGTGACAGCGGGTGTCGCGGGTGAATTGGGCGGAATCGTATTTATGTCCACGAAGATGGTTTCGGCATTGCTGGTGGTGTCAGTTACGCTAAAGAGGATTTGCCATTCGGAGTTCGGTGGCAACACCGCCATACCTGTGCCGCTCGGATCCAGCGTTTGCACACGCATGACAAAAGTTAGCGAGTTGTCAGTACAGCTGGTGAAGGGCTCGCCGATACTAACGTTCTGGATTGTCAGTTCGCCCGAGGTTGGATCGCCGGAGGTTGTGAACGGTGCTTGAAGAGCTCCGGCGCAGTTTACCGTAGTGAATGGGGCCGTACACGGGCTTCCGCCGAGCGGGCAGGTAATGCTACCAAGCACGAGTTCCTGACAGAAGCCGGATTCTCCAATGTCATTGACCGCGGCGACGTGATAAAAATAATTTGGCACACTCGGCAGTGTCGTCGTGTCGAGATATTTTGTGTGTTTGTTGGTTGGGCTGTTTGTAACGTGCGCGAGGAAAGTTTCGGTGCCGGTGCTGGTACCGCGGTAGATATTGTAGCCCGTAATTGGATACACGGCGGGGTTTCCGCCATTGTCTGGCTCCAGCCACGAAACGAGCACGCCACCGGCTCCTTTGACGGCCGAAACTGCCTGCGGATTGGCCGGAGGCATCGGCTCGACCGGGTCAAAATGCGAAAATAGTCTTGGCCCGCCCGATTGCCGCGCGACGGTTGCCTGATCTGCATTTGAGTCTGATGGAGCAGAGCTGTTCGTGCAGTTGACACAGCCATCGGCGAACGAGAGCACTCCGCGTCCCTGGCTGTCGATATCAAAACCATTAAAGTCCAGAAGATTTCGCGGGGTGCTGCAGAACGTGCCTCCGTTACACACCGGGCCTACCTGAACGGGATCGTCCGGAGTCGCATCGATCGTTGCCCAGGAATTACCACCGTCATAAGTCGTGGCAATGTAGAGATGCCACACGCCCAGAAAGTTCGGATCCGTTGAGGAGTTCCCCGCGGTGGTCGTTCCTAGGAATCCAAACGCGGCGCGGTTGTCATCTCCAGCAACTACTACCGGGAAGGTAGAGTTCACAATACAGAAGGGTGCCCCTACATCCTTGGGCGTGCTCCAAGTGATGCCTCGATCGTGCGACATCGCGATCTTTGCCGTGCCGTCGCTGTCGTTGTAGCCGAAGTAGATGGTATTTGGGACCTGACCGTTCGGCTTGCCTACGTCGTTTAAACCGATTCCAACTGAGGGGTCAACCAGTCCGGCTTTCGGGCTTCCGCTTCCCGGGACGTTACGCTGCGTCCAGGTAATTCCGTTGTCAGTCGAAACGGCGACACCTTGATTGCTCCCGGGCAGAGTGCACGAATAGTTCGGCACGTAGACCGTGCCATCTCGCGCAACCTTCACGTGCCCGTGAATCGAGCCGACGCACTGCTGCGGATTGTAGATGGGAATTCCTGGTCCGAAAGTTAGACCGCCGTCATCGCTCCGGGAGCATTCCGCTTCCGGTGCAATATTCTGAGTGCAATAATAAATGGCGTTCGCATAGACCGCATTTGGAGGAGGTGGCGGAGTCGCGTTAGGATTGTATGGGCCGCCACCTACAGTTTCGTGATCTGGTCCTTGTGGTACTCCGCCGCCTTGTGTCTGGATGTGTGTGGCGCCGTCATCATCCGTAAAAGACATGTTACTATCGCCAGCGGTAAGTTGTCCATGAAAAGTACGTCCCGGTGTAGCAGGATTCCCAGGCGTGTATGTGGCGGTTCCAAGTTGTGCACTGGTAAAGTGGTCAGTGAAGCCAATGGCGTCGAGGGTGGTTGTTTGTTGTGTGACAAAGGAAGTATTTGTCCAGGTATTGATGGCGGGCGACGAACAATCATCGAAGCTGACTTGGTCTTGGTTAAAGGTTTCCGTAAACATCACCATGCCACCCGTATTGAGCAAAGTCGGGCCGTGCGATGAATTACCGGGAGCGATCTGCTTCAGGCTGGCCACGTTCGGGTTCCAGTCCACGCCGATTGAAGACTCTAATCCGCTAGTCGAGCTAGCAGGGATAGTCGAAGGATAAATCTGGTAGCGCGGAGCGGGCGAAGCTGCTGCTGCCGGCCCTGCGCAGGCGGGACCAGAAACTAAGCTGACCTTTCCCGTGTAGCCGGTGCCAGGTGAGCCGATCTCCAGAGTCGTGACAATGGTGAAAGGACCATTTGCTTGATTAATGGTCGGAACGGAAATCGTGATCGTCTCAGGATCCAGCCCCGCGGTGTTCGACGCGATGACGTTGCCGTTCTTATCTTCGACGAAGGAACCATATTGCAGGGCCGACGGCGACCAGGAAAGTTGTATCACGACGCTGTATTTCGTCGGATCGTAGCCGGCTGCCGCGCTGAAAATTGAGGGATCGAGCGTGACTGTGTAGTTGCTGCAGTCAACTCCGTTCATCGCGCATGTCGGCTTGCTGAAGCCAACGCCTTCGCCGGTGGCATTAGGCACAGGACCGACGGGATCGGTGTAAGTCAGGGTGCGGTTGCTCGTGCTCAGGGTGCCACTGGTAGGCGCCGGGCCAGCAGCTGGCAGCGCTGACAATTCAGGACCACGACCGGGGTGTATGTTTGTAGGAGTCTGTTGCTTCGGCGTCGTTTTTCGGCTCGATGCTGTCGCGCTGAAGCTTAGCATCACCAGCGAAATGCCGACGGCGCAAAACAGAACAGCAATTAAACTACGTGAGTTAATGAAACCGGATTTGGAGGACGATTTTTTTTTCATTGGTAAACTTGTTGTAATTCTCTTTTCGCTTGACCGCCGAACTGGATTTCCACGTGTGTAACCGCGTGAATTCGGCGATCTACCGATTGCTGGATGCCAGCCGACGAATAATCATTGAACGGAACGCCGCGTCGTTGCGAAAGAGTGTTCATCTAAAGAGCCGGTGACTGATTCGGACCGGCTACGTTGTCCGCAGTTGTAGGCAAAAGGCCGCTAGAAAGTCAATCATATTTATTGCAATTATGGTTCGTAGGACGCAACCTGTGTCGCCGCTGGACGTAACTTCGGATTAACCCATCGCAAAACTAATCGGCCGGAGCGCTTCAGTCTGTGCCCGCGGCGGACCGGCGAAATAGGTGGAACGATCGATTCGTCCGCCTCCTGATCTTCGAAGTTGGTCGCCGAGTCTGCGCGGGAACGACGTTTCGGTGGCAACGACACAGCGGCCGGAGACCGATAGGTTTCTTTTTCTACCGCTCCCGTTGGTTCCGAAGTCATTTGTGCCAGCTGAATCGGAGGGCTGCCCTGTCCTGGACGTATCGTACCTGTTCTTTTACTGGCTACGATAAACCGTGGCGTCTCGGCAACGCCTCGCCCTGATCGATTGGGAGTAATGCAATTGAATTCGAAACTCAGATCACGGTGAAGACGGCAAAGCCGTGCCCGACTTCGACTGAACAAAGCTGATATCCGAGCTGTTGATCAGTCCGTTCACGGTGACATCCTCCCGGAAATTTCCCGCCGTGACAGGTTGTCCGGATTGGGATTGGGTCTGAGAGATATCACTCGAGTTAACAATGCCATTTGCGGTGGTGTCGCCGACAAGCACCCCCATTTCTGGAGAAGAGACGACGCTGCTGGTGTTACCAAGTTTGTCGGTGACGTTACTTAAATTGACTTGGAGATACTGCGCATTGCTCACGTTAGTGAGGTTCACAGTATATTGATTCGGTTTTGGCCCCATCGCTGTGCTACCAACCGACGCCGTTGTATTCGGGGCATGGGAGACACTAGCGCTAGCGACGCTTTGCAGATTGTTCGAAAAGGTAAAGATCAACTGGTAATCTCCAGCCGCACCACCGGGGAGTTGGCCGGGAGCGCGACATTCGACGCCGCGTGTTCCGGTGAGCGGTAGATTAACATCGAAGTTGCCGGCGCTACCGTGAGTCTTCTCGGATACGACGCTCGTCAACGACAGAGCTGTATTTACGATGATGTCTTTAACGTTGCTATTATCCGTACCGGAGCCGTCCATGTAGGCGCCGCGCACGCGGTAATAGTAATGACCACCCGGCTTGTTGGTTATATTAAGAGATGTCGTCGCCCCATTAGTCGTACCAATTTGCTTCCAGGTCGCGCCGTCCACATTAATGTCGTCCACCCACCAGCCGACAGTTCGGATGAAGAAGTAGATAAATGCACCGTTGTTATAGCGGAACTGCAGTTTGAAGGGCGTTCCTCGATAAGTGCTGAGATCGAGTTCGTATGCTTGCATACGCATGTCGGCAGGCGGCACTCCCGGTGGGAATGCGGGTGAAATATTAATCACCTTGAGCTTGTTCCAGGTGGTTCCTCCGTCGGTCGAAATCTCTACATTGCCCGTATCATCCGGGTCATTGAAGTAGCGACTCCAAAAAGTGAGGCGTCCCGAGCCCACCGTAGCCGGAATCGTGATATTGTTAAGGAGTGTTAGACTGGTATCGGCCGGGCCGGCGGCCTCGTTGGTTGCTCCATTTCCAAAGTAACTGAACGGCATGCTGTGAAAAAAGGCCGGACTCTGTGTCCACGGATTCGGATTCGGCGTGGATGAACTGGTGGCCCAGAGCGACCCGGCCTGTCCGGGCGGGGCCGCAGGGTTGTCCGCGTTGTCGAAAAGCGGATTCACGTAGTCGGTCGACTCTTCCACGATATAGCTAGCGAGATTAGCCGTAACCTCAGCGGGACTCCATGTTACCGTGTAAGAGTTGTTCGTAGTCGTGCCGCTGGGCGCAGTTAGCGCTGGCGGATTGACTGTTTCCAGCGGAAGCGGAGTTGGCGTCGGAGTAGGAGTTGGCTGAGATGGGTTACGCGTCAGCGCAAAGTTTTGAACAGTGGTACCGCCGTTTGTCACGGTGACCGTAGTGGGGGAACTTGAGAAATATCCGGGTGCCGAGGCCGTGGCGGCATAGGTGCCTGGCGCCAACGGACTGAATTGATAGGCGCCATTGCTAGCAGCGATCGCAGTGTAGCCGCCAGCTGTCACGCTCGCTTTGGCAATCGGGTTACCAGTACCAGCGTCTGTAACTGCTCCTCCCAGAAGGCCCGTTTGCCTGGGCGTGCATTGTGGGAATGTGAAACTGCCAATGCGCGTATGCCAGATGCCGGTTGGAGCGTCGGTTGCTGCGTAGTATTCGTTCGTGTACCAAAACGTGCAGTCGTCGACTGGGTCAATTCGCATGGCGGTGTAATCGCCCCAGCGGCCAAACTGCGGGGCAAACAACTCTCCGTGCTGCGGGCCGCCGCCGGCAAACAGCTGCGTTTCACCCTGCGCGAGGGTACTGACGGGATCGCCCGCGAGCCGCCCGGCGTAGGCGATGGAGGGAAAATTCGCGCTCGAGGAAGTGCTGTAGCCGATGGCCATATCGCCGGCGCGATCCATGGCGACGCTAGCCATCCAGCGATAGAGCACGTCGGTCATCCCCGTTGGTCCGAAGGTGCTTTGCTGGAAAACGACCGGCGTGCCGCCAGGGTTGCGGAACTCATACCAGCGTGGTCCCATCTGTGTCGTCTGCCCACTAACCGCGGCCGCTACCACCGTGTGATTCAAGACCAGCGACTCGTGATCGCCGAAATTGCGGTAGGCATTGCGATACATTATGCGGTCCCCGATCGGATCTAACTGAGCCGCGTCCCCTAGCTGCGGCACACAGCCCGCAGCGTCATTCATGCAGTTTGGGCGAGTGAAGTCCGCCACCGGCGTTCTGGTGTCCGGGTTGTTTTTGTTATCGCCAAAGGTCGAGTTGGCGGGATTCGACCAGTCCACATGAAATTTCCAGATGTCCAACACTGATGCAGCCGGGGCACCATCCGGACGAGCGCCATCGGCCAGGGCGTCCACTTCTGCGAAATAATTGGGTGAACCGGCGGGGGGCAAAGTGAACCCGTCGAGAGTTGAAGGCTGCTGTCCACCAAAGAAAGTCTGTCCTGTCGCGGGATCGCCGGCGCCAAGCCTGAAGTAGACCAACCGTGCAGGTTGCCCGCCCAGCATCTTGTCACGCTCGAACGCCCACGCGGCCGCGCCCTGATACGGGTTGCCGGATGCAAAGCTGAACTCATGTGTGCTCATGTAATAGGCATCAGGCCACAGGCCAATATGCGGATAGTCCTCAAACAATTGGCCGTTCGAATTGGTCAGGTCGAAGTCGTAGATGTAATATTCGCCCGTTGCGTCGGGACCCTTCGAGATGGCGATACATTCACTTGAGGTTGGACCGGTTCCGCCACCGACGGCGAATTGGCTCACCAGCCACCGATCGGCAAGCTGGTCATAAACCACAATGGGGTCGCCGTTGTTGTCGATGTGGCAACGGGAGGTATCTGGCAGCGTCTGAAACAAACTATTGATCTGGGTAGGTCCCGACAGCCGTGTGCCGTTTTTGGAATAGACGGAGAAGACCGAGTTTACCATCTGCACGTATTGCGTTGGTCCGACCGCGCCGTTCGGGTCGGGCGGAATACATCCGCATCCGGAATCGTTTGCGCTCTGCCCTTCAAAATTGGCCATCGGACTTGGCATCACGGCCGTGCTAAGCGCCGCCTGCACCATTTTGTCCACAAAGTTGGTGGGCACGGGATGATTGGGTTTCACCGGAGGCAGCTCCC
Source organism: Chthoniobacterales bacterium (assembly GCA_035568175.1). Lineage (GTDB taxonomy): Bacteria > Verrucomicrobiota > Verrucomicrobiia > Chthoniobacterales > UBA10450 > AV40. The sequence continues at coordinate 29,982 of DATMON010000018.1, forward strand.
GGTCGGCGAGCTGGGTCTTTGGCAGAGCTCGCGGCAGGTCGCGCACGGGTGGTGAGACCGCATTGGAAGTCGAGTTGACAACGGTTGGCTTGACCAAGCTGGTGTTGTCTCGCGCGGCGTTCCGCTTTCCCGATGTCGGCGCGGCGAAACTGAAGACGCCGAGAGATATGCCGAACGTCACGAGTACGAATGCGCCAAAGATACGTGGGTTAAAGATGCCCGAAGTGGAAGCGAAGGTCTTTTTCATAGACGGCAGTGGTTAGTTGTCCATACGGGTGAGAGATTGTTGATCGAAGTGCTCTCGCTCGTTAGACATAGGGTTTGTTAACTTCCGATTCGGAAATCAATCCGTGTCTGGATGCCACCGCGGCAGGAATCCTCGATCTAGTACCGGGCACAACCCGACGCCAAAGGCAGGCGCTTTCTCGCCCTCTGCAGACGATCCGAGAAAGTTAAATCCGATTCTCGAAGTGCTAAGGCAAAGCGGTTCCTGATTTGGACTGAACGAGTGAGATGTCTGAGCTGTTGATCAACCCGTTGACGGTCACATCTTCGCGAAAGTTCGATGAAGTCACCGGTTGTCCGGATTGGGACTGGGTCTGAGAGATGTCGCTCGAGTTAACTGAACCGTTTCCGGTAGTGTCGCCCAAAAGCACACCCATCGGGGCGGAAAGACTGCTTGTGAAAGCGCCAGTTGTATCGGAGATGCCGGCCAATGTGACAGTGATTTTCTGCGCGTTGGCAACACCGGTGAGACTTACTATGTACTCATGCGGATTGCTGGTGTTAATCCCAGTATTACTCATGTCGATCATCCCAGTGCCGCTCAGGCTCGCGCTACCAACGCTAACCAGTGGGTTAACGAAGGTGAACACAATCGTGTGGTCGCCGTTGGCGCCACCGCTACGGCATTCAATGCCCGGGCTTCCAGTTCGCGGCAGATTAATATCGAAAATACCGGCGCTGCCGTGCGTCTTGGTCGACACGACACTGAGCAATTCTACGGGCTTAGCGCAGAAAGCATTGCCCACAAGGGTATAACTGCCATTTGGAGTAATATCATTGGCATTGTTCTGGGATTTTTGGCCCGCATCGGGTCTCGCCAAATAGGTTCGAACGTTGAGCGCGTTCAGATTCGTTCCAGCGACATACTTGCTAGCACCGCCGTCAATCATTTGCAGCTTGTCGTTCGAAATTGTGATCCGAACAACGCCAGTCGCGACGTCATAGCTCCCACTGTCAGCGGCCCCGTATGATTTCGGTGTGTTCGCGTTAGGATCTGGTGGTGGGGGTGGCACCTCATTGAGCGGGACACCGAACTTCCCGTAATTAAACGAGACTGCGCCGGTTACGTCCGTCTTCATGGCCACGAACATCCGGTCATAGCTTGTATCGCTGGGATCGGATGGATCGGTCCCTTGCCGGTTCCATACGATGTACCATTGACTGCTCGCGGGCGCAGCACCCGCAGTGGATGGAGCCAGTTGCATGGTGAAGACAAGCTTATCGGCGACCGGATTAAACACAGGTTCGGCCACGAAAAGCTGCTGAATGTTCACGCGGGGATCGGGCGGCGTGTTTGGCGCAGCATCGCCATCGTTATCATTCACGGCGAGAACGCCGGGTAGCTTGCACGGGTCTGGTAAAACGACCTGCGCCGGAGCGAGATCAGGACAGTACGGGCCTTCTCCCTTCGAGTTTACTGCGGTTACGTGATAAACGTCGCCAGAGGCAAACCCATTATCTGTATAAAGAGTTGTTGCCACAGTCGCGAGTAAGCTGAAGGCGCCACTGCCGACCTTACGATAGACTTTGTAACTAGTTATGGGCGCTCCGCTATTATCCGGGGCCGGCCACGTCAGAGTAGCAGCTGTTCCCCCACTATTGAGGCTACCAGTTACGAGCGGTGCGCCGGGAACTGCCGGTTCATTTGGATCAAAAGCGGAAAACATTCGTTTACCGCCGCTCTGGCGCGCGATCGCTGCTTTCGAGGTGAAGTCATTCGGTCCTCCATTAATGCAGCTCGCCGTGACGCATCCATCGTCGTAACCGACAAGAATGCGCCCTTCCTTGTCGATGCTTGCGTCCATGAAATCGAGCAGGTTGCGGCAGGTACCGCCACCACAGATTCCACCACGCTGAACTGGATCGCTCGGCGTGACGTTCTGCGTAATCCAAGTATGGCCACCATCATAAGTAGCGGCGACGTAGAGATACCAAACACCCGTAAAATCCGGTCCGTAGTCGCACGTGTTTCCGTTGCCGCAATCCCAGTTATTGCCTCCGGTCTCGGTCCCCATGAAAGTGACGGCGGCGCGGTCTGGATCGCCGGCGACGGCGGCTACGAACGTTGCGTTCAAGACTGGTCCGCCATTGATGACATTCGCGCCAACGTCCACACTCGGCGCCCAGGTCACTCCTTTGTCATGCGAGACAGCGACCATAGAGTGACCGTTCGCGGCCTGATAGACAAAATAAACTGTGCCATCCGTGGCGATCGCTACTGAAGGGTCACGCGTCTGAGCAGTGCCTGGGGTGACGGGCTCCTGAATGACGCCGCTGGTCGACGAATCCGGAATCGTGCGGACGGTCCAGGTGATGCCATTGTCCTCAGAGACGGCCACCGCCTGTTTTCCTCCGTTATGGAAGGGCAAACTCCCACCGCAGGCAAAGTCGGGCACATAAGCGGTGCCGTCTGCCGGCGAAACTTTCACGTGGCCGTGCAAGCCCGCGCAATCGGCAGCGGTGAACATTGGCGTAGTCGCCTGACTGAAAACTAGACCGCCGGTATCGCTGCGCAGACATCGCGCGTCGACGACGCTTTGCGATGCATAATAAACCACATCTGGGTAAAGTGGATCGACTCCGCCGGTCAGTGGCGCGTGGTAAATCCCGCCGCCGAGCGTTTCATGATCGACGTCCGACGGGATAACGCCGTCGCTCGGCGTGAAAGAATCGCCATCATTATCGGTAATATCGATCGTAGCACCGGCTGGCGTGAGGCCCTCGAGTTGCGCGCAAAAAGTCCGGCCAGTTATATGGTCGGTAAACAGAATCGGATCACCGGCTGCTCGCGGCGTGCTCGCACTGACTAAAGGTTTTAGGTCCCACGTAATGCCTGCGGGAGAGGAGCAATCGTCCCAGGTTACTTTCAGCATGTCGGCAAGGAATCCGCCAAAGTAGAGCGAAGTGCCTCCATTCGGAATATTGTTCACCGATCCATTGACGTTGTGGTTATGGTCGATTGCTTCTTTCGTCCAGTTGCTGCCAATGCTGGGTTCGCCGGCGCTGTCGCCAACTCCTTGAGGCGACATGTAAGTGAAGAAGCGTGGTGTTCCACCGACTGGTGTCGGAGTTGGGGTCGGAGTCGGAGTAGTAGTAGGAGTAGGCGTCGCCGTGGGGGTAGGAGTTGGAGTGCTGCCAGCACAAGCCGAGTTACCAATCGTGAGATAGCTCTCAGTGCCGGTAGAGTTAGACGAATCGTCAACAGTAGTTGTGACGCCATTTCCCAGTACGCCGACCAAAACGGTCGTTAGTCCCTTGATCCCACTCAGACTGACTCCGGGTTGCCTTAGGTCGACATCAAACTGGTGCGCCGCGCTAATGTCATTAAAGCTGATCACATTTGCCGTGTTCAATTTGATCGTGATCGTGCCGTCGGTGGCAAAACTTCCAGTGACGACGCCCGGCGTGCCCTGGCTGGTGTCATTGCCGGTGCCCCCGACGCTCGAATTGTAACCGAAATTAAAGGCGGCATTCGGCGGATTATCGGTCGTGTTCATGTTCACGAAAATCGTCCGCAACGTGCCATTCGTGTCCTTTACGTTCATGTAAACCTGCCATGTCGCGTTCGGCGTCAGCGTGCCATTGAGGTTCTGAACCTTCATCGTGACGGTCAGGGTGTGGCTGTCAGCCCCGAGCTCAGCAAAATAGACTGCGGTAAAATCGAGCTGTTGATTTTGGCCCCCTTGATTTCCGAGTTGATCGTTAGCGGGGTCAGTTAAGACGAGCACACCCGGTGAAGTGCAATTTGGCAGACTTGCGGCATCGACAGCAGCGGGCGACGGAGTGGGTGCGCGTGCAGCTGACTTCTTTCTTTTCGCTCCCTGCGCGCTAAAAGCGAGCAGGCTGACGACAATGAGAGTCAGGAATATTAAAAGCGATCGAATGGGCGGTTTCATGGTGTTTGACTTAATTCAATTCGGAAACCGATCCGGATCCGGATGCCCTGACTTCGAAATCGTAGAATGGCGAATTAAACCGATTCCGTGGTCAAGGTAAGGCTGTGCCTGACTTCGACTGAACAAGGCTAATATCCGAGCTGTTGATCTGCCCGTTCACGGTCACGTCTTCGCGGAAATTCGCGGCTGTGACCGGCTGTCCGGATTGCGACTGCGTTTGCGAGATGTCGCTCGAATTGACGACGCCGTTTCCAGTCGTGTCGCCGAGCAGAACGCCGAAGGTTACAGGCACGTTGCCTTGATTGCCTTGATTATCCACAGCGCCATTGAGAGTCACAGTGACGTACTGCGCGTTGGGAACGCCGGTAAGATCGACGATGCAATCGTTGCCACCACTCGCTGGATCGTTGGTAGCGGTTCCCGCATTGGTCGACGCGGTTCCACAAGACAAGACCGGGTTCGTAAAGTGAAAGTCAATCACGTGATTGCCATTCGGTCCGCCACTGCGGGGTTCGATTCCGAACGGCGGCGTCAGTGGCAGATTGACATCGAAGGTGCCGGCAATTCCATGCACTTTGCGTGACAAAACAGTCAGCAACGGCGGCGGATTAACGACGCACTGCGGAAACTTGAAGGTGCCGATGCGAGTGTGCCAGTTAACCGGCAACAGATCAGTCGTGCCATTGGCCGGCAGATATTCCTGCGTGTACCAGAAAGTGCAGTCATCGTTCGGATCGACCGTGAGATCGCTGTAATCGCCCCAGCGATTAAGCGGAAAACCTTGGATGCCAAGGCCCGCGAACATGACGGCCTCGCCCTGAGTGAGGTCGTTCAACGGATCAGTCGCAAGCCGGCCGGCATAGTGGATCGACGGAAAATAATTAGGACCGCTCGCGCTGTAACCAATCGCGATGTCTCCCATGTGGTCCATCGCGGCACTGCCCATCCAACGCCAGAGTGGGTTGGTCGGATCGAGCGGCGCAAACGTACTCTGTTGGTAAATCGTCGGCGTGGTGCTGAGATTGCGCACTTCGTACCAACGCAATCCTGTCCGCGTGGCGCCAGTCATCACATCGGCCGCGGTTACAACTGTGTGATGAACGACCATCGACTCGTGATCGCCAAAGTTGCGATAGGTCACACGAAACATAGTGCGATCGCCAAGGGTATCGAGAGTCGCGGTGTGCACGCCGGGAACGGCCTTTTCCGGAACGCAATTCGGTCCTTCACCATAAACGCATTGCGCCGGAACAAAGTCTGCGATCGGAACTTCAAAGCTCGGATGACCGCCGCTGGCCATATACAAACCGCCGCCGACTGCGACCGGAGTCGTCGAGCCTGTTCCGAAAGTCGAGTTTGCCGGATTATTCCAATCAACATGAAATTTGAACATCGCCAGGACCGCACTGGTGTCGGTTGTAGTCGGTGTGCTCCCTTGAGCATCCACTTCGACGATGTAGTTAGGCATACCGGCTGGCGGTGGAACTTTACCGTCGAGATTGGTCGGATTTTGGCCACCCGGAACATATGCAACACCGACGGCGATAGAGGATTCATCGAACCAGATGAAACGCGCCGGTTGGCCCGCCAGCATCTTCGGTCGCTCAAAGGCAAACGCGCCGGCGCCGGAGTTTGTTTCTTGGCCGCTCGGAAATTCGTTGCTCGTCATATAGTACGCATCCGGCCAGACACCGATTTTTGGGTAATCGTGAAAAACGCTCGTACTCTGATCGAACTCGTAGGCGTAGTAGCTCCCGGTTGGATCGGGCCCGGTCGAAACCGCGATGCACTCGGCGTAGTTCGGTGCGGCAGTGGAAACGAACTGGCTGATTAACCAGCGATCGGCAAGTTGATCGTAAATTATAATTGGATCGCCATCGTCGCGGACCGCGCATTCACCCGACGACCAGAGGTTTTTGATCGGTGTTGGGCCGGAAATCAACGCGCCGGTAGTCTTGTTATAGACTGCCAACTCGGTGTTCACCATTTGTACGTAATGATTCGGACCGACCGCGCCGTCTGTATCCGGAGGCAAGCAACCGCCGCAGCCCTGGGAAATATTCATTCCCTCGAACGAAACGCCGACCGGCGGCATCGCCGCGGCCGCGGGTGCCGTTTTGACCACGGGGTCTCGCAACAGTGAATTTGATGTTTGTCTTCCGACCAACCGCCGTTCCGTGTCACCCAGCTCCGTTTGCGAAGTAACAATCTGGGCGGTCGTGGGAAGTTCGCTCAAAGGCGCGGAAATCACCGGAGCAACTCCGTACGACGACGAACTATTTGAAATTCTTCGTCCCGATAGCTTCGAAGCGGTCGCGTTGGAAAAACTGAGCGCCACCATCCAAGCTGCCCCAAGAAAGAGAGTAAAGCTTACTAGCAGGCGTGGCGTAAAGATCCCGAACTTGCAGTTATTTTTCTTTTTCATAACGAGTTTGATCAGCTTGGTTGGAGCTGATGCGGAGAGTTAGTCACTTAATCGGAGCTCGCTCGAGAAATGGTCGCCTTTGGCGCATTCTTTGCGCGCGAATTCAGCTTGGCCAACGACGATTAGCTCCGTCGCGAGCTAATTTATGGTAAAGCCGTGCCGGACTTGGACTGAACCAGTGAGATGTCCGAGCTGTTGATCAACCCATTGACGGTCACGTCTTCACGGAAGTTCGATGAAGTCGCTGGTTGGCCGGACTGGGACTGGGTCTGCGAGATGTCGCTCGAATTAACGACACCGTTTCCGGTGGTGTCGCCAAGCAGTACGGCCATTGGCATAACCACATTGCCATTGTGCGTCCCATCGCTGACCCCATAAAGGGTAATGCCAAGCCGTTGCGCATTAGCTACGTTGGTCAGAGGGATGGTCACGACCGCTCCGTTCACCGTTACGGCATTGCCGTTGGCTGTTCCCCCGCTCCCCACTTGACCTGTCCCTGAGGTGACCTGCGCTTTGACCGTTCCATTTCCAGCCACAGTAACTGGCAGGGCAAAAGTAGCGACCACGGTATGGTCCCCTGTCGCGCCACCGGTGCGGCATTCAATCCCAATGCCGTTTGGCGGCAGTGGTAAAGGAACATCGAAAGTGCCGGCGCCATTGCCGTGGGTCTTGCGCGAGACCACACTGGTGAGCTCCGGCGGTATCGTCGCGCAGTCGCCTGGTCCCGGCGTGTTGTCGATGAATCCCGAAACGGTGCCGCTGAACGTCGACGAATTCGTCGAGCCAGCGGTGGTGTTCACGACGATGACGAAATTCGAATTCGCCGCCACGGTAAACGAGTAGCTAGCGCTCCCCACGGTAGTTCCCAAGCCGCTGATTCCGCTGTCACCGAGGTAATTCATGCACATATTTCCGCTCGCATCGCCCATGGCTGTCGGCGGAGTATATGTGGTCTGATATGCCGCGCTCTCAATGTCACCGGTATTGGCTACGCCGGTAGCGGCGTTGATCGTGACGGTGTAGCAACGAGGCGCACCGGCTGTATTAGTGAAGGTGAATGTCTTGTAATTGCGGGTGCCGGCGGAGTTAATCGCCCCGGGGCAAGCCTTTCCTGAGCAAGGGCTCTGGACGCCATTGCGACCCAGACGATCCGGCTGAGACGCATCGCTCGTCGTAATGGAGCTCGATGGAATTGTTTGGTCGGGGCCGCCGGCGCAGGTAGGCACCGTGAATGCGATCGACTTCGATCCGCCCGCGTAAGTCAGGTTAAGTGACAGCGCGATTGGGGTGCCGCAGCTGAACGAATTCGACACGGAGATCTTGAACGGCGTCAAGTTCGTGCCGCTCTCGTTGATCTCCTTGTCTGAATAGGTCGAGTTGGCGTCGGTCACGGTGACGCCCGGCGTCGTGGTCGTAAGCTGGGCCGAGATCGCCGTTTCTTTCGCGCAGCCGTTGTTCTTGATTCCGAGGTTTACTTTCACGCATTCCGCCCGGTTAACGATGCCGTTGTTGTTGCCTAACGAATCGTCGATCGTGAAGCCGTTCGCCTCGAGCTTCGATGTACCGGTCATCAGGAAGTTCTGGGTAGCCGTTCCGCCACCCGGCGGTGCGACAACGGCCGAAGCAGGCGAGGCCGAAGCGCAGTCGCGCTCCGCGTCTGCGGCCGTAGCCGTGTAGGTGCCAGCCGGGACTAGAATGGTGTAAACGCCGTTTACGTCACTGGCGTTGGCGTAGCCGTTGCTCAACCCCACTCGCACGCCGGCAATCGGAGCACCTGTCTGCGCCGAAGTGATTGTGCCAGTGACTGTGCCATACAAATTCGCGGCCGAGGCGCAAGATGGAAACTTGTAGCTCGTTATTAGGGTAGACCAGTTGAAGGCTCCGTCCGTCTTTAAGTACTCGTTTGTATAATAGAAGGTACATTGGTCGATCGGATCGATCGTCATCGAGCTATAGTCGCCCCAGCGATTCCCGCCACCTTGCTGCACGCCGAGGCCCGCCTGCATTTGCGTCTCGGCGCCCATTGTGCCGGCCGAATCAGTCGCGAGGCGGCCGGTCACGTAGCTGCCGGGCTTGATCGTCGTGCTCGCCTTGCTGTAGCCCAGCGCGATGTTGCGATCTTTGTCCATCGCGATCGACGGCATCCAGCGATAGGCGGTATCCGGATCAAACGTGCCAGACTGGAAAACCGTGGGCGTCGCCGTGGAGCTTCCATTGTTCCGGAACTCGAACCAGGTCACGGCGCCGTGGTTGGCGTCGCTGCCGGCGTCTGGAGCGCTCACAACGAGCGACTCGTCCGCTAAGGCTTGCGTGCCCTGGTTGCGGTAAGCTAGCCGGTACATGTAATGCCCTGCGAGGTTGTCGAGATAATCGGTCCCAACGGCGGGTGAAGGCTCCGGCACGCAGTCGCGACCGTTGGTATTGCTGACGCACGGCGCGCTACCGATGCCCTGTTGAATCGCCGTACCCGGTGTCACAACCATCGTTGGAGCTGGGTCCCAGGTTATCGCCACTCGGAACGAATCCGTCAGGTTCGTGAGCGCGAAATTAGGACCGATAAGAAACTCCGCTTCGCCGGCTGGCGGCGGAGTCAAACTGTCGAGATCGGCCGGGAGGAATCCGAACTCCGCTCCGAGATCCTGGCTTTGCATGCGAGCGGCAAGCCCATTGATCATTGCCTGGCGCTCGAAGACATAAATGCGGCCCTGGATGAACGCGTTTGGCGGCGCGACCGGCAATCCCGGCCCAACGTCCGTTGGCACTACGCTATAAACATGCGCGCTCATGTAATAGCCGTCCGGCCATACTCCAGTTTTCGGGTAATCGATGAAGTTGGTCATGTCGGTTTCGAAGTCGTAGACGTACCACTCTCCCGTCGCGTCTTCCGTCGTAGAAACAGCGATGCACTGGTGTGAATAGCTGGTATCCCCGCCAGCCACGGCGAACTGCGAAATGACCCAGCGCCCGGCGAGGATGTCGTAAGAGACGACCGGATCGCCGTCGTTGTGTGACGCGCAAACGCCGCCGAGCGATTGAAAGAGCGTGTTACCGGCAGCGGGTCCGTACTCGAGCGCACCCGTGTTTTTGTTAAAGACCGCGAAGCTGGTGTTGTTCCATTGCACGTATTGCGTCGCGCCGACCCGGCCGTTGGTGTCTGGCGGATTACAGCAAGGGCTGAACGCACCGAGTCCCACACCGACGCCCTCGAAGCTGACGCCGGTCGGAGTCGGCGCCGAGACCTGCGCGCCCACCTTGGTCTGAACTGCTGTTGCTGCCGCTGTTTTCGCCGATCTGCCGCTTTTCTTTAAGAGTTTCGGACGCATCGGTTCTGGATGCCAATGCTTCTCAACTTTTTCCGGATCGATCGGCGCCATGTCCCGCAATTTCGCGGTCCGAACCGGCGTGACCGGAGTCAAAAGTTGTGGCGCGCCGGTATACTTAACCACCTTCGAGCGTTGCGACTTGGCCGACGGTGGCTCGGCCGGATACTTGTCCAGTTTGATCGCGCCGGTCGCGGAGCGCTGGCCCAGATGTGATAGTTGTGCGGAGGCGAATAGCGCGAGCATCACCGCGGTCAGGCACAGAAGAGATGCAATAAGCGCTCGCAACATGACGAAAGCTGAGCGGCGGACATTTTTTGTTTTCATAGTTAGGATATCCGGAGACGAGTCACAAACCGGAACCCGCCGATCATCTGCCGGTCATGTGGCACGCCGAACTTCTGCTGTTCGTTTTAGGACAAGCATTCGGTTGTATCATTTTCCGAACAACGCGTCAAAACTTTTGCTCTCGAATAAGTCTAAGTAGAAGCTTCGCACAGCTTCGCACGGCCAAGCTCAAGAAAATGCCGATCCGTTACGGTTCAGCGCATGCCGCTGTCGGCCGTCCAGTTCACCTTGGTCATCTGGCCAGCGACGACGTCCGCCTCGAAACGCCAGCGACCAACCCGGCTCCCTTGGCCTTCTCTCAGAATCGCATAATGACCAGGTGGTAACGCGACTTGGAAGCGACCGTCTCCATCCGTCGTGAACGTCTTGACAGTAGCATCGCCGGCTTTGACCACGAACTGCGTGTTAGTCACTGGCGCAACACTCGGCCCCTCATCTTTCCTGATCGGCCCGGGACGGCTGGGCGAGACAACAATAGTGCCTTCTATCCCGCTCGTGTTGGGAGACGGTGTTTCTGCCACGGCTGTCATGCAGACGAGCGCGATTAGTGTCGCTGCGATACTGGAAAGCAACGCGTGAGTCATCTCTTATATATATATCGCGCGCTGGCTGATAAACACGAGAACATCGTCCGCACGTCCGGTCCGCCAATCGGACAGACTCGCCGAGTCATTCGACAGGCGGGCGATCGAACTCGATCGCACGCCATCCTGCGCCGCGACGCTTGTAGGTAATTCGTACGCGATAGGCCTGTTCGCCCGATGGCGTGTGCGCGCTCAAATATGCGTTTCGCTGTTCCGGAGGAATCCAGGCAGTCAGTCCTCCAGTGACTGTTTCCCCCGAACCGGGATTGAACACCGCGCGAATCGTCACCACCACGGTGCACGTATCGCCGGAGCAGGAGATCACATCCGTTTTCATGCCGCGAAAGGCTAGTACCGCCGTTCCTCCGGCCGGACATCCCGGGCAATCGGTCGCCGCTGCCCGAGCAGGAACAACTTTGGTGGAGCGGACGAACGCGGCGCAATCTTCCTCGATCTCATCTTTGCCGGGCTGCGGCTCGGCTCCGCCTTCTGGCGTTTCCACTTCGGACTCGCGCACCAGCTCGTGTAGCCCTTCGGAGGTGTTCGAATCTTTTGTCTGATCCGGCGCCGACTTCTCGGAACACGATGCGGTAATGATAGCCGCGAAAAAGATGAGGGCGGCGCGACGAATGTTGATACGCGGCTGATCTGTTCTCATCGGAGGCATTTGGAAGCGCAGAAGGAGAACACAGAAGCGGTCAGTCCCAAGCATTAAGAAGAGAGCTGCTGCCGGAGTTCGATTTCGTTTCGTTCGTGTCGCATCCGAATTAGCGCTGATCCGACTTCAGGGCAGCCCGGTTCCTGATTTGGATTGAACGAGCGCAATGTCCGAACTGTTGATCAATCCATTGACGGTCACATCTTCACGAAAGTTCGATGAAGTCACGGCTTGGCCGGATTGGGACTGGGTTTGTGCGACGTCACTTGAGTTCACGAATCCATTTCCGGTTGTATCGCCGATCAACACTGCCATCGGCACTGAAATGTTGCTCGTGTTTGTCCCGTCATTGACGCCGAGCAAATTAATATTGAAGCGCTGCGCGTTGCTGACGTTGGTCAGGTTGATCGTGACTTGATTACCGGTGACGATTGGCGTTCCGACGACGGACGCGGTCCCACCCGCTGCCGGCACAGCAGTCGCACTGGCCACTGTTACTGGAACGGCAAACGTCACGACAACTTCATAGTTATTGTTCGCTCCGCCGCTGCGCGGTTCGATCCCGGCGGCCGGCGGCATAAGATCGACATCGTACGTGCCGGCCGTGCCGTGCGTTTTTCGCGAAACGGCGCCCACGAGAATTGGATCGAACACGTAGCCCTGCGCGACGTCGATCAGGTTGAAGAACGAACCGCCAGTGCCGAGTAGAGGATCTGGCTGGTTCGTATTGGCCGGCTCCTGAAGCGTCATCGTGCTGGCAGTGACTTCGTGAAGGCGATTGTCGATTGCACCGGCTTCGCTGACATTGGATAACGGAACGTAAATGGTGACGTTGCCGTTAGGTCCGAGTGTGGATTGGCAATTCGCCGCCGGCAATTGCGTCGTGCCGGGATAAGTGAGAACGCCGCCGCCGCCGACAAGTTCCACGTCGTTCTCGCCGACAAAGCATTGCAGCGCGCCGCCATTAGTCGATTCGGCGTAAACATGAAAATTTTTGCCGCCACTTCCGTCAGCCATTGAGGGCACGAACCATTGGGTCTGCCAGACAAGATCGATATCGGGATCCTGCGCAGTCGTTGGCGCGAGACTCAAATTATTTACCTGCATGAAAATCCTGTAGCACGGCGCGGCGACGGAACACGGCGTGGTGGTCACTTCGCTGACACTCGAACTGAGGATATCGAGCTGCGGCATGGTCGCGCTGCTGATTCCGCTCACTTCGTATTTGCCGTCGCCGGCTGGATCAAGCACGCCGTTGAAGGGAGTAATTCCCGAAATGCTCACCGGTGATTGCGCTGCGTAGAGGCCGGTGCCGCCATTTTGGTGGACGTACATCGCGTGTCCGGCCAACGTGCCGACGCGGTTGTTTGAATCGGCGTAGCTGATATGCGCTTCACCGCTCGGACCCGTGCGCATTTGCAAATAATCGCCCAGCGCGCGACTGGCATAAGCACACTGACCGCCGATCAAAGTCTGAACACCACCGCGGTGAACAGGATGCGAGCTCGCGCGAATCGGTGGAGTGAAAACCACGCCGGCGGGATCGTGAGCATTAAGTGACTGAACCATCCAAACACTCCACAAACCATCGGTCGCATCGGGGCCATTGATGTTTTTGCCCTGCGGCGGAGGTAACAACGCATTGCTGCCGCAGCCGAGATCCGCCGGGCCGCCCGGATTGCTGACAGCCGACGTGCCGTACCAAACAATGTTTACGCGACTGTCATCACCAGCGTTGATCCAGGCGAAAACGTTGTTATGCAAAACGCCCTCGGGCGAGCCGGACGTATCGATCGTAACTGGCGTACTCCAGGTGTTTCCCTGGTCGGTCGAATAAGAATACTTCAACACGGTGTCGCCGGTGATCGCGAGATCTCCGGTAGGGTTGGTGGCTGGTCCTAAAGGCGCCTGTTCCCAAACCGCGTAAAGATTTCCGGCTTTATCGATTGCGAGCGTCGGAAAATTGGCGCCGGTTTTTTGATTCGCACCGAGATCAGCCACCGGAAGGTCGGTGCAATTCAATCCGGTAGGGTCGCTCGCGTTTGCGATTGGCGCTCCGAACGCCACGGGAAAGCAGCGGCCGATCAAAATCTTGTTCAACGCGACGTTGTCGTGGACGACGAAAATGTGTTTTACGGGAGTCGGCAACGTCGCGTATCCGCCGAGCCCGTTCGGTTGTCCTAACGTCGTCGCGATCGGACTGATCTCATTGTTGCCCATGATTGCTTCGTCGCAGCCGCCGACGGCCGATACGTGATTGGCCGGACCGAATTCGATTCCAGCAGTTGGTTCCAAACCGGTAACGGGAGAACGATACATCACGAGCACATTGTTGCCGGCGCTGCTGCCGCACACCGGACTACCGGGCCCGATCTCGTCGTTCGCTAAATAAATACTGCCGCCGTTTAACGGATCGCCATCTATCGCATACCATTGTCGATCTACTGCCGTGTCGGGCACGCCAGTATTGCTGCAGGTGAACGTCGTTCCAAAATCATCTGAGCGCGCCGTGCTAAAATTCGCCAGCGTGAGATCGTTAAAATACAAGCGTCCGACCGGATCGACTGCGATTTCGCTGTCGCCACCGCCGTGACACGTTGTGACCTTGCCTTCGAGCGGCGCTGCGCCCACGACCCACTTGAAGGTTCGGCCGCCATCAAGCGAGTGCCAAACCCAGCTCGAGTCTGCCGAAAGCGAACCGGGCGCGCTGGTGTAAATGCGATCAGGATTTGTCGGGTCGATCCGAATCGATTCCTCGAACCCGGTTCCACCAATGCCGGCGATAATCGGATGGCCGAATGTCGGCAAATTCGCAGGCGCAGGGACGTTAGCATCCAAATTTGCGCCGTGTTGCTTGACGGAAGGTTTGTTTCTGGCGAGTTGAGCGCGTCCAAAATCTAACTTCTCCAATGCGAGCTTGAGTCCACTTTGGCTTGGCGGCTTGGCCGGTTCGAAACTCTGCACCATTAATACGGCCGCGATTGCGCCAAGAATCACGGCGGTTGCGCAGCGCAGATTGAAATTTCTTTTCATGTGGATTTCCATTTTAGGACAACGGCGTCGCGGCTTGGGAATTTTGTTTTGCCCATGCTCCTAGGATTCGGATTTGGCCGACCTTACGATTGCCATTTTGCACATTTTTTTTGCCAAAACTCCGGCACATTGATTTGTCGAGTTGCGGATGCTACGTAGCCTCGGTCCGAAGCCGGACGGGCACCGTTTCGCAATGACTGCAAAGAATTACAAAGACACGCTCAACCTGCCGCGCACGGATTTTCCGATGAAGGCGAATCTGGCGACGCGCGAGCCGGAGTTGCTCAAGAAGTGGGACGAAGGGCAGCTTTATCGCCAGATTCAGCAATCGCGCAAAGGCAAGGAGGTGTTCGTGCTCCACGACGGCCCGCCGTTCGCCAACGGCGACGTGCACATGGGCACCGCGCTCAACAAGATCCTGAAAGATTTTGTGGTGAAATCGCAAACGATGCTTGGCAAACGCGCGCCTTACGTTCCGGGCTGGGACTGTCATGGACTGCCGATCGAATACAAAGTCGTGAAAGAATCGCGCGATTTGTCGCCGCTCGAAGTGCGCAAACGCTGCGACGCGTTCGCCCGCAAGTATGTCGATCTTCAGCGCGAGCAATTCAAACGCCTCGGCGTGCTCGGCGATTGGGAGCACCCCTACCTGACTCTCGATCCAAAATATGAAGCGGAAATCCTGCGCGCGTTCGCTGTGTTCGTTGAAAAAGGTCTCGTTTATCAATCGAAGAAGCCGGTTTTCTGGAGCACCGGCGCCCAGACCGCGCTTGCCGAAGCCGAAGTGGAATATCAGGAACGCGACGACACCGCCGTTTACGTGAAATTTCCGATCGCGAGCGGTGAATGGAAAGACAAAGCCAGCATCGCAATCTGGACAACCACACCGTGGACGTTGCCCGCCAACCTCGCGATCGCGGTCGATCCGAAAGAATTGTACGTCGTCCAGGAATTTTCGCGCGATGGAGTTTCCGAAACGTTGTTGCTTGCCGATAAACTCGTTCCGCAATTTTGCGCTAACACGAAATTCGAACCGGTTGGCGAACCGCGAGCATCTTTTCCCGGCGCTAAGATCGACAAGATCAAGGCGCGCCATCCGTTTCTTGATCGCGAAGCAATCGTCCTGACGGCGGATTTCGTAACCATGGATAGCGGCACTGGCGCAGTCCACATCGCACCCGGTCACGGCGAGGACGATTATTGGTTAGGCAAAGAAAATAAATTGGCGATCCTGTCTCCGGTTGATGATCACGGCCGGCTGACCGATGAAGCGGGCCTGCCAAGTCTGACCGGCAAATACGTCTTCGACGCGAACGGTGACATCGTGAATTTGCTGCGCCAGTGCGGCAATTTGTTAGGCGCGCAAAACTTTCATCATTCGTATCCGTATTGCTGGCGTTCGAAGACGCCGATCATTTTTCGCAACGTCGAACAATTTTTTATCCGAATCGACGATCTCCGCGGCCGGGCGCTGGAAGCAATTCACAAGGAAGTGAAATGGATTCCGGCGTGGGGCGAGAACCGGATCGCGGGCACAGTCGAATCGCGACCCGACTGGGTCATCTCGCGTCAACGCAGCTGGGGGGTGCCGTTGCCGGTTTTTTACTCAGGGGAAGGGAAACCAATTCTCGACGCGAAGATAATTCGCAAACTGGCCGATCTCGTCGCCGAACGCGGCTCCAACATTTGGTTCGAATTGGACGATGTCGATCTTGCGCAACAATTGGCGCTGCCAAAGGGAACCAGCAAGCGCAACGACACGATCGACGTTTGGATCGACAGCGGCGTTTCGCACCGCGCGGTCTGCGCGTTGCATCCCGAGTTGCGCGATCCGGCCGACATGTATTTGGAGGCGACCGACCAGCATCGCGGTTGGTTTCAATCCTCCCTTATGACCAGCATCGCGCTGAATGATCGCGCGCCTTACAAAACCTGCGTGACACACGGGTTCGTGGTCGACCTTGATGGAAAGAAAATCTCCAAGTCCAGCACCTACGATAAACCGATGGACGCCGGTCATTTCGTCAACAAACACGGCGCTGATCTGGTGCGACTTTGGGCGAGCAGCATCGATTACACCGATGATGTTCCGTTCTCCGAAGAAATGTTCACCCGGCTCGGCGATGCCTATCGCCGCATTCGAAACACGTTGCGCATCTTGTTGGGTAATCTTTTCGATTATCCCCCAAGAAAGCTCGCCACGGCGAGTCCGTCCGGTGGCGGACAGGAAAACAGGAAAACAGATTTTAGTTTAGTTGATTGCTGGATCCTGGAGCGCCTCGATCAGGTGATCCGCGATTGCCGAGCGGCTTACGAAGCATTCGAATTTCACAAGGTCTATCACACCTTAAATCAATTTTGTACTGTCGATTTGAGCAGCCTTTACATCGACATCACCAAAGACCGGATGTATTGCGACGCGCCAGATTCACCTCGCCGCCGCGCTACCCAGACGGCGATGCATGAAATTTACCGCGCGCTCTGCCAGTTGCTCGCCCCGGTGATCGCATTCACCGCCGAGGAAGCCTGGAGTCATTCGCGCAGGGAGTCGTCGGTTCACTTGGAGGAATTTCCGAAGACTCAGAACCGCGGCGATCAAGCAAGCGCGCAGATGACGGATCTTTTGCGACTGCGTGGCTTGATCGGTCAAGCGATCGAAAAGGCGCGTCAGGAAAAACTGATTGGCAATGCGCTGGAGGCGGCGGTTGTTCTGCGGTCGAATTCCGATGTAACGAGCAAGCTCAATAAAGAGGAGCTGGAGGAATTTTTCATTTTGAGTGATCTGACCATCGACGCGGCAAAAGAAGCGACCGCCAGCGTTGCGAAGACTGCTTACCAAAAATGCGCGCGGTGCTGGCGACATCGGGAGTACGTTGGCAAGAGCAAAACGCATCCGGATTTGTGCGATCGCTGCGAAGCCGTCGTCAGCAACACCGTCGTGAAATCGACATGAAATACATCTTCTTCATTTCGTTACCGCTCTACGCGCTTGATCGCCTGACGAAATACTGGGTGCAGCGTTCGATCGATCCCGATCATCCATACCCAGTCTTCCCGGGCTTCTTTCATTTGGTCAACATCACCAACACCGGTGCCGCGTTCGGTTCGTTCCAGAACAACAACGCATTCTTTATCGCGATCTCATGTGCGGCTTTATTGTTCGCGTTAGTGTTGCTCCTCGGGCGGCACGAACATGGCGCGTCCGATCGTCCGAAGTCGCTTTGGTGGACTCGGAATTTCTGGCGCGACCTTTCGCTCGCGCTTTTGCTCGCCGGCGTGCTCGGGAATCTCACTGACAGGATGCTTTACGGGCACGTGATCGATTTTTTGCTCTTCGATCTGCATGTGCCATTCGCGCATCCGTGGCCGGCGTTCAACGTCGCGGATTCCTGCATCTGCGTCGCCGTTGCGTTCTTTATCGTTCATTCTTTTCGACAGGAGCAGAAAGCGTCAACGCCCGCATAGGTAGGGGCGATTGACCTCAATCGCCCGTGCCAGCAACGTATCTGCGGGCGGTTCGGTGAACCGCCCCTACCTAATGAAAATGTCGCCGATGGAGAAAACTGCACGCGAAGTCGCGCGGCGGTTACGCGCGCATGGCCACATTGCCTATTTCGCCGGCGGTTGCGTCCGCGACATGGTCCGCGGTTTGACGGCAAAAGATTTCGACGTCGCGACCGATGCGGCCCCGGATATTGTGCAGAAGATTTTTTCGCACACTTACGCGGTCGGTGCGCACTTCGGCGTCGTGGTTGTGGTCGAGAACGGGTTCAACTTCGAAGTAGCGACATTTCGATCGGACGGCGCCTATCTGGATCACCGACACCCGGTCGATGTTCGATTTTCGTCGCCCGAAGAAGACGCGAAGCGGCGCGACTTTACGATCAACGGAATGTTCTTCGATCCCGAGAAGAACGAAGTAATCGATTTCGTCGGGGGTCGCGCCGATTTGGAAGCTAAACTTGTTCGGGCCATCGGGGATCCAGCGGCGCGTTTTGCCGAAGACCGGCTGCGAATGTTGCGCGCGGTGCGCTTTGCCACCGTGCTCGATTACGAGATCGACGGTCCCACATGGGACGCGCTGGTCGCGAGCGCGGCGTCGATCAATGAGATCAGCGCAGAACGTATTCGCGAGGAGCTATTAAAGATTTTTCTTTCGCCCAATCGCGTTCGCGGCTGGGACCTGCTCGATCGGAGCGGGTTGCTGCGGACAATTTTGCCGGAGCTCGATGCGATGAAAGGTTGTTTACAGCCGGAGCAATTTCAT
The DNA here is from genome assembly GCA_035568175.1 of Chthoniobacterales bacterium. Classification (GTDB taxonomy): domain Bacteria; phylum Verrucomicrobiota; class Verrucomicrobiia; order Chthoniobacterales; family UBA10450; genus AV40. Next base: position 48,798 of record DATMON010000018.1, read on the forward strand.
CCTGAAGGGGACGTGTTCGAACACACCAGGCTGATGTTAGAAATGCTTCCGGAGAAAGTTTCAGTGTCTTTGGTGCTGTCGGTTCTATTTCATGACGTAGCGAAACCGGTCACGGCCGCAGTGGATGAAACTGGAAGAATTCGTTTCAATGAGCATGACCGAATTGGCGCCGCCATGACCGAGTCGATCATGGAACGGTTGCGGTTTTCGCGGGCTGAAATCGACGCCGTGGTTGAAATGGTGCGCCAGCACATGGTCTTCAAGGATGTGCCGAAGATGCGCGTGGCAAAACTAAAGCGATTCATGGCGCGTTCGACGTTTGAAGAAGAACTCGAACTGCATCGAGTCGACTGCGCAAGCAGTCATGGAATGATGGACAATTACGAATTTCTTTTGCGAAAGCGTGAAGAGTTCGCCAATGAGCCGATCATTCCGCCGCCGCTTGTTCGCGGCGGCGATTTAATCGCATTGGGAATGAAACCAGGTCCGAAATTTGGCGAAATCCTGGAAGCCGTCGAAACACAACAACTGGAAGGTGCGCTGAAAGATCGACAACAAGCGCTCGATTGGATCAAGCGGGAATATGCCTTAGGCGTAAAGAGTTGAAGGAATTAGGCGTTCAACACGCACGTCGCACGCGATTTCGGACGCCTCGGTTCGCCAAAATCTGACAAAAGAGATTGCGTTCCGTGATTGCTTTGACATGGAACATCGAGTGACGAACATCGAAGAGCCGATGAGAATTTTGATGATCAGCGCCGAGGGGCCGCCATTGCTGCGGGCCGGCGCGCTCATCGATGTGCTGGACGCGTTGCCGCATGAGCTACGCTCGCGCGGTCACGAGGTGGCAGTGGTGTTGCCGTATTATCGGGAGATTCGCGACAACCCCGCGTTCAAGGAAGAGGACACTGGGGTCACTGTCGATGTTCGGGTCGGCGACAAAACTTACATCGCCGAATATCTGCAAGGCCACAGCCCCAGTGGTGTGCAATTATTTTTCGTCCGCTGCGACGAATTTTTTGATCGCGATGGAATATATGGCGAACACGGAACTGCTTACGAAGACAACGCCGCCCGATTTATTTTTTTCAGTAAAGCAGCGGTCGAATTGGCGCGCCGCCTGACGCCGACGCCGCAGATTTTACACGTTCATGATTGGCCGGCCGCACTCGTGCCGGTTTACGTGCGAGCGCATCATTTGCCGTTCAGCACTGTTCTTACCATCCATCACCTCGCCGAGCAGGGGACCTTCTGGGGACTCGATTTTCGCCTGACCAATCTACACGAACGCTTCTTCACACTGCGGGGCGTGGAATTTTTCGGGAAACTGAACTTCCTTAAAGCCGGAATTCTTTTTGCCGACACGGTGACAACCGTGAGCGAGCGGCACAAACGCGAGATCCAAACGCCAGAGTTCGGTTGTGGTCTTGACGCAGTGCTGCGTGAAAATGCACACAAACTGAGCGCCATTCTGCACGGAGCCGATTACACCCGCTGGAATCCCGAAACGGACAAACTGCTTCCAGCTAACTACACTCCTGGCGAACTGTGGGGAAAACAACTCTGCCGCGACGCGCTCCTAAATGGTTTGCGATTGAATCCGGAGCCGCGCGGCCCGGTGTTTGGAATGGTCACACGCGTCGTGGGCGAGAAAGGTTTCGATATCCTCGTGCCGCTGCTCGATCGACTCCTGACCGACGACGTGCGGCTGATTATTTTGGGCGAGGGAGATCCAACCTATGAAACGGCGCTCGCGGTTGCCATGCGAAAGTTTCCAGCAAAATTTGCCTACCGAAAAACTTACGACGAAAAAAGCGCGCACGTGATCGAAGCGGGGATGGACATCAGTTTGATCCCGTCGCGCTTCGAGCCGGCTGGTTTGAGCGCGATGTACAGCTTGAAATACGGCGCGCTTCCGGTCGCACGCGCCACTGGGGGAATCCAGGAAATCATCGAGGATTACGATCCAACTACCGACGGCTACGGATTTCTCTGTTACGAATATTCGACCGAAGCCTTCTGGGACGCGATCAAGCGGGCGCGAGAGATTTTTCGCGATCGCGAGTTATGGGGAAAACTGATGGAGCGCGCAATGGCGCGAAATTTCTCCTGGGCGGCGGCCGCGCAGCGTTACGAGCAGCTTTACCGGCAACTTGCGGTCGACAACGACCAGGCGGCAGCGTAGACGCTTGCCGCGCCGTAGCGGCGCGACGACGGGTCGATCTAAAGGATTGCTTGTCGCGCCGTAGGTTTGAGCCGGATTGGCACTCGGCGAAGGCGGGTCGATTTTTGCCCGCGAACGGCCGCCCGGAAAAGCGCCCGCGAATAAATGTCGGACACCACCGTCAAATGTCTGCCGCGGAGTCGGCAAATCATTCTAATCTATGCTACCTCAGAACGCGCTTTCCCTGGAGGCGACTAGGTCTTGCAATCCCGAAACCTTTGGTTTCTCCTCAGCCCTCCCAGGTTCTGACGACGTGATCCGCACATTTTCCCTACTTCGGCCTTGGTCGGCTGGACTTCTCTTGACCCTTATCCAATTGGTCGTGGCCGTTTTTTTGTTAGCCCCGGAGGGTCCTTTTTCCTATCGCTACACAAGTTTGGTCCAGCACGACGGTTTCTGGTTCGCGAATATTATCGATCGCGGCTATCAGACGATCGTGCCGCCCATCAATCACAAGGTGATGGAGGTCTCCAACGTTGCCTTTTTCCCCGCTTATCCGGCGCTCGCCACTTTGTTTCGTTCCATTTTTCGCGTTGATACTGAAATCGCGTTGCTCATCACCGCGCAGCTGGCTGCCTGGGGTTTTTGGACTTACTTTTTTCTTTTTTGCGAGCGTTGGAAACTTTCCTCAACGCTGCGTTTTCTTGGCGCGTTGGCAATCGTCGCTCATCCGGCCGCGTTCTTTCTGATAGCCGGTTATTCCGAATCCCTCTTTTTGGCGTCGCTCATTGGTTTTATCTACTGGAGTAGCTCCGAAGGCCGGACGGCGAAAATTTTGGCCGCATTCCACGGAATCGCCATGTCGGCGACGCGAATTGTCGGTGTCCCATGCGCCGCATTTCCAGTCGTGCGCGATCTTTTCAGAAAGGGATGGAGCGCGTTCCGCGATCCCCGCAGTTGGCTTCGTAACTATGGAAGCGCAGTCGCGGTGATGATCGCGGCCATCTTCGGCGCGATCTTTTTCTTTCTCTACTGCCAATGGCGCTGGGGACGTTGGGACTTGTACATGCTCACCCAATCGGCCGGATGGAACATCGAGCCGGATTATTTAGCGGTGTTTCGTCCCTCCAATTATCGTTGGCTCCTTCCAGTGCTTAACGATCCGACCCAAATGAGCCAAATGTCGATGACCTTTGGCGCGTTGCTGTTAGTCACCATAGCCGTGGTCGAATTACTCCCGGCAATCCGTCGCTCCACTGAATGGACCGCCCGCATTGGCATCTACTTTTGCGCTGCGGTCATTTACTATATCTCCGTCAGCGGGGTCGCCTCCCTCGAGATGGAAAGTATGCTCCGCTACGAATTCTGCGTGCATGCGCTGATCGTGCTCGCTTTTTTGCATTTTTTGCGGCAATTTCGCGTCCCGCCGCCGCTGCTACGCGTCTTTGGGATCGCCGCTGCGGTGTTGATCAGCGCCCTCGGGCTGAGCGTGCAGGTTTGGTATGTTTGGAATTTTACCCGCGGGAACTGGGTGGCCTAACGAAAAATGAAAACAACTGTCGCGATAATCGGAGCGGGACCGGCCGGATTGACCGCCGCTTATCTGCTTTCGAAAAACAAGGTCGATGTGACCGTGCTCGAGGCAGATTCGGTCTACGTCGGAGGAATTTCGCGCACCAGCACCTACAAAGGCTTCCATTTCGACATTGGCGGGCATCGCTTCTTCTCGAAATCGAAGGCAGTCGAAGATCTTTGGACGGAGATTTTACCTAACGACATGCTGCAACGTCCGCGTTCGTCCAAGATTTATTACGACGGCAAATTTTTCACCTACCCGCTCAAGCCTTTCGAAGCGCTAATCAAACTCGGTATCGTAAGATCGACAATCTGTGTTTTGTCCTGGCTCAAGGCGCGGCTCTTTCCGGTGCGGCATCCTCGAAACTTTGAGGAATGGGTCAGCAATCAATTCGGCAAACGCCTCTTCAATATTTTCTTCAAAAGCTACACTGAAAAAGTGTGGGGGATGAGCTGCAAAGAAATTTCGGCTGATTGGGCTGCGCAACGCATCCGCGGTCTTTCGCTCGGCAGCGCGATCAAAAACGCGCTCTTACCACAGCGTTCCTCAAACGGAGATCGCACAAAGGTCATCAAGACTTTGATTAATTCTTTCCGCTATCCGCGCAAAGGCCCGGGCATGATGTGGGAAGCGTGTGTCGAAAAAGTGAAAGCGATGGGCGGTAAAGTCGAAATGGCCGCGCGCGTGAACGGCTGCGCTTACGACGAAGCAAGATCGACGTGGACAGTCCAATTCAAACATCGCGACGGAAACCACCATTCGATCGAGGCCGAACACGTGATTTCCTCGGCGCCGATGCGCGAATTGGTTTGCGGGATTCGCCCGGAAGTTTCCGACCGCACCCGGCGCGCGGCGGAAAGTTTGAAGTACCGCGATTTCCTAACGGTCATGCTGATTCTGAAGGAGCGAAACAAGTTCTCGGACAACTGGATCTATATCCACGATCCGCGGGTCAAAGTCGGCCGCGTCCAAAATTTCAAATCCTGGTCGCCCGAAATGGTTCCGGATCCGGACAAAGCTTGTTACGGCTTGGAATACTTTTGCTTCGAAGGCGACGGTCTTTGGGAATCCAAAGACGAAGATTTGATCGAGCTGGCGAAACGCGAGTTGATCCAGATCGGTCTCTCTCAGGAAGGCGACGTTGTCGATGGAACTGTGGTGCGCCAGAAAAAAGCCTATCCGGTTTACGATGACGACTACGCACTGCACGTCGCCGCGATTCGGCAGGAATTGGACACGCGTTATCCGAATCTGCATCTCGTCGGCCGCAACGGGATGCACAAATACAACAACCAGGATCACGCCATGATGACGGCGATGTTGTGCGTCGAAAATATTCTGGCCGATGCGAAACTTTACGATCTCTGGCAAGTCAACGCCGATGCCGAATACCACGAGCAAGGCGACGAAGTTTCCGACGAAAAGAACGGGTCGGGGTTGCGACTTGTTCCAACTCGAGTCGATCGCGAACCCGAGCTCGCGTCCGAAGCCTAAACCTACGGCAGGATCTCGACAGTCGTTCCGTCTGGAGTAATTCGCCAAAGCTCCTCGATTTCTTCGTCGGTCAGCGCGACGCAGCCAGCGGTCCAATCATGCCGGCGATGGAACGCGCCGATCCAGCCGAGTCCATTTTGAATTCCGTGAATCATGATGTCGCCGCCCGCAGAAACGCCGCGCTGTGTGGCTCGTGATTTATCCTGTTCCGACGGATAAGAGATGTGCAGCGCACGGTGAAAACTGCTTTGCAAATTGCGGCCGTCGATTCTGTAAACGCCTTCTGGCGTCTTCTTGTCTCCTTCCTCTTGCTTTGCACCGACAGCATTGCGACCCAGCGCAACTCGATACATTTTTAATTTCTTGCCATCGGCAAAGATCGACAGTTTGCGCGCTGATTTTTCAATAACGATTCGATCGATCGTTGTTTCGGCAGGCACAGGATTCCAAACGTGATGTGCATAAAAATGCAGGGAAGCAACCAAGACGATCGCAGCGACAAGCAAAGCGATCGCCGTTCGAATCATACTAATCAGAACCTTCGTTTCTTTTGATTCGGGGCGAAGCCAAGTAATCTTTCAGCGTTTTTCCGATTCGAATTCTTCGATCGGCGGACAGGAGCAGAATAGGTTCCGATCGCCGTAAACGTTGTCGATTCTCGCGACTGAGGGCCAGAATTTGTGTTCGCGCGTCCAGGGAGCGGGAAACGCTGCTTGCTCACGCGAGTAGGGGTGCTCCCATTTTTCGGAAGCAATTTGTCGCGTAGTGTGCGGCGCATTTTTGAGCAGATTGTTTTCCCGGTCGGCTTTCCCGTTCGCGATCGCGTCGATCTCCTTCCGAATTGAAATCATCGCGTCGCAAAAACGATCGAGCTCCTCTTTCGCTTCGCTCTCGGTCGGCTCGATCATCATCGTGCCAGCGACCGGCCATGAAACTGTCGGGGCGTGAAATCCGTAATCCATCAAGCGCTTCGCGACGTCTTCGACTTCGATGCCCGCGTTTTTCCATTGGCGAAGATCGATAATGCACTCGTGTGCCACGAGTCCGCGTTTGCCTTTGAATAAAACCGGAAAATGCGGATCGAGACGCTTCGCGATGTAATTCGCATTCAGAATCGCAATCTCGCTCGCGCGTTTCAAACCCTCTGGGCCCATCATGCGGATGTACATCCACGAGATAGTGAGAATGCTGGCGCTGCCGTAAGGCGCCTGCGCCACCGGACCGACAGAAAAGTTATTAGTTGATGGTTGAGAGTTGAGAGACGGAAGGCCGGGCAAGAATGGGACGAGATGTTTGGCCACGCCGATCGGTCCGACACCGGGACCGCCGCCGCCGTGCGGAATGCAAAACGTTTTGTGCAGGTTCAAATGGCAAACATCGGCGCCGTAATCGCCCGGCCGGCAAAGCCCGCACTGCGCGTTCATGTTCGCACCGTCCATGTAAACCTGGCCGCCGTGTTTGTGCACGATCTCGCAAATCTCGCGGATAGTCGGTTCGAAAACGCCGTGCGTGCTGGGATAAGTCACCATCAGCGCAGCGAGATCGCGCGCGTGCGCATCCGCCTTGGCGCGCAGATCAGCCAGATCAATATCGCCATCTTTTAATGTCGCGACTGCAACGACTTTGAGACCGGCCATGACCGCACTCGCCGGATTGGTTCCGTGCGCGGAAGTTGGAATCAAACAAACATTCCGATGCGCTTCATTTCGCGATGCATGATACTCCCGAATCGCGAGCAATCCGGCGTATTCGCCTTGCGAACCGGCATTCGGTTGCAGCGAGACAGCGGCAAAACCGGTGATCTCCGCCAGCCATTCCTCCAATTGCTGGCACATCTCGATGTAGCCAACGGTTTGATTGTCAGGCGCGAAGGGATGGAGCTTCGCGAATTCCGGCCATGAAATCGGAAACATTTCTGCGGTCGCATTCAGCTTCATCGTGCACGAGCCGAGCGGAATCATCGAATGGCAGAGCGAGAGATCGCGCGACTCAAGTTTCTTCAAGTAGCGAAGCATCTCGGTCTCGGTGTCGTGGGTATTGAAAACCGGATGGGCTAGAAAATCCGATTTTCGATTTTCGATTTTCGACTTGGGGACTTCTTTCGCTAGCTCGCCAAGATCGACATCACGTTCTCGAAGCTCTGGGTAAGCGTCGATTACCGAATCGAGGATTTCGCGCACATCTTTGAGTGTCGTCGTCTCATCGACTGCGATGCTTAGGAATTCGTGCGCGAGCGGCCGAAGATTGATTCCGCGCTTTGCCGCAGCTTCAGAGACAACGTATGCATCGCCGTAAGCGTGAAGACAAAGCGTGTCGAAAAACTCGTGATGAAGAAGGGGATGCCCGAGTTTTTCGAGGCCAGCTGCAAGGATGCGCGCAGTTCGATGAACGCGTTCGGCGATAGCGCGCAGACCCCGCGGACCGTGATAAACCGCATACATCGAGGCGATCACGGCGAGAAGAACCTGCGCTGTGCAAATGTTGCTGGTGGCTTTGTCGCGGCGGATGTGTTGCTCGCGCGTTTGCAGCGCGAGTCGGTAAGCGGGTCGGCCTTCGGCATCGTGCGAAACGCCAACAAGTCGCCCGGGCATGTGGCGTTTGTATTGATTGCGCGTGGCGAAGTAAGCGGCGTGCGGTCCGCCGAATCCGAGCGGAACGCCAAAGCGTTGCGTATTTCCGACTGCGACGTCGGCGCCGAATTCGCCCGGCGGTTTTAGCAATGTGAGCGCCAGAATGTCCGCGGCGACAACAACGAGCGCGCCGGCATCATGCGCTTGTTTAACGAGCTCTGTGTAATCGTAAATCGCGCCATCAGTCGCCGGGTATTGAACGAGCGCGCCAAAAGTCGAGTCGTCGAATTTGAACCGCGCGTGATTATCGATCTTAACTTCAATTCCGAGCGGTTTCGCACGGGTCCGAACAACTTGAATTGTTTCTGGATGGCAATCATCGGCCACCAAAAACGTTTTTCGATCTGGAACGGAGGCGTGACAAAGCGTCATCGCTTCGGCGGCGGCGGTCGCTTCGTCGAGCATCGAGGCATTGGCAATGTCGAGTTTGGTAAGATCGACAATCATGGTTTGGAAATTCAGCAACGCTTCGAGGCGGCCTTGCGCGAGCTCAGCTTGATATGGCGTGTAGGCCGTGTACCAGCCCGGATTTTCGAGAATGTTCCGCTGAATCACCGGCGGCGTGATGCAATCCGAATAACCGGCCCCAATAAAAGACTTCGCTATTTTATTTTGCCTCGAGATCGCGCGCAATTCGGCCAGCGCTTCGTTTTCCGACTTCGCTTCCGGCAAACTCAATTTCCGATCCAGGCGAATATTCTTCGGAACGGTCGCATCGATCAGCTCATCGAGATTTTCAAAGCCGATCGAACGCAACATTTCGGCGGTCTCACCTTGGTTGGGACCGATATGCCGGCGCGCAAAGTCCGAGCCGGACTGGCGGCTGTCGACGTCGATCTTTTGCTCACGCAAATGCACCCGACAGACTACGGAACGCGACTAACTTTTCAATGTGGGACGGCGGCCTCACTGCCGCGAAAAGTCGGGACACTAAGGTCCCTCCCACATTTTATTTCGCGTCGTAAGTTTCGACGCCTTGGGCTTTCAAGTGTGCGCGAAGTTGGGCGAAATGCTCGTGGTTCCGCGTTTCAACGGTGCAAAGCACTGTGACGGTTGAAACATCCGAGCTAGCGAACGCGCGGTCATGCACCACTTCTTTAATACTTGCGCCGGTCGCAGCGATTTGTTTGGCGAGATCGGCCAGTCCGCCGGGACGATCGCTGATGACGGCGGTGAATCGGCACAAGCGGCCATCGGCGACGAGACCGCGCTCGATCACGCGGCTGAGAATGTTTGGGTCGATGTTCCCGCCGCATAATAAAAGAACGACACGTTTGCCCGCGAGGTCGGACAATTTTCCGGACAACACGGCAGCCAGGGGCGTGGCGGCCGCACCTTCCACCGCGGTTTTCTGAAGCTCGATCAATCGGAGAATTGCGATCGCGATCTGTTCTTCCGTTACGGTGATCGCTTGATCGACATGTTCGCGCGCGATCGCAAACGCATTCGCGCCAACTTGCGGAATGGCGAGGCCGTCAGCGAGTGTCGGCTGCAATGCGATTTTGGTCGGCTTGCTCGCTTTCAGGCACGCCAAAAAACTGGCGACGTTTTCCGCTTCGACCGCGATGATCTTCGTTTGCGGTCGCAGAGTTTTGACCGCCAATGAAACGCCGGCGATTAGACCACCGCCGCCAACCGGAACGACGACGGCATCGAGATCTTTCACCTGGTCGACAACTTCGATTCCGATTGTGCCCTGTCCGGCAATGATGGCGGGATCGTCGTAACCGTCGATGTAGGCGAGGCCTTTTTCGGTCGCGATCTCATCCGCGTGCGCTTTTGCTTCCGCGAAATCTTTGCCATGCAAGATGACATTGGCGCCGAGCATCTGGCAATTGCTCACTTTAATGAGCGGCGCGTACTGCGGCATGACGACGGTCGCCGGAATGCCAAGAAGTTTTCCTTGATAAGCAAGCGCCTGAGCGTGGTTTCCCGCGGAAGCTGCGATTACGCCGCGTTTTCTTTGGTCGACTGAAAGATGCGCCAAGGCGTTGCGCGCACCGCGTTCTTTGAAACTTCCAGTCCGCTGCAAGTTGTCGAGCTTGCAGAAAATTTGCATACCGGTGATTTCGCTGAGCGGAATCGATGGAAGGCAGGGCGAATAAAAAACAGCGCCGGCGATGCAATCGCGCGCGGCTTCGATGTCTTTGAACGTGATCAAGCGTTTTCAGTCTGGCGCAGGATTCCGCCTTCGCCAAGGCTTCGGCGGGAGAAGCGACAATCGACAAGATCGACAGTTGTCGCGGGCTGAGGATCGATGCCGCCGCAACGGCGAACGCTACAGATTAACTGTCTAACGTTTCGCGAACTTTGGCGGCCAGTTGCTCCGTATCGAAAGGCTTTGGCAGGAAAAACATTTCCGGTTCGCAGCGGTCGCTTGGTTGAAGTGATTCTTCAAGATATCCAGAGATAAAAAGAACTTTGATACTGGGATGAGCCGTGCGCAGTCCATCGGCGAAACGACGCCCGCTCATTTGAGGCATCACCAGATCAGTGAGAAGGAGGTCGACTTTTCGGCCGCCGTTTTCACTGAGCAAACGCTGAGCGTCGTCGCCATTGGCTGCTTCGATTACCTCGTAACCGATACCGCGGAGCATACGCACGGAAATGTGACGAACACTGATATCGTCTTCGAGAACAAGAATGGTTTCGGTGCCGCCGCGCGGTTTCTTGCCACTTGGTTTTTTGTATGAAGGCGGAGGCGGCGCCGGAACTCTTGGAAGATAAATCCGGACAATGGTCCCTTTTTCCTGCTCGCTCTCGACGCGCAGATGTCCGCCGCTTTGGTGAACGATGCCGTAACAGGTCGCGAGGCCGAGACCGCTTCTGCCACTATCGGCTTTGGTGGTAAAGAAGGGTTCGAAGAGATGCGCTTTGACCTCCTCGCTCATCCCAACTCCGGTGTCGGCGATGTTGATCAGAACATATTCGCCGGGAACAAAGTCGCCGCAGTGGAAGGGTGATTCCGTTTCCTTGGTAAGATCGATAATCGCAGTCTCGAGCGTGAGCTGGCCTCCTTTGGGCATCGCGTCGCGCGCGTTTACGGCAAGGTTGAGAATGATCTGCGTAATCTGAGTGGGGTCTGCCTTGATATGCGCGCCTTCTTGTTCGTGGTGCAGGTGGCAAACAACCGAAATATTTTCGCCAATGAGGCGCAGTAATGAACGTTCGAGATTTGAGATAATGGAATTGACTTCCACAATCACGGCCTCGAGCGGGTGCTTGCGGCTGAAAGCGAGAAGTTGTTGAGTTAAAGCCGACGCGCGCCCGGCCGCGGCGCGGATTTCAGCAACATGATCGGCAAGAGTTCCTTTGATCTGCCGCTCATGCAGAAGCAAATCGCCGTAACCGAGAATCGTGGTGAGAAAATTATTGAAATCGTGTGCGACCCCGCTGGCCAGCTGACCAAATGCTTCCATTTTTTGGGAGCGGCAAAGCTGGTCTTGAAGCTGTTTTCGCGCAGTGACGTCCATGAGAGAACCGATCAAGCGCTCGGCCGTGCCGTCGGCCGCACGCAAGATCAGCGCGCGTTCTAAAACATTAATATAAGTCCCATCGGCGTGGCGGAAACGGTATTCGCCACTCCAGTGATCGGACGATTCAGCTAACGCGTCGCGAATCGACGACGCGACACGGGCGCGATCACTGGGATGAAGATTCTTTTGCCAGAAACCGATGTCGTTGCACTCGGCGGATGATGCGCCGTATCCGAGAAGAGATTCCAGGCCCTGCGGCCACAAGAGCCGGTCGCTTTTTACATCCCAATCCCGAAGTGCATCGTTTGTAGCCCGGGCAACAATCGCAAAATAATCATCACGCGGTGCTGAATGACTTTCAGGCAGGATGTGAACGGTTTTACTTTCATCAGAGAATTGCTCGAGACGGGTTGCGACGAACCGATCGAGCGAAGGCGTTGGAATCGGCGTTTCTCCAATCTGTTTTCCTTCGTCCAATCGCATGCGTCACAACAATCAAAAGCCAAATTATAAAGAGCTAGTTCCATGCCTTTGAAACTTTGTCCCCGGGCGCGGACGTGCGCTCATTTCTAAAGCGCGATTCGGGGGGAGGAATTACTATTTCTGCCCAGCCGGCAGTGCCGCGACCGAAAGCGAGGCGACGCTGAGATCGCATCCGTGTTCGTGCAATTTGCTGAAGTTTGAATTTATCGCTGCAGCGAGGACGGAATTGCGGAATGGATCTACGACTTGGGCCGAACCCTGGCGCTGCCCGTCGACCCGAAACGAAAGCCGAACAAACTTTGTCTCTACGCCCAACATCGACAATTTAAAGAGCCGCTTGTGAGCGAACGGGACGATTCCGTCCACTTCGGTCCATTTCGGACTGTCCGCCGGCAGAGGTGAATCGGAAACTGCGATACGAAGTTCGCCGCAGGCGGCGGCGTTTTCATTTAGAAAGGTGAAACGGTCTCGCGGCGAATTGTTTGGCAATGCGATGATGAACGTCGTTTCGCCTTCTCTTAACACGCAGCTGATAGTGTCATTATCGACGAACGCCGCGGTGAGCTTGTGAGGTGCCGGGTGTGCCGCAGTTAAGGAGGAAAATTGCCCGTCCGGAGCAATGTATTCGATTTGCGTGCCGTCCTTTGTCGGACCGCCCGCATCGCAGTAGTGATTTGCCGTCAGAAATCCGACAATAGCCAGCGTGGAGAGACGGCGGAAAATCTTGGCCCAGCGGGGTTTAATTCGCGACGAACCGGAACGCATATGAGCAACAGCAGCTTAGAGCGGGCCAAGTGCGAAAATTTTCGGGGCTAAGACGCTGCCGCCCCAGATCCCGACTGCGCCATGCTTTTTTCAATAGAAGCGAGTAAAAAGATTCTCCGATTTCGCTTGCCTAGGTCTAGTGTTTTCTCGTAAAAGAGACGTCCCGAGAAACTGATAACTAGAGAAGGAAATTACGATCTTGAACCGAGGATGGCATTTCGAATCGACGTGCCTCAACGGCTTGGGATTTGTGAATTACCGATAGTGGTACTACAACTGCTTAAACCTTAACCTGATCAACTTGCCTATGAGTCGTCGTCGTGCTGTCTCCTTACACCGCGATCAGTTTCGGAAATCGGTCACGCTTTTGTTCGTGATGTCGATGCTGGTCGGCATCGGAGGTGTTTTTGCGCAGGACGCCGTGCGTCCGTCATTGGCTGGGCAGGAGGCGTCCGACGCCAGACAGCAAGATGTTTCGCGCATTCCATACAATCTACTACTCGGACCTGTCCGGTTTCGGGTCGGCGCCAGCGTCGGCGTTGAGTACAATGACAACGTCAATTACGCCGACACCCACGAACAGGATGATGTTATCGTCACGCCAAACCTGACGCTCGACGCGATCTGGCCGATCACCCAGCTCAATACCCTGCGCCTCGATCTTGGCCTCGGATACAGCTTCTATCTCGATCATTCAAGCTACAGCACGGACACCATTTTGATCGCACCAAAGTCGCAGATCGCTTTCGATATTTTCGTGGGCGATTTCCGCATCAACATCCACGATCGGATGCAACTGCAACAAGACCCGATTCAAGAGGGGGCGTTGAGCAATGTGCAAGATTATGGCCGTTTTGAAAACACCGGCGGCGTCTCGGTCCTGTGGGACCTGAACAAGCTGCTCTTCCAGGTTGGCTACGACCATTATAATTTTGTCTCCACCACCTCCGCCTTCGATTATTTAGATCGCAATTCGGAAATCGTTAACGGTTCGGCGGCATTTATCGTCACACCGACAATCACGGTCGGCGCCGAAGGCAACGCTGTCTTTACGCGTTACGATCAAAGTGTGCTCAATGACAGCGAAGACTATAGCGTCGGCGGTTTTATCGAGACCGAACTGACAAACAATTTAAAGGTCCGGGCGGCTGGCGGCTGGCAATGGATCAATTTCGATCATAATTTCGTCAACCTTCCATTCGGTCCGTTTCTCGTTATGGTGCCGGATCATAAGGATCTGTCAGATTATTATGTCAACGGGTTGATCGGACATCGAATCAACGCAACGCTCAGTCAGACCGTCAGTGCCGGGCACGAGAATCAGCTCGGTATAAACTCAAATTACATCACTCTAAACTATGTCCGTCACACCCTGAGCTGGAACCTGATCCGCAACACCCTTCTTTCGACCGAATTTTTCTTTGAAGACGCCAAGGAGTCTGGTGGTTTCGCCGGCTTTTTCACTCCGGTTCCACTCGGCACTCCCGAACATTTCCATCGCTTCGGCGGTGCAATTACTCTCGGCTATCAGTTGACGCCCCACGTCACGCTGGGAGTGCGCTATCAGGGCACAAGCAAAGACTCCAATTTGCTTTTGCGCGATTACAGTCAAAACCGCGTTTCTGTCGACGGCACTTATAGTTTCTAAGTTTCTAAAAGGGGTAAAAGGGGTAAATTGGGGGTCAACATGAGAGTCTGCTTGTATGCATTGGTCGCTGCTGTCTGCATTTTTTCGGCCAACTTGATGCTCGCCCAGGACGCGACCAGCCCAGCGCCTCCACCGCCGAAACCGCCTTCGTCCGACGGGCCCTCAACTGCGACTAGCACTGTAATGCGGACAAATTCGATGGCCGTGCTGGATGAGAAGAAGAAACTTGGATCGAATGACTACGTGAGCTTCAGAGTAGTCGAAGATCGGGACAATGATTCCCAACGATTGCGCGTTAACGATAACGGGGAGCTGGAGGTCCCTTATGTTGGACTTGTGCCGGCCCGAGGCAAATCGTGCAAGGAACTTGCTTACACGATTAAGTCGTTGCTGGAAAAAGAATACTATTATCACGCGACGGTCATCCTGGCGGTAGACCGAGTAAGCGAAAAATCCCGCGGCCGGATTTATGTCTACGGGTCAGTTAAACAACAAGGACCGCAGGAAATTCCGCCAGACGAAAGTTACACGGTGAGCAAGGCGATTATTAGGGCCGGTGGATTTGGCGACTTCGCCAACAAGCGCAAGGTGAAGCTGACCCGCAAGAATGGTCAGGAGTCCACTGTCGATCTTAAGCGTGTCATCGAAGAAGGACATACTGACGAAGACTTCGACCTCCAGCCCGACGACCAGATCTACGTGCCGCAGCGCTTGATTAACATGTAATATGCAGCTCGCGACGGCCGGTAAAAATCTTTCTACTTCGTGGTCTGCCGCCTTTGTCACGCGGCTGCACCGCTACAAGTCCCTTTTTCTGCGGCGTTGGTGGATTCCTGTCTTAACCACGTGCCTTGGATTGTTTGTCGAGGCGTTCCTCATTTACCAAATGCCGCCCTCATACCTTTCGACCAGCAAGATGATGCTGGCGGGGAAATTGAACATCGCCCAGGGAGCGGTTTACAGCGAGGACAGCGTCAATTTCTATGGGACACAGATTCAATTGATGCAGAGTGCGGAAGTGAGACATAGCGCTGAGTCGCTCGTTCGTTCCGCGCATCCTGAATTGCAGCCGGTACCGGTTGAAATCACGGTCCTGCAAAAGCCGCGCACATCCATTTTTGATCTGGCAGCAGTTGGCA
Source organism: Chthoniobacterales bacterium (assembly GCA_035568175.1). Lineage (GTDB taxonomy): Bacteria > Verrucomicrobiota > Verrucomicrobiia > Chthoniobacterales > UBA10450 > AV40. Next base: position 64,173 of record DATMON010000018.1, read on the forward strand.
GCGCGCCCGAGTACACCCAGGCCTATTTGAATGCGGCCATGCAGAAGTATCTCGATTTCAAACGTGGAATGCGCGAGGACCGTGGCCACGAAATTACGACGGGAATTACCGAGCAGCTCATTCAGGTCGAAAAAGATTTGCGTAACGGCGAGGATGAAATGCTCGAGTTCCAGAAGCAAAACAACATCGGCTTCATCCAGGAACAGGGGAATAGCGCCGCCCAGTATCTGGTCAAACTGAATCAGCAGTACGCTCAGCAAAAAACGGAGTACGACTTGCTCAACCTGCTCGATCTCGACCAAAATCTCGACCGCGCGCAAAACAGAGCCGATGCGTCGGGTAGTCAGGGTTCTGACAATCAGGGTCTGCCGTTTTCGGACGTCGGACCAGAAGGCGATTACTTAAAGGCGAAGCAACAGATCCAGCTTCTCAAAGCCGAACGCAGCACGCTCGCCAAAGATCTGCGGCCAAATCATCCGAAGATTCTCAAGCTCAATGACGAAATCACCAAACAGGACAAGCTGATTGAGCTTTTTCGTGCCGACACTCTGGAGAAGTTAAAAACGCGCCGTGAATCGATCGGCAAGCAGATGGAAAACCTCCAGTCCAATATCAAGGAATGGGAAGCGAAGGCACTCGATTTGAGCCAGCGGCTTGCCCAGTTTAATCGGATCAAGGGAAAAGTGGATCGTCTGAAAACCTTGTATGATCGTCTTACCAACAACCTGAAGGAAATCGACGTGTCTCAGGTCGTGGGCGGCGAAGATCAGGTTTCGATCATGGAAACGGCCACGGCTCCGATTTCGGTTCGACCTGGATTGATCAAGAGTCTGCTCATTGGCTTCGGTATTGGCGCGCTGGCGGGCTTGGCCATTCTGATTCTGCTCGATCGGATTGATGACCGCATGGCGTCCTTCAGCGAATTCCAACATCACTTTTCCGAGAACATTCTTGGCCAGATTCCAAAAGAAAAAACGAAGGGCAAAGTGGACCTGCTCCAACCGGACGACGCGCGCCATGTGTTCGCCGAGTCGTATCGGAATATTCGTTCGTCAATTTTCTTCATGCCCTATGAGGGACCGCGGCCAAAAAGCTTTTTGATTACGAGCGCAGTCCCGAGTGAAGGGAAGTCGACCGTGTCGGCCAATCTTGCCATTACCATGGCGCTCTCCGGAGCGCGGACATTGTTGATCGATTGCGATCTACGTCGCGGGGCATTGCGGGAGGCCTTTGGAATTTCGTCCAAGATTGGTTTCTCCGAAGTCCTGAAACAGGAAGCAAATTGGCGCGAAGTCGTGGTGCCGACTGCGTATGAAACGCTTTTCGTTTTGCCGCGCGGAAAGACTTTGTCCCAGCCGAGCGAACATCTCTTGCGCGAATCGACTGAAGCGCTCTTGAAGGAAATTTACCAGCATTACGATTACGTTATTATCGACAGTTCGCCTGTGCTTGCGGCGGACGACACCACCAGTCTGGCGCCGAAAATCGACGCTACCATCTTTGTCGTTCGGCTTTCCTATACCTCGGCTCGTCTCACTAAGAAGGCACTCGAGGGTCTCTATAATCGGCAAGTCAACGTTCCCGGAGTCATTCTGAATTTCGTCGATACTTCGTTGCCGGAGTATTATTACTATCAATACTCCGAATATTATTCGACGCCGACGGCCGTTGCCGATGGCGAAGTAGTCGCCCCGGTTCATCGGCAGCGACCGAAACCGATCGAGACCGCATAACTTTGCGGCCGTTCGGTTGGATCCGTCTCAGGCAAATTCTGCATCGACATCGGCTCGTTACGCCCGCCGAATCGCTGCGAAGTGCAGATTCCTCTTGGCACTTGGGTAGCTCATTGCTCTCTTGAACACGTAATTTGGCCATGAGCTTCTTCGTCCCGGTCTCCCCGCCTCTGTTGGACGAAAGCTCGACTCCGGTTCTGAGGCGAGCTTTCGATCACGCCCGCCGCATCGGCAATTACGTGCTGGTACAGGCGATCGTCCAAATCATCGCTTTCTCGAGTGGAATTCTGCTCGTTCGATGGCTGCCCCAACAGGAGTACGCCTTTTACACCATCGCCAACGCCATGCAGGCCACACTGATGTTGCTGGCCGACATCGGCATCAGCGTTGGTTTGGTCTCGATCGGTGGCCGCGTTTGGCAAGATCGACATCGTTTCGGAGAACTGATTAGCACCGGGCTGTCCGTCCGCAGAAAACTTGCTGGTGCCTCCGCCATCATCGTCGCGCCGATCTTGTACGCGATGCTCACTAAAAACGGTGCCCCTGCGAGCTACACGTTTCTCCTGATCGCCGTCGTTCTGGCCGGATTTTCCATTCAACTTGCGCTGGACATCTATAGCGTCGTGCCGCGCCTCCACTCGGATATTGGTCGGATTCAAAAAATAGATTTCATCTGCGCGGTCGTTCGCCTTCTGCTGATTCTGGGATTGGTTTATTTGTTCGCCATCGCCGGGCTCGCTGTGGCCATTGCCAGTGCCACTTTTCTTTTGCAGTATTTTCTGCTCCGCGCCTACGCGGCGAAAGTTGTCGATCTAAAAGCCAGCGAAAACTCGGAGTATCGACGCGAGATGGTGCGGTTAATCAAAAACCTGGCCGCCAATTCGATATTTTATAGTTTTCAGGGACAGATCACCGTGTTCCTGATCAGCTTTTTCGGACGTCACGCGGCGTCGGTCGCGGAAGTGGGAGCGCTCGGGCGGCTCGCCATGATTTTCACCGTGCTAATGAATCTACTGACAAATATTTTCGTGCCCGCATTCGCCCGTTGCCACGACAAGCGCAAACTGCATTGGCTTTATATTGGGATTGTCGGCGGAGTGGTTCTCTTCAGCCTAGCTGTGCTCGCTGCTGCGGCATTCTTTCCAGAACAGTTTCTTTTTGTTCTCGGTAGTCGTTATGCGCATTTGCATCGCGAGCTGCTCTTAATGGTCAGCGTGGCGGTGATCTCAGCTGTGAGCGGCACGCTCTGGCTGCTCAATGCTTCCAAAGCATGGATCGACGGAGCGTGGCTCTACGTTCCTCTTACTCTCGCAACGCAGATCGCGCTCATTCCATTCACCGATTTTTCCAGTGTCTCGGGCGTTCTTGTTTTTAATCTGATTTCGGCGGCGCCGAGTTTGCTTCTCAATCTGGCTCTGAGCTTTCTCGGATTTCGCACTTTCGCTCCAGCGACGAGATGAACCTGGCCTACCACTCCGCTCGGCTTGAAGGAAAGACCGTCCGGTTCCTCTATCGCGCCGCCTTGCCGATCATTGTCCGTCGCAAACCGGTTATCCCGCGCGAGATTGCACTGGAGATGTTTACTTATTCCGGTGAGGACACGCTTCCCGAGCAAATCGCGTCCATCCGCTCTTTTTTAGCCTGCGTCGGTCGGCCAAAATCCGTCACTGTCCTTTCCGACGGCTCCCATTCTGCGGCCAGTATCCGACTTCTGGAGCGGGTCGACCCGAGTGTTCGCGTCTGTCAATCGCTTCCAATCTTGCCGGCGAACTTGCCCGACGAAATGCGTACCTACTTAACGACGCACCCCACTGGAAAGCAACTGGCGTTGATCATGTCGCTGCCGAAAAATGGTCCCGCGCTCTACGTCGATTCTGACGTTCGATTTTTTCCAGGTGCGTCCGACCTGATACGTATCACACGAACCGATGGCGTTTCGGCTTTCTATCTGGCCGATTACCAGTTTTCTGGCGATGACCGGCTGTTGATTGATCCAATGGAAAAGCTGAATGCCGCCAATACCGGTTTTCTTCTCTTGTTTCGGAAGCTCGACTGGTCCCTCGCTTTGCAGCGGCTGATCGAGTTGAAGGGTCCGCCGATTTTTTTTACAAACCAAACAGTGCTGCATTTGTGCATGCGCGCGAACGGCGCCGCTCCCTTTGACCCCCTAAAGTACATTTTGCGAGTGGACGATGAGTTTGTTTATGGTGATCAATACGCAAGTCCAGCCGTGGCCATGCGCCACTATGTTCATCAGATCCGGCACAAATTCTGGACTGCTCTCGCGCGCCGCTTTCCAAAATAGAACCCGTGCAAAAACCGCTTCGTATTCTCGGCATTGTGAATCTTCCGTGGGACCCGCGATTGGGTGCGGCTCGCGTTTGGTTTGAATTGTCCGAGCAATGGAAAAAAGCCGGACACGAGATCGACAAATTCTGTCTCAGCGACGCGTTCCCGAAGCCGACGCGTTCGCGCGCGCTCTCGGCTTGGCGGCAAGCGGTCTTTCCGTATCGAGCGGCTCGTTTCGTTCGGAGCCATGCCGCGAAATACGATGTCATCGATTGTTTGATCGGAACGCTTCCATTTCCGAAAAAATCGTTACACTTCCAAGGTCTCCTGGTTGGCCGCTCGATTGGATTGTATCTGGCTTATGACGAATTCATCCGGTTCAGTCGGCGGCGATGGCCCGATCAGCCGCGCGGAAAATTTCTGAGCCGGCTCTTTTATACCTTTACTTCGTGGCTGCTCCGGCGACACGCCGACTGCGCAGTTACTCGCTGCGATCTGCTTAATGTTCCGAACGAGGAAGAAAGGCGATCGCTCGAACAATGTTCGACTCCCGCGGAGATCATTGTTTTGCCTTATGGCTTAAACGAAACCGAGCGCGCCGGTCTCGCTGGCGCTGCCCGACCAGCATCGGAGCGTTTGGCCCGAAAAGAAATTTGCTTCTTGGGAATGTGGGGCATGCGGAAAGGTTCACGCGATTGGCCGGAAATTGTGCGCGGCATCTTCAATTCGGTGCCATCCGCGCGATTCGCATTCCTCGGCACCATGACCGATGAACAAACAGTCCTCGATGATCTGCGGTTTTCGTCGAATGAATCCATCCGCTGTCTAACAAGCTACGATCCTAAGGAACTACCACAGTTGGTCGCCGGCTGCGCGGTGGGACTTTTTCCAAGTTACATTGAAGGATTCGGCCTCTCGGTGCTCGAGCAACTCGCCTGCGGTATTCCTACGATCGCCTACGATGTGCCTGGACCCCGCCACATCTTGAATGCCAGCGTCGCTGAGCTCTTGGTTCCGGTCGGAAACGTGAAGGCGATGATTGATCGCGCGATGGAGATTTTGCGGATGAATGAAAATGATTACAGCGCACTGTCCGTCAAATGCCGGCAAACAGCGGAACAATTTCGCTGGGAGGAAATCGCTGCCGATACTATCCGGAAGTATACCGTCGCGCTCGCTCGGCAAGAATTGCGTAACCGTGCGCGCGAAGAGCAAACCGTTTCAGTTTGAGCACGCTTCTCCAAATCGTTCCCAAAGTCCCCGGAGGAATCGATGGCGTCGGTGATTATGCCCTAACCATTGCCAAAAAACTGCGGGAGAAATTCGGATGCGACACAGTGTTCGCCGCCTTCAAAGCCTCGTCGGCCGAAAATCCCGGCGGCTTCGAAGTTTTGCCCCTCGATGGTTTGCTTCAACAATCGATCCAAGAATACGATCACGTGCTCCTGCATTATGTGAACTACGGCTTCCAAAAGCGCGGCGTTCCATTGCGTCTGTTGACGATCTTGCGGGCGTTGGTAGAACAGCATCATGGAAGAATGGTCACGATTTTTCATGAGTTGTATGCGTCGGGACCGCCGTGGAAAAGCGCATTTTGGCTGCGGCCATTACAAATCCATTTGGCGAAAGCAGTCGCTCGCTTGTCCGACACTTGTATTGTCAGCAGCGACAATTTTTTCTCGGAACTGAAGCGCGTGGTTCCCGGTGCGCGCGTTCAACTGCATCCCGTGCCGTCCGGATTGGAAGAGCCTTCACTTTCTTCGAATCAAATTGTCGATCGCGATCCGCATCGGTGGGCGATCGTGGGCGGCACAGCGCTGGTCCAACGTTCACTGCGGTCGTTTTGTCGACTTAACCATCGCATTCCCGATTCGATTGCTCCTCGCAACTTGTTCGTCCTGGGGGGAAACGAAAATCCGGCCACGCGGTCGCTCCTTGTCGATTTTGCGGTTCGGTCGGATTACCGTCCTCGCATCGCTGCGATCGAGGCATCGGAAATTCTCCAGACCTGTTCCTTCGCTTGGTTCGATTATTTTCACCGCCCGGACATCCAGACCTTGGTCATTTTGAAATCGAGCGCTTTTGCGGCTGTTTGCGCGCACGCCGTGATTCCGGTTTTTCCGCATCGTGGCTCAGCGATCTCACTCGGCAGCGATCGCTTACCCGGCCCGTTTTTTGTTGAGCCAGATCGCTCCGAAATTCCTGACGCACAGGGGCGCGGCGCAATCGCTTCTGACGTTTATGATTGGTACCAACGACACGCTTCTTCGGAATCCTTGGTCCAAGGCATCGCGACGACGCTTGGTTTGGACACTGCTCGATGAATCAGAATTCTGAACAACCGATCGAATTGGTCGCAATCATCAATTCGTTTAATCGACGATCTCTATTGGAGCCCGCGCTTGCCTCGCTAACTGGGGCGCTGCGGAGCGCGCGATTTCCTTCGGCGATCATTGTTTTTGAAGCCGGTTCCAATGATGGCAGCGCCGAGTTTCTTAAAACGTGGCGCGAAAATCATCCCGCGGACAATCTTATCGTGCTCGAAGCTGCCGCAGATCGTCGCTCGTTTAGCGACGGGGCAAATATCGGGTGCGCCGAGGCTATTGCTCGCTTTCCGAAATGTCGCTGGCTTTTCCTTTACGAAACCGACAATTGCCTGGCGAGCATGGAACCATTGGAAAAAGCGATCTCGCTTCTGCAACTTCAACCGCGACTTGCCGCCGCCGGGTTCACCGTTAAACAACACGACGGGACGTTTTATGGTTATGGAATGCGATTTCCGACTGCTTTATCGTTCGCGCTCGGACAAAATCTCGCTGCGCGATTAAATCTGCACGCTCCGAACAATTCTGCCTGGCAGCTCAGCGACGAAATTCGCTGGCGGACGTGCGATGTGGTTTTCACCAGCCCACTGCTGATTCGACGCCAAGCCTGGGAGCAGAGCGGCGGATTCGACGCCACAGAATTCCCATTTTCCGATACTGACCTTGATTGGGCGTGGCGCTGCGCCAATCTCGGCTGGAAAATGGCGGTCATCGCTTCCGACAGCGTCGTGCACGATAATCTCGAACAACTCTCTGCCTGGTCGGCCAATCGCGCCCTCGATTTTCATCGCAATCGTTTCCGGCTTCTAAAACGTCATCGCGGCAAACAGGTCGCTCTGATTAAACCCTTCCTGTTTTTGCGGCATTGCTTGGAAACGATGATCCTTGGGCGAAAGTCCGCGGCAGATCCAATGGCGAGAGATAAGCTCGCGAAACGCAAACAAATGTTGCGAACCGTCTGGAGTGATTATTCCTAGCGCGTCGACCTGCGCACAGTTTTGAAAATTCTTTTTTCCTCTTATCTCTTCCATCCCAGCGTCGGCGGGATCGAGTCCGTTTCAAAAATTCTCGCAGAAACATTCGCGAGCGCCGGCAATGAAGTTCATGTCATTACCCAAACCGCCGGCGATTCGATCGCCCGTGCGAATTATCGACTAACTAGGCGACCATCGATCACGAAACTCTTTGGTCTGCTTCATTGGTGCGATCTTTTTTTTCAGAATAACATCAGCCTTCGCAGTTTGCTTCCGGCGTTGGTCTTGCGAAAACCAACTCTGGTCGTTCATCAGACGTGGCTCCAAAACGCGCGTGGCGGCGTTGGCTGGAACAATCGCATCAAGCAGGGGCTTCTTCGCTTTGTCACCAATGTCACGATCAGCAAAGCAGTAGCCGACGGCATTAGCGGGCATTCCTTTGTGATCGGCAATCCCTATAACGACAAAATCTTTCGATTGATACCGGGCATCCCTCGCGACAAGGACCTTGTCTTCGTCGGACGGCTCGTGTCCGACAAAGGAGCTGATTTGCTTTTGCACGCGCTGAAATTTTTGCAGGCCGACAATTTACTGCCGGATCTCACGATCATCGGCAACGGACCAGAGGAAGAAAATCTGCGACGGCTCACAACTGAGCTCACCTTAGATCGACAAGTTACATTCGCGGGCCAAAGATCTGGAGCAGCGCTGGCTGAGGTTTTGAATCAACATCGCGTTCTGGTCGTTCCGTCGCGCTGGGCTGAGCCTTTTGGGATCGTGGCGTTGGAGGGAATCGCATGTGGTTGCGTCGTTGTCGGCTCAGAAAGAGGCGGACTAAAAGAAGCGATCGGGCCGTGCGGTGTAACTTTCGAGAACGAAAATGTTCCCGCGCTGGCCGGCCAATTGAAGCGCCTGCTCAATGATCCACACTCACAGACGAGCCTTCGCCAACAGGCCACCGAACATCTGGCTAGGTTTCAAGCGGCCGCCGTCGCGGCGGCTTACCTTCCGTTGATGCGAAAGCTGCTCGCATGATTTTACTTTCCCATCTCACTCGCGATCAAATCATTCGGGACGTCATGGTGACTTGTCGTCGGATTACAGAAACCTCCAGGTCGTGAAAATCAAAACCTTGCTTAAGCGCTTGGTGCCCGCCGCATCGCTGGAGAGGTATCGACGATTCCACCGTGCCACAGAAAAAAAACGCAATGCCGCGAAATCCACGGAGCAGATTTTCACAGAGATTTACGCGGGAAAAAAGTGGACGCTCGGTTCCGACGCATTTGATTCTGGCACCGGTTCTAGCGACGAACGGATCACGACTGCCTACGTGCGCGCGGTCCAAGACTGGTTGGAACGAATCGGTTCAACAAAGCTGACGATTGTCGATCTTGGGTGCGGCGATTTTCGCGTTGGTCGGCAATTTGTCGATTTGTGCGGTCACTATATTGGCGTCGATATTGTGAAGTCCTTAATCGAGCATCTCATTACGGGTTTCGCTTCGCCCAACGTTGAGTTCCTTCATCGGAACATTTTGAAGGACAACTTGCCCGATGGCGACGTCTGCTTTTTGCGTCAGGTGTTGCAGCATCTTTCGAACGACCAGATCCAAACCGTCCTGCATCGCGTGCAGATATATCGCTGGATTGTGATTACAGAGCATCATCCTTCAAGCGCATTTTTTCGCGCACCCAATCTGGATAAGCCTCACGGGGCCGATATTCGCCTGTTCGACGGCTCCGGTGTTTTCTTGGACAAGCCTCCATTTAATGTGCCACGGCAACGATTCGAACTGTTGCTGGAAGTGGCCGGCCACGCCTTTCCCGGGTGGAGGGATCCGGGTGTGATTCGCACTTACGTACTTACTAACCCGTGATCCTCCTTTCTCATCCGACGGGCAACGAATTCGTCCGCGCCGCGCTCGAGGCTTTTGATCGCGCCAGAATGCTAGGCGAATTCTGGACGACGTTAAGTTGGAACTCCAAGTCGCCCATGAATCGAGTAACGCCGCGGCGGCTCCGCGAAATTTTGCAGCGTCGGTCCTTTCCAGAAACAATTCGGACACGCACGCGCACCGTTCCGCAGCGTGAGATGATTCGCCTGTTCGCTGGAACGGTCGGCCTCACTTCGAAACACGAAACCGGTGCCTTTAGCATCGATGCTGTTATTCGCGAGCTCGATCGCAAAGTCGCCGAACGCCTGCGCAAGATTGAATCCCCTGAGATGCTCGATTCCGTTTACGCTTACGAAGACGGCGCGCTCGAAACTTTTCGGGCGGCGCGGGACCGCGGATTCAAACGAATTTACGATCTCCCGATTGCTTATTGGCAGACCAGCCGGCGTTTGTTGGGTGAAGAGGCCGAGCGTTATCCCGACTGGGAACCGACTCTTGGTGCGACACGAGATTCGGACGAGAAACTCTCGCGCAAGACGCAGGAGCTTGAGTTGGCCCAGCTCGTCGTCTGCCCAAGCAAATTTGTCTTGGAATCGCTCCCGCCAGAAGCGCGCGCGCAGAAGCAGTGTTTAATTGCACCGTTCGGCTCGCCGGATGTCGATCTAAGGAATGACGCCATCGGGCGTTCGGGCCGATTGCGAGTGCTCTTCGCGGGCGCGCTCACCCAGCGAAAAGGTTTGGCCGATCTTTTCGCGGCAATGAGGCTCGTGAGCTCAAAGCAAATCGAGCTCGTGGTCATGGGCTCGCTTTTGCGCCCGCTGAGTTGGTATCGCGAGCGATTTGCGGATTTCGTTTACGAACAGCCGCGACCGCATGGCGAAGTGCTCCGTCTCATGCAAAGCTGCGACGTGTTCATTTTGCCTTCCATTGTCGAAGGCCGCGCCTTGGTTCAGCAGGAAGCAATGGCTTGCGGACTTCCCGTGATCGCAACGAAAAACGCGGGCGCTGACGACGTGATCGTTGACGACGAGGCCGGATTTTTAATCCCGATTCGCTCGCCGGAAGCGATCGCCGAAAAAATAAGTTGGTGCGCGGCGAATCGATCGCTCGTTGATGGCATGGGTATTGCAGCTAGGAAACGCGCCGCTGAATTCACCTGGCGCGCCTATGGCGAAAGCATTGTCGCCGCGGTGCGCGCTCTAACCTGGCAATGAGCACCGAAAATCCCGAGGAAAAAGCAAAGCACCGTATTCGCCAGCTGATCTGGCTCTATCTCTGGCTGCTCTTGATTGAAGGCGCGCTCCGGAAGTGGGCCCTGCCGCGGTTTTCTAATCCGCTCCTTCTCATACGCGATCCGGTGATGCTGGGGATTTATTACTATGCGATCAAGGCTCACGTGGTTCCTCGAAATGTTTGGGCCATTTCACTTTGGACCATCGGCATTTTGTCGGTCTTTGCTATTCTTGGTTCGCCCTTGTTTTCTTACTTGCCACCAAAGGCGATGGTCGAGGTCACGGGTTACGGTTTTCGTACCAACTTTTTGCATCTGCCGCTCATTTTCGTAATGGCAAGTGTCTTTGATGAGGAGGATGTCAAGAAATTTGGCTGGTGGATTCTTTTCCTGGTGATTCCGATAGCCCTGCTGATGGTTGCGCAATTTAAGGCGTCGCCCGATTCGTTTATCAATCGCACCGCCGGTTTGGGGGAAGCGGAACAGCTCACGGCCGGCGGCGGAAAGATTCGCACGCCTGGTCCCTTCTCCTTTATTTCGGGTCCCGTTTTTTACATGAGCGGGGCCGCGGCATTTCTCATTTACGGCGCGCTCACTCGAACTGTTTACAAAAGCTGGCTGCTCATCGTCGCCGGTACAGCGATGGTCATTGGCATCGGTGTATCCGGCAGTCGTTCGTGTGTCGCTTCAGTGCTCATCGTCGTTGGTGCAGTCGTTGTGATTTTTCTGGTTCGACCAAGGGCGGTGAATCAATTTGGTCGCACTTTGCTGATTATTGTTATCGCCGCCTTCATTATTACTCGCCTTCCTATTTTCAAAGAAGGTGTGCAGATTCTTTCCGACCGTTTCACTGAGTCAGCTGCGGCCGCCGAGACGACGATTACTAAGGGAATGATCGAGCGAGTTATCAGCGGCTTCACTGAAGGCTTGCAAAACATCGATAAGGTTCCGCTATTCGGTTACGGAATTGGTATTGGCACAAATGTCGGCGGTCGCATCCTGATTGGCCGGCCCGCATTTTTGCTTGCTGAAAACGAATGGACTCGGGTTTTAGCGGAAGGCGGTCCGATTCTCGGACTGGCATTTTTACTCTGGCGGACCCTTTTTACCTTGCAACTCGGACGCTTGAGTTTCGCCGCACTTAAACGCGGTGACCTGCTTCCGATCCTGCTTTTCAGCTCTGGCTTCATCCTGTTCTTGAACGGACAACTGGGCCAGCCCACCACTCTGGGCTTCGCCGTGATTCTTAATGGCCTTTGTCTCGCCGCCACCCGGCCGCGTGTCACTGACTCGTCCGCAATCGCCCCCACGGTCCTGGATCCGCCCGCGGAAAAACAGCTCCCGCGCCGATCGGCTTTTGCAAGTCGTATTCACGGGCCAGAGATTGGCTCCGAACACAACAATGGTTCTGCTGATCGGTAATTATCCGCTCGATCGGCAGCAAAGTATGCAGCGTTTCGGAACGATGATGCTGCACGGTCTCAACAATTCCGAAATTACCGCGAAATTGATCGCGCCGAAACCGCGGTTCGGAAAATTTCGCGGTGCTGGAAGCTTTGTCGCCAAATGGCTCGGTTACATCGACAAGTTCGTTTTCTTTCCACGACAATTGCGCGCCACACTAGCCGAAGACAAACCGTCGGTTGTTCATATCTGCGATCACTCAAACAGCATGTACGGCGCCTGGATAACTAACACGCCCGTGGTTGTGACCTGCCACGATCTTCTTGCTGTTCGCGGTGCGCTCGGCGAGGAAACAAATTGCCCGGCCTCACTGACCGGCAAAATTTTGCAACGGTGGATTCTGCGCGGCCTCCGCCGGGTGAATGGGGTCGCGTGCGTTTCGCAGGCGACTCAGGCGGACGTGCGCTGTCTCATTTCGCGCGGCGCCGCTTCTCCCAAAGTCCAACTCGTGCGACCTGGTCTGAATTATCCATTTCGGAGATTGCCGGAAGTCGAGGTTTCAGCGCGCCTCGCAAAGATCCCGGATTTCAATTCAGACTTTCCGTTTGTTCTGCACGTCGGTTCGAATTTGCGCAGAAAAAATCGAGACGGTGTGCTCCGAATTTTTGCGCTCTGTAAAGAGAAGTGGAACGCGCGCCTTGTTTTTGTCGGCGACACGCTGACGTCTGAATTATTTTCATTGGCGGAAACCCTCGGGATTTTCGATCGCATCACGCAATTGCCCGACGCTCCTGACGAATTGCTCGAGGCGCTTTATAATCGCGCGGTCGCTCTTTTGTATCCATCGCGGTTTGAAGGTTTCGGTTGGCCGGTGATCGAAGCGCAAGCATGCGGCTGCCCGGTCGTGTGCAGCAACTCCGGTCCTTTACCCGAAACAGCCGGCGACGCCGCTCTTTTTCACGATCCAAATGACGAAACCGGATTCGCGGCGGATCTGCTTCGATTGAGCGATCCCGAGCAACGCGCGATCTGGAGTGAAAAGAGTTTGCGCAACGCGGAACGCTTTTCAACGAGCCGGATGGTCTCGCAATACATCGACATCTATCGCAGTTTGGGGGCGCAATTGTGAAAACAATCCTGATGCTGCTCAGTTTCTTTTTGCCTTGGAGACTGCGGCGGTCGTTTCTCGAAAACCAATTCGGTTATAAAATCCATCCGACTTGCCGGATTGGGCTCGCTTGGATTTTTTCGAACCGGTTAATCATGGAAGAAGGCAGTCAGATCGGCTCTGCTACCGTCTGCAAAAATATCGACCTGCTTCATCTCAAAGCGCACGCCTCCATCGGTCGCGGTAATTGGATCACCGGATTTCCGCTCGGCTCGCCCCGTCACTTTGCTCACGAAACAGATCGGCGACCGGAACTGATCGTCGGCGAGCACGCGGCCATCACCAATCGTCATCTGCTCGATTGCACCAATTCAGTCACGATCGGCCGATTTACCACCTTCGCCGGATTTCATTCGCAGATCATCACGCACAGCATCGACCTTGAGCAAAATCGACAGTCCTCGAAGCCCGTCCGCGTCGGCGATTATTGCTTTGTTGGGACCAATTGCGTGTTGCTTGGCGGAAGCGCGTTACCCGATTTTTGCGTTCTCGGAGCGAAATCTCTTCTCAATAAAGGTTTCGCCGATACCTATCAGCTTTATGGCGGCGTCCCGGCGCGGCCGATAAAATCGCTTTCGCGCGACTGCAAATATTTCCAGCGGACGGAAGGTTTCGTTGTCTAGCGCGTTGAAGATTCTGCAATTGGTGCACACGCTCGATCCGGGCGTTGGCGGCGTGGCGACGTCGGTTCTCGCACTCAGCCGCGGGCTCGCCCGTCGCGGGCACAAGATCGACATCGTCGTGCTGGATGATCCTTCCGCCGCGTGGATCGCAAATGTCGATCTAAACGTGCATGCGCTCGGTTCCGGCCTCACCAGTTACCGCTATTCGCATGCTCTCTTGCCGTGGCTTCGACAACATGGCGGCGATTACGATCGCGTCATTGTGAATGGCATTTGGCAATACTTGAGCTTCGCTGCCTGGCGGCGTTACGCCGGCTCACCAATTCCCTATTACGTATTTCCCCACGGCATGCTCGACCCGTGGTTCAAAGAAACGTTCCCGTTCAAACATCTAAAAAAATGGCTCTACTGGCCTTGGGCAGAGTATCGCGTCTTGCGAGATGCAGCCGCAGTCATCTTTACTTCGGAAGAGGAACGTTTGCAGGCGCGCCAATCGTTCTGGCTTTACCGCGCCCACGAAAAAGTTTCACCGCTTGGGGTTGAAGCACCGCCAATTTCGTCGAGTGCTAGGTCGGAATTTCTCTCGCGGTATCCGCAACTCCAGACCACGCGCAATTTTCTTTTTCTTGGCCGGTTACATCCAAAAAAAGGCTGCGATATTTTGTTGGACGCTTTTACGCGCGTTCGATCAAACAATTCCATTTCGCTGATCATGGCCGGGCCGGATCAAATCGGTTGGGAATCTGATCTGCGTCGCCAGGTGACGCGGCTGAATCTACCAGACCGCGTTGTTTTTACCGGAATGTTGCAAGGCGCGATGAAACAGGGCGCGCTCGCCAGCGCGGACGCGTTTGTTCTTCCATCGCACCAGGAGAATTTCGGGATCTCCGTGGTCGAAGCCCTCGTCGCCGGGGTTCCGGTCTTAATTTCCAATCGGGTAAACATCTGGCGCGAGATCGATGCGGATCGCGCCGGTTATGTTGAATCCGACGACCTCACGGGAACGACTCGTTTGCTTCAACGTTGGATCGACACGGCACCAATGGAACGCGAAACGATGCGACAAAATGCGAGAAATTGTTTCGAACAACGCTTTGCAATCGATCGGGCGGTTGATTCCCTTTTGCGAATTCTAAGCGAACCGCCGAACGCTCAATGAAAATCACAATTGTCCTGGGCGCGTTCTTTCCGGTGCCGCCGACGATGGGCGGTGGCGTGGAAAAAGTATGGTTTACGCTGGCGCCCGAGTTCGCTAAACGGGGTCACGATGTCGTGCTGGTATCACGGAAAATACCGGAACTTCCGCGCGAAGAAACGATCGACGGGGTAAAACATTTGCGCGTTGACGGTTTCGATACCCCGCGCTCGCTCGTTTGGTTGAAGTTTCTCGACCTGATCTATTCGCTTCGGACGATGTCGATGTTGCCGCGCGCGGACATCATCGTAACCAACACGTTTTGGCTGCCGATTTTGTTGCGGAGCTCAAAACGGGGAAAGGTTTACGTGCACGCTGGACGGTATCCGAAAGGACAAATGTGTTTTTATGGCAGCGCGGCGCGCTTGCAGGCGCCGTCTCATCCTATCGCACGTGCGATAGCCGCGGAAGCACCCCAGCTCGCGCACAAGGTCGCAGTCATACCCTATCCGGTGACAAGGTCGACGACCAGCGGCGTGCCTCCAGTAATCAGCGATCGGGATAAGATCATGCTGTTCGTTGGCCGAGTGCATCCCGAGAAGGGCCTCCGCGTTTTAGTCGACGCCTTCGCGAACGGCGCGCGGGCTGCTTTTGCGGGTTGGAAATTGATGATTGTCGGCCCAACCCAAACGAAACTTGGTGGCGGAGGCGAACGATATTTGGCTTCGCTTCGCGCCGCCGCTGAGAACGCCGAAGGCAAAATAAGCTTTGCCGGACCGATTTTTGATGCCAATGAGCTTGCGTCCGTGTTGCGCAGTGCGCGGCTCTTTATTTATCCGTCGCTGGCCGAGCGCGGTGAATCGTTTGGGCTCGCGCCGCTCGAAGCCATGGCGCATGGTTGCGGTGTGCTCGTTTCAAACCTCGATTGTTTCCGCGATTTCATTCGCGACGGCGAAACCGGCTTTGTTTTCGATCACCGGGCGCAACCAATCGCTGAAACACTGCGCGACAAGATCGACAATGTTATTCATAGCGAAACACTGCTGGCGCGCGTCGCTGTGGCGGGTTACCAGAAATCCGCAGAGTATTGGCCCGAGCGCGTGGCCGAGCTGTTCTTGAAAGATTTTGATTCAGTGATTTGCAATTAAACATGTCCGAGATCCAAACCGTTAATCCAGAACAGAAATCGGCTTACGATTCGCCGTGGCCGGTCAGTCAGCGTTTCTTGCGAGTGCTCTGGGAATTTTGCTGGGCGCTCTTTTGCGTCTGGACGCCGAAACCGCTCAATCAATGGCGGCTGTTTTGGCTCCGCGTTTTCGACGCCAGGATCGAAGGCACTCCGTTCGTCCATCAACGCGCGCGAATCGCCATTCCGTGGAACCTAACGCTGCATGATCGCGCCTGTCTTGGCGACCGTGCAAATGCCTATTCGTTAGGCGAAATCGAAATCGGCGCGCGCGCCACAATCGCGCAGGAAGTTTATCTCAGCGCCGGCACCCACGATTTCGATCGGCTGGAAATGCCGCTGGTCGCGGCCAAGATCACGATCGGGGAAGACGTATTCATCGGAGCGCGCGCGTTTGTTTTGCCGGGAGTCACGATCGGGGCACACAGTGTTGTTGGGGCGTGCTCAGTCGTGACCAAGGATGTTCCCGAAAATGTCGTCGCGGCCGGGAACCCGTGTCGAGTTATTGGTTCGCGGCCGCCATCGGCATGAATTTTTCCGCCCTGTCTCGTCACGGGGCCTTCGTCGTCGTTCTTGTTTTTTACGGCGCAATTCTCGCGCTTCAATTTAATCACGGTCTGGCCAGTGGCGACGGCCACGGAATTGTGCGTGCGACTCAGGCGCTGCTGAACGGCGGTCAGCTCGAAGTTTCGCGGCCTCCCGGACATCCCACGACTGAGTTTTATCTTTTTGGCGCGATCGGGTGGATTTTGCAGAAAGGTGTCGGCGTTGAGTTCGACGATCAGGTTTTTCTCGTTTGTCAGGCTGCCGGAGCGCTCGCTACCCTCGTCATTTTTTACAACCTGCTCTATCGTCTCGGCGCGACACGCGGTCGCGCTCTTTTAGCCACGATCTGTCTGGCTTTTTCGGCACAATTCTTTTTTAACGCAGTCGATGGCGAAGAATTTGATTTCGGTCTTCTTTTTTTGCTCGTCGCGGTGCGGTTCTTGGTTGTTCCAGCGGCGAAACCGCTTTTTACCCGGCTGTCGTTGTCGATCTTTTGTTTCGCGCTCGCGACCGGTTGTCGGCCGGAGCTCGTCTTCGCGGCAGTTATTTTTCCGATTTATTGCCTGATTAAGCCAGAGCTGGGCCGGAGATATGCACTATTCAGCTTGGCACTTTTAGCAATTGCGGTCTCCGTCGTCTGGATGCCGATCTTGTTAATGGGCATTCGCGCGCCTTACACCGCCGGCATGAATTTGCGGGAATCAATCCTCGGCGGCGTTTACCGGATTGTTTTTCAGGCTTTTACGCCGCCGGTGTTTCTTTTGCTCTGCTGGACGCTAATCAGCGCGTTGCGTGAGTGGTCACGACAAATCCAGTCGCCAAATTTCGTTTTCACGATTTCTTGTCTTGCTCCCGTTACTTTTTTGGCGGTCTTCTTTCTCCATCCATCGAAAGCCGCGCATCTGCTCGTGGCGTTGCCGTTTCTTTTGTTGCTCGCGGTGGATCGATCGCCGGCGTTAGTTCTCGCGCTCGCCTTTTTCACTTTACTCGGAACTGTAGTGAACATCGATATCTTCAAAGATCGACAATTAGTGCGCCCGTTTTTTGTTCCGGGAACCTATTTTCAAGCTGTCCATCAAAAGCCGTACTACCGATTGGATTACCTTCGGAAACTTTTAGAACAGTGCGAAAACCGTCCGGCCGTGATCATTGGCAACGCGTGGCCGTGGGACTTTGAATACCACGTCGAGCGCGCCAATCTGCCGTTGCATGAGAAAGATCTCCACGGCGAGATTAAAAAGGATATTCCGGCGTTTCTTTCGAGCGGTGAACACTGCATTTTTTTGCCTCCCGAGGCTGCCTATGAAGGTGCGTTGCTCAGCGAATGGCAGCGAAAAGGTTACGCCATGAAAATGGACGCGAAACTCTATCGGACTTTGTTTGCGCGTTACGACGTTCACTCCGCGTTGTCGGCGACCCCGGCCGATGCCAGCGGCGTTCCCTTTAGTTTCTTTACTTTTCCGGATCGATAGAAGCGCCATGCCTGAAGCACCAACCATCATCGTTCTCACGCATAACGAGTCCGACAATCTGCCCGGTTGTTTACAATCGGTTGCCGGCTTCGGCGAAGCCGTGGTGATCGATTCCGGAAGCGATGACGGCACTCAGGAAATCGCGAGGCGGGCCGGTGCGCGAGTTTACGAACGTCCCTTTGAATCTTTTGCCCGGCAGCGAAACTGGGCGCTGCAAAATTGCGATCCAAAAAGCGAATGGGTGTTGTTCCTCGATGCCGATGAGGTTGCCACGTCGGAATTTCGGCGCGCCGTGGGAGACGCCATTCAAAACGCGGAGGATATCATCGCAGGTTTCTATTGCTGTTGGAAAATGATGCTCGATCGACGCTGGCTGCGCCGGAGCGATTCATTTCCGAAGTGGCAGCTTCGGATCGTGCGTCGCGGACGGGCGGATTTCATCGACAGCGGGCACGGCCAGAAGGAGGGAAGAGTCGATGGCGAACTCGGTTACATCCGCGAACCGTATTTACACTATGCACTGAGCAAAGGTTGGGAAGCGTGGTGGGCGAAGCACAATCAATATTCCGGTGAAGAAGCCGCGGATCGATTGACGCGTTCCGCTTCCTGGCGCGAACTGTTTTCGCAAGATTCGTCGCGCCGAAACCGCGCAGTCAAACCGATCCTGAGTCGCATCCCCGGTTGGCCACTTCTGCGGTTTCTCCACATGTATATTTTCAAGGGCGGCTTTCTCGAAGGCCGCGAAGGGTTCGCCTACTGCGCGAGCATGGGCTGGTACGAATACCTGATTCGCGCGAAAATGCGCGAGCTTCGAAAACAGCGGACTACGCGCCAGCGGCAGACCAATCAATAGGCGCTGCGGGGTGGCCGAATCAGTTGCGCGAACGTGCGCAGAATGATCGCGCACTCGAGGGACAGGTTCCAGTTTTCGAGATATTCAATATCGCAGGCGACGCGGTTTTCGATATCGGCGTTATTCCGTGCTTCACCGCGGAATCCGCGCACTTGCGCTAAACCGGTGATGCCCGGTTTCACAAACGTGCGCACATGATAGTTGCCCATGAATTTGGAAAACTGCTGGTTGTGTTCGATTAAATGCGGCCGCGGTCCAACGATGCTCATGTCGCCGCGAAGCACGTTCCAAAACTGCGGCACTTCATCGATGCTTAATTTGCGAAACCATTTCCCGAATGGATAGATGCGCTTATCTGCCTCGCTGGCCTGACGCGATAGTTCGCCATTGTTGGAATGCATCGTGCGAAACTTGTAAATCTTGAATTGTCGGTTTTGCATTCCGGCGCGGTTTTGCACGTGAAAGAGTGGGCCGGGCGACTGCAGTCGTTGGGCGATGAAAACGATCGCGGCCAGGACCGGGAAAATAACGAACATGACTGGCAACGCGATCACGATGTCGATCGCGCGTTTCAAAAATCGGTTCAATGGATTTTCCAACGGTTCTTCGCGCAATCCAATGAAACGAAACCCGCCGTCTTCAAAGTGCGTCACGGAATGCCGCAGTCGTTCTTCCAGATCGCTCAAAATGAGAAGGCGAATGCCAAGTTGATCGCAAATCTGGATGACGTTTTGGTTCGCTTCGGAAAAAAGCGGGAATTCGAGGAGAATGACTTGAGTAATGTTGTGATCGCGAATGATTTGTTCGAGTTGTTGAGGCTTGCCGAGCAAGGGGACTTCCGGATTGTCGATCTTATCGTCGTCGGAAATCAAGCCGACCGTGCGCAAACCAATCTCGGCTTTGCGCTGAAGCCACTCGCGAAGTTGTGTCGCGCGCTGGCTTGATCCGATCAGGAGCGTTTTATCTTCGCGGCGAAAAATTCCCCAGGATAAAAGCGACGGAAGATAATAATGCGAGAAGAGGAGGGCGATGTAGAGCCACGGAACGAAATTGAACAGAAATACGCGCGAAATAAACGCGTCCTTGGCGGCGACGAGATAGAGCACGAGCAGCCCGATGCTGGCCGCCGTTTGTCGCAAGCTGTGCCGATGTGGGCGCAGGAGTTCGTTTTGAAGAAAGAAGTTTTTGGAACGACTCAGTGTTTCCAAAGTCAATCCCAAGACGAGCATCCCGCAGTAGATGCTATAACGGCCCCAGGTCAGCGCGCCGCCGGGCGAGTAAAACGTCACCATGATCCAGACGCCGATCCAGAAAATTGCGGCGACGATGATCATCTGGCAAAACAGGAAGACGCGGTAAAGTCCTTCCGTCCGTTGCGTGACCATGTTCTATTTTGCTGGGCTGATCATGAGAGTACGCGATGGCCGCACAGCTTCAACTCGTGGTAGATTCCCGCGTTCATGACGTTTCAATTCCAGCGACCGCTTGGCTCGAGGAGTAAAAGCGATTCCCATACCATCGTTTTGCACAGATAATGCAGAACCCGACACACGAAGGTCCAGCTCATGTGCGCGACGACGGCCCGTCGGGTCGTTGGCTGAATCACGCTTTGGTTGCCTTATTGCCGGTGCTCGCGTGTTTTCTTGGCGGTGCCACCCAAAAGTGGGGTGAGGGAATTGTCTTTGCCTTTCTCGGAATTTATCTGCTCGTGCACCCGCCGCGATTTTCGCTCGGCCTCGCGATCAATCTCGTCTTGGTCGCATTTTTAATTTGGTCGCTCGTTGCTTTTTTGCCGGGGAGTTGGTTTTTTCAGCCGGACTGGCGCGCAACTTACCTGAACGATTTTGGAATTTCACTTCCGGCGACGTTAAGTCCACAACCCTGGATCACACTGACGTGTTTGGGCAGTCTCGTCGCCGGCTTGAGCTGGCTTTACGTTGTTTGCGCCCAAGAACTCGAATTGCGCGAAGCGCGGCTGCAATTGCGCCTGTTCACCGCCGGCATGGTTTTTTTGGCTGCGATTTGCATTTTGTTCTGGCTTGCTAAAACGGCGCCGCCCTTTTGGCACAACGAACGCAACTTCGGGCCGTTTCCGAACCGTAATCAAACCGGGAACCTTTTTGGCCTGACCGCGATCATGATTCTGGCCTGCGGTCAGGACGATCTTCGCAGGGGACGCAAACGCTGGATCCTCTGGGGTGGGGCCTTCGCGCTGGTGATTACCGCGATCATTTTAAATTTTTCGCGCGCCGGCATCGGCATTCTCATAGCCGGAAGCGCCCTCTGGCTCGGCGTCTTCTCTCTTCGCCAACGCTCGCCGTCGCGGATCGCACTTGTTGTTTCGTTCTTGCTCCTGCTGTTTACCGCTCTGTTGCTTTTTGGCGGGCAAACGCTCGAACGATTTCATCTCCGCAATCTTGCCAACGCCGGCCTCTCGACCGATTTCCGATGGCGGATTTTTGCCGATGTCTTTCAACTGATTCACGACTCCCCCTGGGTCGGAATAGGTCTCGGTAATTTTGAAGACGTCTTCGCGATTTTTCGGGCCGCTTCCTACAGCGACCGCCGCGCGATTCATCCCGAGAGCGATTGGCTGTGGCTTTGGACCGAGCTTGGTTGGGTCGCGGTCGTTCTTGTCGTCGTTGGCCTCGTCTTCATCATTCGGAAGGTTTTTCCTCTACGCGAAGGAACCAATCAGCGTTATCGGCTCGCCACGCTGATCGCTGCACTCCTCTTTGCGCTTCACGGCCTGGTCGATGTTTCCGGACATCGCGTCGGAACAATGTTTGCCGCAACGTTCTTGCTCGGCCTCTCGCTCCATCGTCCGCACTCAATCAAACCGAGCCGATCGGTTTCGATCTTATTCCGGTTGATCGGATTAATCCTGATCGTTGTGAGCGGCTCGTGGGTCGTCGCTGCCCGTGGCCAAAAACTCCTTCCCGGTTCGGTCGGTGTCACCAACGCCAAGGAACTCGCCACCATCGATAATCGCGGCCGGAATTTCACCGAAACTGTCGCGCTCACCACCGCTGGACTGAAATGGGCGCCACTCGACTGGGAACTTTATTTTTCCCGCGCCGTTGCCGAGGTCCAATTGAAGCAAGCCGACAACGCGCTGACCGATTTTCGGCGAGCGCGTTTTCTTGAACAGATCTCTTATGAACTTCCATTGACGGAAGGCAACGTCTGGCTTTCATCGCAACCCGTTCTGGCCGCGACCGCGTGGCAGGAAGCGTTGCGCCGTGCGGGGCCGGAACGCGCCGGAGTCTTTTCGAGCATGCTGAGCAAGGCCTCGCTTCGTAGTCCCGAACTCAGTCGCATTCTGGCTGAGCTCGGTGTCAGTCGTCACGATCTCGCATTGCCGTATCTCTCGCGAATCTCCGGCCCCGAGTTCAACCGCGCGCTTGGCAAAGTCTTAGAGAACGATCCCGATCTCAGTTCGTTCACTGAGACAGAGAAACTCGCGCTCTTTGCCTTTTGGTCGGAACGCGGCGACGCTGCCGAACTTTCGCGAGCAACTACGCAACATCCAGATTGGTTGCCATATGCCTGGTTCGGTCTTGCCAAATATCACGCGAGCCAAAATGATTTTAAGGCTGCCTGCGAATTGACCGAGCGCTACGGCGAACCGGTTGCGTTGCCGCGGGTCAGCTCTAACGCGGATCTTCTCCAGTTGGAAAGTCAGTATCGCGTCGCGCCTGACAACTTCGCGATCGGCTACGAACTTTACCGCGCCCAGAAAAACACTGGCCGAATCGACGACGCGCTCCAGACCGTGCGCCATTTCAGCGAACGCTCCAATTCACCCGTTTACTGGAAATATCTCGAAGCCCAACTTTGGGCCGAAAAACAAAATTGGGAACGGGCCTGGAATGCCTGGCTGGCTTTTCACTCCGCGCAGTCTGCGACGAAGTGAATTCCAAGATCGAGATCTACTCGGCAATCGCCGCCTGGGCGGCGGCGAGCCGCGCGATTGGAATTCGGAAGGGACTGCAACTGACGTAATCCAGCCCGAGCCGATGGCAAAACTTCACACTGTTGGGTTCGCCGCCGTGCTCGCCACAGATTCCAAGCTTGATGTTCGGACGCGTCTTACGTCCGAGATCGCGCGTCATTTCCATTAACCGGCCGACGCCCTTTTGATCGATCGATGCAAACGGGTTTGTGTCGATGATGTCGAGCTCGGCGTAAGCGGGCAGAAAACTTCCGGAATCGTCGCGACTCATCCCGAGCGTTGTTTGAGTGAGATCGTTTGTGCCAAAGCTGAAGAATTCGGCGTCGCGCGCAATTTCATCGGCAAGCAGGGCCGCGCGTGGAATCTCGATCATCGTGCCAACGAGACAATCGAACTTCGTTTTCTTTTTCTTGGCCACTTCATCGGCCACCCGCCGAACGATGTCGATCTGAAGCTTAAGCTCTCGCGGAAATCCGACCAGCGGGATCATGATTTCCGGTCGCACTTTAATTCCGATCGCTTGCACTTCGGCGGCCGCTTCAAAGATGGCGCGCGCCTGCATCTCCGAAATTTCCGGAAAGGTAATCCCGAGTCGGCAGCCGCGATGTCCGAGCATCGGATTGAACTCGTGCAACTCGTGCACGCGCCGTGAAATCTGCTCGGCGGGGACGCCGAGTTTATTTGCCAGCTCATTTTGCTGGGCGTGATCGTTCGGCAAAAATTCGTGCAGCGGTGGATCGAGAAAACGGATCGTCGCTGGCAACCCTTTTAGTTCGGTGAAAATCCCAACGAAATCCTTTCGTTGGTAGGGAAGCAACTTGGCGACGGCGTGCAATCGCTCTTCTTTGGTGCCGGCCAAAATCATCTCGCGCATCGCATCGATCCGGTTGCCTTCGAAAAACATGTGCTCGGTTCGACAAAGTCCGATTCCTTCAGCACCGAACGCAACTGCGTTGGCCACTTGTTCAGGCGTATCGGCATTTGTCCGAATGCCGAGCTTCCGAAACTCGTCTGCCCAAGTCATCAGCTTCGCGTACTCGCGATAAGTCAGACTTTTTTTCGCGTCGAGCGATCGGTCGACCAACACCTGAATGATTTCCGACGGCGCCGTTGTCACTTCGCCGGCGAAAACCTCGCCTGCCGTTCCGTCGATCGAAATGTAGTCGCCTTGCGCGAGCGTCGTGCCGTTGGCGCTGAGCGTGCGCCTTTGGTAATCGATCTGGATCCCGCTCGCGCCGCAGACGCAGACTTTGCCCATTTGCCGAGCGACCAACGCCGCATGGGAAGAAACGCCGCCACGCGAGGTGAGGATTCCTTCCGCCGCGATCATTCCGCGCAAGTCTTCTGGCGAAGTTTCGATGCGCGCGAGCACGACCTTCTGACCTTTACTCGAGCGCGCGACCGCTTCTTCCGCGCTAAAAACAACATGTCCCGAAGCCGCGCCCGGCCCGGCTGCCAGTCCGCTCCCGATTTTCTTGGCCTGACTGGCCGATTGTCGATCAAAGACCGGCGCTAGAAGATGGGCAAGGGAATCTGCCGGAATGCGACGGACCGCGTCTTTCTTAGAAATCAATTTTTCGCCGACCATATCGACAGCGATGCGGACCGCGGCGTGACCGGTGCGTTTGCCGTTGCGCGTTTGCAAAATATAGAGCCGGTTCTCCTCCACGGTGAATTCGAGGTCCTGCATGTCCTTGAAATGCTGCTCGAGAAGTTCGCGGACTTTCATGAGCGCCTTGTGCGCGGCCGGCATTTCTTTTGCGAGATGCGCGATCGGATGGGGCGTGCGGACACCGGCGACGACATCTTCACCCTGTGCGTTGATCAGATATTCGCCGTAGAAAACCTTTTCGCCGCTGGCCGGATCGCGGGTGAACGCGACGCCGGTCGCGCTCGTTTCGCCCATGTTTCCGAAGACCATCGTTTGCACGTTCACGGCTGTGCCCCAATCGTGCGGGATTCCATATTTTCGGCGATAAACAATGGCGCGGTCGTTCATCCACGAACCGAAAACAGCGCTGATCGATCCCCACATCTGTTCCTTCGGATCTTGCGGAAACGACTTGCCGGTTCGCTCCTTGATCAGCGCCTTGAAGCGCTTCACCAGCTCCTTTAAGTCGGCGACGCTCAACTTTACATCGGGGAAATCATGTTTGCCGTAACGCTGATCCTTCAAATGTTCGATCACGCTTTCGAATGGGTCGTGATCTTCCCCCGGCCGTTTTTGCACGCCCATCACGACGTCGCCATACATTTGCAGAAACCGGCGATACGAATCCCAGGCGAAGCGCGCGTTGCCGGTTTTTTTCGCGACGATTTCGACTACTTCGTCGTTCATTCCGAGATTCAGGATCGTGTCCATCATTCCGGGCATGGAATCGCGCGCGCCCGAACGCACGGAAACGAGGAGCGGCCGCTCTTTGTCGCCAAGTTTTTTGCCGACAGATTTTTCGACTTTCGCCAGTGCGGTTTCTACTTCGGCTTTGAGTTGCGCCGGATAGCTGCGGTTGTGCGCGTAAAAGTAGCTGCAGACTTCGGTCGTGATCGTGAATCCCGGAGGGACAGGCAGACCGATCCGTGTCATCTCGGCGAGGTTTGCGCCTTTGCCGCCGAGCAACGGTTTCATTTTGCCGGTGCCGTCAGCGTGACCATCGCCGAAGTAATAAACGTATTTCGGCGTTTTTGATTTTTTTGCAGCGCGCCCCTTCGTTGCTTGCCGCGCCGTAGGTTCGCGAAGGCGGGTCGATCTGCGACTCGTCGATTTTCCTTTTTTAGCCATGAAGTCTCTCCGACTGGAGAATTGCCAACCTAATTCTGCGCTCTCGCGCGTGTCAACGGACGGCGCCGGAAATCAGCAAAGCGGCGCGTTTCTTAAGCCGGCGCCCGCTCGGCCTGCTCGATTACTTCGTCGATCGCAGAGGTAAACTCATCCACGCCCGTGCTCGGGACGATGATTGTGTTACGGCGACCGTGTGCTTCCTCAGTGATGCGCAGGAATTTCCCGCGGTCATTTTCGCGGAATTCCACGTGGAAATGCTTGCGCTCTATCTGCAGCTCCCTTGCCTCGATGAGATTATCCATGTCTGCAAAAACCGCGGAGTTTAGGCCGGTCGGCATCGGAAAGGGAAGCAGTATTTTTGACGAAAAGAGCGCGCCTGAAGCGGCGTTGTCGAGGACCGTTTCGGTAACGGATTAACGCCGTCGCGCGCTCTTTTTCGCGCTCTGATCAGCGATAGCGAAGTCGATTTGACGTTTAAAGGTGTCGACTCGAGCAACGAAGACTCGAATCTCATCCCCGATTGAAAACCGCCGGTTTGTCCGGCGGCCGACCAGTCGGCGTTGGACCGCGTCGAAGCGATAGAAATCGTCACTTAGCGTGGAAACGTGGACGACGCCGGTGACGAGAGCGTCCGGCAGCTCCACCACCAAACCGTAATTTCGAACGTCCATGATCGCGGCACGAAAGACTTGCGGATTGCGCTCCTTCAACTGTTGCTCGAAAAACTGAAGCTTCTTTAACCGAACAGATTCGATCTCGGCCTCGGCCGCGTTTCTTTCGGTGTCTGAAATGTGATCGGCAAGGGATTCGATTTGTCCGATGTCGATCTTGGGTCGTCGCGGCAAATTGCGTTCGGCCAGCGTGCGATGCACTACTAGGTCGGCGTAACGCCGGATCGGGCTTGTGAAATGGAGATAATTCACTTTGGCCAAACCGTAATGTCCGAGCGGCTGCGCCGCGTAACGCGCCCGCTTCAAACTTTTGAGCAAACCGATCTTAAGCGCCTGCTCTTCCGGCTTGCCGCCGATCGAGGCTAGAAAGCGTTGGACTTCCTTCCGGTTCGAGAGATCGCCCACTTTGTAACCAAAGCTGAGAATGAATTCGCGATATTCGCCGAGTTTTTCCGGATCGGGATCTTCATGAACCCGGTAAATTGTCGCGATCGACCGATGCCGTAGCTCGCCGGCGACTGCTTCGTTCGCGGCCAGCATGAATTCTTCAATCAATTGATGCGATTTGTCGTTCTCAACCCGTTCCAAACGAATCGGCTTGCCGTTTGCATCGACATGCACTTTTACTTCGGGAAAATCGAGATCGAGCGAGCCGTGCTCGAATCGCTTGCGGCGAAGGAGTGCGGCAAGCTCCCAGGCGGTGTGCAGCCGTCGGCTCAGTTCGCCGTTTGGTTTCGCTTGCAGGATGGCGTAGGCTTCTTTGTAAGTCAGGCGTTTCGCGCTGCGGATAACGCTTTTAGCGAACCGCGCATTTTTTGCGCGCCCGTTTTTGTCAAACTCAATGAAAACCGAATGGGTGAGGCGATCAACGCCCGGGTTCAAACTGCAAACGCCATTGCTGAGTCGCTCTGGGAGCATCGGGATGACACGATCGGGCAGGTAAACGCTATTGCCGCGCCTTCGGGCTTCGCGATCCAGCGCGCTGTCCGGAGTTACGTAAGCGGAAACGTCGGCGATGTGAACGCCGACCCGCCAACCGCCGTTGTTGTCGATCTTTTCAACGTTGATCGCGTCATCAAAATCGCGCGCGTCGTCCGGATCGATCGTGACAATGAATTGGTCGCGCAAATCTGCCCGTTCCTGAATTAGTTTTTGTTCGACTGATTGTGGAATCCGGTCCGCTTGATCGAGAACGGCCTTTGGAAACTGGCTCGGCAAATCGTATTTGCGGATGATCGACAGCATGTCGATTCCGGGAGCGGCTGCGGGTCCAAGGACTTCGATGATTTCGCCTTCCGGATTGACGTGGCGCGATTCCCACGTCTCCAACCGAACAACGACTTTGTCGCCAGGTGCCGGCGGTTTCGGCAACTTTGCGCGCGGCGGGACCTGAACGTAAACGTTGTGAACCAGTCGCGGATCGTCCGGCACGACGTAATAAAAGTTTCGTGAATGCTGCAGCGTTGCCACAATCGTGTCGCGCGCGCGCTCAAGAATGCGAATGACGCGGCCTTCACTTCGATTTTTAGATGCCTGTCCGGCTCGGATCTTGGCGCGCCGCTGAGGGACATCTCGACTGATCCGTGCGACGACGCGGTCGCCATTCATCGCAGTGCCGGTATTTTCCGCGGCAATAAAAATATCCGGTTCACCCGCTTTCTCTGGAACCAGAAAACCGTAGCCCGCCTGATGGATCGAGAGTTTCCCCGTGACAAGGTCGGCTTCGGAAGGAAGGATGTAACGATTTTTTCGGATGCGAGCGATTTCGCCGGCATGTTCCAGCTCGCGTAACGTTTTCCGAACCGCGGCGCGATCGCGGCCCTTTGCGCCAAGAGCTCGTGCGATCTCGTCTCGATCGCCCGGCCGATAATCAGGCGCGCGCAAAAAGGCCAGCACCTTGTCTCGAATTGTGCGACCGTCTTTGGTCATGTTGGCGAAACCATATTGGAGATTGTTCGCCACGGCGAATCCGTCCTTTGGCGGATCGATCTAACGAACGAGTTTGGAGCATGAAAGCAATTATCATTGTCGGAGGTATGGTCGCCGCCGCAACCCTGGTGGTGTTTGCGGCAGGAGGAACGAAAATGAAAATCAGCAGTCCAGCATTTCAGGAAGGCGGAACGATTCCGGAAAAATTCAGCAAGAGCGGACAAAACGTTAATCCGGAATTGCGAATCGGAGGCGTGCCGGCCGAGGCGAAAAGTCTGGCTCTGATCGTGGACGATCCGGACGCGCCGGTCGGTTTGTTCACGCATTGGCTGGTTTGGAACATCGATCCAAAGACAAGCGAGATCGCGGAGAACAGCGTGCCGAAAGGCGCGGTCCAAGGAACGAACGATTATCCGAATCTTGGCTATGGGGGCCCGCAGCCGCCTTCCGGGACGCACCGCTACTATTTCAAGATCTTTGCCCTTGACCGGATGCTCGATCTCAAGTCTGGAGCAAAGCGCCGCGAAGTGGACGCGGCCATGCGAGGGCACGTCATCGCTCAGGGTGAATTGATGAGTCGCTATTCGAAAAAGTAATCCATTCGCGCACCCTTCGAATAAGCAGCCCATCATGTTAGTCTGATTCTTGATGGGCGAGCGAATCTGGAAAATCGGCGACAGCGCTGTCGACCTTTCCAAACGGGGAATGATCATGGGCGCGCTCAACGTCACGCCCGATTCATTTTCCAACAGTGGCGAATTCTTTGCAACTGACGCGGCAATTGCGGGTGGAATAAAGATGGCATCAGAAGGCGCCGACATTATCGACGTGGGCGGAGAATCGACCCGTCCCGGCGCCGAGCCTGTTTCAATGAAAGAGGAATTGGGACGCGTGATCCCAGTGATCAAGAAATTGCGGGCCAAGATCGACATCCTCATTTCGATCGACACTTCGAAATCTGAAGTTGCGAACGCGGCATCGGACGCAGGCGCGTCCATCATCAATGACGTCACTGCAGGACGTGCAGATGAGAAGATGTTGTCGCTCGCGGCGAAACGGAAGACAGCGATTGTGCTTATGCACATGCAAGGCGAACCGCGAACAATGCAGAAAAATCCGCACTACGAAGATGTCGTCAGCGAAGTGGCTGATTTTTTTAGACAACGATATTCCCGCGCCCTAGAGTGCGGCGTTGATCCCATGGCCATCGCGTTTGATCCCGGAATTGGTTTCGGTAAAACGCTGGAGCATAATTTGACGCTGCTCAAAAATCTCGAGCGACTACGCGTGCACGATCGCCCGCTCGTGGTCGGTGTGTCTCGCAAATCCTTTCTCGGAAAACTGGTGGACTCGTCCGAAATGAGCGCGCGCACGGCGCCGACGATTGCGCTGACGGGAATCCTGCGCGGTCGAGGCGCCGATATTTTGCGCGTCCATGACGTGAAGGAGAACGTGGCTGCGCGGCGCGCGGCAGAGGCGATATTGCCATGATGCAGGAACTTCTCCAGCTCTGGTTCAAAAGCTGGCGCAGCATCATCGAGATTATTTTGCTCAGTGTCGGAATCTACTATGGCTACCTTTACTTTCGCGGCACGCGCGGGGCGAAAGTCTTGACCGGATTGGCGATTGTTTTTCTCACTCTTACGCTTATCTCAACACTGCTGAATTTGGTCGTGATCGGCTGGCTCCTCCGCAGTTTCTCAGTCTTCCTTGCGATTGCTCTCGTTGTGATCTTTCAACCTGAACTTCGCCGCGGCCTTGCCGAACTCGGTGGTCATCCGATCTTTTCGCTGACGAGTGAGAAGCGCGAGACCGTGCACGACCTCGCCGAAGCGGTTACTCAACTGGCGAACAAGCAATTTGGGGCGCTGATCGCGATCGAGCGTGACACTTCGATTCGCGTTTACGAAGAAACCGGCGTGACACTCGATTCCGATTTCTCGGTTGAGCTTGTCTTAAGCATTTTTCATCCGAAGGCCGCGTTGCACGACGGCGGAGTGATTATCCGCAACGGCCGGATCGCCGCGGCCGCTTGCATTTTTCCGGTGAGCCAACGGGAAACATTGGATCGCAGTCTGGGCTTACGCCATCGCGCCGCTCTCGGAATCACGGAAGAATCAGACGCAGTCGCGATCGTGGTTTCGGAAGAGACGGGCGGGATTTCCATTTGCCATCGACGACGAATTGAGCGCAATTTCACGCCGGAAACGTTTCGCCATCGGATCGGCGAGATTTTATTGCACGGACGTTATGAAGAGACTGCTCCTGAAGAACTGGCGGGCGAAGTTGATCTCCCTGTTACTCGCGACAACCCTGTGGTATCTCATCAAGAAGAACGTGGCAACGACTCCCTCGCCGTCTGAAATCGCTTCGCCGGCGGCCGCCGCGGAGAAACGCTGAGAGCTCTTCAACTCCGAAGCGGTCGGAGTTAACGCAGGAAACGGGCAAGATTTTGTTCTTCCCAATGCCGCGCGCGATGATAGCCGCGAAATTTGCGCTCACGCCGATTGAATTCCTCCGTGTGCACGCGCCGCCTGCCACTCCGCAAAAGTTCATCCGGCACAACGGAGTGAAGCATTTCGTGATAGAGCACGTATTTCAAAAACCACCGCGGCACGAATGCCTGATCGAGCAGGGGATGGATGCGAATCACGCGGTCTTCTTCCTGGATCGTTCCAAAAACAAAATGGTCTTTCGGTCGATGTTTTCGGCGCCGCCCCCATTCCACTTTGTAATTACGAAGTCGCCGGCGAAAATAGCGTTTGTTCAATTGATCAAAGATCTCACCGAGATCGAAGTGGTCGCCTTCCTGGCGAAGATTAAATTGTCGCTGCATCGGCAGCGTGCGATACGCGATCTTGCGCTTCGTTTTCTTCGCCATAATGGGACCCCGGCTGGAAGGACTGTAATTCTAAATGGGTTCTGACGGGTCGACAAGAAAACCGCTTCTTTTTAATGATTTTCTCGTTAAGTGTTTTACTAACAGTCATTTACGCCTCATCAGAGAGCGTGCAAAGGTAGAACGAAGGCGGACGATGAAATCCCGATGCCAGGCGCCATTTTCGCGCTACTAAGCCCTCAAACGCGGTTGCGAATTCCGCGGTCTGAGTATACTCGAAATTATCGGCCGCGGGTGGCTCAAGCTCGCGCCGGACTAGATCGACATGACGCCATTTCTTCGAAAGCTCCTCGGCCTAAACTGGCTCCTGCTCATTGTCATGCTCGCGCTCGCGGTTTTCGGCGTCGTCGCCATCTACAGCGCGACCTACATGCGCGAAGATCCGGTTGCGTCAGATTTTTGGCGGAAGCAAGCCAACTGGGTTTTGGTTGGATTTTTCGCTTTCATGGTCGCGAGCCTGATTGACTACCGCTGGATCCGATGGGGAGCGTTGCCGATGTACCTGGCCGGCATCTTTTTCTTGGTTCTGACCAAGTTCATGGGTCAAAAAGTCTACGGTGCACGCAGCTGGCTCCACCTCGGGCCACTTAATTTTCAGCCCGCGCAACTCGCGGTCGTTGCTGGAATCATGGTACTCGCCTTGTTCCTCAGTCAGTTCAAACAAATGCATCCGATGCTGCGTTTGCTCGTCTGTGGCGCGATTGCCGGTGCCCCCTGCCTCTTGATTTTGATGCAGCCGGATTTGGGGGAAGTGATCATCTGGGTGCCGGTGCTGCTAGCGTTGCTATTCATCGGCGGGATGCCGTTGCGCTACTTGATCTGCATTCTGCTGCTCCTTTTCGCGATGATTCCAATCACGGCGAACCTGGTCCTCAAGCCTTATCAACAGGCACGCCTCACCGCATTTGCTCATCCTGACATCGATAAACAGGGCTCCTCGTGGGCGATCAACCAATCGCTTATCGCCATCGGATCGGGCGGTTGGTCGGGAAAAGGTTTTAAAGCCGCCAACACTCAGATCGAACTCGGTTTTCTACCCGCGACTGCGGTGCACAACGACTACATCTTTTCCGCCATCGGCGAGCAATGGGGCTTTGTCGGAGGAATATTTCTCATTAGCGCATTTTCGTTGCTACTGCTGACCTGTCTTTTTGTCGCATTCTTTGCCGGCGACCAATTTGGTTTACTCCTAGTCATCGGAATCACCGCGCTGATTTTCACCCACATTTTCCAGAATGTGGGAATGACCATTTCGATTTTGCCGATCACCGGAGTGCCCTTGCCGCTGATCAGTTACAGCGGCTCATTTGCGCTCATGATCATGTTCGCGCTCGGTGTCGTGAATAGCGTCTGGGTGCATCGGCACGAAGTCGCATAACTGTCGACCAGGGACCTGGGTTGCGGCAAGCTCCGCGCGATTTACTTCACGCGGGCGCCATCTACAATTCGTTGAAACATGGAGACCGACTACAAGGTTAAGCTCGAAGTTTTTGAAGGGCCGCTCGATCTCTTGCTTTACCTGATCAAGCGCGACGAGATCGACATTTACGATATTTCGATCGAACGAATCACGCGCCAGTATCTCGAATACCTCCAGGCTTTCAAAGAGCTCAAAATCGACATTGCTGGAGAGTTCGTTGTGATGGCGGCCAATCTGATTTATCTCAAGAGCCGCAGCTTGCTTCCGCTCGATCAACAGCCGCCGGAGGAAGATGCCGAAGAAGACGATCCGCGCTGGGATCTGATTCGCCAGCTAATCGAATACAAAAAGTTCAAGGAAGCCGCAGCGCAATTGCACGACCGCGCGCTCGAACAGGAGCGCATCTTCACCCGCGATGGCGGCAGCAATGCCGTGACCGATGCGCCATTGACGTTGCGCGAGGTGGGAATTTTTCAGCTGATCCATGCATTTCAGGAAGTAATCAAGCGAGTCGAGGCGCGGGAGGATTTGCAGGAGATTTTTGGCGAGCGCTTTAGCGTGTCCGACAAAATCGAGAAGATCCTGGAGCGCGTGGGCAATGGAACGCCGGTGCGTTTTTCCGAACTGTTTGGCCAGATCGTCTCGCGGCTTGAGATCGTCGTTACCTTCCTGGCGTTGCTCGAGTTGATCCGCTTAAACCAGGTGCGCGCGCTGCAGCCCAAGATGTTCGACGAAATCGAGATCGCTGCCATCGCGGCGTAAGATCGACATCATGCCGCGCGTCCTCATTGCCGGATGCGGTTATCTCGGCCAGGCCGTTGCGGATCTGTTCGTCGCCGACGATTGGGAAGTCGAGGGCTGGACAATATCGGCGGAATCGGCGCATAAGCTTTCAACGAAACCGTATCCGGTTTATGCCGTCGATATTTCTAAAGCTGATCAGGTTCGAGCGCGAAAAGGGGATTTCCATGCAGTGATCCATTGTGCCAGCACGGGCGGTGGCGATGCCGATTCTTATCGACGTGTTTATTTTGACGGCGCGCGAAATCTTCTCGAACGATTCGAAGGTTCCCAAATTCTCTTCACCAGCAGCACAAGCGTTTACGGCCAAAAAAATGGTGAGTGGGTGACGGAAGAAAGCCCGGCTGAACCGAAACACGAAACCGGAACAATTTTGCGCAAAGCGGAGGATTTGGTCCTCGCGAACCGCGCCATCGTTGTTCGGCTCGGCGGCATCTACGGACCCAGCCGATCAGCATTGCTTAGAAAATTTCTGAAGGGCGATGCGATTCTCGATCCCGAAAGCGAGCGTTTTGCAAATCAGATTCATCGCGATGACGCGGCTGCCGCAATTCGATTGTTGGTAAAACGCCAGGAGTCGGTCGGTGAGATTTACAATGTGGTCGACGACCAGCCGATTTTGCGGGGCGAATGCTATCGCTGGCTGGCGACGAAGTTAAATAGGCCGCTTCCGGCAGCTGGAAGATCAGCATCGAAACGGAAGCGCGGCGAAAGCAACAAACGCGTCAGCAACACGAAGCTGCGAGCGATGGCATGGACACCGCGCTATCCAAACTTCGCCAACGGGATGGAAAAGAGCGTCCTGCTTACGCTCGATCGCGAGAACGCATAAACCTCACTCACTGGCGGAAATACCGGTATGGAAGCTGCTATTTTTTCGCGTATGCGTAACGTCAAACTTACCGGCCGCGAGGCGTCGATTGTGCGCGCGATCGGCTTCACTGAATCGATGCTCGGCGCCGAGATTCAGGACTACGTGCGGATGGAGTCGGAAGACGTTACCGATACCCTCAACAGCCTGATGTCTGCCGGCTTCGTCGAGAGCATCCCTTACACTGAACAGGTCCAGCTCGCAGAAATGCCGGTGACCGCTTTCGAATTAAACCCGGCTTATTCGCACGAGCTCAAACGCGCGTTAAACCGAAGCTAATTTTTACCTGCGCTCGGTGCGGCGGACTGCGCCGTAGCCGTCGAGTGCTGAACGCGACGCTCGCCAAAAAGTTGGCGGATCACTTCCTCAACAGGCACTTCCTGGACATTGATGTCGCTGACATCGCATGATTGAAGGACTTCGCGGCAAGTCTCCGTAACTTTCGCGCGCGGCACTTTGAGCTGGACGGACATCGGCGTTTGCTCGATCACTTCGCCAAAACGGGAAAAATCGCGCGTCACTTGTTGGTCGAAAGTCAGACTCAGGATTTTATGACCGGAGAAACGATCGATGATTTCATCGAGCGGACCGTCGAAGAAAATTTTGCCGTGATCGATGACCAGGACCCGATGGCAAAGTTCCTGGATGTCTTGCATGTAATGACTGGTGAGTAGTGTGACGATACGGTGTTCTTCGTTGTAGATACGCAGAAATTCGCGGACGCGTTTTTGGCTAACGACATCTAGGCCGATGGTCGGCTCGTCCAAAAACAACACACGCGGTTCGTGGATGAGCGCCGAGATCAGCTCCATTTTCATCCGTTCGCCGAGCGAGAGCTCGCGCACCATCACATTCATTTTATCGGTGACTTCGAGTAGCTCGGCCAAGCCGCCCACCACTTTGTTGAAACGATCGCGATCGATTCCATAAATAGCGCGATTAAGCTCGAGCGATTCCTGCGCGGGGAGGTCCCACCAGAGCGCGTTTTTTTGCCCCATCAGCAAGCTGAACTGCCGTTTCATTTCGTTGCGCCTTTCCCACGGAACGAAACCGAGCACGCGCGCATCCCCGCCAGTCGGATTAAGAAGCCCGGAAAGCATTTTCAGCACGGTCGTTTTGCCTGCGCCGTTCGGCCCAAGAAATCCAACGAACTCGCCTTCCTCGATTTGAAATGAAACCTGGTCCGCTGCGCGCGTTTCATCGTAACGCCGCTTCACGAGTCCTTTGATCGCGCCCCAGAGTCCGCTTTCTTTGCGATAAGTACGGTAGATCTTGGTTAAATCGCGAGCTTCAATCGCGCTCATGGCTTAGATCGACATCCACAAACCGACAATCAATGTGTCAATCTGTGGCGCAACTACGCGACGCTGGTTTTCGCCGCTGGCTTTTTCTTCAGCAACAGCAGAATCTTTTCGACGAGCGCGTCGGCGGTGATGCCATGCTTCTTGCGAAGAAGGGGAACCGCGCCGTGTTCGATGAATTCATCCGGCCAACCAACTCGTGCAACCGGAGTATTGATTTGCTGCGAATGGAGATGCTCCATCACCGCACAACCGAATCCATTATGCAAAACGTGATCTTCGATCGTGGCGACCACTTCCACGCTGCGCGCGAAAAATTCGAGTGTGCCGGTGTCCATCGGCTTGATCCAGCGCGGATTGATCAGCGCAACTGAAATTCCTTTTTCTTCAAGTTTCTTGGCCGCTTCTTCCGCAACTTCGAACATGTTGCCGAGTCCGAAGATCGCGACATCGCGACCATGCTTCACCACTTCAGCTTTGCCGATCTCGAGAAGCTTCGGTTCCGGTTTGATTTGGGCGCCAGTGCCGGAACCGCGCGGATAACGAACGGCAATCGGACCCGAATTGTAATTGGCCATCGTCCAAAGCATGTCGGCGAACTCGTCTTCGTTCTTAGGCTGCATGTGGACCCAGTTCGGGATGTGCCGCAGATATCCGATGTCGAACAAACCGTGATGGGTTGGTCCATCGTCGCCACTCAAGCCGGCGCGGTCCATGCAAAGCCTGACGTTTAGTTTTTGAATTGCCATATCGTGAATGGCCATGTCGTAGGCGCGTTGGAAGAATGTTGAATAGATCGTGAGAAACGGCGTCAGCCCCTGCGTGGCGATGCCGCACGCGAAAAGCGCTGCGTGTTCTTCCGCGATCCCAACGTCGAAATAGCGCGCTGGGTGCGCCTTCGCGAAATGCGACAGACCGGTCCCACTCGGCATCGCCGCGGTGATCGCGACCACCTTTTGATTGTTGTCGGCAAATTTGGCTAATGTTTTGCCAAGGATCTCCGAATAAGTCGGCGTCGGCGTCGGCGCAGTCTCGCCGCTCTCGATCTTGTATTTGCCGAGCCCGTGAAATTTATCCGGCTGTTTGATCGCCGGTTCGTAGCCTTTGCCTTTCTTGGTCAGGATATGGAGGAGCACCGGTTCTTCCTGCGTTTTCAAAAATTCAAACGTCCTGATGAGCAACGGAATATCGTGCCCGTCAATCGGTCCGTAATAGCGCAGCCCAAGTTCTTCGAAGATCACGCTCGGCAAGACGAGGCCTTTGACGCTCTCTTCGACTTTGTGCGCGATTTGGACGCCGGTTTTTCCAAGAATCGCCTGCACGAAACTGCGCGCCTTGTCATGTAAATGCGCGTAGGTTTCGCTCGTCACGATACGGTTAAAGTAATTCGCAATCGCGCCGACGTTCTTGGCGATCGACCATTCATTATCGTTTAGCACAACAATGAAGCGTTTCGTCTGCACGCGGACGTTGTTGAGGGCCTCGTAACTGATCCCGCACGTGAACGCAGCGTCACCTGCGATCGCAATGATATTTTCGTCCCCGCCGCGGAGATCGCGTCCGACCGCCATGCCAAGCGCGGCGGAAAGCGCCGTCCCGGCGTGTCCCGCGCCGTAGCAATCGTGTTCGCTTTCCGTTCGCAAAAGAAAGCCGTTGAGTCCGCCGAACTGGCGCATGGTCGCGAATCGATCGAGCCGGCCGGTGAACAATTTGTGGACGTAACCTTGATGGCTCACGTCCATCACGAATCGATCGCGCGGCGTGTCGAACACGCGATGGAGCGCGATCGTCAGTTCGACCACGCCGAGATTTGGCCCAAGATGTCCGCCGGTTTGGGACAAAACACCGATCAACTCGTCCCGAACTTCCTGTGCGAGTTGCGGAAGGTCTTGTTCGCGGAGCGCTTTGATGTCGACCGGCGAATGGATTCCGTCGAGCAAACGCTTTGGCGCCGTGGTTGTGGTTGTCTCAGAAGAGTCTGACTTCGTCATTTTTTAATTCCTTTTCGTCCGCCTTACCATCGTTCGCCGATTCAGCAGCGGGTTCAAAATCTTTAACTACCGGTTTGCCGGCATTGTTCCGGGCGATGATCTCGATCTTTTGTTCGGCGCTGGTCAATCTTTCCTGGCAAACCTTCACCAGGTTCATTCCTTCCTCGTAGCGTACGATCAAATCCTCGAGAGGCAATTTGCCGGTCTCCATTTGTTCGACAATCGTCTCAAGTCGGTCCATCGCCTTCTCAAAGTTCAATTCTGGGGCGGTCTTGCTCTTGCTGCTCATCGGCAAGCGCAAAGCTAAGCACAGCAGCGATAAGATGAAAGGGAGGATTATCGATGTTGTTAACTGATTTGCTGGTTTGGAATGAACTGCAACTGCCGGTCAACGCGACCGATGGCATAGGCGATGCTGATTCTCTCGGAAACAACCCATTAAATACCATGAAGTTTCCGAAAAAAATCCTCTTAATTGATCACGAACCCGGCGTCACTCGTCTCATTCGGCGGGCCCTGGAACGCGCCGGGAAATATCTCATCCGCGAAGAGCACGACGACAAGCTGGCGCTTAATGCCGCCCGTTGGTTTCAGCCCGATCTCATCCTGGTCGACACCGCCGGTCAAGATCGCCGGAACATCGAGCGCGAGATCCACACCGATGCCGCCCTCAAGGACACACCGATTCTTTCATTGACCAGTCTTCGTCCCGAAAGCCAGATGGTTTCCGGCGGAATCCTGAGCGGCTACAGCTTTTTCGCCGCACCCATCCGCGTTGAAGAAGTTCTCCGCGGAGTGGACGAACTGCTCTTCGGGAAAGACTGATCTAGCCGCCGATTTGCTTCTTGTAAGCGGCGGCGTCTTTCAGGTTCTTGAGATCATCAGCGTTGTCGATCTTAAGGGCGAAGATCCATCCCTGGGCAAACGGTTCGCGGTTGATCAAGCCCGGATCGGCTTCGAGTGATTTGTTTACTTCTACCACGCTACCTTTTACCGGCGCGTAGATGTCGCTGGCGGCTTTGACTGATTCGACCACCGCGATCGCTTCCTTCGCGTTTGCCTGCCGGTCCATTTTCGGAAGCTCGACGTAAACAACGTCAGTCAATTCGGATTGGGCGTGATCAGTGATTCCGACACGGATCTTGTCGCCTTCGCGCCTAATCCATTCGTGACTTTCGGTGTAAAGCAGATCATCGGGAACATTCATGATTTTTTGTACAGCGGTTTTTTCTCGATCGCGGCCGGAAATTTTTGCCCGCGAATCTCGATATCGATCTTCGCGCCGATCTTCGCGTGCGGGGCATTGATGTAAGCCATACCGACGCCCCAATTCAAGCTCGGCGACAACGTCCCGCTGGTCACTTCGCCAATTCGGTGGTCGTTGTCGAATACGGAGTAATGCGGCCGTGGCGGCGGACCTTTATCTGTCATTTTGAACGGCACCAATTTTTGACTGGGGCCATTCTCTTTTGTCTTCAGCAAAACATCGCGTCCGATGAAATTCGGTTTCGTTAGATCAACAAAGAAACCGAGCCCGGCTTCGATCGGGTTTCGCTCCGGCGAAAGATCGGAGCCATTGAGCGGATAACACATTTCCAAACGCAATGTGTCGCGCGCGCCGAGGCCGCACGGTTTGATCCCAAGGTCCTTTCCTTTTTCGAGCACCATGTTCCAAAACTTCGCCGCATCGCCGGCGCGGAAGAAAACTTCCACGCCATCTTCGCCGGTGTAACCGGTTCGTGCCATCGAGATCGGCATTCCGTCTAACTCAAGATCGACAATATGATTGCGTGCCGGGAGGTTCACAAAAAGTTCGGCGACTTTCGGACCTTGAATCGCAACCCCGCCAAAATTCGCGCTCCGATTGTCGATCTTAACGTCTCCGCTGCGGTGCTTGCCCAGCCACTCTAAATCTTGATCGGTGCACGATGCATTCACGACGAGCAAGAATTTCGCGTCGCCGATTCGATACGCGATCAGGTCGTCGATGATTCCGCCGCTATCGTTGAGCAAGAAGGTGTATTGGCCCTGGCCGACCTCCAACTTGTCGATGTTGTTCGTCAACATCGTGTCCAACCAATCGCGCGCGTCGCTTCCGTTGATGACTAGTTGTCCCATGTGCGAAATGTCGAACATCCCGACGCTCTTTCGCACGGCCTGATGTTCTTCGACGATGCTGGTGTATTGAACCGGCATCAGCCAACCGGCGAACGGCACCATCTTTGCGCCGCGTTTTACGTGCTCGTCGTAAAGCGCCGTCTTTTTCTGCACCGGTTCGTTCACGGGCAGAGCGTAAACGCCAATCAAATAGAGGTAAAGAAACGCTGATGCGGTTGGCAAGCGCAGCTGTCGCCTTTACCGTGGGCGGACATGAGCCTGCTCGACAACCTTGAGCGCCGTTTCGGTTTTCTCGCTATTCGAGGATTGCCGCGCATTCTGGTCGGCTTCGCCGCGCTGGTCTTCGGCCTGACCTGGCTCCTTCCCGGTTTCACGTCCATCCTCATGCTCGATCCCGTGCGCATTCTTCATGGCGAAGTTTGGCGACTGATCACTTACATTTTTATTCCGCAAGCAACGAGCCCGCTATGGGTCCTGTTCGCGCTTTGGTTCCTTTGGTGGGTTGGCGAAGGCCTGGAACGAGCCTGGGGATCTTTTCGACTCACCCTTTATTTTCTCGTCGGAATGATCGGCACCACCGTGGCGGCGTTTTTCTTCGGTAGTAATTTTTCCAACTCGATGCTGCTGATGTCGTTGTTCCTCGCCTTCGCCCACTTTTACCCGGAGGAAATCATCTACATCTTTTTCATACTACCGGTCCGAATAAAATGGCTGGCGTGGATTGCGGGCGCGTTCTTGTTATTTGGATTTTTTACTAATTCGAATTCGTATCGAGCAGCGTTAATCGCGGCGTTGGCCAATTATCTGATTTTCTTTGGGCCGGAGTTTATTTATCGAGCGCGGCATCGCCATGAAGTCTCGAGTCGGCGGAAACGTTTTGAGGAGGATGCCCGCAGTGAAACCGAACCGCTTCACAAGTGCGCGGTTTGCGGAGCGACCGAGTTAACGGATCCAAACCTGGACTTCCGTGTCGCGAGCGATGGCGAAGAATATTGCGTGGTGCATTTGCCATCGGCGCAAACCGCAGCGCCGAGGTTGTAGAGGCGCTTGTGCCAAGCGCCTATTTAATTAGTTCGGCGTTTGAGAACAAACGCCGCTACAACATCTTGACCGCAATTCTCCAGGGCGGAAACTACGACCAATGACCGACAAGAACACGACGCTCGTTCCCGAACAGGGCTGGCATTGTCTGCATTTGTTTTATCACGTCGAGTACGGGCAATGGCAATTGCTCAACCGCGAGGAGCAGAATTCGGCGAAAACGAATCTGGCCAAGCTGGTCCAAGAAATTCGCGCGACAGATTTGACCCAGTTGCTCACCCTCAGTGTCGTTACGCCGAAAGCAGATCTCGGCTTTATGTTGATCACGCCAGATCTGCAGACAGCGAACAAGATCGAGAAGCAACTTTCGCTTTCGTTAGGCCCCGATGTATTGACGCCAGTTTACAGTTATTTGTCGCTCACTGAAGAAAGCGAGTACATAACGACTGAAGAAGAATACACCGCGACGCTCGATCCGGAGACGAAGCGCGACGCGGCAAAGCTGGAGGAGGCGTTAAACACCTTTCGCGAGCGAATGAAACACTACCGGCAGGAGCGCGTTTATCCGATGCTGCCGGATTGGCCGGTGGTCTGTTTCTATAATATGAGCAAACGCCGGGGCGAGCAGAGAAATTGGTACGCGCTCCCTTACGACGAGCGCCGCAAATTGATGAAAGGCCACGCGACGGTTGGCCGTCAGTATGCGGGCAAAGTGAAACAGCTCATCACCGGCTCGACCGGTCTCGACGACGCCGAGTGGGGCGTCACGTTGTTTGCGCGCGACACATTTCAAATCAAAGCGATCGTGTACGAGATGCGTTTCGACCCGGTGAGCTCGGAATACGCCGACTTCGGCGAATTTTTCATCGGCATTCAACTGCCGCTCGACGAATTGTTCCGCCGCTTGCAACTCTGATTGTCGATCTTACGATTCTCGACCACAGGATGGGTGACAGAGTGGTCGATTGTGCACGCCTGGAAAGCGTGTGTGCTGAAAGGCACCGAGGGTTCGAATCCCTCCCCATCCGCCAGGTTTGGAAATGGAATTTTA
Organism: Chthoniobacterales bacterium; assembly: GCA_035568175.1. GTDB lineage: Bacteria > Verrucomicrobiota > Verrucomicrobiia > Chthoniobacterales > UBA10450 > AV40. Next base: position 105,832 of record DATMON010000018.1, read on the forward strand.
TCCAACGCGTGGTCTGGCCCTATTCGTTCGCATTACGGAGATTCGAACGCTATTCGACTGGTAGGGCGCGTCACGCGCAAGGGTTAAGAGCGAAGTTCCAAAACTGGAGCCAAAGCGCGGCTTTGGATAATCCACTTGCCTCCAAAGCCGGCAAGGCGTGGAGGCAACATCCATAAGGGGGCACACTTTCGGATCACTAGCGGGAGCGTAATCCCTCAGAATCCGCAGTTCTCTTCCGCTTCCTCGTAATCGTCCGCTGAGTCTTCTACTTTCCGCGATCGCGTCGTTCTAAAATTTGCAACTCCTGGCGAATCTTCAGCACGCTGCCTTCCGGCAACACGCCGTGAAAATTCACATTTGGATAAACCAAACAATCGCGTCCCAGAACTGAGCCGGGATTAATCACTGCGTTGCAGCCGATTTCGGTGCGATCGCCGACAATTGCGCCGAATTTGGTCAAGCCGGTGGTAATGTTGCCGTCGGGTGCGGCCACGGCGATCTCACTGTGGTCGAGTCTCACGTTGGACAGAATTACGCCGGCGCCGAGGTGCGCTTTAAATCCAAGAATGGAATCGCCGACGTAATTGAAATGCGGCACCTGCGCTTCGTCGAAAATAATACTGTTTTTGAATTCGCAGGAATTGCCCATCACCACGCCGTTCCCGACGACCACGTTCTCGCGGACATAGCAGCCGGTGCGAATATGGCAGTTCTCGCCGATCCACGCCGGTCCTTTTAACACGGCGCCTTGTTCGATAATGGTGCCGCGGCCAACAAAAACATTGCTGCTGATGAATGGACGGCCAACGAGCTCGCCGAGAACCGCCGGTTTCAAACGAAATTGTAAATAGCTCGCGATCTGTTTGAGCGCGTTCCAGACGTAGTTCTGGTCTTCGAACAATTTCGGGTGGGCCGTGTGTTCGAGGCTGAGGAATTGTGCGGGCGCAAACATTTCGTCAAGCGCCGGCGCGTCGCGTTATCTTCTGTCCGTCCTTGGTGTCGCGCGCTTCCCAGCCGAGCGCATTCAACTTATCGCGCAATTCATCGCTTTTCCGAAAATCTTTTGCAAGCCTCGCTTGCGCCCGCGCTTCGGCCAGCTTGGCTACTTCTTCGGGCAACTCAGTTCCATCGGTTTCAAAATCGAGCACGTCGTTGATTCGGCTCCACCAATTTAACCATTCGGTAGCCGTGTTTCCGTCGAGTTTGCTTTGATCCATCGCCCGATTGGTTTCGCGAATCGTTTCGAAAAGGAAACCGAGCGCGGCGGAAATGTTGAGATCGTCGTCGAGCGCGTCTTCGAATTCGTGACCGAATTGCATGTCGATCTTGGCCTTGCCCTTTTTATCCCCAGCGACTTCGCGCAAGCGTTGCAGCCAATCGTCAATCCGTCCCAGCGACTCGCGCGCTTCTTTCATTCCGTCCCAGGTGAAATTCAGCTGGGTCCGGTAATTCACCCGGATCAGCGCGTAACGGATCTCGCGGCCGGTGTAACCTTTCGCCAGAACGTCAGGAATCGTGTAAAAATTTCCCAACGACTTCGACATTTTCTGGCCATCGACCAGCAGATGCGCGCAGTGCAGCCACATCCGCACAAATTTTTTGCCGGTCACGCCTTCGCTCTGTGCGATCTCCGCTTCGTGATGGGGAAAAATGTTGTCCACGCCGCCGCAGTGGATGTCGATCTGGTCGCCAAGGAGCGCGATCGCCATCGCGCTGCACTCGATGTGCCAGCCTGGTCGCCCGGGCCCCCACGGCGAATCCCACTTCACGTCTCCATCTTCTTCGTCCCACGCTTTCCAGAGCGCGAAATCCCCGATGTGCTCTTTGTCGTATTCATCGTGTTTGACGCGGCCGCTCGGTTTTAGCTCGTCCAGATCGATATGCGCTAGTTTTCCGTAATTGGGAAACTTGTTGATCCGAAAATAAACCGATTTGTCATCGGCTTGATAAGCGAGACCTTTTGAAATCAACGCGCTGATCATCGAAATCATTTTGTCGATGTAACGTTGATCGGTCGCGGCGGGATAATCGTCGGCGCGTTTGATTCGCAGCGTTTCGGCGTCTTCGAAGAATGCGTCTTTGAACTGCTGGGTAAACTTTTGGAGAGGAACTTTGGCTTCGTGCGCGCCGCGGATCGTCTTGTCCTCAACGTCGGTGATGTTCATCACCCGATGGACTTTGAATCCGCGCGCTTCGAGATGGCGCTGAAGTAAATCTTCGAAAATGTAGGCGCGAAAATTTCCGATGTGCGCGCGACTGTAAACCGTCGGCCCGCAGGTGTAGATATCGATCTTTCGATCCTTCGCGTCGCGCGGCTGAAATTCGTCGACCTCGCGGGAATAAGTATTAAAGAAGCGCAGCGGCATTCTTAACTTTGCTCGACCGTCGCAATCGCCATCGCGGACATGCCTTCGCCGCGGCCGATCGGACCGAGCCGCTCGTTTGTCGTCGCCTTGACGCTCACTTGCGAATCTGAAATACCGATCGCCGCGGCAATCGCTTTTCGCATCGCTGGAATCTGCGGCGCAAGCTTCGGTGCCTCAGCGATCACGGTGGCGTCAATGTTGACCACCCGCGCTTTTTTCTCGGCAAGAATTTGAGCCACCCGTTTCAAGATCTCGATGCTGCTGATGCCACGGATCGACTGGTCGGTGTCCGGGAAATGTTGACCGATGTCGCCGGCACAAATCGCGCCGAGGAGCGCGTCGGCAATGGCGTGTGACAAAACATCGGCGTCGGAATGTCCTTCCAATCCGAGGAGGTAAGGAACGCGAACGCCGCCTAGGATTAGTTGTCGATTCTGTCCGAGCCGATGGATGTCGTAACCAATTCCGCAGCGAGTGGTGCTCACAATTGCAAATCGATTACGCCATTCGAGGCGACGATGCTGTATTTTTCTTTCATATCTTTGCGCGGTCGCAAGTCGACCAGACCGCCGGCCGTTTCCACTAGAATCCATCCGGCAGCGATGTCCCACAAACTGATTCCGCGCTCGATGTAGGCGTCGAAACGGCCGCACGCGACGTAAGCCATGTCGAGCGCAGCGCTGCCAAGCACACGGCATTTGCGCACGCGATGGATCATCGCTTCAAGCAACGGCAGATTTGAATCGATCGAGTGATCCGTTTTGGCGAGGCCGACAGAAACGACAGCTTCGGCCAGATTGGCGCGACTGCTCACGCGAAAATGTTGACCGTTCAGGCGCGGTTTTTCACCTTTTTGTGCGCTCCACATCTCGTCACGCATCGGGTCGTAAATCACGCCGACAATTATTTCGCGTTTCAAACGTAGCGCGATCGAAACGCAAAAGTGCGGAATCTTGTAAAAATAATTCACGGTTCCATCGAGTGGATCGACGACCCATTGATGCTCGCTCGATTGATCGCCGACGATTCCTTCTTCGCCGTAAAGCGCGTGCTCGGGAAATTGTTTCAACAGCGCCTTGGTGATGAGCTCCTGGGTCTCCACGTCGATCGCGAGCTTGATGTCGTGCGCTTCGGCAACGTTCACGTGCTGCGAGCGGTGAAAATTTTTGCGAAGCAGCTCGCCAGCCGCGCGCGCAGCTTTTTCCGCCGCGTCGAGATAATGCTTCATGGAGAAGGTTGAGTTGTTGAGGAGTTGAGCGGTTGAGATCGACTTCAGAATAGCTTCTCCTCTCAACGTCTCAACACCACAACGTCTCAACACAAAATAAAACCGGGAGGAAAATAAATTCTCCTCCCGGGTTGAAGTTTGGGATTGTGACTCCGAAAGATTTTCCGAAGTCGTTAATTAAGCGACGGGCCTCAATGCCTCTTTCTTTTCTTCGCTTTTCTTTTTGCTGCTTTCTTTCTTTTCTTAGCCATCGACTTCTAATTCCCCCCTTTCATTCCGTTTTCGCGGAAGTTTGTGAAGAGTTGGGAATGACTTCACTTAACGACGAAGTAATCACGCGTTTTTTTTTGTCAAACGTTTTTCGCAAACATTTGCAAATATTTTTATAAGCTCACGCGCCAAAATTTTCTTCGGGGCGCGTGAAATTATTTTCTTTTCGTCATCGCGAAACAAAATTGTGACTTCATTTTCATCGCTCTCCATTCCGGAATCCGCGCGACTCACGTCATTGGCAACGACAACGTCACAGTATTTCTCCTGAAGTTTTCTTTGCGCGTTTGCTTCGATGTTTTCGGTTTCGGCGGCGAAGCCCACGACAACATAATGTCGTTCTCCTTTCGGCAGAGACGCGAGGATGTCGCGCGTTGGAACCAGTTCGAGAGAAAGGTTCGCGTCGCGCTTTTTGATTTTGTTTTTGGAAACCTGTTTTGGTTTGTAATCCACGACTGCCGCGCACATCACGAGCACGTCGCATTCTCGGACCCGTTCATAAACGGCATCGAAGATTTCATCGCCGGTTGAAATTGAAACCAACTGAACGCCGTGCGGCGGATCGAGATTCACCGGACCCGAGATCAAAACAACTTTGTGGCCGGCCTCGATCGCCGCCTCCGCGATCGCGTAGCCCATTCTTCCGGACGAACGGTTGCTGAGATAACGGACAGGATCGATCGGCTCGCGCGTCGGCCCGGCCGTTATAAGAAATCTCACGCGATCAGGTTTTCCTGGCGCGCGAGAAGAAATTCGGCGCGAAAGGCGATATCGTCGACTTTCCAAAGACGACCGAGCCCTTCGTAACCGCACGCTAGCATTCCCTCTTCCGGTCCGATGAATTCGACGCCGCGCGATTTCAATGTTTCAACGTTGCCGATCGTGGCGGGATGCGACCACATTTTTCCGTTCATCGCCGGCGCAATTAAAATTGGCGCGCGGGTGGCCAGCGCGATCGCGGCGAGCGGATGGTTCGCCAGACCGTGCGCGAGCTCGGCGATGATGTTCGCCGTCGCCGGGGCAATCAAAAGGAGGTTCGCGCGATCGGCTAATTCGATGTGGCCGGGGCGCCAGTTTTCTTTTTCGTCGAAGAAACTGGTCATCACGGGATTCTTAGAAAGCGTCTGCAAAGTGAGCGGCGTGATGAATTCGGTCGCGTCGTGCGTCATGACCGCGAAAACCTGGTGTCCCTGCTTCGCGAGCAGACTCGCAAGCTCGGCCGATTTGTAGGCAGCGATCGAACCGGTAACGCCGAGGACGATTGTTCTTCCGGCGCCGCGCATGCGGACAACTTTGCGCGCTGCGCTTTTTTCAATTGGCTTGCTCGAGTTTCTTTTCATTCAAGATCGACAATTATTTTTGGATCAAACGCCGGCTCAAATATCGCTCGGCATTCATGATGTGTCGAAATTTCTGCAGATCTTCCTCAGTAGTCCGGCTGATGATGGTATAGCGATATTCCGGCCAGGATTCCATTTCCCGAATGGCGGTCGTCAAGCGGGTTTCGATTTGCTCGGTCGTTTCGGTGCCGCGCTTCGTTAGCCGCCGGCGCAACTCTTCAACGTCCGGAGGCACAATGAAAACATCGGCGAGCGCATCGCGAATGAATTTGTCCTTGGAATTCCGAATCGTGGCCGCGCCCTGCGTGTCGATGTCGATCAAGACATCGCGGCCGTTCATCAGGTGTTCGATGATCGGTTTAAGCAGCGTGCCGTAATGGTGCCCATGGACGGTCGCATGCTCCAAAAATTCTCCAGCTTTCGCGCGAGCCGTAAATTCCGCTTCAGAAAAGAATTGGTAGTCTTCCCCTTCAACTTCGCCGGCGCGTGCTGGTCGGGTCGTGCAGGAGACCGAATAAATGAACTCGGACGTTTTTCGAAGCGCGTCGACCAGCGTCGTTTTGCCGCCACCGGATGGCGCGGAAAGGACAAACAGAATTCCGTAACGGCTGAATCGGCTATTCAAGATTTTGAATTTGCTCGCGGATTTTTTCCAGCTCGGCCTTGCAGACGACCACTCGTTGCGAAATTGCAGCGTCATTCGCCTTGGCGCCGAGAGTGTTCAGTTCGCGGAATATTTCCTGGGTGATGAACTCCAGCGTGCGGCCGACCGGTTCGTGCCGGCGAAGGTGATGCGCGAATTGCGCGAGATGGCTCTCCACCCGCGTGAGCTCTTCGGAAACGTCGGCGCGATCGGCGAAGAATGTGATTTCCTTTACCAAACGCTCGTCGTCGCTCGGGATCGGCAGACCGGCCTTGTGAATGCGCTCGAGCAGAGTAGCGCGATATTTTTTCACCACGTCAGGATGCAGGCCGCGGATTTCCTTAATCTGTTTGCGCATCGCTTTCAGGCGCCGAATCAGATCCTTGGCCAAATGTTTGCCTTCGCGCTCGCGCATTTTGATTAATTCGTTGAGCGCGGCCCGCAAAGCCCGTTCGATTGCCGGCCATGCGGTGTTAGAATCGATCGTTTCTTCGGGCGCGCGCATCACGCCTGGCGCCTGCAAAATTGCGCCGATGGTAATTTCACCGGGTGCGTCCAAATCTTTTTGCAATGCGCGCATCGCGTCGTGATAAGAGCGCGCCAGCTCGGTATCGAGCGCGAGTTTACGCGGCGCGCTCGCGCCATTGTGATAACTGACGACAACGTTGGTTCGCCCTCGCGAAATATTCTCATTAATGGTTTGGCGAATCTGCGGCTCGAGCGCGGCCAGATCCCGCGGCAAATTGATGACGATGTCGCTCTGCTTCCGGTTTACGGAATTGAGCTCGAGGGTGAACTTCGTGCCGTTGTGATCGGTGTCGCCGCGGCCATATCCAGTCATCGATCTCATGTTTTGGAATTGTTCTTCAATCCGAACGCCGCCGCGGCTGCATCGACATCTTTATCGCCACGACCGGAACAATTCACGATCACAATCTCTTCGCGCTTCATGTTGGGCGCGTTTTTAACGAGATAAGCAATCGCATGCGCCGTTTCGAGCGCGGGAATGATTCCTTCGGTTTCGGAAAGAATGCGGAAGGCGCTGAGTGCTTCATCATCAGTCGCGTAAGTATATTCTACGCGGCCGAGGTCGCGTAAGTAAGAATGTTCCGGCCCAACGGCAGCGTAATCGAGCCCGGCTGAAACCGAATGGGTCAATTCGATTTGGCCTTCGTCGTTCGCGAGCAGGAAAGTTTTCGTTCCCTGGAGCACGCCAAGGCGTCCACCTTGGAAGCGGGCCGCATGTTTGCCGCTGCGAATGCCTTCTCCGCCGGCTTCGATGCCCATCATTCGCACATGTCGATCTTGCAGAAAAGGATGGAACAAGCCGATGGCGTTGCTGCCACCGCCGACGCAGGCGACGAGTAAATCCGGGAGACGTTCTTCGCGTTCGAGAATTTGGCGGCGCGCCTCAACGCCGATGACGCTCTGAAAATCGCGCACCATCATCGGATACGGGTGCGAGCCGAGGACCGAGCCCAAAATATAATGAGTGGTGCGCACGTTCGTAACCCAGTCGCGCATCGCTTCGTTGATCGCTTCCTTAAGCGTAGCCTGTCCGGCGGTGACCGGAACAACTTTCGCGCCCAAAAATTTCATCCGCGCGACGTTCAACGCCTGCCGTTCCATGTCGACCTTGCCCATGTAAATCACGCACTCGCAGCCGAAGCGCGCGGCGACGGTGGCGGTGGCAACGCCGTGCTGGCCGGCGCCGGTCTCGGCGATGATGCGGCGCTTGCCCATTCGCTGCGCCAGCAAAATCTGTCCGAGGGCGTTGTTGATCTTGTGCGCGCCGGTGTGAAGCAGGTCTTCGCGCTTCAAATAAATTTTCGGGCCAGCGAGCTTGTTCGTTAAGCGTTCAGCGAGATAAAGCGGCGTCGGTCGACCGGCGAAATCGCGTAATAAGAGCGACAATTCATTTTGAAAAGCCGAATCATTCTCCGCGCGCTCGTATTCGGCGGCCAGTTCATGCAGCGCCGACATTAGCGTTTCGGGCACGAACATTCCGCCGTAGGGGCCGAAATGGCCGCGGGCGTCCGGAATGGTTTCAGCGCTGGGCATGAGCAGAAGAAACGTCCAATCCCAGAAGCGCGTCAATCGCACGCCGGTGCGGAGACGGAATTGGAATCGAATCGAGTTTGCGAAAGGGGAACCAGCATTTCCCGGGACTGTCGATCTTGGGTTGGCGCTGTCGAAATATCTGCAATGAGATGCGGTGATTGGTGAATGGGAAAATAGCTTTGTAAATCGTGCCGTTTCTCTTCGAGCTTAAATCTAGCGGTGGCAAGACCCACATTCCGCGCCAGCGGTTGCCAGACTGCGCGAGCAAAAGTTTGTTGTTTCGAACGACAAGCGAGTGTTTCTCAACCATCCGCTTTGTTTCAGGACGCGGTCGTTTGATTGGCAACGATCGCGGATTTTTTGCGCGGCAAAATGTTTTAACAGGGCAAATTCCGCATTTCGGTTTGCGCGGGAGACAGACCAGCGCGCCAAGGTCGAGAAGAGCGGAGTTATACGCCGCTGAGGATTTCTTCGGGACGAGCGACGCAGCATATTGCCAAAGACTGTTCTTGCCAGGACCGGAGTCGATCGGAATTCGCAGATTGAAAAGACGTGCGAAGACGCGCGCCGCGTTTGCTTCGACAATTGCCACGGACTGATTTAACGCGAACGTCGCGACCGCATGCGCGGTGTATTTTCCGATGCCAGGAAGTTGCCGCATCTGTTCGATGGCCGTTGGAAATCGCCCACGATATCGATCTACGACGAGTTTTGCAGTGGTGTGAAGGTTTCGTGCTCGGTTGTAATAACCAAGTCCCTGCCAGGCGTGCAGCACTTCGGCCTCCGACGCGCGAGCTAACGCCGAAAAGTCTGGAAATCGTCGGAGCCAATTCTTGTAATATGGCAAGACTGTGCCGACTTGCGTTTGCTGAAGCATGAATTCGGAAACGAGAATCGCGTATGGATCGCGCGTTCGGCGCCACGGGAGGTCGCGTCCCGTCTTGCGATACCAATCGAGAAGTGCGCGTTGAAAAGCTCTCTGTTTTGTCATGTCGAGCGGGGTCGAGAAATCTCTAAACGTTTCCGAAAACAACAAGAGATTGAACTCGTTCGTCTCGCGCGACTCTCTCGCCGCTAACCTCGCGGCGCAACCGTCCGTGTCGTTTATCCCAATCGCTCCATCCCTCGACTTTTGCTCGGAATGACAAGAATGTGAAACGAAGGTGAATTCTTACACGCAGCCGTTAACGGTCGACCAAGTGAAAGCGCTTCGTGCGCTTCTGGATGAGCTCGGCTTCGAATTCTCGCCGAAGGAATACACGATTTTTTTCGGTCAAAAAAATAAAATGAGCGTGGCGGTTTATGAGAAGGGCCCAAAGGTGCTCGTGCAGGGTAAGGGCGTGGAAGAGTTCGTGCAGTTCGAGTTGGAGCCGAAGATTTTGGGCGAGGCAAAGCTTGGTTATGAGGAAGTGCACGCGCCGGAAATGTTCGAGCCGCATTTTGGCGTGGACGAGAGCGGAAAGGGCGATTTTTTCGGACCGCTCGTGATCGCGGGCGTCTACGTGGACCATGGGATCGCCCGAAAACTGATTGAGGCGGGGGTGCAGGACAGCAAGCGTATTGGATCGGATGCGCGCATCCGGGTGCTGGCAGATGCGATTCGAAAAAATTCGATGGGTCTGGTCGAAGTCGTATTGATCGGGCCGGCAAAATACAACGAGCTGTATGAGAAATTCGGGAACCTGAACAAGCTCCTGGCGTGGGGCCACGCCCGGGTCATCGAAAATTTGCTGGTCAGAAAACCGGACTGCCCGCGCTCGTTGTCCGACCAATTCGCGGATGCTCGACTGATCGAGCAATCGTTGCTTCGTCATGGCCAGAAGATCGACATCCAACAACGGCCGCGCGCGGAATCGGATATCGCGGTCGCAGCGGCGTCGATTCTGGCCCGTGAGGCTTTCATTAACTGGCTCGACCGGGAAGGGAAAAAGCTGGGAGTGCGACTGGAACGTGGGGTCTCGCCGGCAGTAAAAGTCGCGGCTGGAAAGCTGGTCGAAGAAAAAGGGCCGGAGGTGCTTCGGCAGGTGGCGAAAGTCCATTTTCGGACGGCCCACGCAGTTGCCCCCGAGCACTTTGCGGAGCCACCGCCCCGGGAAAGCTGGCGGAAGTAGGATAGTCGGCCAGCAGCGATAGGTGGGCAAGATTCCTGCTGTAGCTTTTTCAACTTGTTTGGGAATTGTGGAAACTAGACTCCTAACCATAAACGCCGACCCTGTCTTCCAGGACCGGGCGCTCGCCATTCTCGACGAGATCGAGGATTTAGAGACGCAGATTGTGCGGAACTTATCCGAAGCCGTGCAGGCGCTGCTCGAGGAAAATTTCGACGGTTTAATTATCGAAGGCGATGCCGCACTTGCCCTCGAACAGGCGACAAATCTGCGGCAGCATTTTCCGTCACTGACCATCGCTTGTTTGCTTCAAAGCGGGCGCCGTTCAGAAGTCGGTCCGATGGCAAAGGAGCAGAATATCGAATTGCTCTCGGCGGCGCGGAGCGACCGAGGTTTGCGAGTGACTTTGGCGCGTTTTGTTCATTCGCTCGATTCACAGGGCACAGCCTCGGAGGGAATCGATCCGTGTCATTCGCTTATTGGAAATCTCAACCAGTTTTCTGCGGCCGAAATTTTGCAGATGAGCTGCTTAAGCCAGCGAAGCGGGCGCTTCACCTTTAAGTCCGGCCGCGGCAACAGCGAGATCTACCTGCAGCAGGGCTCGGTGCGACATGCGGTGTTCGGTTCAGTGGAAGGTGAAGCGGCGGTCGCGGAGATTTTCCGCTGGCGCCAAGGCCGTTTTTATTTTGAAGAGGGCATCATCAGCCAGGAGCAAACGGTGAACCGGCCGTGGGCACATCTGCTCATCGATAACCTGCAAAAGCTCGACGAAACGTTAGAGCTGGTCAGTGTTTAAAATCGTTCCGATGCGCGACAAAGATCTCGAGACAAAGCTGCGTTTAGTCACGCTGCAGTTGGAGAACTGGAAAAAGCTCCACGACCTCATCACTTACGGCCTGGATAAGGCCAAGCCGATCATATCGACCGAGCAGGAACGCCAGTTTACCGAAATCCGCGCCAATCTGTTGCAGGAAATCGAGTACGTCCTTCGCGAACTGAACATGCTTGCGGACGTGTCGGGCAAAGCAATGAGTGTTTTGCAGCGCGGTGTGTCTGTGCGCGGTGTGCGCGATCTTTCTAATGACGAAGTTCGCCGCCTGGAAACGGATTGGAACGGCGTCTTCACGAAACTCGGTCTGATGCAAGGTCAGCTGAAAGCGCGACGTAAGGAATTGGCCGAGCAAACAGCGTTCAATTATTATCTGAACCGCTTTTTGCGACGTTCGGCGACGGCTCACTGAGCCGCGTCAGTGCCCCCCTTTAGGCCCCTCAGGCCAAAGAATTTACTTTTCTTCGCCAATTGTGCCCGCAATTGCGCCGTGGCGAACGATTAATACTTTGAAAGTATGGCAAAACTTACGAAACGCGACATCGTGGTTGCGATTAGCAACCAGACCGGAATGGTGCAACACCAGGTCTTCGACATTGTCCAGCGCACCCTCGACAAAATTACCGACAGTTTGGCCAACAACGTTCCGGTTGAACTGCGCAATTTTGGAATTTTCCAGCCGCGATTGACCAAACCGCGGGTGGGCCGAAACCCAAATCAACCCGGCAGCAGTTTCGTCATTCCATCGCGCGCGACCGTGAAATTCAAGGCCGGCAAGGTAATGCGGCAACGCGTCGAAAAACTGTCCCGCGAGTTAAAGGAAGCTGCGGCCAAGAAAACTCCGGCGGCAGCGACGCGCCCTAACGGTCAGTAATTGCGACAAGAGCGGCATCCTAGTCACCGACGACTCAAGATGTCGATTCGAGAAGGTGACGAATGGCTTGTTCGAGCCGGTCGAAATTGATCGGCTTGGTGAGGTGCTCGGAAAAGCCGGCATCGCGCGCTTTGTTGACATCGGCCTCCATTCCGAAGCCGCTCAATGCGATCCCGAGCAAGCCTTTGCTTTGTCGCAACTCACTCATCAGCTCGTAACCGCTTCGGTCGGGCAGACCAATGTCGCTGATGAGCAGGTCGAAATCCTCCCGCTGCGTTTTTTCGACCGCCTGCCCGGCCGAATGCGCCACGGTAATGTCGTAACCGCGGCGTTCGAGCATCATTCTCATTCCGGTACAGGTATCGACATGATCGTCCACCACGAGGAGCCGGCGCCGGCGTGAAACAGCTTTTTTCTTTTCCGGGACAATTGGGCGTTCGCCATCCGCGCCGTTTTTTGCGCGAACCGGCTCGGCCACTGTTTTCAACTGAACAATGAAAGTGGAACCTTTGTCTTTGCCCGGACTTTCGACGCGAATTTTCCCACGGTGCGCGTCGATCATAGCCTTGGAAATGGCAAGGCCAAGGCCGAGGCCACCAAAGCGGCGGGTGATGGAAATTTGTCCCTGCTCAAAAGCGTTGAAGATCTTTCCGATCTTGTCCGGCTCGATCCCGATCCCGGTGTCGGTGATGCGAATTTCGACTTCGTCCGGCAGAGTGTTCGAAGTTGCGATCGTGAGCCGGCCGTTGGCAGGTGTAAATTTGACGCTGTTTTTAACGAGATTCCAAAAGACCTGCTGCAATCGCGCCGGATCGCCTTCCACGTGGACGCCTTGAGCGTCGAGCTCAAATTTTACCTCGATCGATTTCTTTGCCATGTCTTCGCGACAAATTTCGTAGGCCCGGCGAAGAATCTCATGCACGTCGACGACTTCGAAGGAGAGTTGCAATTTGCCTTTGGCGATGCGCGTGACGTCGAGCAGGTCGTCGATCAAGCGGGCTTCCAGTTCGACATTGCGTCGGATGACTTCAAGCGCCTGCCGCAACTTGGGCGATTGCGGCGCAGTGGCTTCCAATTCCCCCACCATCGCGATCACGGGCGAGAGAGGGTTGCGCAATTCGTGCGAAAGAAGTGCGAGAAACTGATCTTTGGCTGCGTTGGCGTCGATCAACTCGTGCCGCAGGGTCACGTCTCGAGTCTTGTCTTCCACGAAATAGAGCACGCCTTGGATGGTTTGATCCGCCGCTTGCAGACGCAACAGCGTGACATTGACGAAATGAGTCATGCCGCCTTCGTCCTGAAATGGTTGCTCGATCAATTGAAACGGCGTGCCGAACGAGAGAACACGCTCGATCGCATCGGCCGGCGCAATCTTCACGTCGTCGTAAGTCGCGTCGATGATTTCCCGACGACGGGGAAAACCACCGAAGCGTTGGGCCATTTGGCTAAAAGCTTCGTTGGCCTGTGAAAATTTTTTCGAGACCGGATCGACAAAGGCGATGCCGACTGGCATGTTGGCGAGGATTTTCTCGTTGAAAATCACTTCGCGTTCGATCCGCCGGGCGGCTTCGGTTTGGCGACGATAAAAAATTCCACCAAGCCAGGCAAAGATGGTGGTAAGCACCATCAGCCAGGCGGCGAGCACGGCCATGCGGCCGACAAGGTCGTGCACCGGTTTGTAAGCGACATCTTTGGGTTGTTTAACAACCACGGTCCATCCGGTCGATTCCACCGGGCTGAAGGAATAGAGATTACCGCCGTGTTCGAGATTCCCTTTCTTGGTTTCGCTAATTTCCCTGGGCAGGATCGATTCGCGCGCCGAGGAGCTGCCGGGATTTGGCCGAAAATCGTTCGTAAAGAGCGGTTGTCCGTTTTGATCCATAACCTGGCAGGTCGATTGGTCAGCGAACTGGATAGTGGAAAGGCGCCGGCCGATACGCTCGACCAACACCGAGACTCCCAGATAACCGACGATGTTCTTGTCCGGGGTCCGCACTGCGCCCACGATGTCGGTTACTATCCTCTTGTCGGAAAAGCGCGGATGCACGGACGACACGAGTGCCCCCGGAATTTTTTCCAGCTGCGGACGCCACAAGTTGGAATCGATATCTTTGCCGATCGTAGGGGGGCTGGAAGGAATGGAAGCGATCAATCGCCCGTCGCGACCGGTCAGAAACATTCCGTCGATTCGCGGCTGCGAATAAAAAGTAACGCCGAGCCATTGCTGGCCAGCCGATTGAGGGTTCGACGAATTCAAAATCCGCGACACGTCCGGAAGCGTTTGGTAATACTCGATGACCCCTTCGGTTCGGCTGAGATCGTCACCAACTAGGCGACTAATCAACTGCACGAACGTTTGCCGGTCTCGCAAAATTCGCGACTCCAGCATCTTGGTGAGAAAGGCATAGGAAAACCAGACCGTGAGAATGGAAGGCACCCAGCCGGCCAAAAGGATCGAGACGACGATGTTGAAGCGCTCGAATCGATCGTGCCGAGATTTCTTCAGGAGGTATCGCAATGGCATACCGCTGGGTGACAAAGGTAGCATATCAGAAGCAGAGCGCTTGCCGCCGACTTGATCCAAAGCTGACTATTCGCCCCGGCGAATCGCTTCGTTCAATTCGCTCGCTTGAGCGCGAATAATGCCGACGTCTGCGCGACTGAGCGCGTCGGGCGATTTGCTCAAGATCGGCTGCAACTTCTTTACGCCGGCGCGAATTTTTTCAAAAAGCGGCGTGTGCACGATCGTTGGCGGCAGCGTTTTCAATTCGGCAGCGAAATAGTCGGCCAAATCTGGTTGGGCCAAAAGCTTCGCGCGCGGCGGCGAGAATTCCGCCTCCACCGCTCCCGCGGCAATTTCCAATCCGCGCAGCCAGCCGCCTAGGCTGATGAGATGTGCCATCTTCTCATCGCGCAGTTCAATCATCGCTTGTTCGACATCGGTTTGCGTCGCGATCAATTCCCGGCGGACTAGCTGCCATTCACCGCGCCGACCGAGCTCAGTCAGGCTCGCGCTGTGCCGCATCACCCGATCGCCCACGCCGATTGCGCGCGCTTGTTCCATCAACACGCGCCCGAAATTTTCGACCAGATTCTTCTTCTCGGCTTCAACGATCAGAAAACCGTCGGCGATCAGTTCGCCAAAAATCAATCCTTTATGCTCGCGGCCGGCGGCGATCGATTGCGGATTCTCCCGCTTCAGTTGATCGAACGAGAGCGGTCGCAGCTGATCGAGCTGCGCGAAGATCTTTTCGATGGACGGCGCGGTGTAGGGATTGACGCCAAGCTCTTCGCGTTCGTGCTCCTTGTCGTCGTTCGGCTCCTCCTGGTTCGCGCCAATTGCGGTGGCTGCCAAGGCCAGCGCGATGAAGATCGATATCGAGGGAATTTTGGCGCGCATTGGCGTCATTTTGCCGAGGCAAGCAGGCCATTTTTGATTTGACGCTGGCGACGGAAACGCCATCATGCGCACCTGCTGTCTTAATAACTGGCAGCCAACCTTATGCAAGGAAGTCTCGGCTATGTCATTTGGACGGCGTGTTACCTCGCCGTGCTGATCGGCCTTTCTGCCTACGGCATTCACCGGTATTTCATCATTTATCTCTTCCTGAAAAACCGCAAGCGAGCGTCCGTTCCAGCCGGCCGGTTTCAGCAGTTGCCAAGAGTAACGGTCCAGCTTCCGATTTTTAATGAGGTTTACGTAGTGGAGCGCCTTCTGCGTTCGGTCAGCGAACTGGATTACCCGAAAGATTTGCTGCAAATCCAGGTGCTGGATGATTCTACCGATGATACGCGGGAAGTGACTGCTTCGTGCGCGGAAGAATTGCGGCAGCGCGGCTTCGATGTTCAGCTGATTCATCGAGTCGACCGGATCGGATTCAAGGCCGGTGCGCTCGCAATCGGACTCGAGTCAGCCGCCGGTGAGTTTGTTTGCATTCTCGACGCGGATTTCGTCGCGCCGCGAGACTTGCTTCAGCGCACAATCCATTTTTTCACCGATCCTAAGGTCGGGATGATCCAATCCCGGTGGGGCCATTTGAACCGAGGCTACTCGCTGCTCACGCGGATGCAGGCGATGTTTTTGGACGGCCATCTTTTGCTTGAGCAAACAGCGCGCAGCCGAAGCGGACGCTTTTTTAACTTCAATGGCACAGCCGGTCTTTGGCGCCGCTCTTGTATCGAGGAGGCCGGCGGCTGGCAGCACGACACTCTTTGCGAAGATCTCGATCTGAGCTATCGCGCCCAGCTCGCGGGTTGGAAATTTATTTTCCTTCCCGACGTCGTGACGCCGGCCGAGTTGCCGGTGGACATGAACGGTTTCAAGTCTCAACAGCATCGTTGGACCAAAGGCTCCATTCAGACCTGCAAAAAACTGTTGCCGCGAATCTGGCGGAGCGAGCTGCCTTTGGCGATTAAAACCGAAGCGACCGGTCACCTCGTTTCCAATTTTGCCTATTTGCTCCTTGCTTGTCTGTGCGTGCTTTTGCATCCGTCCACTGGCGGGCCGCAGGCGGGCTGGCTGCGCACTCTCTTAATCGATGTCCCGATTTTTCTTACCGCCTCGGTGTCAGTCGCGGTCTTTTATGTCTGCGCGCAGCGCGAGCTTCATCCGCGCACTTGGATGAAGCAGATGCTGCTCCTTCCGTGCCTTCTCGCGCTCGGCATTGGCCTTTCTCTCAACAACGGGCGCGCTGTTCTGGAAGCGATCTTCAACCACAAATCGGATTTCACGCGAACACCGAAGTACGGAATCGAGCGCAAATCGCAGACGTGGCGGAGTTGCAAATATCGGCCGCTAAAATCCGCGCTGCCGATTGCAGAACTGGCCTTCGCCATCTATTTCAGCTACTTCGTCTGGTTCGCGGTCGTCAACGGGCAGTTCCTATCGGTACCGTTCCTGCTCATGTTTCAAGGCGGATTTTTCTATGTCTCCCTGTCGTCGCTCCTGCCTTGGTCGCCGAGATTCAGCCTTGGCGGTTCCCGCTCTCCTTCTCCAATTCCCGCGTGACAAAGTGCGTTTTTGGGGTATGAGAGCGCGGATGTTTCGTTCCTCCGTCTTCGTTGTTGCGTTGATTTCGTGCGCTTTGCCGCTTCGCGCTATTACTGTGCCGGCTCCGACTCTTTCCACTCGCGTTATCATCAGCGTCCGGGATCAAAAGCTGGTGCTCATCGAGAATGGAATAATTGCAGCGACCTATCCCGTTTCGACGTCGAAATACGGCTTGGGCGATGGGTGGGGCAGTCTCGCCACTCCACTTGGATTATTGCAGGTCGCGCAAAAAATCGGCGACCACGCGCCATTTGGAGCGGTCTTCCATAACCGTCGCTGGACCGGCGAGATTCTGCGGCCGAATACTCCGGGGCGCGATCCGGTGATGACGCGCATTATTTGGCTGCGCGGACTGCAAGCCTCCAATTCGCATGCTTTTCAGCGCTGCATTTACATTCACGGAACGAACGAAGAGAAGACGATTGGCCGGCCGGCCAGTTTCGGCTGCATCCGCATGAGATCGAACGACGTAGCTGCTCTTTACAACCAGCTTCCGCTCGGCGCACCGGTTGAGATTGTTCAAGATCGATTGCCGAAAGCTTCGAAGATGGCCGATCCCGAAGTTTACGGTTTTGACGCTCCCGCTTCCGCTTCGGGCTTGAGAAAGGATTCTTCGCAAATGAAGGTCGCTTCCGGTCCGCGTGCCTGATTCAAGATCGACATCTTGACATTTTAGCTGTCTGCGCGACCGTCCACGCCCTGTAAATTTTCGGCAATAAACCATGGCCAATACCAAATCCGCGGCGAAACGTTCCCGGCAATCGCTCGCTCGCGCTAATCAAAACCGCAGTGTGCGGACACGTTTGCGTACGCTGCAAAAGCGCGTTCGCGCTGCGGCCAAACCTGACGCCGAACAGATTCGTGGCCTGATCTCAGCGCTCGATAAAGCAGCCAAGCGCGGCATCATTCATCGCAATGCGGCCGATCGTCGGAAAGCGCGGCTCAATGTTTTGATCGCCGGCGCGGGTAGGAAGTAATTTAGGCCGCCCCGCTAACCGCGTCGGGATCCGCGGCGAATGCACTTTGCAGATCGCGCAGGGCGTCTAAACTTTCAGTTCCCGTGAAGTCTGAGTTTTCGCGCCGTCATTTCATTCGCACTGCCGCGCTTGGCTCTGCTGGCGTTGTAGTTGCGGCTCGTCTTCAAGCGCAACCGGCGAAACTTCCGGGTAAACCCAACTTGCTTGTGTTTCTCCCGGATCAATTGCGCGCCGACACCGTTTTCGGCGAAGGCGCGAGCGGCGTGCACGCGCCAAACATCCACAAGCTCGCGTCGCAATCAGCAATCTTTGAGCGCGCCTACGTGACGCAGCCAATCTGCGCACCGTCTCGTTCTTCGTTACTTAGCGGCACATGGCCGCACACGAATGGTTGCACGAATAATCAGGCGTCTCTCCCTCGTAGATTTAAATGCCTGCCGGAACTACTCGCTGACTCCGATTATCGCGCCGGCTATTTTGGCAAATGGCATCTCGGCGATGAATTTTCCGCCCAGCGCGGATTCGAGGACTGGGTTTCGATCGAAGAATTTTTCAAGAGCGCGGTGAGCAACCACAAGATCGAAGGCGTTACCGATTATACGAAATTTCTGATCGCGAAAGGACAAAAGCCCAATCACGGAAAGTATTTCAGTCGTACGTTCTCGCGGAATCTACCATTCGAACTTTCACAGGCAAAATTCGTCGAAACTAAAACCTGCGAATTTCTGGAACATTATCGCGACCGGCCGTTTATCGCATTCGTTGCCTTCATCGAACCCCATCCGCCTTATACCGGTCCGTTCAACGACGAACATCCGCTCGAATCCATTTCATTGGACGTGAGCAATAGCGATAAGTTCGGTAATGACATGCCGCTGCATTATCGCTTGCGCGAAGAAATCTGTCGCAATCGTTATCGCGACGTTGAGCGCTATCGCGAGATCAAACAAAAGTACCTCGGTCTCATCACCGAGATCGACCATTGCATTGGCAGCATTCTGACGAAGTTAGACCAGCTCGGGCTGGCCGAACGGACGATTACGGTTTTAACGAGCGACCACGGCGACACGATGAGTGCTCACGGTTTGTTGGGTAAGCGATTCATGTTCGAGCAATCGGCCGGCGTGCCGTACCTGGTCCGAATGCCGCGTCAAGAGCGTTCCTTGCGCGTCGCGCAACCGATCAGCCACATCGACTTTGTGCCGACCATTCTGGATCTCCTCGGCAAAACCCCCGATCCGCAGTGCGTCGGAAAAAGCAGGGCCGCTTTAATTCGAGGCGAGACCATGCCGCCCGAGTCGGTATTTATCGAATGGGCGCCGGGGAAGGAAAAAATAAACAAGCACACCAAGCTCGCGAGCAAAGACCAGATCAAGCAAGCGCTCGGCGAATCGACCCGCGCCATTGTCACACCCGACGGCTGGAAACTCTGTCTCCGTGACAAGGACAAGAACGAGCTCTACAACTTGCGGAACGATCCTGATGAGCGAAAGAACCTTTATTCCGAAACGAGCCAGGGCGACACCGTTAAACGATTGACCGATGAGATTCATCAATGGCAGCAGCAGGTCGAAGACACGGTGAAGGTCTGAACGGGACCGCCTCAAATGAGCTTTGCAACTACCCCAGGACGGTTAAATTTCTCCCAATGATTCCTGCTCTTCTGCTCGTTGCGTCAGCGATTCTTTTTCGCGTCCTGGTTGGCTTTTTTGGACCACTCGACGCTGTCGGTTGGATGGACTTCACGCCGCTGGCCGCGATCGCGCTTTGTGGCGCGGCTTATTTCCCAAATCGCTACAAGCTGACCATTCCAATGGTTTCACTGCTTTTCTCGGATGTGGCGTTGAACGTCTTTCATTATCACGCGCCAATGGGGAGCCCATTCGTCATCTCGCATTACGTGGGATTTGCGCTCATTGGTTTGCTCGGCTGGTCGCTGCAAAACCGCGCTTCGTTGAAGACACTGTTGCCGGCTTCAATCGCAGCGTCGCTGATCTTTTACTTCGTCACGAATTGCGTCTCGTGGGTGTACGAGCCGGGTTATCCGAAGACGTTCGCTGGTTTCGTGCAGGCGCAAACCAGCGGGCTGCCGGTTTACAACGGCGCTACGCCTGCCTGGATGTTTTTGCGCAACTCGCTTCTCGGCGATCTCTTTTTCACCGCGTTGTTCGTGGTATGCATGAACTTCGGGCGAAAAGCCAGCCGGGCGCGCGCTGGAGCTGCATTGCCTCGCGTCGCGTAGATTTCGATGCAGCGGCCTGAGCAACGCGACGAGGTCGAGATGCTCGCGCTGATGCTGCTGATCCGGCGCTTTGAGGAACGCGCCAGCCAGCAATATCAAGCGCAGAAGATCGGCGGCTTCTGCCATCTTTACATTGGACAGGAAGCAGTAGTCGCCGGCGCGGTCGCGGCCGTGCGCGACGACGATTATATCATCACTGCGTATCGGGATCACGGCCACGCGCTTGCGCGCGGCACGAGCGCGAACGCGTGCATGGCGGAACTTTTCGGAAAGGCGACCGGCTGTTCACAAGGGCTAGGCGGCTCGATGCACTTTTTCGACAAGAAGAATCACATGTACGGAGGTCACGCCATCGTCGCGGCACATGTTCCGCTGGCGGCCGGCTTGGCGTTCGCGTGCAAGTATCGCGAAGAAGATCGCGTCACACTTTGCTTCTTTGGCGATGGCGCGATCAATCAAGGTGCATTCCACGAAGCGCTGAATCTCATCGCGCTCTACAAGCTTCCCGTCGTCCTCATTTGCGAGAACAACCTCTTTGCCATGGGCACGTCAGTGAAAAGATCGACATCGTTAAAGCAAATTGTCGATCGCGCTGAAGGCTATGACATCTCAAGCGATATCGTCGATGGCATGAACTTTCGCGAAGTGCGCGACAAACTGAGCGAGATCGTCACCTCGATTCGCAAAGATGCGCACCCGGCATTCGTTGAAATCCGCACCTATCGTTATCGCGGACATTCGATGTCGGATCCGGCCAGTTATCGAACCAAAGATGAGCTGGAAAAATATCGGCTCGACGATCCAATCATCCGTTTGCGCGCGCAGCTCACCCGCGAGGGCAAACTGACCAACGAACAATTCGACGCGCTCGACAAGAAAGCGAAGGAGACCGCGCTGGCATCGGTGAAATTCGCGGAGCAAAGTCCTGAGCTGCCGGTCGAAAAAGTTTACGACTACGCCTACTTCAACGAGAAAAAATCGTGAGGGAAATCACTTACCGTCAGGCATTGAACGAAGCGCTCGCCGAAGAGCTTGAGCACGATCCAAATGTTTTCCTGATGGGCGAGGAAGTCGCTGAATACCAAGGCGCTTACAAAGTAAGCCAGGGATTGCTCCAGCGCTTTGGACCGAAACGGATCATCGACACTCCGATTAGCGAAAACGGTTTCGCCGGACTCGGTGTCGGCGCGGCCATGGTCGGACTGCGACCGATCATCGAGTTCATGACCTTCAGCTTTTCGTTCGTTGCGTTCGATCAGGTCGTGAACAACGCGCCCAACATGTTCATGATGTCGGGTGGCCAGTTTAATGTTCCGATCACATTCCGCGGACCGAACGGACCTGCGCACCAGCTGGGCGCGACTCATTCGCACGCGACTGAATCGCTCTATGCGAACGCGCCCGGTCTGAAAGTCTGCACACCTGCCACGCCGCGCGATGCCAAGGGTCTATTGAAAACCGCCGTGCGCGACGATAATCCGGTTCTCGTTCTGGAAGCCGAACTTCTTTACAGCTCGAAGGGAATGGTCGAACCGCCCGACGAGGAATTGTTAATTCCGCTGGGGCAAGCCGAACTAAAACGCGAAGGCAGCGATGTTTCGATTATTTGCTACGCGCAAACGGTTCCGCTCGCCCTCGCCGTTGCCGCCCAGCTCGAGGAGGAAGATATTTCGGCGGAGATTGTCGATCTTCGTTCGATCAAACCTCTGGATGAGACGACGATCTTTAATTCCGTGTCCAAGACCCACCGCGCGGTGATTGTAGAGCAGGACCGCCCCTTCTGCGGCGTCGGCGCGGAAGTTTGCTACCGGATCCAGAAAAACATTTTTGATGAGCTCGATGCGCCGATCATCCGCGTTTCTCAAGAGGATGTGCCAATGCCTTACAACGAAAGGCTGGAGAAATTTGTTTTGCCCAATGCGGACAAGTTGATGGCCGCTGTCAAAAAAGTCTGTTACGCCTAACGAATCATGCCCGAGATTCAAATGCCGAAGTTGAGCGACACGATGACCGAAGGCACGCTCGTCTCGTGGAAAAAGAAAAAGGGCGACAAAGTATCGGCCGGCGAAGTGATCGCTGAAATCGAAACCGACAAGGCGACGATGGAATGGGAATCGCCGGAGGACGGAACGCTTACCGAAATCTACGTCGAGGAAGGCGGGAAAGTGAATGTCGGCGACAAGATCGCGTTCGTCGCCGGGAAAGGCGAGGAAGCGCCGAAAAAGGAAGAAAAAAAGGAACCGGCAAAAAAAGAAGAAAAATCGGAAGAGAAAAAGGAAAAGAAGCCGCAAGCGGAAACGGAGAAGCCAGCACCGGCTGAGAAAAAAGAAAAGGACACTGCGTCCCCGCAGAAAAAGGAAAAACCTGTGGAGGCAGGCGTCTCGCCTGC
Source organism: Chthoniobacterales bacterium (assembly GCA_035568175.1). GTDB lineage: Bacteria > Verrucomicrobiota > Verrucomicrobiia > Chthoniobacterales > UBA10450 > AV40. Next base: position 128,209 of record DATMON010000018.1, read on the forward strand.
GCCTTCGACTAATACGAAAAAACCAGCAGCAGCAACCGCCGGTCCGGCTCAGTCAGAAGAAGCGCGCGTCAAAGCATCGCCAGTCGCGCGGCGAGTTGCGGCCGAGCTCGGTGTCGATCTTTCGAGCGTGAAGGGAACTGGTCCCGATGGGCGTGTGACCGAGACAGATGTCCGCGCGGCCGCGAAATCAAAAGGAGCTGCGTCAGCGCAAAAAGCGTCAACCGCGGCGAAACCTTCTGTTCCATCAATCAAGGCCGGTGAGGGCGCGCGCATTCAACTTTCCGGGATGCGCAAAATTATCGCGCTGCGTCTGGCCGAGAGTCTCGGGCCGATTCCGCATTTTTATCTCACGATCGAGATCAACGCCGCGCCGCTGATGGCGGCGCGCGAAGAATTGAAATCAGCCGGCGAAGGCGCCGATACCGCGAAGATCACGGTGAACGATTTCGTTCTGAAAGCGGCGGTGCAGGCGGCTGTCAAAGTTCCGCGCGTCAATGCTTCATTCGATGGCGACGCCATCGTTCAGTACGCCGATGTCGATCTTGGGATCGCAGTTGCAATTGAAGATGGATTGCTCACGCCGGTGATTCGCGCCGCGCAAGACAAATCGCTCCGCGAAATCAGTGAGCAGATGAAGGACCTCGCAGGTCGCGCGCGCAACAAGCGAATGAAGCCGGAAGAATTTCAGGGCGGCACGTTCACAGTCTCAAACCTTGGTGGAATGGGAATCGATTCGTTCAGCGCGGTGATCAATCCGCCGCAGGGCTTCATCCTCGCGATCGGCAAAGTCACGAAAGTTCCGGTAATTGACGATGGCGAACAGATCGTCGTCGGCCAACGAATGCTTATTACCATGAGCTGCGATCATCGCGTGATCGACGGCGCGCTCGGCGCGGAGTATTTGAAAGAGCTGCGCCACCTTCTCGAAAATCCTGCACTCCTTTTGGTTTAACGGAGCAATCAACGTGCGGGTTTCTCGCGCGAAGAGATTTCCCATGTCATAAAGTCGTCCAGCGTCTGCCGTGTCCGTCGGACCGCAAACGCCAATACAACTGCGTCATCTGCAAAACCGAGGCCGATAATCCAATCGGGAATAAGATCGAATGGATTCAGGATATAAATGATGGCGCCAACGATCATCACCAGATTTTGCATCGAAACGTTACGGTATTCGCGGCGGGAGTACGCGCGAATCAACCGCAACATCGCCAGGAAATACGCCCAAAGGTCCTTGAACCGTCCTCTCGGTATCGTCGGCGCTATTCTTACTGCTTCCTTGAAAAGTTGACGTAATCGTTCCGGATCTTTGGCATACGAACGGGCGTTGGTGAGAGCCTGCGAGAAAGCAGGGCTACGGGGCGCACTTTTCGGAGAGGCCACGTCTTCGGCTCGTGACTTGGGTTGTCTCGTGCGCCTCATATCCCCTTTAATAGTGAGACCCAGTTTTCAGGCGCTGGCAACCCTGTGACTCGAAACTAGATAGCCGCTGCGGTTATAAGGCGGTCGTTTCCCAGGCCATGAAATCGTCCAGCGTTTGGCGCGCTCTGCGCACCGCTAACGCCAGAACGGTCGCGTCGTCTAGAAAACCCAGAGCCGGAAGCGCATCGGGAATCACATCGAGAGGATTCACGATGTAGATGATGGCCGCGATGATTACGACCAGGGTGCTTTCGGGAACATCGCGATAGCTGCCTTGAGAATACGCGCGAATCAAACGCAGCATGGCCTGAAAGTACGGCCACGTTTCCGCAAACGGTTCCTTCGGCATTGACGAAGCCTGCTTTGCCGCTTCTTCGAAGAGCGACTGCAATCGTTGGGGATTTCCGACGTAGGACTTCGCGCTTTTGATCGCTTGCGCGAACTCTGCTTCGAGACGGTCTTTTAAAACAAGGCCCTGGTTTTTCTTCGCGGCCGTGGATTTCTTTTTGCGAGATCCGCCTTTTGGCTTCGACTTCATCCGGCGCTATGAAAGCACTGCGCATTGCTCCTGAGAAGTCGATTGTCTTGAATTGTTTGAATTGTAAGATCGACAAGTAACCGGCGCGTCGCTGGCAAAGCGCTCGATGGAAAATTCTCCTGAGGAAAAACGTTTGCAGACAACATCTTTTGTCGTGCACGCGACGCGCGGCGTGATTCGTGAGCAAAACACCCGTCGGAAAGCGATGCTGTTTCTACTCGCGCTCGCGCTGTTGTTACTGATCTCTGGTTTTACATTTTTGCAGCCGGCATTGAATCCGCGGGAACATCCGTGGCGGGTGATCTTCTTTTGGATGGTTTGCATCTGGTTCACTTTTACGGCGCTGTTACTCGCGCTCTTCGATCTGCTAGTGCTGCGATTGCAAGCGCGGCAAGCGGAACGTGCGTTGCGCGAAAAATTGGATGCGGAGCGCCTTGGCCCAGGCTCCGGCGCGGCAGGCCAAGATCGACATTAACGCATTAATCAATCGATGAAGAACGGCTGGAAAACGCGCGCGGAAATGGAGGCGACTGAGCGCGCCATCCTCGCCGCGTTCGCGCAAAAGTCCGGCGACTCTCGCGGTCGAAAATATCCGGAGCAAAGCCACGCCTACCGGACCGAATTTCAGCGCGACCGTGCTCGCATCATTCACTCGCGTGCATTTCGTCGGCTCGAATACAAGACGCAGGTTTTCCTGAACGGTACCGGCGATCACCTGCGGACACGGCTGACTCATTCAATCGAAGTCGCATCAATCAGTCGGACGATCGCGCGCGCTCTCGCGCTCAACGAAGATCTCGCGGAGACAATCGCTCTAGCGCACGATCTCGGGCACACGCCCTTTGGACATTCCGGCGAAGAGATTCTGGCCGAGTGCATGCGCGACCACGGCGGGTTCGAACACAATCGGCAAAGCCTGCGTGTGGTCGAATTGCTCGAAAATGCTTATCCGGATTTTCCCGGACTCAATTTAACTTTCGAAGTGCGCGAAGGTTTACGAAAGCACCAGGACGTTTACGAGGCGCCTTCACCGGGCGGAGAGAAATACAAATGCCCCTCGCTCGAAGCACAGATCGCGAATCTGGCGGACGAAATCACCTATTACAGTCACGATCTCGACGATGCGGTCGATTTTGACATTCTGAGCGCGGAGCAGCTCGAGCAGAATGCGGTTTGGCAACGGAGCGAACGCAGTGTGCTCTCGCGTTATCCTGACGCGCGCGAGCCGGAGCTGCATAAATTGATCATTCGCGACATCATCGACGTGCAAGTTCAAGACCTGGTCGGGACGAGTGCGACCTCAATTTCCAGGGCGAATCCAAAAAGCCCAGATGACGTGCGCAAGCAGGAGGCGCCGCTAATTGGTTACAGCGAAGAACTGCACGGTGCGAATGCCGCGCTCCGAAAATTTCTTTACGCGAACGTTTATTATCATCCTCGGGTCACGAAAGTGAATCAGCGCGCGTGCGAGATGTTGAAAAAGGTCTTCGAAAGTTACGTGGCCGATCCCGGCCAGCTCGGCGAAGTCGCGACCAAACGGATCGAGCAGGAAGGACTTCACCGGACGGTCTGCGATTACGTAGCGGGAATGACCGACCGTTATTTAATGGAAGAATACGCGCGGATTATGGGCAAACGGGGGACTTTACCTTAAACCGCGGCGCTACCGATTTCGTCCTGCAAGTAGGTGATGAGTAGCCGCAGGCGCTGATTGAGGGAAGATTCTTCCAGCATCCGTTGTCGTCGCAGCGGGTCGTCAACAAAAGTTGAAGCAACCAAGTCGGCGAGCATGTCGAGATCGCCAAGCTGGGCAAGATAGCGATCGACTTTTGGCGGGAGCCGTCGCTCGGTCCGTTTTAATTTTCGATAAAGCTCGAGAACTTTTTCACCGAGCGCTTCCGTCTCAACCGTCGCGGTGTCGTTGGTCGATTCGACGATGTCGATCCTGGCGATCGGAAACGGCGTTTCTTGCTGGAAACTGGAGAAACGGACGCGATGCAAACCTTGGAGAACGAGATTCGAAGTGCCATCGCCGCGACCGACGCAGGCGCGGATGAGCCCGACGGTGGCGAAATGAAAAAAATCTTCAGGCGCGTGCCATTCCGAACAACTCGGTTTAATCAGCGTCACGCTAAACACGCGATCCCGTTGAAGCGCGTGCTCAAGCATGTCGCGGTAGCGCTCTTCGAAAACATAAAGCGGCAGCAATGCGTGTGGAAAGAGGACCGCACCCGGCAATGGCATCACCGGCACTTCATCGGGCAAATCTACCGACCCATTTTTCACTTTCGATTTCCGTCCCTCGATTAATATCCTTCCTTGAGCGCAGTCGCGCGAGAGATTTTACTCTACATCAGGATCCAGCGTCGCGCGCGGGCGGTAGGCCGGCTATTGATTTCGGTGCCCGGCTTCCCTAGCCGCATTCGCTGCCGCTCAGCGGCTCCCGCCGTAAAGTTGGCGCCCTTTTTTGTTGAAAGTGAAAAGAAGTGCGCCAACGCCTCAAACAATTTCAACGCCGCAGCGCGGAACGCAACAGTTCGATCGGCAATTGTCCTTCGATCTGAGGGCGGTGGAGCGACGCGTAATTAAGGACGGATCCGCCACGCGCCAGTAACAAGCGTGCGATTGCGCCAAGCTTGCCCATGCCCATCGCGCTTACGGCAAGATCGACATCTTTATCCATCACAAAATCAACAAGGCGAGCGAGCTCTACCAGCCTATCGGTCCGGGTTGCGACTTTGAAAATGTCGGTGCCGAGGGCCTTCGCCAATGCCGCCTTGGCACGCAAGCTGCGCGGCGATGGAGTGGATTTGAAGTTATGGAAAGAAAGAATCCGGCGCACATTTTGTTTTCGGGCGCGCGCGAGCAACAATTTGAATGCGCGCGCCGAACGCAGTTCAACGTCGACATATTTGGCATACGGCAAAAAACGCAGGAGCAAGTTCCTGCGGACCGACAGCGAAAGATTATTTGCGCCTCCTTCTCGCGGATCACGCGCCGTAATGATGACCGGCGCGGACAAGATCACTATCTTGCGTTCGAGTTGATCGAGCGTGCCGCAGAGGTGGTCGAGGCGAAGCTCGAACAGGTCCGGCGGCTGGCGCATGGCGATGGCAAGACGGAGATCGGCAGGCGAGGCGATAACGGCCACGAGCCGTGGCCGTGCTTCTTTGACCGATCTGCGCGTTGTCATATAATTAGCGATTCTGGAAATCAGGGAAGGGCGATAATCGCTCCTTTGTAGCATGCTCGCGCGACGACAGGAACTAAACACGCAGCTGCAAGTTTTGATCGACGCGTTCCTGCTGGCGCTGTCGTTATGGGCCGCTTATGCCCTGCGTTATTACAGCACGTTCTGGTTCGGTTTGAGCAAAAGCGTCGATCCTCAAAGTAATTACGCCTGGCTGCTTATACCGATCATGGTGTTCGGTCCGATCCTGCTCGACCTGCAAGGTTTTTATCAATCGCCGCTCAACAAGACAAAGTGGCGCTCGATCGTGCAGATCGCGCGCGCAATGATCGGGCTCAGCATCATTGTTAGCACGTGTGTAATTTTCCTGCGTTTGCCGCTGGCCAATCGAACAGTGCCACTCTTGTTTATTTTGATTGGCACACTCGTGCTGCTGGCGAAGGAACGATTGATCGCCGCGCATTTGCGACGTAAAGCCGTCCGCGGCGAGCAACGCGAACCCGTCCTGCTCGCTGGTTTGCCTCAGGATTTGGCCGCCCTCGAACGGTCGTTTACACCGGAACAAAAATTACTCATCGAGGTTGTTGGGCGGATTGACATCGACCGGCAACCGATTTCCGATCTGGTGGAGGCGATGCATCGGCATGCGGTTTCCCGAGTTATCTTCGCCGCCGGCCACAGTCAATTAAATCTTGTCGAGCAAGCCATCAGCGCTTGCGAAGTGGAGGGCGTGCCGGCGTGGCTGGTCGCCGATTTTATTCAGACGTCGATCGCGAAACCGGATTTTGATGCCTTCGCCGGTCGCCCAATGTTGGTCTTCCGATCAACGCCGGAAGTTTCCTGGGCGCTGATGATCAAGGACATCTTCGATCGCGTCGTGGCTATTATCGCTTTGTTGGTAATGGCAATTCCGATGGTGATTGTCGCGCTCATTATCCGGATCACATCGCCTGGGCCGGTAATCTTTCGGCAGCGCCGCGCCGGCAAGCACGGCAGACCATTTGTCATGTACAAATTTCGCTCGATGACCGATGACGCCGAGATGCGGCGCGCGGAACTGGAGCCGTTCAATCAAATGAGCGGGCCTGTCTTCAAAGTAGAGTCGGACCCGCGCATCACGCGGTTCGGCCGTTGGCTGCGCCGAACGAGCTTCGACGAACTCCCACAACTTCTCAACGTGTTGATGGGAGATATGAGTTTGGTCGGGCCCCGTCCGTTGCCCCTTTACGAAGTGGAGAAATTCGAGAACACAGCCCAGCGACGTCGTCTAAGCGTAAGACCGGGGTTGACTTGCCTGTGGCAAATCAGCGGCCGCAACCAGGTGCGCGATTTTCAAGACTGGGTCAGACTCGATCTCGATTACATCGACCGCTGGTCGTTGGCGCTTGATTTCAAGATTCTGCTGCGGACCATTCCGGCAGTGATCCTGGGTCTCGGGGCCAAGTAGCACCGTACTATATATATAGAAGCCGGATTTCGGCCTTTGCCGCGGTTCAATTTTGAGGCGCGTAGCGAGAAAGCATCCGCTCGACGTATTTGGCCAAGATGTCGAACTCGATGTTCACCAGTTCGCCGGCCTCAATTTTATCAAGATTGGTGTGGCGTTTCGTGTGCGGAATGATCCATACGGCGAAGCTTTTCGCTAAAAGCTCAGCGATCGTGAGACTGATCCCGTTGATCGCGACCGAGCCCTTGTAAGCCGCGTAATGGGCGAAGTCGGCCGGCAAATCCACCTCGAGGCGATAATCTTCTTTGGTCCGCTCAAATGAAATGACTTTGGCACTGCAATCGATGTGACCTTGAACAAAGTGGCCGCCCATCGGCGCGCCCGCCACGAGCGCGCGCTCGAGATTGACCAGACTGTCACGGCGCAGCTTTTTCAAATTGGTGCGATCGAGCGTTTCTTCGAGAAGATCGAACGTAAGTTGCCCGTCGCGGTGGGCGCTGACGGTCAGACAACAACCGTTCACCGCCACGCTATCGCCAACAGCGATCCCGCCAGCGAGCCGTGGGGCGGTCAGCTGCAATTGCGTGCCGCGATCAGTCATGCGAATCCAAAGCACGCGGCCGACTTCTTCAATTAAACCGGTAAACACGCCCTTACTTTTAGCGCCGAAAACATATAAGATCGACAACTTGTTTGCGCTCCGGTCGGGGCGAACTTAATTGCTCCGAAATTGTGCGCACCCAACTCGTTTTGAGATTTGCGATTTGTGCCGGGCTAATCGCGATCACATGGGCGGTGTTCGGGCAAACGTTCCATCACCAGTTCATTAATTATGACGATCCGCTATACGTGCTCGACAACGCGCATGTGCGGGCGGGTCTGACCTGGCGCGGGATCGCGTGGGCCTTCACGCATGTTCATTCCCAGAACTGGCACCCGCTCACGACGATTTCGCACATGCTCGACTGCCAATTGTTCGGTGTGAATCCGGGGCCGCATCATTTAGTGAATGTGTTTTTCCACAGCATCGCTGCGGTGCTGCTTTTTATTTTGCTCGCGCAAATTACCGGCGGTCCGAGCGGGACGGGTGGTATTTGGCCGAGCGGTTTTGTCGCGGCCGTTTTCGCCATTCATCCCTTGCGGGTCGAATCGGTCGCGTGGATCTCGGAACGTAAAGACGTGCTCAGCGGAGTGTTCTTCATGCTCACGCTCTTCGCCTACGCCAGTTACGCTCGACGACCAAGCGGATGGCGATATGGTGCACTGTCGGTCGTGTTTGCGTGCGGCCTGATGTCGAAACCGATGTTGGTCACACTGCCGCTCGTCCTCTTATTGCTCGATTACTGGCCGCTGAACAGGTTTCAGAAAACGGAGGACAGACGACGGAGCGCGGGAAAGCTGGTCATCGAGAAAGTTCCGTTGCTTGTCTTGTCAATCGGCTCGGCAATCGCGACGCTGATCGCGCAGCGCGGAGACATCGTGCAAATCGCTCATTTGCCGGTGAGCTGGCGGGCCGCAAACGCGCTCGCGGCTTACCTGATTTACCTTTGGCAAATGATTTGGCCGGTAAATCTCGCGACGATTTATCCCCACCCTGGAGAGTTGCCAGTCTGGCGAACCGCCAGCGCAGGTGTCGCGCTCATTCTAATTACGGTTGGAGTTCTTGTTCTCCGAAAACGTCAGCCTTATCTCGTGACCGGCTGGTTTTCGTATTTGATCATGCTTCTGCCGGTCATCGGCTTGATTCAAGTCGGCGGGCAAGCGCACGCGGATCGTTACACCTACCTGTCCCAAATCGGTCTCTACGTCGCCATCACGTGGGCGATTGTGGATCTTGCGCAATCGTTGCGTTACCGCCGCGAAGTTCTTGCGGCGACTGCCTCGTTCGCAGTCATGGCGCTAGCTTGGCGCGCGTGGATTCAAACTTCGTATTGGCGCGACACAGAACGGTTGTGGAATCGAACGTTTGCCGTAACGGGTCGGAATGACATTGCGCATTTCCACCTCGGTGAATTTTTTCTGAAGCGACATCGTCTCGATGAAGCGATCGCGCAGTTTCGCATCAGGCTTACGAGTCACCCCTTGGATCCGGACGCGAATTTCGAGATCGGTTCGGCATATATGGAGAAAGGGGAGTTTGACATCGCGGCGCAGCATTTTGAGCGGGCACTGAAAGCTCAGCCGGGTAATCCTGAAGCGGAAACAAATCTCGCCAACGCTCTGTTAAACTCGGGACGTCTTGAGGAAGCGGTCGAACATTACCGGCACGTCGTGCAGCTGCAGCCCTCCAGCGCGCTCGCGCATTACAATCTCGCCGTTGGTCTTCACCGTCTTGGTCAGTTGCCGGAAGCGATCGCTCATTATAAAGAGGCGCTTGCGCTCGAGCCCAATTATCCAGACGCCGAGTATTTTTTAGGCCAGGCGTTGTTGCAAAATGGCCAGCCGGATGAGGCAAAGATCCGCTTGGAAAAAAATTGAAGCTGTTCTGAATTGCGAAACGTGAGCACCAAACAATCGCACTGGACGTTGTTCGGCATCAGCATCTTTTTGGTCGCGATCACATGGGCGGTGTTCGGGCAAACGTTCCGTCACCAGTTCATTAATTATGACGATCCGCTCTACGTGCTCGACAACGCGCATGTGCGGGCGGGTCTGACCTGGCGCGGGGTCGCGTGGGCCTTCACGCATGTTCATTCCCAGAACTGGCACCCGCTCACGACGATTTCACACATGCTTGACTGCCAATTATTCGGTGTGAACCCAGCCGCGCACCATTTGGTGAATGTGTTTTTCCACAGCATCGCTGCAGTGCTGCTTTTCATTTTGCTCGCGCAAATTACCCATGGTCCGAGCCGGACTGGCGGTATTTGGCTGAGCGGCTTCGTCGCGGCCGTTTTCGCCATTCATCCGCTGCGGGTCGAGTCGGTGGCGTGGATTGCAGAACGAAAAGACGTGCTCAGCGGAGTGTTCTTCATGCTGACGCTGATTGCGTATGCTGCTTACACGCAAAAGCAAACAATTGGCCGCTACCTGACGATGTCGATCTTGTTCGCATGCGGTCTGATGTCGAAGCCGATGTTGATCACAACCCCGATCGTTTTGCTGTTGCTCGACTATTGGCCGCTGAACAGAGGTCAGAGAACAGAGGACAGAGGTCAGAAAAGATCGACAATTGCGCGATTGATCGTCGAAAAGATTCCGCTATTCGCATTGTCGATTGGTTCATGTTTCGCGACTTTGTGGGCGCAGAACTTTGCGCTCGGTTCAACGGAATTCCTGCCGCTCAAGTGGCGGGTGACCAACGCTCTCTTCAGTTATTTTGAATATGTCCGGCAAATGTTTTGGCCGATCGACCTCATTCCTTTTTACGTGCATCCGGAAAATCGACTGGAAACGTGGCGACTTCTGCTCGCTGTAATTGTGGTGGTGGCGCTAACCTCGATTGCGCTCCTCCGCCGGCGGCAAAATCCTTATCTGCTCGTGGGCTGGTCTTGGTACTTGGTGATGCTGATTCCAGTTATCGGAATTGTACAGGTTGGATTGCAGGGCCACGCCGATCGTTACACGTATCTTCCGCAGATCGGATTATACATCGCGCTCGTCTGGTTGATTTGGGATCTGACGAAATCTTGGCAACAGCAAAAAATTCTATTGAGCGCTGCCGCCATGATCATCCTTGGCACGTTGTCGATCTTGTCGTGGAAGCAAACAACCCATTGGCGCGACACCGAAACATTATGGCGACACACGCTCGCGGTAACGCCAGACAGCGATGTGGCGCACGCCGGGCTCGGCGGAATTTTGTTTGTGCGCGGACAAATCGAGGAATCGATTGATCATTATCAGAGCGCACTGCGCTTACGCGATGGCAATACGGCAGCCCATTTCGGTTTGGGCCGAGCGCTGGCGGCGAAACAGAAAACTGATGCCGCGATTTTCCATTTTCAAAAAGCACTCAGCATTCAGCCGGACTACATCGCAGCGAGCAATGATCTGGGTGTGTTGTTCGCCAGCAAAGGTGAAATCAAGGAGGCGATTCAGGCGTGGAGGCAAAGTTTATCATTCGATCCTGACAACGCGGACGCGGCGAACAACATCGCGTGGGTGCGCGCGACAGTTGCGGACGCGGATTTGCGCGACGGTAGGGAGGCACTCGAGCTGGCGCAACGAGCGTTGCGAAGTGGTGCTGAGAACGCGGTTGTGTTGCGAACACTTGCGGCTGCGCAAGCTGAGAACGGCCAGTTCGCCGAAGCGATTGCGACTTGCCAGCGGGGCGACGAATTAGCGCAAAAAAACGGGGACCGCGCGATGGTCGAAAGTTTACGTGGTTGCATCGAATCATTCCGGCGCGGCGAAGCGTTACACGGGACCCAGGTTTCGCATTGAGATTGCGTTTTCGGGTCGTGGCGGATGCGGGGGGAGCGGGCTCCAAAGTGACGCGCCTCAGCGGGACATTCCGGAGGCAAAAATTCTTTAATTTTTTTCTAGGCAGGGGGCTGGAAATCCGATAGAACCCCCGAAAACGAGGATCGGGCCGGACAATTGGCTCCGCTCGCCCGTTCAAAGAATTTTGAAAAAACTGAAAAAAAACCTTGTCAGCTTGACCAATCTTCAATAATCCCTAGCGCAAACCTAACCAAACCCATGGAGAAACCAATGACTAGAAACGTGCAAAAAACGTTGGGAATTCGCGTCGCTCTTGTAGCCGCCGTCGCATTTCCATTAATCATCGCGATGAGCGCGCGCGCTCAAGAGCCAACGCCACCACCGCCTACAACCGGATCAAATGTCGCTCCGGCCGGTGCTCCAGCCGCAACTGAGGCCACCGCCGAACGCGTGGTCGTGACTGGTTCGAACATTCCGACGGCGGAAGAAGTCGGACCAAACCCGGTCGACACTTATCGCCGCGATGACATCACTCGGTTGGGTGTACGTACGCCGACCGATCTGGTGCTGCGAATTCCGGCGGCGACTGGATCGAACACAACTGAAAACAACACTAATGGTGGCGATGGCAGCACGCGTATCAGCTTGCGTGGTATCGACCCGAAGGAAACCCTGGTTTTGGAGGATGGGCGACGACTCACCACTGCGGGCACGCAATCGGTTGATTTCAATCGGTTCCCGCTCGGTTTGATCGATCACATTGACATTCTGAAAGACGGCGCCTCCCCCATTTACGGCACCGATGCGGTCGCTGGTGTGGTGAACGTGTTTATGATTCACCGCTTCCGTGGGTTGGAGGTTTACGCCAGCTATGGGAATACGAATCTTGGTTTCGCCGGCGACCAGGGTCAAGAAACGGCCTACATGCTCGCAGGTACCGGTGATGACAAAACCAACATCGTGGTTTACGCGGGTATATACAACGCCGCCGGTATTTTCTCGCGCGACGTCGGCATCTCGCACGACCCGGACAAGTTCGGATTTGGCTCATTTGACTTCCGCAGCAGCAACATGGCGGGGCGCGTGACAAACAGGTACTTCCTGGGGCTGGCGACAGCGCCTTTCAATAACGGCCTGTTAACGCCGACGCCGCATTCTGCGGCAAACCAGCAAAGTTCTGCGCAGTATACTTCAGCCGACGGCGTGGCCATAACCCGGGAGCGCTCTGCGTTCAATTTCGCCGATCTAACACCAGAGGTGGCGCCAACCGATCGCGAATATCTTTACGGTTCGTTCGACCGCGACCTTTGCGACAAATACCTCACCGTGTTTGCCGACTTTATGTATTTTCGCCAATTCTGGGATGGCGGTCTGGCCCCGACGCCGTTCACGCCCGATATCTGGTCAGATACCGGCGGCTTTTCTGGCGGCGCGGCTCAAGGTTCGCACGCATTCGGCATCAGCGTTTCCGGTTTCAGTGTGCCGACACAGAACGCATTCAACCCGTTTACCACGGCGGATTACACCTCAAACGGCGGATTTACCAGTACCTTCCCTGTATTCACGCAGCAAAGCGCGGCGCCTGCTGGGACCCAATTTACCACTGGCGTGAAGTATCGTTCATTGGAGGCCGGGTTGCGCACAGATAAGATCACTACCAACAACTACCTCTTTACAGGCGGCTTGAAAGGCAACCTGGGCGAGTTCGCTAATGCTTGGGATCAGCTCAAGACCTGGGAGTGGGAATTTGGTCTTCGCTATAATGAGAGCAATCGTGTTCAAAGATTCGGCGGCATCGTTAATAACAACGCGTTGCGGTTCTATTTGCTCGATACTGATCCAGCGACGGCGTTTAATCCGTTCGGCAAGAACGTAAACAACAAGGCCACGCTCAGTCAGGTCTTTGCCACCACCCATGACGTTGAAGAATCGGTTCTCCTGACCGAGGACCTGACACTGCGCGGCGACTTGTTCAACCTGCCGGGAGGCGCTGTTCGTTTTGCGATTGGCGGTCAGCACCTCGGGGAGACGTTTCATGATGAGCCCGATCCCTTGACGGTTACTGGACAGACGACCGGCTCGACAAACAGCCAGGCAACGCGAGGCAGCCGCGACTCCTGGGCGGCCTTCTGGGAGGCGCGAGTTCCAGTGACGGGTCCGACTTGGAACTTCCCCGGCGCCTACAGTTTGGAGTTTGGCTACGCCGAGCGTTTCGAAGACTACAGCGACTTCGGTCAAACCGAGCGTCCGAAGTTCGACGTTCGCTGGCAGCCGATCGATCAGTCTTTGACGTTGCGCGCGGCATACATTGAAGCGTTCCACGCTCCATCGTTGGGCGAATTGTTTTCCGGAACATCGCAATCGTTCCCGAATGTGAAAGACACATGTGGCGCTGCATGCAATACCGAAAACCAGGTGCCACAGAACCTTTCAGGCAACCCTAGCTTACAGCCGGAAATTGCTTATGAGTACACCTACGGGGGTGTGCTAACTCCGGGTAAGTGGTGGAGTCCACTCCAAGGGCTAACGCTCTCGGCAGATTTCATCCACATTGACATCCGTGGCTTTACCACAACGTTGGATGCGCAGTTCCTTATTGACCACGCAAGTAACACGACCGGCGCTCTTGGTGCTTCGTCGGTCGTGCGCCAAGGCGGGCCTGGTAGTACGACACCGATCGTGCTGCTGGTCACTCCATTCCAGAATCTGGGCCGGGAAATCCTGAGCGCATGGGACTTCGAAGCAGTGGAGATCTTCGACACCACGCGGCTGGGCCACGGCGACTGGGGAACGTTTACCGCGACATGGAACGAAACCTACCTGGCTGACGTCGATATCCAAGCCGTGCCAGGCGGTCCGAGGTTTACAGCGGTCGGCCAGTTCGGTGGCGGCTTCCAGGGTGTGAATGGAGGCGGTTCTTTCACGCATAACAGATGGTACGCGAGCCTGTTCTATGACGGCCCATCCGGCTCCTGGATGCAAGGCATCGATGCGGGCACTGTCGTCCATTATATTGGCCAGTACTGGGATAATGAGGGGTTCCAAGCCGAGGCTCGTGATGGTGATGGGCCGAACGATCACGATGCCGACGATGTGGGCGAAGGCAATGAGGATCATGGAACCGGCATGGGCCACCCAAAGGTGCGCGAATGGGTTACGGTGGACTTAATCCTTAATTACACGTTCAACCTGCCACCGCCTGCCGCCCAGAACGAAGTTGCCGGGTACGCCAAGGACGGCGGCAAGAACGTGAAGATGAAGGATGGCAAAGAGAAGAACGTGATGCCAGTCTCAACCGCGGAATACAATCCATGCGGTTGGAGAGCGTGGCTCAACAACATGACGTTGACGCTCGGCGTTGATAACATCCAAGATCTCCAACCGCCATTTGTGGCCGCTGCGTTCGAGAACGGCTTCGATGAAAGTACCGCGAATCCGAAAGGCCGGGTTTGGTACGTCGGCATCAAGAAACGGTTCTAACTCTCAACCTTTACAATTCAGCGGCCGGGTTCCGGAAGGAACCCGGCCGTTTGCTTTTCGAAACTCAAGCTCTTTCTGCTTGCCCGCGACCCTTAGCGCGGTGACGCGACCTCCGACCTGACATCCCGGAGCGGCGAATCTGTTTGGAAGAGCTCGATGTTCATTTTCAGAGTGTGCACTAAAGCGGAATCGTCGTCGGCTTCCGCTGACGCGAGCCCGTCTTGAGCAGCCTTAATTGCCTCGGGAAAGCGGCCGACTTCGGCGTAGGCAGCCGCGACTAGCCGCCAGATTTTCGCATTCTTACCGTCTGAAAGCAGGAGGGCACGCTGCGCGTGTTCTAGCGCCATCGGACCGTTTCGAATGGAGCTCGAGGGCGAGGTTGCGAGAACCCACGCGAGATTGCAATGAGCGTCTAAATTATTGGGATCAACCGAAAGCGTCTCCTGCCATTGTGCCACCGCCTCGTTGATTTGCCCGTTTTGTGACAGAGCGATGGCCAGATTGTTGTGGGCCTCTGCGTAACTTGGCTTCAACTGCAAGGCTTTTTCCAAATGGATTGTAGCTTCATTGGGCTGTCCTTTTCGCAAAAAAAGAGTGGCAAAGTTATTATGCGCTTCAGGAAAATTTGGATCGATTGCTAATTGTTTTTCATACTCGATCGCTGCCTGTTGAGCATCTCCTTTCGCAAGCAGGGCGTTGGCGATGTTGTAATGGATCCTCGAAAGGTTGGGGTTCAGTTTGAGTGCCTTCCAGAAATGAGACAGCGCTTCCTCCGGCTGTCCTCTTCGCGCGAGGGCGACGCCAAAAGCATTGTGGGCATCAGCGCCGTCGGGGTTGAGATTTAATGCCAGCTGAGCTTGTAGGATTGCTTCGTCCGGCCGGTTGTCGTCCAAGAGCGCACTGGAAAGTCGTTCATGCGCGAGGTCGTTATCGTGGGCGGCCGCCAGGGCATGGCTCCAAAGAGATTCACTGTCATGCCAAACCGAAGTCTGCTCCCAAGTACGCCACATTAGAAGACCGAGCACGACTGCGGTTGTGACGCTCAGGATGAGTTGGCGGTTGGGCCACAGCCTTGAAAAATCGGCGATGCCCCACGTTACCGCTAAGTACAAACCGATTTGCGGTAAATAGGTGTAACGGTCAGCGTGCGCCTGCGTGCCGACCTGCACGAGTCCAATCACAGGAATCAACATTCCGACGTACCAGAGCCAGCCGCTCAAGAAATACGGTCGCTGTTTTCGGAGAATGACTGCGCCGACGGTAAGGGCGGCAACTAACGCGCCCGAAATTGCAATTTGCCAAACAGGAAGTTTGTCCCCGAGGTGGGGGTAAAAGACAGCAAGATCGACCGGCCATAGCATTTGGCGGACATAAATTAGCAAGCTGACCAACGCATTGCCGATGCGCCACGGCAGAGAAAGATTCTCGATGGAGTTGATTCCGTGACGCTGAATAATAACGGTGACGACTGCGACAGGAACCGACAGGATCAAGAGAGGAATTTTTTCGATGACGAGTTTTGAAATTGCTGTGCGCGGGTTTTGAAATCTCTGAAGCGGCCAATAATCGAGGAGCAAGAGAACAAGGGGAACTGTGACGAGCATTGGCTTGGACATGAGGCCCAGAGCAAAGAAAATCGACAATACCATGTAGTGAAGGAACGAAGGCCGACACGTGAACTTCACATATGCGCCGATTGTGAGCATAAAAAACACGGCGCTTAAGACGTCTTTGCGCTCGGCGATCCAGGCGACTGATTCTACGTGGAGTGGATGGATGGCGAAGATCGCTGCCACGAAAGCGCTTCGCCATAGCGCGCCTGTCATCTGATGCAACACAATCAGGAGCAGAATCGCGGCAATCGTGTGTAGGAGCACGTTGATCAAATGATGACCGGCCGGTTTCAGGTCGAACAACTGGCAGTCTGTCATGTGTGAGATCGTGGTCAGCGGATGCCAATTGTGTGAGACGATGTGGGTAAACGCCCAGCTAATCGCGTCCGGCGTTAGACCGTGGCTAATAACGGGATTGGCGTAGACGTAGGACTCGTCGTCGAAATTGATGAACCGGTGTCCCATCGTTTGGCCGAACACGACCCAAATCAGCGCGACGAGTAGAACGGAAATTCCGGCAACTTTCCAAATTACACCCGAGCGATTGCTCATTCGCTAGATCGATAGAGTCTTCATCGGCCTTGGTCAAAGCAAACAGACCGGGAAATCCGGGGCAACTTTAGAAATCTCTTTTGGAAGTCTTTAGGAAGCTCACGTAATATTGCACCCGATGGGTCGTTATTTTTTACAAGCAACGTCGCCTTGGGCGTGTGCAACAATCGCGCGTCTTGACAATCGTGGTTTAGCGGCCGGGTCCGAATCGGACCTCCCGTTTGCTTTATAGTCAAGCGTCAGTCAAAATCCCGCGGGCAGAAAATCTTCTTATGTTTGTCCGCACTCGACTGGTTGCTCTGCTGCTTTTCGGCTCCGGATTTTGCGCGCTTATCTATCAGACGGCGTGGCTTCGTGAATTCCGATTGATTTTTGGCGCGTCTACAGCGGCGACGGCGGCAGTGGTAGGCGTGTTTATGGCCGGGTTAGGATTTGGCGGAATCATTCTCGGGCGACGCTCAGAGACCAAGGCGCAACCGCTCACTTTCTACGCAAGCTTGGAACTGTTCATCGGGATAAGCGCGGCCTTGTCCCCGTTTGTCATCTTCGTGGGGCGACATCTTTACATCGCTCTTGGAGGAACCAAGGCGATGGGAATGCCGTTCGGCACGCTTATCCGCCTGATTCTAGCAGCGTTGATTATTGGAACGCCCACGTTCCTGATGGGTGGAACGTTGCCCGCCGCCGCGCGAGCCGTCGTTGCGGGGAGCGATGTCGCGCGTCGGTCGATTGGTATGTTGTACGGCGCGAATACGCTTGGCGCGGTCACGGGCGCGGCTGCCGGCACGTTTTATTGCTTCGAAAATTTTGGTAATCGCATGACGCTTTGGCTCGCCGCAGCGCTCAACATCGCGATCGCCTTGGCTGGTTTTCGTCTTTCAAAGTGGACTACAGACCTCAAACCCGTGCGCGAATCAGTTTCCAAGCCGGACGCTGAAGAGACCCGGGATTTAGCAAATCCCAGGTTTGTGTTCACGGCGGCCGCGGTCGTCGGTTTTGTGTTTTTCTTGATGGAGCTTGTTTGGTATCGAATGTTGGGGCCGCTCCTAGGCGGATCGACATTTTCTTTCGGGTTGATTCTTGGAGTCGCTTTGCTCGGAATCGGTCTCGGCAGCCTCGCTTATGCTTGCTTCGGCTTAACGCGCTCTGTATCGCTCCCATTCTTCGCAATGACGTGCGCGGTGGAGGCGTTCTTTATTGCTTTGCCCTACGCACTTGGGGATCGGATTGCGATGGCAACGATGCTTCTGCGACCATTAGGGACAATAGGATTCCATGGTCATATCATAGCTTGGACGGTATTATGTTTGCTCGTCGTTTTCCCGGCGGCGTTTGTCGCGGGTCTCCAATTTCCGCTCTTGATTGCGCTCCTTGGCAAAGGCGGGAAGCTGGTTGGCTCGCAGACTGGCGCCGCCTACGCGTGGAATACCGTCGGAGCACTGGCCGGTTCCCTAGCGGGCGGTTTTGGATTTATTCCCATGTTTTCCGCTCCCGGTGTGTGGAGAATGGCGATTGTGCTGCTTTGTGCGCTCGCGTTGATTGCCGCGTTTTTAGCACTGCGCGAGCGTGGGCACTGGACTCGAATCACTCCGCCGTTTGTAACTGCTTTGTTCGCGATCTCAATGTTGGCAGCTACCGGTCCAACTGCATTTTGGCGTCACAGCCAAATCGGTGTGGGCCACGTCACGCAATTTCAGGGCTCGCCCAATGATTTGCGCGAACTCATGGAGAGAATTCGCCGCGAAACTATTTGGGAGGCCGATGGGATCGAGAGCAGTGTCGCTTTATCAAACGGTGACGGACTGGCATTTATTGTAAATGGCCGCGCCGATGGTAACGCGAAACGCGACGCCGGAACGCAGATCATGCTCGGATTAATCGGCGCAGCGCTGCATCCCGACTCTACAAGGGCGCTAGTCATAGGTTTGGGAACGGGCAGCACGGCGGGCTGGCTCGCTGCCGTACCGAATATTGCCCAAGTCGACGTCGTCGAACTCGAACCGTCCATTTTGAAAGTGGCGGAGCGATGTGCGCCAGTCAATCAGAACGCCCTTCTTAATCCAAAGCTCCACGTCACTATCGGAGACGCACGGGAAGTTCTTCTCACCACTCGCGAGAAATACGATATCATTGTCTCCGAGCCATCAAATCCATATCGGGCTGGAATCGCGGGGCTGTTGACTCAGGAATATTATCAATCAATTGACCGACGCTTACGGCCGGACGGAATATTTCTTCAATGGGTGCAGGCGTACGAGATCGATGATCGGACGGTACAGATTATTTATCGCACGCTAGGATCGGTTTTTTCGACCGTCGAGACGTGGCAGACGCAGACTGGAGATCTTGCGCTTCTAGCATCCCATTCACCGGTCCACTACGAGGTGGATACGCTCCGCCGACGGCTTGCTCAGGAGCCTTTCAAAAGCGGTCTGCTTGCTGCATGGCAGGCAACTGGAGTAGAGGATTTTCTCTGCCATTACATCGGTAACAAGACCGTAGCCGAAACACTGCAGCATCTAGTGGCCGGACCGGTTAACACAGACGACCGCACCGTAATTGAATTCTCTTTTGCTCGAAGTATGAACCTGGCGAACGGTTTCCAAATCGCAAATCTTCGGGCAAGCGCGCGTGATGCGCATGTGGATCGTCCCCAGAATGTCGATGGAGAAGTGGACTGGTCGCTGGTCGATGAAGCGCGCCTTTCAATGTTTGCCTCGCTGAGCCGAGCCGAGCAAAGTCAAACGACCTGGACTCCACAGCAGAGAGGCCGCGCGGCAGCTTTTGCGAGCTATGTGAACGGTGATCTGGCCGCCGCCATGCGCGATTGGCGAGCGCAACACCAGGAACCGAAAACCTTATCTCAATTCGCGATGGTCGCTGAGTGCCTCGCAGTGGAAGGTGATAGCGCCGCTCTTCCTTACATCGATAAGATCGCGGAGTTTCTTCCCTGGGACGCCGAGGCGATTCGTGCTGAACTCCTTTGGCGGCAGCGGAGACCAGAAGAGGCGGCAGAAACGCTGGAAAGGTTTTTTCGCGCTTTGCAGGATGATCCTTGGCCGAGCCGGGAGTTGATCAAACGCTCGCTTATCCGTGCCGAAGCGCTTGCAAATTCGGATCGTTCCAGAATGGCAGCCGATTTTCTCTACAATGCTTTGCGCAAACCGTTCTCCGTCTCCAATAATGAAAGCGACCGGTTGGCCACAGAATTAGCAATCGGCATTTACCTCGATGGTGATCACCCCGGTAAAAACACAGTTGCCGCAATCGCGCCTTATGAGCCGCACATTCTTTGGCAACGACAATTCCTCCAGGTGCGAAAAGATTGTTACAGCGCCCTGAATAAGTCACAGGCGGAACAGGCCCGTCGTGACCTTGATGAATTCATGAGGCACGAAGCAGTGACAGCCGACGTATCCACGCTGACAGAGAAGATGCGAGCTCAGTCCGCTGGCAGTGGAATTCCCTAGCGTGGCAGGGCCCAGCCAACAAGCCCGCGCAACTCTTAAAATATAACACCTGGTCTTGAGTATCGTTTCGACTTTCAGAGGTCTATACTTCGAAATACTGTCGCAACTCGATGCAGCGGTACGGCGCTTCTTATTTGAAGATCTGTTTGCTGGCGGTGGCTTTGGGCGCTCTCACGATCCTGGTCTATCGCCCGGCATGGCATGGCGGATTCGTCTGGGACGACGACCTCTATGTCACCCACAACCATTTGTTGACGGCGCCTGATGGGTTGCGCCGAATCTGGTTTTCGCTCGACGCGCCGTCGCAATATTTTCCGCTGGCTTACACGATATTGCGAATCGAACGCTTGCTCTGGGACTTAAATCCCGGGGGGTATCATTGGGTGAATATCCTGCTTCACCTTGGCAATGCGCTTCTCGTTTGGTGCATCCTTGCCCGCCTGAAGGTGCCAGGCGCATGGTTGGCTGCGGCAATTTTCGCGTTGCACCCGGTTCAAGTCGAGTCGGTCGCTTGGATCTCGGAGCTGAAGAATGTTCTGATGGGCTTCTTCTTCTTGCTCACTGTGTTGACGTGGACTGAATATGTCGATGCAACGCAGAAGCGTCGTCGGATCCTGTATGTTGCCGCCCTCGTATTTTATTTGCTCGCGCTCTCCGCCAAAGCTACGGCCTGCACGTTACCGGCGGCGCTGTTGTTGGTTCTCTGGCTGAAAAAAAGGCCGATTGATTCCCGTGGGCTTTTGGAGATTGTTCCGTTCGTTGTCCTCGCGCTCGGAATCGGTTTGGTGGCGGTTTGGTGGGAGAAATATCATCAAGGCACACGAATGCTTGTCTCCCTCGGACCAATCGAGCGATTGCTGATCGGGAGTCGGGCTGTTTGGTTTTACCTCGGCAAAATAGTTTGGCCATCGAACCTCACATTTATTTATCCGCAATGGCCGATTGATGCCACGAATCCCGTTGCCTACTCATGGCTGGTTGCGGTCGCTGTCGCCATTGCGATGATCCTCTTCGGTCGTCGGTTTTTTGGCCGCAGCGTCGAAGTGGCGGCATTGTTTTTTGTGACGACGCTGGGCCCGCTGCTCGGCTTTATCATGCTTTATACCTTTCGCTACACATTCGTAGCGGACCATTACCAGTACTTGGCCAGCATCGGTCCGATTGCGCTCGCCTCTGCCGGTTTAATGACATTAAGCCGGTCCAGCAAGACGTTGCAGTGGCCCGTGGTCGTCAGCGGCTTGGCGATTCTGGGTTTCCTGAGTTTACTGACCTGGCGTCAAAGCGCGACGTATCGCGACTTGGAAACGCTCTGGCGAACTACCATTGCAAAAAATCCAGATTGCTGGATGGCTTACAATAATCTCGGCGTGGTTCAATTCGAAAAAGGCGACATTGAGGACGCGATCGAGAAGTACCAGCAATCGCTTCGTTTGCATCCCGATTATCCCGAAGCGCATTACAATCTCGGCAGCGCTTTATTACAAGAAGGAGACGCCGATGAAGCGATACGGCAGTGCGAAGAAGCCCTGAAAATTCAGCCCAATGAGCCCGACGCGCACATTGTTCTTGGAAACGCGTTCATGGCCAAACAAGATGTCGATCGAGCGATCGCCCATTATGTGCAGGCCTTGCACATTCGTCCTGACGATTCGAACGCGCATTATAATTTGGGCACTGCGTTAAGGCAGAAGGGCGACGGAGAAGGAGCTGCTCGCGAATATGAAAAAGCCCGGGAGTCCGAGCCGCGCAATTAGACGCAAATAAGTGCTAAGAGCGTTAAGCCCAGTAATGGCCCTGATTCGCTCGATAAAACGCCAGTGTTTGTTTCAAGCCATTCTCAAGCGTCACGTGTGGTGACCAACCAAGCGCCTTCTCGATCTTGCCAAAGTCCGCGTAGTAATCGCCGATATCGATTGCTTTTCGGTCATCCGGAAATGGAACCAGCTCATAGTTCCCGCTGCCGTTGATCTCCACCAACAATGATGCCAGTTCTTGCAGACTGATCTGTTCGCGGTGCCCAAGATTAAAGACCTGACCGTCTGACTCGCGACTGGCAGCACTACCCAGGAGCGCCTCCACCACATCGCTGACGAAATTGAAATCACGCCGCTGTTTCCCGTCGCCAAAGATTTGAATCGGCTTTCCTTCAATTAATCGGCGGATCCAAATCCCGAGAAAGGTCTGGCGCGCATCTTTAACCCGCATTCCGGGTCCATACGTGTTGGTTAGCCGGAGCGCGCAGGCGCGAATCTGATAAACGTCGTTGTAAAGCAAGTGATACCACTCGCCCGCGAGTTTGTTGATACCGTTCACGTCGATCGGATTGATCGGGTGTTTTTCGTCAACCGGCAGATATTTCGGGCGACCGTAAACTTGTCGCGTGCTGGCGAATACAATCTTCAAATCGCGGTTGTGCAGTCGGCAGGCTTCCAAGATGTGGAGCTGGGCCGCGGCGTTGATATTCAAATCGGTCATCGGATCCGTCATCGAGTCGAGATGACTTGTTTGACCGGCGAGATTAAAAAGAAACTGGCGTTTCTTGATCAGCGAAGACATCGCGGCAGCGTCGCGAACATCAGTAAGATCCACGGTCACTCGATCGCGGATGTCGTGAATATTAAAAAGGTTGCCGCCGTACTCTGGAATCAAGCTGTCGACCAAGGTTACCGTTGCGCCCAGCTCGACCAGGCGTCGGGCGAGACCGGAACCGATAAAGCCAAGCCCACCAGTAACCAGGACGTCCGAGCCCGCAAAAATGTCAGGATCCCAGGGCACGGGTGAATTGTAGGTCGCGGGCCAAAAGATTTTCTATAACTTTTCGCGCTTTTTTTGACAGAATCGGGCAGCTTTGCCACCAACCCACCAAACCGCAATGGCGACCGGTCCCGAGTTATCCCTGGTGATTCCCGTTTACAACGGCAGCCGCACCATTGGTCCGCTGGTTGAGCAGGCCGTAAAAATTCTTGGATCGACATCCTTTGAGATCGTTCTGGTCAATGACGGCTCGGAAGACGACAGCGAGGTTGTGTGCGCCGAACTGGCGAAAAAATTTCCGCAAAGCGTAACTTTCGTCCATTTAAGCCGGAATTTCGGCGAACACAGCGCTGTCCTCGCGGGATTCACCCAGGCGCGTGGCCGTTATGTCGCGGTGCTTGATGACGACGGGCAGAACCCGCCTGAGGAAATCGTCCGAATGCTGGACGAATTAAAACGCAAGAACTACGACGTCGTTTATGGCCACTATATCGAGAAGAAGCATTCACGGTTCCGCAATCTCGGCAGTCGTTTCAATAATCGGATCGCGACCTTGATGCTTCACAAACCGAAGGACCTTTATCTCTCGAGCTTCAAAGTGATGAATCGTTTTCTGGTCAACGAGATTATCAAATATCGCGGTCCGTATCCCTACACCGATGGTTTGATTTATCGGGTGACTCGAAACATCGGCCAAATTCCGGTGGAACATCGCGCCAGCCAGAGCGGGCCGTCGCGCTATACGTTGCGCAGGCTGGTGCGGTTGTGGCTCAACATGTTTTTGAATTTTTCGATCAAGCCCCTGCGCATTTCGGTCTACGTCGGTCTATTCGCTTCCTGTCTCAGCATCATCGCGCTGGTTGCGATTCTAATCGACAAGCTTTGGATCACCAAAAATGTGACACTCGGTATTCCCACTGTTCTGGGCAGCGTCGTATTTTTCTCCGGGATTCAACTCATGATTCTCGGTCTGGTCGGCGAATATCTCGGCCGGCTTTATCTTGATCAGACCGGTACGCCGCAGTACGTCGTGCGCTACACGATGCACGGCGGCTCGACCGAATAGTCCCACTAGCCGTTTCCTTCCACGCTGATGCGCCGAGATGAATACGCGACGATGTTTCGTGTTGAAGAAACGCATTGGTGGTACAAGGCGTTACACCGGCTGATTTTTCAAACGTTGGAAGCGGAACTGCCTGATTGGCGGGAAAAGGAGATTGTCGATGTTGGCTGCGGCACCGGCGCGATTTTGAAACAGCTTGAAAACCCCGAAAAAAATGTGGGAGTCGATTTGGCACCGGAGGCGGTTTCATTCTGCCATCAGCGTGGTCTTAACAATGTTCGGCAAGGCGATATTCTCGCATTGCCATTCCCTGACGCTTCGTTCGACGCGGTAATTTGTTCGAGCGTTCTCTACCACGAATGGGTCACCGATGTTGCAGGTGCAGTCCGCGAGATGCATCGAATTCTTAGACCTGGCGGTACGCTCCTGATAAACGTCCCGGCATTTCCATTTCTGCACAGCGCGCACGATGAAGCAGTCATGACGGCTCGGCGATTTCGAAAACGAGAGATTCGACAGTTGCTCCTGGCACAGAATTTTAACATTCGGCGGTTGACCTACTGGACCACCTTTTTATTCCCGCTCGCGGTAGCCGCTCGAACTCTCGGAGGTTCGAAAATGGGGCGGGATTTTGAGACGGAGGGAACGTCGTTTACGCAACGAACGCTTGGGCGGATCATGGCCCTTGAGCTGGACCTGCTCCGAAAGATTTCGCTCCCGTTCGGAGTGGCTTTGTTAGCGGTCGCGAGAAAATGACGTTCCGGGACTCTGCCTGTGATCTAGTCGTTAGGCCAATCGACGCGGGCTATGCGCGAAGCCGGAAACGTTTGGGTCCGAGGAAATAAATAGGAGCCGTCGGAGAACCGGTGGAGGTGAATGTCCGGGGTATTTTCGAAAACTGTCTCCTCCATCTCGAGAACGGTCGTAATTTGACCGCCACGCCGTACGATCTCACGGGCGACGTCGTCCATCGCGTAACCAGGTGCAGTTTCCCAGGCCGACCGCCAGACAATCCAGCGGACATGGTCAACGCCGAAGACGAACTCCGGCAGCCCGAGTTCGCGGGCTCGTTTATAGACCGGATATTGTGGCAGAATGCCCAACGCCTGGGGCAGTCGTGTATAAAAGTAGGTCGGCTCCCATCCGTAGTTTAGAATCAAAACATCCCCGGATCTGGCGTTCGCGCGAAGAAACTTGCAGGTTGTTGCAACCGTTCCGGGATTTTCCCGCCACAAATCGCGGACGTAGATAAGGAGCCCGGTTCCAAGAAAGCGGTCGACTATTTTTGCGGGGACATGAGCGCCCACAGAATACTTGCCCAAACGGATCAGGCCGCCGGGGTTCGCGGCAACCCAAGGCGTGAGCTGAGCGAGCTTCGTTAATCCGAGAACGAAGAGCAATGAAAGCCAGATCAGCGCATTTCCGCGGCTCGCTTTGACGATAATTATCGCTGCGGCCATGGCTGCCAGCGGAAGGACAGCCGAAGCGAAGCGCATCCCGGCAAGCCAAAGGGCGTCGCTTGATTGCGTCATCGCGGTAGCCAAACCGTAGAGAAGGATCGCTCCCATGACGCCGAGTAAGATCGAGCTCTCATTGGCATCCAGAAACACACCCGATGTCGCGTCAGTTTGGGCCGGCTGCTCCGAATCTTTGCGTTTCCAATGAATCAACGCTGCTCCGAGCAAGACTACTCCCGTACCGATCAAGGGTGTCACCGAAGTCGCTTCGATGAATGCCTGACCGCAGCGTTCGACAAAATCGCCGAGCGTTTGGGGTCTACTGGTATTGAGCACGACTCCGGTGGAGAAAAGTGCCGATATAGCGATCCACGGCAAAGTTAGGAGCGCGATTGCGGGCGCCGCGAACCAGACAAAACGGCGTTGCGTCTTAAATGGCCGGTAAATCAGACCCAGCGCTCCGAGTGCAACGACGGGTGCAATTCCATACGGATGCGTATGGAAGAGCAGAACAGAAACGAGGACAAACAACGCGCAGTCGCGCGCTGATTTCATTTCAAAAAAAATCCAAAACAACCAAACGATGAGCAGCATGTTGAGCGAGCAATAGCGGGATTGTCTGGCGAAAAGTAAAAATTGAACTGAAAGAACGAGCAGGGCGGCGGCGGTGAACGCGATTTGGCGGCTTTCCGTCAATCGCCAAAGAAAAAAGTAAATCAACAAGATCGACATCCAGCTTGCGATCGCGAACGGAAATCGCGCGGCGAAAGTGTTTTGACCGAAAACAAGGAACGATCCTGCGGTCAGGTAATATTGCACCCACGGATGTGTCACCATGACGAGATCGCGGTTGAGACGCGCGCCGTGATCGGAATCTAGAAACGCCGCGCCGTCCCAAGCTTTGGGGACTCCGAACTTGAGAATGTTCGAAGCCAGCGCGGCGGTGTCGCCTTCGTCTTCCCACAAATAATCGGAGCCAAGGTTTGTGAAAATGAGACCTGCACCAACTACGGCCACGACCACAAGCGGCCAATGCCGGGGTAGCTTGGCGAGCGCGTCTGAAACTTTCATTTATTCGAGATCGTATCGCCGGCTCGCGGTCTGCAGCATCTCCTTTATGCCCCGCCATCTCGGATCTGCTGAGCATGATCTTCCCGGCCGTCCAAGTCGCCAGTGCCACTCGTGAAAAGGACACAATAAGCGCGCAGCGCGGCGCCCAGCAGCATCGCTATCCAAAACGCATATCTTGGCGACATTCGAAGCGTTTATATTTTTCGCCGATAAATCAAAATGTGATCGGCGGTTGGTGTCACGTTCGCCAGCTTACCGGAAAAATAATACTCGGTTCCCTCTTCGGAAAGATTAATCAGGCCAACTTCCTCATAGTCTGCATCGCAATACCGGTCCGCCCATCTAAAGATAGTTTGATCCGAATCGCTCCCGGCCAGCCACGACTTTCCGACGACCACCAGAATAAGGAACTTGGGGCGCGCGGTTTCGATTTCGCGGGTCATCTCTTGTTGCATTTGGTACGCGTACGGCTGCGGCTCCATCAGTCCATAGGTGTAAATGTATCCGGTCGCGGAGCGGCGTTGCGCATAAAAGTAGATTTGCGGCTCCGACCCCAGTACCGCGATCGTGTCCGACGGGCTCGATTGCGCACGCAAGTAATCAGCAATCTTCACCGATTCTGGAAATGGATTTGTCCCATTAACCATTCGATTCGCTTCGGCCAGCGGCCGCTCGAAAAAGAAATCGCGCTCTGACCAGAGTGGCCAAGCCAGGCAAAGAGCGAAGATCAAGAGCACCGCCGCCTGAAAATTGCGTCCCGCGATTCGCGATGCGTCGAGCGCAGCCACAACTGCCGTTCCTGCCAGCAACGACACAGCCGGTAAAAAAAGAATAAAATAGTGCGGCCGAAAATAAAAACCCGGGCAGACCGCCAGCGCCGAAAAGAAAGCGAACGTAATAAGAAAACCTGCGCGATTACGAATCGCCGAACGGATAGCGCACGCGATCAAGCCGATCGCCGCAATCGCCCAAACGGGCCATGCTGTTCCTAAAACAGTCCAGAAATGAACGGCCAAAATCTGGAGCCCCTCACGCAATGGAACCCGACTGCCGTACTGGCCCGCATATTTAATGGTCCAGAACCAGAATCTCTCGAGCGCGCCGCCGCTCCACAAAGCAAAGACGGCGAAAAGGAACGGAACGCTTGCGCCGGCAAGAAAAAGCAGGTTTCGAGAAAAAGTTTTCTTCGCGTCGAGCTGCGCTCCCCAATCGCGACCCAACAGGTAAATCGAGCCAAAGAGGACAAAAAATAATCCGGGCTGCTTCATCAATACGGCCAATCCAAAAAGGAAACCACTTGTGAAGATCAAGCGGCGCGATTGCCGGTCGAGCGCTCGGAGGAGAACCAGGCTGCCGGCGACTGCAAACAAAACGACGAAGTGTGTCGCGTGTGCCGCCTGCCCGAGCACGTGAGGCATTAACGAAAGCACAGAATAGCTCGCGGCGGCCGTCATTCCGCCAAGCTCACCCAGCAGCTCTCGGCCGAGCAGAAATATCAGGCCGACGGTAACCAGATTGATCAAGACCAGCCCAATGTGAACACCGGCCGTTGACTGGCCGAAGATCGACATCAGCAGGGCGTAGGCGCCGGCCGTGCCTGGAAATTTCATGCTGTAAGCGAGCTTGTAGGGAAGAACCCCGTGCAAGAGGAGTTGGCCGCTATAGGCGTACTCGCCTTCGTCCCGTTCCAATGGCAAGCCGGCTAGGCGAATCCTCGCCCACACGACAGCTGTCAGCGTTGCACCGAATAGAATCCAAGCCGCAACCCGAAGGATAGTTTCGTAAGAGGCCGGCTTCGATTTCACAAGGCTGACGCGAGGAGGCGAGTCTGCCGGATTCAGCGGCGTTGCCAAGCGGAGTTTGAGCCTTCGGAGGTGGCATGCGCCCTGCTTATGGTGATTATAGATATTATGATTACAATAAGCATTCGCCCTTACACCCTCCGTAAAATTGGCTTTGTCGGCTTAGCCCTTTTTTGTCTCTCCTGTCTCTCCGCCTTTGCCCAGTCAACTTACATCACCGTTAACTCCACCCCTTATGACAGGCAAATGACGCGGATACGGCCGATTCTTGCCTCCGCGGCCGGACATAAAGAGCAAAATCTGTCATTCGCATTAGTAAACCATTGGATCGGAGATCTGCGCGCAATTCCGTACGGTTTTTCTATGGAATGGAAAACACCGGACGAAGTCCAGACTGGTGCATTTGCCGATTGCAAGGGAAAGGCGGTCGCCCTTTATAACACCATGCATTCGCGCGGAGTCCAAAACGTCCGACTCGTCATCGGCAAGCGTCTTCCAACGAGTCGCAAGACCCATGCTTGGCTGGAGTGGAATACCGATGGCGGCACATACATACTCGATCCAACGATTAATTGGGCTGCATGTCGCGCGGACCGATGGGGCAGACGGTCATATATTCCGCTCTACGCTTATGCTGGCGGACAAAAATTTCGCGCCGCCACCACGTCGACACTCTACGCCAAGAACGAACCCCTGGGTGGGCGACGAGTCGCAAGCAGGCTGTAATTAAAATCGCGTAAGTTCGCGCGGCGCTTCGGGGCGGCTGGCTGGTACGGGTTGCCACGGCTGAAACGACCAATGCCCGTGAAAATCTTCGACTAGGGGAAAGATTTATATTGCCAAGGCCCGGCCGCCTGACGTATTATCGTTTTTGTAGCTATGGAAATTATGAGCGCATATCTCTTCCGCTTTTCTCGTGTCGGTGCCTTCGTTTGCGGTCTCGTTCTCACCAGCGGACTGCAACTATTCGGCGGCGAAGTCGTCTCCGTCGAACAACAATCACCAGTTTACGCCCGCAATGTCGCGCGTTTCAGCCTTGGAGCCCGAATTGACGACCACCTCGCTCAAATTGCGCTCATCTCGGATCACCCGACTTTCGGCTACGCATTGCCGGATGGAAATAGCGAGCTGGTACTTTCGCTTTCGAGAATCCAGAACTTCGACATGATCTCGTTCTTGAACGATGGCAGCACCGGCACGGTGACGATTTCCACTTCGAATTCGAGATTAGCTGCGGCCAGTTCGCAATGGCATCAAATCGTAAAACAAGATCTAACCGCAAAAGCTACGAAGATAAAGGTAGGTCCGACTGAAGCGAAGTATGTGAAATTCACTTTCAACGTTTCCAAATCCGGTCACATCGCGGAGCTCGCAGTTTATTCAACGGCGAAGTTAACGATAGCCAACACCGCATTGGCAGGAGGTAGCCAGGGGGCGGTCGATGGCAAAGATGCGAAAGATTTCGGCGGCGGCAAGGAGGCTAAGGAGGTTGCCGAAGGGCCACCGGAGGAAGGTCCGCCACCAAATCTTCCCGATCCGCCCCCCTTCGTGTTTACGCCGATCAGGTTACAACAGGTAAGCGAATAGCCGTCCCCCTCCGGAAGGTTTAAGTTTAATTAAGAGACCCACCCATGATCGGGTGGGTCTCTTTTTTCATCGTCTAATTTGTCCAGGAATGGGCTGCTGCCTTTAGAGCTCGTCCCGGATGATCTTAAAAATCTGCGTATTATCGATTGTGCCATGTAACCCTTCGGTACCTGGGCCGCTTCCATACGAGACGACATCCTCTACCGTCTCTAAAGCAGTTTTAGTATAAAACGCGGCCGGTTCTGATTGCTCCTTTCGCGCGCCCTCTTCCGCTTTGCCGGATGTTTCTTTTTCCGGACCTTTTGCAGCGCCGTATGACTGCCCGCCTTTTGGACCTGTTGCCCAAGTCAACCATGGTTCGCCCGACGGGTTCAATCCGAGTAACGCAATTCCGCTGTCCTTGCGAAATGGAAAACCGTTCGCGTGCAAACCACCGATTGCCGTATCGCCGCACACGATAATTGTCGATTTTGGTCCGGCGTAGCGTTGCGCCGTTGATAGTGTCCGATCGAGTTCGGCGGTCTCGGTTAAGGTTTTCTCCGCATTGTTTGTTTCGGCCGCTTTTCGCATCCGAGTAGCATCGACGATGAGCAGATAACCGCGCTGGTTGTATTGCAATAACTCGATGGCACGTCGCACGACGTCCGACAAACCGGGTTCGTCATTCCAAGCTTCTTGATTGCTGCTGTTGTCTCCGTCCCCAAACGCTCCAAAAAGTTTTGGCCTCCGCCAGACCGGAATGGATTCCAGCTCCGCTCGAGTGCGGACAATATCAAAGCCGTTTTGCCGCAATTCGAGCAGTAGATCGCGGTTGTCTTGTCGCTGCCCCTGTTTTGCTTCGGGAAGAAATTCAACAGCGCTCATCCCCAAGCAGAGATCGATCTTTGCACCCTCAACGAGTTGACGCGCGACCTGGTCGATATCGTTCGCGTTAGTCGTATGCGCATAAAAGGCCGCGCACGTCGCATTCGTCAGTGATCCGTTTGTCACCAAACCGGTCGCGCGCCCGCGGCTGTGCGCTAATTCGAGAATGCTCGCGAGCGGTCTGCCCGCGGGATCGACTGACAGGGAGTGATTATTAACTTTAACTCCCGTGGCCACGGCGCTCGCGGCCGCTGCCTGATCGGAGACCGCGAAATCCCTCGAGTGATTAGTTACAAGAGCGACGTGCGGCATTCCGTCCAAGGCCAAATGCGCATCGGATCCTCCAATATAAACCCGTGTCAGCGCGATGCGTTCCGGCGCAAGTCCTTCACCGATAACAAGGATTATCCCGAACGGTTTCTGGACGACCCAATGCTGGAAATAGAGAACCCCGAGCCCGGCGAAAACAGCGAGGCACAAAAGTGCGAGCAATTGATTGCGCCACTTCATCAGCGCGATGTATCTGCGCACGAGTTCTATTGTCAACGAAAGAACCGCTTGTCCGAGTTCATAATCGTCGGCAGAGTGCGCGCATATGGCCGGCCCGGTGATGCTCATTATTCGAGATGGCTGGGGCATCAATCCCGGCGGCAAGAAATCGTGTGAGCAAAACGGAGACGCCACTCTCCTGGCCCGTACTCCCTTTCACGACCAGCTGTATCGCGATTATCCTGGTAGCAAACTCAGCGCCAGTGGCTCGGATGTTGGTCTGCCCGAAGGCCAAATGGGGAACTCGGAAGTCGGGCATCTGAATTTGGGTGCGGGCCGCATCGTTTTGCAGGACCTCACGCGAATCAATCAGGCGATCGCCGCTGGTGAGCTCGCACAAAATGGCGTCGCGCAAGAAACTTTCGCAACCGCGAGCGGACATCGCCTTCATTTGTTAGGCCTGGTTTCGGATGGCGGCGTCCACAGCCATTACGATCACATGATTGCGCTCGCCAATGCAGCCAAGCTCGCAGGTGTTGATGAGATCTTTGTGCATGCATTTACCGATGGACGGGATTCATCGCCGACCGGCGGTCGCGAATATTTGAAGACCTGCGAAGAACAACTGCGCAAGAGCGGCGCGAAAATTGTGACGGTTGTGGGTCGTTATTTCGCGATGGACCGCGATCGCCGTTGGGACCGGACGAAGAAAGGATGGGACGCGGTCGTTCTCGGCCGTGGCGAGGCTTGCAACGAATCACCGGCAACCGCGGTAGATCGCCAATATCGCGCCGGCAAGACGGATGAGTTCATGCCGCCGCTGATTTTTGCTCAGCCGAACGAGCAACGCGTTCGCGATGGCGACGTCGTTTTGTTTTTCAACTTCAGGGCGGATCGCGCGCGCCAATTATCGCAAGCGTTTCTGTTCAAGGACTTCGATTGCTTCGACCGCCAAGTGTGGCCGCAAGTCAAATTCACTTCTTTAACCGAGTACGATGTTCGTTTTCCGTCGCCGTTCATCTTCCCTTCGCAAGACCTGGAAAATATCCTCGGCGAATTGGTGAGCGCAGCGGGCAAATCGCAGCTCCGTATCGCTGAAACAGAAAAGTACGCGCACGTAACCTATTTCTTTAATGGCGGAGTCGAAAAGCCTTTTCCGGGCGAAGAGCGGAAACTGATCCCGTCGCCAAAAAACGTCGCCACTTACGATTTGAAGCCTGAAATGAGCGCGTTTGAGGTTACCGAACGACTTCTCACGCGTCTTCGCGAGTTTGACCTTGTCATTCTAAACTTTGCCAATCCAGATATGGTTGGTCACACCGGCGTTGTGAAAGCCGGAATTAAAGCGGTCGAAACGGTAGATGAATGCTGCAGCCGAATCATTCCGAAACTGCTTGAGCTCGACGGGAAGTGCATTGTTACCGCCGATCACGGCAATTGCGAACAGATGCGAAATGCCGACGGCTCACCGAATACTGCGCACACCACAAACCTTGTTCATTTCATTTACGTGGCGAAGGACGCCGGACGATTTCGATGCGAAGACGGCATTTTGGCGGACGTTGCGCCAACGCTTCTGTTTTTGCTCGGAATGGAAAAACCGAAAGAAATGACCGGCCGCAACTTACTGGTCAAACGCGGATAAGATCTACATCTCCTAAGATCGACAATCTGCGCCGGTGATCTTTTCGAAGGTGATTTCGTGCTGTCGATTTAAGGCGCGGGTACCGGCAACGGCAATCCTCTCCAAAAAGCGCAGTTGATTTTCAGGCTGCATTTCGTGCCATGTTGGTTTGCGGGCCAGAATCAATTCGCCGTTCGATTCAATCAACGCGCCCCAGCTGATCGGAATTTCGGGTTCGCGAAACAATTGACTCGGCAGGACGAGAAAAAACAAATTCGCACAGCGATAGCGAATGAGTGTTTCGAATTTCGTGCAATCGAAGAGCCGGTTTTGTAATCCCTGTATTTGCCGCACCACCTGTTTATAGCCGCGGTGGTTGATCGCACTGAAATTATGCGAGTCGAATTCGGCGAAGAGCGAATCGGCTACGCGTAGAGCCGGATAATGCACGCGCAAATTCCTCTCCAAGACTTCGCGACGATGGTAAACTTTCTCCAAGCGCCGCATCGTTGTCGAAGTGCACCCGTTGTCTCGTCGAAAATCGACCACCGCTTGTTTGCACTCGAAAATCGCGGTGACGCCCGGTTGTTTTCCATTCTGGCGATATGCTGCCATGTCGGCGCGATATCGACATCGCGGCAAGGTGACTTCCATTGCGCATGCGGCGTAGCCTTGCCTCTGCGCCCAAATCAGAGCCAGGCGCTTCAGACGAGCATGCGCCTCTGTTTCGCCGTTACGACTCGTTAGGCGCTGACCCATTCCGCCAGTTCGCGCGCCCAATAGCTCACGATGATGTCGGCGCCGGCGCGCTTGAGCGAAGTCATGATTTCCAGAACGGCGGCGCGTTCGTCGACGATGCCTTTTTCGGCGGCAGCCTTGATCATCGCGTATTCGCCGCTCACGTGATACACGGCCGTCGGTTTGCGAAAGCGCTCGCGCACGCGCCACAAGATGTCGATGTACGGTAATGCCGGTTTGATCATCACGATGTCCGCGCCTTCGTCGATATCGAGACCGACCTCGCGCAAGGCCTCATCAGCATTTGCCGAATCCATTTGATAGGAGCGGCGATCTCCAAATTGCGGTGGACTTTCCGCGGCTTCGCGAAATGGACCGTAAAAAACAGAAGCAAACTTCGCCGCGTAACTCATAATTCCGGTTTCAGCAAAGCCGTTCATATCGAGCGCTTCGCGAATTGCGCCAATGCGGCCATCCATCATGTCGCTGGGCGCGACCATGTCTGCGCCGGCCTGCGCGTGGGAGAGCGCGGTTTTCACTAGAAGATCGACAGTCTGATCATTGAGAACATGGAAGTGATCGCCGTCGATGCGAGTCACACCGCAATGGCCGTGACTCATATATTCGCAAAGACAAACATCCGTAATTGCGACCACTTCCGGACATTTGTCCTTAATCGCGCGCAAGGCTTTTTGCACAACGCCGCCTTCGGCATAAGCGCCGCTCGCTTGCTCATCCTTTTTTTCCGGAATCCCAAAAAGGAGAACTGCTTGGAGTCCGGCGTCTTGCGCCTGCCGCGCTTCGTCCACAATTTCGCCAAGCGGGAGCTGAAAAACGCCCGGCATGCTTACGATCGGGCGTCGTTTGTCGATCTTCTCGTTCACGAAAAGAGGCAACACGAAATCGTGCGCGGTGAGATTGGTTTCGCGAACGAGATTCCGCAGTGCTGGAGACCGGCGCAGCCGTCGCGGACGATGAACCAGCTTTCGCACGCAACGAGGCTACGCGTTTGCGGATTAGGTCGCAAGTTCACTACTTGACGGCGCTGCGTGTTCGCATTGAACTCGCACCATTGTGCGTGCGACGAATTATCTGTTGATCGATATCAGCAATTCGTTCACTAAGCTGGCGCTGGCGACACGGCGACGGGTTTTGGAGCCGGTCCGAATACCAACCGACAAATTTACAGGCGCTGCGCTCGGACGATTTGTGCGACGACGCAAGATCGACATCTTCGTTGTTTGCTCGGTCGTGCCGAAGAAAAATGCCGCCGTCCGGAAAGTGGCAAAGCGGTCGAGGATTTTATGGTTAACGCCGCAGGTCGAACTCGGCGTTGGAATCGATTATCCAAATCCGAAAACAATTGGAGCAGATCGCTTGGCGAACGCGGCGGCAGTCGCCGCACTTTATGGATGTCCGGCCATCGTGGTCGATTTCGGAACAGCAGTCACTTTCGATATCGTCTCAGCGCAACGAAAATATATCGGCGGGGTGATTGCGCCCGGACTGGAATCGATGACCAACTTTCTCTATCAGCGCACGGCGTTACTACCAAAGCTCTCTCTAAAGGAGCCGCGTTCAGCCGTTGGAAGATCGACAATCGAGGCGATGCGCTCCGGCGCGGTGATCGGCTATCGTGGGCTCGTGCGCGAAATCATTGCCAGGATCAAGGCGGAGCGTTTCCCTCGGAAAAAAGTGTATGTGGTTGCGACCGGCGGATATGCGGATTTGATCGGTGCGCGACTGCGCGAGATCGATGCTGTACATCCAAATCTTACTGTGGAAGGGCTGCGAATCGTGGCAAATCTCAACGCCTGAAGGGGCCTCAATTCCGGCTGTTTCGCCCCCTCAGAAAATCCTCTTCAAGCGTCAAAATTTAGGCTTGTAATCGGGCTTTTGAAAAGCTTTGATTGGAGGAGGCATGAAGATTCGGAAAATCGCGGCGGTCGCAGTGTTGGTGCTCGGTTCCTTGGCAGCGGACAACGTTGCCCCCTCGAAAGCGGAACTCGAAGCAATGTACGACAAAGCTTTTCGAGCATTCGACGCGAATAATTTTCCGGAAGCGCTGAAAGAACTCGACTCGATTGACGCGCGTCAGCCGGACCTCGCCGAGTCGCAAAATTTACGCGGCGTGATCATGATGCGCCAAGGCATCTACGACAAAGCCGAGGCCGCGTTGCACGAGGCGTTACGGATCGATTCGAAATTTTGGAACGCCCGTTTTAATTTAGCCGAGATTCCGTTTCTCAGAAAGGATTGGGCTGAGGCGCGCAATCGCTTTCAGGAATTACTTTCGAGCAACGCGTCCGAACTCCAGGGCGAAGCGACGCAACTCATTCAATATAAAATTCTGCTGACCTATTTGCTCGAGGGCAAAGAGAATATGGTCGATTCGATTCTGGCCAAGTTCGAGCTTTCTCCCGACACGCCGGCGGTTCACTACGCCAACGCGGCCATCGCACTGCAGCAAAATAAGACGAAGGAAGCGAAGGATTGGATGGCGCAAGCGGAAAAGAATTTTTCGCCGCAACTGAACAAACTTTTTGCCGAGTCGCTTTACGAAGTCGGGTGGCTGCAAAAACAAGCCGGCCAATCACGTGCAGCACTTGAGCTGACCACAGCGGCTGAGCGCGCGGCTAAGGGCAAGGCGTTTGCTCGCTCACGCGTCGAGCAGGCGCGGCAAGCTTATCAGCAACGCGACCTTGTCGCCGCCCGCAAATTTATCGATGACGCAGACGCAGCCGATCCGAACCAGCCAGCGACTTTGAATCTGCGCGGCGAAATTTTGCTCGAGCAAAAGCAGTTCGATCAGGCCGAAGCCGAATTTAAAAAGGCGCTGAAGGCCGATTCAAAATTCCGACAGGCACAATTTAATCTGGCGCTGGTTCCGTTGAAGAAAAAAGATTACGCCACCGCGCGTGATCGATTTGAAGCGCTCTTGAGCAAAGTACCCGGCGGAGACAAAGGTGAGGCGGCGCAGCTCATCAAATTCAACGTCTACATGACATGGTTGCTGGAAGGCAAAGACAGTCGCGCCCAGAAGTTGATGGAGCAGTTTCAATTTACCGGCGACACGCCGGCTCTTTATTACGCGCAGGCCGCATGGGAGTTTAAACATAACAATCCAACCAAGGCGACCGATTGGATTACTTCCGCCAAGAAAATTTATTCGCCCGCGCTGAATGTTGTGTTCGCGGATTCGTTCTACGATCTCGGCTGGATGCAAAGCCCGGCGCTCGCGACGTCGCCGGCGCCGGCCGCCGAAGCCGCCACGGCTTTAGCTGAAGCACAGACCGAATCAAGTCCGGCAATTGAACCGAGCCCGATCCCTGGAGCGGCTGCTGCGAAGGGTAAGACAGCCGAAGCTAAGACCAAGGCCGCTGCGCCCGCGATTGCCGGAATGGAAGCGACCGCTCCAAAACCGGAAGAAGCCGCGGCCAGCACCACCGTCAAAGAATCCTCCGGCGCTGCGCCCGGGTCGCTGGCAGCTGGCAGTCCAGCCAGACCTGAAGAGATTCCGACGTCGCCGGCTCCCAATTTCTCACCTGTCGTAGAAACGCCAGTGGCGGCGGCTGGTGCCCCAGCCTCGTCCGCGGTGGTCCCTAGCACACGCGAAGAACCGGTAGTTGCACAATCCGAGCCCGCGAAGGCGCCGGTTCGGGCGCCGGCGCCTCCGGTTGCCGCCGCGAAAGCGCCAGTGGTCGCCGCAGCGTCGGCCACCCCTGCTACCGCGCTTGCGCCCGCGCATGTTGGCGAGGTTTCTCGCGGAAAATTTGAAATCGGCAACTTATTCGCGGCCATTTTGGTTTTGGCTGGCATTGGGGTCATTGGCTGGGTCGTCGTGTTCGAAATTCGTCGCCGTGGCATCCATTTCCCAAGTTTCCGTCGTGCCGCACCAGCGACCGGCCCGCGGTTGGAAGGAATGGAATATGCAGGTGCGGCTCCCAAGGAAATGAAAGTTATGCCACGATTGAGTGGCGGGCCGCGACGGGTTTCGCTCAAATTGAAAGCATCCGAGCCGTCGCTTCGTCGCGCCGTGGTCCCAGTTGGAAAGCCGAGTCGCATGTTTGGCGGTGAGACGGCTGCGGAACCTGCTGTCGAGGGTAATGGTGAACGCCACCTCGAGCTTGAACCGGCGGTGGAAACATTCGAGGCGGTTGGACCGGTGGTCG
Source organism: Chthoniobacterales bacterium (assembly GCA_035568175.1). Classification (GTDB taxonomy): domain Bacteria; phylum Verrucomicrobiota; class Verrucomicrobiia; order Chthoniobacterales; family UBA10450; genus AV40. The sequence goes on from DATMON010000018.1 coordinate 165,925, forward strand.
AGCAGGGCGCGATCCCGACGGAAACGGTTAGCGAGCCGGCTGCGCAACCCGAATGGTTCGCGCCTCAGCCTGAACAGCCGGCAGTTGGAATTCCGCAACCAGTCGTCACTCAAGCGGAAGAAATTACGGTCCCCGAAATTCAGCCAGTCTTTGCCGAAGCTGCAACGATTGCGGAACCCGAAATTCAACCCGTTTTTTCGCAAGTAGAAGCGGTTGCCGAACCAGAAATCGAGCCTGTGGGTCAGGGTCAACCGATTCCTCAGTTGACGCCTGTGGAGGAACCGTCCATCATTGAAGTCGTCACTGAACCCGAACCGGCCGGATTTGACGCGCTTCGTCAACCTAGCGAACCGTCTGTTGAGCCTGTTTTCGAGTCACGAATTTACGAACCAACCACACCAGTAAACATGCCTGAACCGATCCAAATCCCAACCGCTCCAGCCGGGCGAGGTGGCGCACCTCATCCAGCGGGCGCGATGCAAACTGCCGTCCAACTCACTTTCGCTTTCGAGATTGCGTCGATGCAACTGACTCCAACGTTCAAGATGGGTGCGTTGCAGCTACGACCGGCCTCAAAAGTCGTGACCATGCGTCTGGCTGGCTCGGCTCCGCAGCCGGCAATGAATCTTCAAGTGACTTTTGAGATAGCCCGGATCCAGCCGGCCGGCGGAACGCTCGGAAGCGTCCGCCTCACGCCGTCACAACAGCAACGTCCAACCGTGGTCGGATCGCCTTCGTTTACTGTTGGCGGTCTGCATCTGGTCTCGGATTTTGCGGCCGCACCGCTTCAGCTAACGCCATCCCAGCAGGGACAAGCCGCAGTCCACGTGGTTGCTCCGTTCCAAATCGCGACCGTCGAGTTTTCACCCTCGTTCGAAATCTCGTCGATTGTGCTCAATTCGAATTCCAAGCAGGTGTCAGTGCAACTCCCAAGCGCGGGCGGTGCCGCCGTCGAAGGCGCGCCAGTATTCGAGATTTCGAATTTGCAGCTGACTGGCAGCGGCGAAATCGGAATGATGCAGCTGAACCTGGTCGGTCAGAGTCCAAAGCGCGCGGCCTAATCCTCCGGCACCCAAGCCCGAGATCGACATCTTTCTGAGCGATTTCGACAAATCGCTGCACCCTTGCCGCGGATTACCGCCGCTTAACGAAGTTGCTGCGGTTTAGCGACCGCAACTGTTTAGGTAAAAATTCGCCGTCTCGCCGGATTAATTTCCGGTCGAAATAAATCTCGCCGCCGCCATAACTCGGCCGCTGGATGTTGACCATGTCCCAATGGACCTGGCTGCGATTGCTGTTGTCTGCTTCTTCGTAGGCTTGGCCGGGAGTGAAATGAAATGACCCGGCGATTTTTTCATCAAAAAGGATATCGCGCATCGGTTCGAGAACATACGGATTGAATCCGAGCGAAAACTCGCCGATGTAGCGGGCTCCGGCATCGGAATCGAGGATCTTATTGAGTTTTTCAGTTTGGTTGCTTTTCGCCTCAACAATTTTGCCTTGGCGAAAATTGAGACGAATCCCGTCGAAGGCAATGCTTTGATAAATGGTCGGGGCGTTGAATGTGATATGGCCCTCTACGGAATTTTTGACGGGCGCCGTAAACACTTCTCCGTCCGGAATGTTGCGGTCACCTCCGCAAATCACCGCTGGAATTCCTTTGATGCTAAATCGGAGATCGGTTCCCGGGCCTTTGATTTCGACCCGGTCGGTTTTTTCCATTAAAGTTTTGAGCGCTTTCATTCCAGGCTGCAGTTTGCGGTAATCGAGCGTGCAAACTTGGAAGTAAAAATCTTCGAACGCTTGCGTGCTCATTCCCGCGAGCTGAGCCATGGAGGGAGTCGGCCATCGCAGCACGACCCATTTGGTTTTCTTGACTCGTTGGTCCTGAACCGGTCGCATTTTCTTGGCCACTAGCTGCATTTTTGCCACCGGCACATCGGACAATTCGGTGATGTTATTGCTTCCTCGCAACGCGATGTAAGCGTGCATCTTTTTCATGCGTGTCAATTCATGACGGGAGGCCAGGGTAAGTTGTCGATCCGATGCTTCCAAGGCAAGCTCGCGCCCAACGCGAGCGCGCTGAACCTGCACGAACGGAATGGCGCCCGCTTTTCGCGCAGCTCGAATGAGCGCGATGGTCATCTCATCCGGAACATCGAAAGCTTCAATCAAGACGTTCTCGTTCCGTTTGAGCCGGGTCGAGTATTCCACCAAAAGTTTGGCGAGTTCATCAAAACGGGCGTCGTGCATAGAAGGCTATGATTCCATCGTGGGCGCGGGATGCAACCGCTGCCCTACGGTCTGATCAATCTTTTCGGCGGAAGCGGACAGCGAACGCGCCGTCGAAATTGTCCTGAAAAGGAATGGAACGCTTTTCTTCCTGCAGCCGTAAGATTGGCAACATTCGGAGCAGTTGCTGAACGACCTCCTCATTTTCCTCTCGTTCGAGGCTGCACGTGCTGTAAACGAGAATTCCGCCGGGCTTCAATAATGGAAATATCGCGCGCAGAATGTCAATTTGTCGCGTTGGCATCCGGTTAAAGTCGGCGGGTTTCAAGCGCCAGCGCACATCGACGCGGCGTCGCATCACGCCAGTGTTGGTGCAGGGAGCATCAATCAAGATTCGATCGAATGGTGTTTCCGAGAGGATTTCCGGTGGAACTACGGATTTCGCCCAGTCATGGCAAACGATTTTGGCAATTCGAACACCGAGTTGCGTGAGATTTTGGTCGAGGAGATTTAAACGGGAGGGTTCGCGATCACATCCAACGATCAAGCCTTGGTTTTCCATCAATTCGGCGATATACGCAGTTTTCCCTCCGGGAGCCGCGCAGGCGTCGAGAATTTTTTCGCCTGGTTTCGGCTCCAACAATTCACATGCGATCGTTGTGCTTGGGTCCTGAACGTAGCAATCGCCCTGGTCAAGGGCAGCCGCCGGTGAAGCGAGTTCAACAAAGTTCGAAACGTTGGGCAGCGTTCGTGCGTTGCGATGGCGCTCGTGGAAAGTTCGTCGATCTATTTTTAGCCGATTAATTCTGGCGTAAATTGGCGGAGGCTGATTGTTCCATGCGCACAAAGCTTCGGTCGCATTGGCTCCGAATCGTTTTTCCCAACGTTCAATCAGAAACTCAGGGTGTGAAAATCGAACATCGCGTGCCTGGGAATTCGCTTTTTCTTGCAACTCTTGCCGGCCGCGCGCTGCGGAGCGCAACAGCGCATTGACGATGGGGCGCTGGCCTCTCGGAGCAATCTCGACCGTTTCGTAAACGGCAGCGTGTTCCGGCGTCTTGGCGATGAATATTTGATAAAGGCCCAGACGCAAGAGATCGCGAAGATCGACATCTACGTGTCCCCGTCGGAGCGATCCGATCCAAAAGTCGAGCAGGGTAAGATTTCGCAGAACGCCGTAGAAAAGTTCGACTACGAATGCGCGATCGGGCGGTTGAAGCGCGGTTTCGGAGAGAGCGCCCGAAATGACTGCGTCAGCGAACTGCTTTTTTCTCCGCCATGTTCTCAGCGCGGCGAGAGCGACTCGGCGAGCAGAGGTCTGCGCCACGAGAATTTCAGCGCGGAAGGACGCTGGCGCGGCCGATGGAATGATAATGGAAGCCGAGCTCGCCCATTGTTTCGGGATTCAACAGGTTTCTCCCGTCGAATATGATCGGCGTTGTCATCCGTTTCTTGACCGCGGCAAGGTCGACATTGGCAAACTCAACCCATTCAGTGGCAATGACGAGTGCTTCGGCGCCCTCGACGGCTTCCAATGCAGATGCCGCGAATTTCGCGTCGGCGACGGCCTTGAGCTCGCGCGCTTTCTCCATTCCTTTCGGATCGTAAACACTCACGTACGCACCTTCGCGCAGCATGGCGTCCACCAATTCGATTGCGACGGACGAGCGAACGTCATCGGTGTCTGGCTTAAACGTCAAACCCCAGACCGCGATTTTCTTTTCGCGCAAAACCCAAAGGGTATCGCGGATAAGCTTGAGAAAGCGCTCCTTTTGCCCCGCGTTAATTCTCTGCACTTCTTTCAAAAGAGTAAACGGAACACCGAGCTGCTCGCTGATTTGAATGAAAGCCGCGACATCTTTAGGAAAACAAGAACCGCCGTATCCGATGCCGGCGTTGAGAAATTGACGGCCGATGCGGCGGTCCATTCCAATTCCGTCCGCGACTTTCTCCACGTCTGCCCCGCTAGCTTCGCAGATCGCGGATATGGCGTTGATGTAGGAAATCTTCAGAGCGAGGAACGAATTGGCGGCGTGCTTGATCAGCTCTGCGCTGTTAATCCCGGTGACCAGCACCGGCGCCATGAAAGGTTCGTAAACCTTTTTCATCAGATCGACGGCATGCTGACTCTGGGCACCAATAACAATACGATCTGGATGCATCAAATCGTGAATGGCGCAGCCTTCGCGCAAAAATTCGGGATTACTGACAACGTCGAACTTTGCACCGTGCCGATTGTAGCGCTTGATCGTTTCCGCGACGCGCTCGCCCGTTTTCACCGGGACTGTGCTCTTATCGACGATGACCCGATAATCAGTGAGAACATCAGCGATTTCGCGAGAAACTTTTTCGATAAAGCTAAGATCGACATCTCCATTTGGCTGTGGCGGCGTTGGCACCGCGATGAAGATGATTTGTGACTTATCTACGCCTGCACGAATGCTGCTGCTGAAGTGCAATCGATGAGCGGAAACATTGCGATGAACGATTTCTTCCAAGCCGGGCTCGTAGATTGGAATGCGTCCGGACTGGAGGGTTTTTATTTTGGCCTCATCGTTGTCGACGCAAATAACGTTGTGACCGACGTCGGCAAAACACGCGCCGGTGACAAGTCCTACGTAACCCGAGCCGATAATTGAAATATCCATTTTGGAGAAAAACGACGCAGCGACCTAGTCGCGGCGAGACAACCACCGGCTAGAGCACAAAGAATGCAAGCTGTTTCGGAAATTCTTGATCATTGACCAGAACTTCCTGGATCGAAGTTAAGATCGAACCCCAATTTCGGAAAAGCTTTCAGTGTGAAGGTGAGGAGAACGCCGTACTCTTTCTTATTGCCGGTATTGTCCCGCACGACGCCGCCAATAGAAGCCACCCAGTTCGTCAAATCGCGGTAGATGGCGAAGCGCTGTTCCTCGAAAATACCTGTGGTCCCTTCGTATTGCTCTTGAAATCCAAAACCCCAGTTGTCGCTGATTCGGTAGTATCCGCCGGCCACAAAAAGGCTGCTGTGTTCGAAGAACGGATTGTCATTGAGGTAGCGATGGCTGGCGGTGAGCTGAAGGTTTGCCATCGGTTGCACCGAAATCGTTGTGTTGACTTCGGTAAAACCCGAATTGAATACGGGGATCTGCGAATCGATTGAAAGCGATGCCCACGGTACCGGGGTAAAGCGCAACCTGTTAAAGAAGTTCGAGTAGAACCGGCGGTCGTAGGGGTCGTTGAAGTTCACATCAAAAAATGTGTCCAGCTCCAGCCAGGTCACAGTCGAATCGTCGCGCCGAGTTTCCAAACGATTCCGAATTCCATTGCGCCAGATGGTCCAACTGGCGATTGAATCGACGCTGGTAAACTGGGGAAAATCGATCGGGGGCAACTGGGTCGATGGTTCGAATCGGTCGAACTCCAACACCGACGCCGGATTGATCCCATTCTCATGGACGTATGAGAAGTTGGTGTAGGGCTGGATTACGTGAAGCAATCCATCCAATCCCAGAGTCCGGTTTGCCACGTCTTCCCACGAGCGAGATAGCTTAAAAGAGGCCTCGACTCCTGCGTCGACTACAGTCCGAACGCCGCTGCCAGCATTCACGACCGGATTTGTCGGAGTAGGGTCCTGAGGGATAAAGTTGGGAACCAATGGGTCGTCGATGTTAGGGAACAGTGTGTTCCCGAGGTCGCGAGTTTTGTCGTAATAGGTCGCTCGAAAGCCCGCTCGCGGCACAATCGAAAGCCAGCCGAAATAAGTATTCGGATAGAGCAGCTGATGAAACGTATCGAGCCGAGTAGTTCCGTAATCTTCAAAACCAGAACCGTCTGCGAAGCTTCTGTGTAGGTCGGCGAAACCGGTCTCGCCCTCGTAAAAAATTGGGCCGCCAAATAACGCATGGCGTTTGATGTCCATCACGACTTCCGGTAAACGCTCGGTTTGTTCGAAGAAATCATTCGCCTGGAAACGAGCGATCGCCGTGATCGTGTAGAATGGGTCTGTCTTGGTCAGGGCAACCACGTTGTCCGGGACCGGGTTGACTCGGAATTCGCTCTGGTAGAAGTCCTGCATCACAAACGGATCGCTCAACTTCGTGACATCGACGATACCGTAAATGTTGGACGCAAACTGGGTGCGATCTTCCAAGCCCAGACGATATCGGTCGGTCGGAACGTCGCCACGCTTGAGAGCGGTGGGATTTATGTTCGGGTTTAGGTCGTTGATGTAATAAGTCTTTAATTTAAGATTGCTTGAGTTGTCTTTGCCGTAGTCCACGTCCGATTCGAAACCGATCGCGACGCCGCGCCGTCCTCGATAGTCGAGCCTGAGGCGGCCTTTAATGTCATCCCTGATTGGGAAGGTGACTTGAGTGAGGAGAGACGGCCCCCAGGAACTTAGGTCGGCCGGCGAAATCGAAAAGCTGAACGCGTCCGTCAACGATTGGTACATGTACGGCCACCAGAAGACGGGGATTTTCCCGATGTACATAGTAACGTTTTGAAAAACGACATGGTCGTTTTCATAAACGCGGACAGTCCTGGCCCGAAGGTGAAAATCCGGGCGAGGGGAATCATCGGTGGTGAAAGTAGAATCTTCCACGCGATAGACATTCGACGAAGTTTGGGTCACGTTTTCGCCGCTGAGGAAGTAAGGATGATAATCTGTCCGCACATTGCTCGTGCGAATTTGTTTGGTGTCGATGTTGTAAACGCCGTGTTCGGCGACGTAAATGCTGACGTCCCGGTAGATGCGGACGTGGCCATCCACTGAGACTTCGTGCGTGCGAGAGTTGTACTTAGCGAAGTCTCCGTAAATGTCTGTGTCGCCAATGTGAATCGCGACATTATCTCGCGCCGTGGCCACGCCGTTCTCGTAAGTCGTTTCTCCAGAGGAAGTAATCTCTACCGGCTCGTGGTCGGAAGTATTGTTTGCTGCGCCCGCCACACCGGCCGCCAAAACCATAAAAAAAATCCCCCGGACCAGCATTCGCATGGCGGACGCCGAAGGTACCGTAGGCGGCCCCGGTTGCAAAGGTAAAAGCAGGCCGGACGCGGCCTGCTTAGATGGACAATCGCAGTCCGGTCACCTGTTGGTTCAGCCCGCAGCTTAAAACAATCACTTGGTTAAATGATAACTCGCCCGGCGTTGAAAAACGGAGGCCCGCCTCTGGGTCGGAATGCAACAGTGGCGGGAGGCGTCTCGTTCGCAATGCCTGCACGCCAGTGATTATCTGCCAAAGCGCGCTCGCACCGACACTTTCGCCGAGGGCCGGCTTGGCGCTATAAACTAACGCCCTGGGTAATTCTCGTTCTATCGCGTTTCGTTCGGCGAGATCGACAAAGGTTCCATTGGCGCTCGCGACGATGCACGCATGTTCATGGGCAAGATCGTGCAAAATTCGGCGCAGGATTGCATTTGCGTCACGACGCCGGGAAAAATTTCCTCCTAGATCAATCGCGTTGATTTCCACCGCACCCTGACGAGCCAGTAACACGGCGCCGGCTCCCTCGCTCAAAATCATGCCACGAGGTGGCTGGTGGAACAGTTCAATCGGCGGTTCGCTTTTGAGAAGCCGCCATTTGTGATAAGCGTCGCAAAGCAACCAGTCCGCTTCCTCCGCCGCCACTACCAGACAAAAATCGAGCGCTTCATTATCGAGTAGATCACTTGCCATCTTGATTGCCAGGACGCCGACGGCGCCGTCTCCGACAAGCGTGTAACTCGTGCCCGTAATCCCGAGGATCGCGGCAAGATGACTGGCCGGTGCATTAAAGACTGTTTCCGGGAAAAGCAGGGGACTCGCCGATTGCGCACCGGACTCGACTACATGGTGATAAAAGCGTTTTGTATAAGCGACGCCGCCATTCGAGGCGGCAAACACCAGCGCCATTCGTTCCGGGTCGATCTTTCCGATTGTCGATTTTGCACCGGCCAGTGCATCGATCCCTGCCGCCGCTGCAAAACGCGAGATCGCGCTCGCACGACGAAGACGAGGATGCGGCGGCAAATCTTTCAACCCATCGGCAGGGACGCGGAGAGCGGAGTACATTTTGTCCGAAACGGGATCGGAGATCGGTTGCACGAGGGCTTCGTCGCCACGAAGCAAGCGGTCCCAAACTTCATCGATGCCGCGGCCAAGCGGCGTGACCCAGCCCGTGCCTGCAATTCGCAGGCTCATGCTGCGAGTTTCTGGATCAGAATAGAAGCGTTCGTGCCGCCGAACCCAAACGAATTTGAAAGCGCAATATCGATCTTCGCTTCGCGTGATTCGTTTGGCACTATGTTTAGATCAAGATCCTGGTCGGGATTGCGGAAGTTAATGTTCGGCGGCAGGAACTGCGCTTGCAACGCCAGCAAACAGACGGCGGCCTCAATTGCGCCGGCCGCGCCTAACGAGTGGCCCATCATGCTTTTGGTTGAGCTCATCGGAACGCCTCCGAATAATTCCGCAATCGCTTTTCCTTCCGCGGCATCGTTGAATGTGGTCGCCGTTCCGTGGGCGTTGATGTAATCGATTTCATCAGCCGAACAGCCTGCGTTTTGTAATGCCCGCTCCATCGCGCGCCGCGGTCCGCTCCCGGAAGGATCCGGCTGGGTCAAATGATGATTGTCAGTGGAAATGCCGTAGCCAATAATTTCGCCCAGCACTCGCGCGTCCCGTGCACGCGCGCTTTCCAAATTTTCGAGCGCAAAAAATGCCGCACCTTCACCAAGGACCATACCGGAGCGGTCGCGATCGAACGGCCGACATTTTTCCGGGGTTGCTGCTTGCAAAGAATCGAATCCGATAAAGACCAGTTCGGAAAGAGCGTCGTATCCGCCCGTCAACACGCGCTGATATTTTCCTGACCTCACGCATTCAAACGCATGCCCGATCGCATTTGTTCCAGAAGCGCAGGCATTGGCGATGATTTGGCATGCCGCCGAAATTCCAAATGCATCTTGCGCATCGATCACAGGTTTTTGCGGTGGATAATTCGCAATCCATCCTGGCGAGTGTCGCAAGCCCCGATGCCGATGTAAGGCGCGGTAATAGTCCTCCCCAAATGACATTCCGCCGCTCGTTGTGCCGATAACGCTCACTTCCGGCTTGAATTCAGGATCTTGCCCAAACAATTCCTCGAAGACGGCCATTATCATGCGGGTCGCTCGATGCAGCCGTTCGGTTTTTCGGCCATTTCGCTGCTTGCTGAGGAGGCTGTCGTCTGAGATTTGACCAGCCGTCTTACATCGACATTTCTCGACATCGAACCGGGTAACTGGCGATACGCAGTCCTTGTTGGCCCTGAGCGACGCCAGGGTCTCATTCAGGCCAAAGCCGAGAGGGCTAATTGCCCCGGCCGCGACCACGGCCACCCGGGTAGAAGCTGTTTTTACGCCTAAATCGTTGAATCTCGCCATCTCGGTGTCATTTGGCCCTCGATTTTGGTTGCTTTCCAAACCGAAGCACCTTACACAATGTGCCCGAAAGGAGAAAACAGCAGCTCGGAAATCCGCCGATTGTCATCTGAAAGTCACTCAGCGGCGATTTGAAATTTGATAAGCGGGAACAGTGTCCTGGCGGCGTTTTCCAGATTAGACTCAATGGCAACTAAATTATACGTGGGAAATCTCCCATTTAACACCACCGAAAACGAACTACAGGAGCTTTTTTCGCAAGCTGGCGCGGTGCAGGAAGTCATGCTCATGCAGGACAAATTTACCGGCAAATCCCGCGGCTTTGCTTTTGTAACCATGGGCTCCGACCAAGACGCGCAGAAGGCAATCGCGGAAATAAACGGGAAGACTCTCGAAGGACGAGCACTCACCGTTAATGAAGCGCGTCCGCGCGAACCGCGGCCCCCCGGCGGCGGAGGAGGCGGTGGCGGTGGCTATGGCGGCGATCGACGCCGCGATGGCGGCGGACAACGCCGTGGCCGTTAATCGGCTTCGATTAGTTAATTATTTTCCTAAAAGCGGTCGCCGCGGCGACCGCTTTTTTGTTTCGTCACAGCTGTGTCTGGCCTGAGGAGCGAACTACATAAAACAATCACGCTCTAAAGAAGGAGTCCGAATATGTCCGACGACCAAAACGCCCAAGAAAACATCGACATTCCGCCAATACCAAAGGAAACAGCCGGAGCCGTGGCTGGGGCTGCGCTTGGCAGCATGATGGGTCCGGCCGGCGCCATTGTCGGAGGAATTGCCGGCGCGATCGCAGGAAAAGCAGCGAGCGAGCGTCGCCTCGCTCCGGCTGCGAAGAAAGCAGTCGCGCGCGTAGTGAAATCTGCACCAGCGCGACGGCTGAAGAAAAAGACCGTCCGGGTGAAGGCCGCCAAGAAAAAACCTGCGCGAAAAGCAACAAAATCGCGCAAGCGTTCGGCCGCCAAGAGAACGAAAGCCAAACCGCGCCGAAGATCGACATCGTCGCGTGGCAAAGCGAGAAGACGCCGCCGTTAAAGAGACGCAAAGAAAATGGGCAGGGCTGGATTCGAACCAGCGAAGGCGTAAAGCCAGCAGATTTACAGTCTGCCCCGTTTGGCCACTTCGGTACCTACCCCTCGCGCGTTTTGATATAACTCACGCCCTGCCGCTGGCAAGTATTGCGGATAAGGGTCTATTCAAAAAACTCCGCGACGTACTTTACCACGTACTGCTGCGCTTCACGCGAAATTTCCGGGTAGGTTGGCAACGCCAGGGTTTCGCGCGCAGCACTTTCCGCTTCTGGGAAATCGCCCGGTTTGTAGCCGAGGTATTCGAAACACGGTTGCTCGTGCAGCGCGAGCGGATAGTAAACTGCTGTTTCAATTTCGCGAGCGGCCAAGTGCTGTCGCAACTCATCGCGCCGCGGCGAACGGATAACGTATTGATGATAAATGTGATGGTTGGTAAGCTCGCTTTGCGCATAAGGCTCGAGCGGTAATTTAATCCTTTTGTCTAGTCCAACACGCCGAAACTCATTCGTGTAGAACTTGGCGGCTTCGCGGCGCGCTGCCGACCAACTGTCGAGATGCGGTAATTTCACTTTCAGGATAGCGGCTTGCAGTTCGTCGAGCCGGAAATTGCCGCCGATAAACCGATGTTGATATCGTGCTTCCATCCCGTGTTGACGACAAATCCGTAACCGATCGGCGAATTGCTCATTTCGACAGACGACCAATCCGGCGTCTCCAGCGGCGCCCAGATTTTTCGATGGATAAAAGCTGAAGCACCCGGCATCGCCCATTGTGCCAGCTTTGGCTGACCTACCATCGAGCGGGTAATCTGAGCCGATGGCCTGAGCGGCATCTTCGATCAGCAGCAGATTATGCTCGCGCGCGACGGCGAGTATTTCATTCATCTCACAGCACAAACCGAAAAGGTGAACCGGAATGAGCGCGCAGATCGTTTGGCGATTTTCGTTGACCAATTTTCCCTCAACTTGATGACAACGCTCAGCAATGTACGATTTCAGCGCCTTTGCCGAAATGTTGTAGGTCTCCGGATCGATATCGATGAAGACCGGAGTCGCTCCGACCCGCGCGATGCAACCGCCGGTCGCAAAAAATGAGTAAGCCGTCGTAATGACCGCGTCTCCAAGTCCGATTTCGAGCGTCATCAAAACTGCCAGGAGTGCGTCCGTTCCGGACGAAACGCCAACTGCGTGCGGCACACCGCAGTATGTCGCAACCGCGTTCTCGAATTCGGCCAGCTTCGGACCCAGGATAAATCGCTGGCTGGCCAATACCTCGTCGGTGGCTGCACGAATCTCATCCGACAGCGCACGATATTGTTCGGTCAGATCCAGCAACGGAACGCGCATGACCGGGTAGCTTGGCAGTTCTCCGAGGCCGATCAATCCGAAGTTTGCCGCAGCCAGCCAGATTGACCTAAAACTCGGGCTCAGTTAGGCTTGCGGCCATGTCATTGTTGCGCGGGATATTCTGGATCGCTCTCTTTATCTTCTTCACGTTTTGCTTCGTCGTCCTTTTCGAATACGGCACGCACGACTTCAGTAATGGCTTCCAAAAGGAATTCAGTCGCGTCAAAACGTTTGTCATGAAGCAAGTCGGTAAAGCGGAGAAGCCGACGAAATAGCCTCGCTCGTTACTCGACGAATTCGATTTCGGCCAGATTGTCGATGTAGCCCGCGCGTTGCGCGTTGCCGAGAAATCTGCGGATGGCAGCGCGCCCGGTCTCACCGTAATCTCGCGTAAAATCGTTCACGTACATCCCGATGAACTTGTCCGCTAGGTTTTGGTTCATGTCGCGTGCGTAAGGCAAAGCGTGCTGCACCGCTTCGTCGCGATTTGATAGGCCGAAGTCGATGCTTTCGCGCATGATCTCGCAAAGATCATGTCGAACTTCCGAGGGTATATCTTTGCGGATAACGTTTCCGCCAAGCGGCAGGGGCAGTCCGGTCTCTTGCTTCCACCACTCGCCAAGATCGACAATCTTCCGAAAGCCGGACTTAGCGTAGGTCAGTTGGCCTTCGTGAATAATTAAACCGGCATCGGTGCGACCGGCTCTCACTGCATCGAAAATTTGATCGAATGGCACGATGACATGTTTGAAATCGCCGAGATAAAGTTGCAGCGCGAGATATGCGCTCGTCATTTTTCCCGGAACGGCAATCACAAGATTTGTTAATCGCTCGCGAGGATCGACATTTTCCTGCGGCGCTAACGCTTTTCCGATGACAATCGGTCCATAACCGTCGCCCATGCTCGCGCCGCACGGAACCAGCGCATATTTTTCCGCGACGTATGCGTAGGCGTGAATGGAAATCGCCGATATATGCAGCTCGCCGCGAAGTGCTCGCTCGTTCAGCGTTTGAATGTCTTCCAATCGATGCTCGAAGCGATAGCCGCGCAGATCGATCCTATTTTTCGCGATCGCATAGAACATAAAAGCGTCGTCCGGATCGGGAGAATGTCCGAGAGTGAAGACTTCGGGGGCGCGCCACATGGCGGCATGTTATCTGTCGGTGGAAACCCACGCAACACCCGCCCATTTCTCATTGCCATTTGCGTTATCTGATCGCTTCCGATAGCCTCAGACACATGGCGAAGATGGCGAAGACCGGCCTCGGCAAGGGCCTGGGCGCGCTGATCGGAACTCGACCCACGCCAATTCGGCAAGATGTCGATCTTGGCGAGTCGGTTCACCAGGTGCTGCTGGCCACAATTGTCCCCAGCCCGTTGCAGCCGAGGAAGAATTTCGCACCCGAAGCGTTGCAGGAACTGGTCGATTCAATTCGACAACACGGAATTATTCAGCCGCTCATTGTCCGGCGCATCGACGGGCGCCACGAACTGATCGCGGGCGAGCGACGCTGGCGCGCGGCGCAGGAAGTCGGACTTGCCGAAGTGCCAGTTGTCATCCGCGCGGCGAGCGATTTGGAAGTACTTGAGCTTTCTTTGATCGAGAACCTCCAGCGAACCGATCTTAATCCAATCGAAGAAGCGCAAGGCTATTCGCGATTGGCTGAAGAATTCGGAATGCGACAGGAAGATATCGCGCTCAAGGTCGGCCGTAGCCGCGCCGCCGTCGCCAATGCGATTCGCTTGCTCGATTTATATCCGCAAATCCAAACCTGGGTCGCGCAAGATTTGCTTTCGGTTGGACACGCCAAGGTTCTGCTCGGGGTGAAAGCGGCGGAGGAACAATTGCGACTGGCCGAGACAATTTTGCGCCGCAACGCAAGCGTTCGCCAAACCGAACGCCTCGTTGCCCGACATCTCGGCGGCTGGAAAAAACGAGCGCGGCGAACTCCGCAAATCACGGTCACGTCGGCCACGATTGCTGATTTGCAGGACAAATTGCGGCAACATTTGGGCACGAATGTCGCGATTCATCATGGACCAAAACGCGGCCGGATCGAAATCGAATATTATGGTGATGACGATCTTCAGCGCATTTTGAGCATCGTTGGTTTGAATTCCAGCGATCGTTGAGCGGACTTTAGATGTCGCTATCTTTTGGGCGAGTCAGTCTGTCGTGCGGGTGCCTAATTCTCGCCGCTTCATGTGCCAAAGCTGAGCGGCCAGAGATATGGACGCAATTTTCCGGCGATAAAGCGCTCGCCCATGTGCAGCGGTTAGTCGATCTCGGTCCGCGGACGCCGGAATCCGAGGCGATCGTAAAATCGCGCGCCTATATCAAACAGGAACTTAAGTCTTCCGGTTGGAGCGTGACCGAGCAGGCGTTCACGGATAACACGCCGCGCGGTCAGGTCCGCTTCGTAAATCTAATCGCGCGTTTTGGCACGGCGACGAAGGCAACCGATCTTTTTCTGCTTTGTTCGCACTACGACACGAAAACGTTCGACGCGTTTCGGTTTGTCGGCGCAAACGATGGGGGCTCGAGTAACGGATTACTATTGGAACTGGCAAGAGTCTTAGCCAAACAGCCGCGCTTGGCTGAACGGATTGAGCTTGTCTTTTTCGATGGAGAGGAAGCTTTCGAGAACTTCAGTAACACAGACGGCATTTACGGCAGCCGGCATTTCGCGGGCAAGCTCGCGCAAAATGGAATGGCCAAATTGTTTCGCGGCGGCATCCTTTTCGACATGATCGGTGATCGTTCACTGAGAGTTACGATTCCGCCAAACTCGCCGCCAAACAGTGCGCGGGATATTTTCGCCTCGGCCGAGGCGCTCAATGTGCGGAACTACTTCACTTATTTCGATCAGGACATCACCGACGATCACACGCCATTGAATGCGGTTGGGATTCCGGTCATCGATCTGATCGATTTTCGTTTTAGTTACTGGCACACGGCGGACGACACGATTGACAAACTGAGCCCGCAGAGTCTGCAAGTTGTCGGCTCGGTGGCGCTTTATTATCTCTCGCAATTTGCACTGAAATGAGGCGCTTGGTCGCGGTCTCGAGTTCGATTGCAATGGCCGCTGTCGCCGGGATCTGCTGCGGGCAATTCGTTATCCATTCGATTATTGTCCGCGACAAAATCGGAACCATCTGTGGCCGCGGGCATTTACTGGCTTTGGTTCACGGTCACGGCATTTATCGGATCGATGTCGATCGAACGCTGATCGAATCGCATTATTCAGCCGCCGCCGAATACGACAAAGGAACAAATGCCGAACGACAGTTAGCGCTGACTGATCTAATCGCGAACGCCGCTCTCCCATCAGGCGCAGAACGGGAGAGGATTTCGCGATCGGATGTGAAACGCGAGCTCAATCTGCTGCGATCCCAATTTCGCGACCGCAAAACATGGGGGCAGGCGTTGCATGAGAGCGATTTGTCTACCTTATCGCTCTGGCTAACGCTGAGAAATAATTTGGCTTCCCGGCGATGGATTTCAAATCAGATCTCGCGCCAAATCGACGTTAGCGAAGACGAATGTCGCCGGTTCTATGAGTCGCATCCGGAGAATTTCTTCGTTCCCGAGCGTCTTCGCGTCAGTCATCTGTTTTTGGCGGCGCCGCCTGAGACCGTTCCCGGGATTGTCGAGGCCAAACGGACCGCGATCGAAGCCCTTTCCGTTCGTTTGGTCGCGGGCGACGATTTTGGCAGGTTGGCAGTCGAAAATTCGGAAGACGAGGCGACCAAGCTGCGCGGCGGCGACCTCGGGTATTTCTCCGCCAGTCGAATGCCGCCCGATTTTGTTGAGGCGGCGCTGAAACTGCATCCAGAGGAGATCAGCAAACCGATCCGAACACGCCTTGGCTTTCACATTCTCAAGTTGATCGATGTCCAGCCGGCGCGGCAAAAAGCGTTCGACGAGGCCCGCAACGACATCGCTATCGACCTGGCAAACCAGAAGCAGGCAAGCGCGATCCAGAAGCTGATTGTCGATCTCAGCTCTGAAGCCGACTACTTGCGGCCGCTCTAGCCTCGGTTTGAGCGAACTTCTGGATTGCACGATCGCCCTTTTCGCCTCAGGCTGAACAGGCGGCCAAAGGTGCGAAAAAGCCGCGGAAAGTTCAATGGCGCGTCGAACCAGAAAAAATGTCGGTGTAATCGGGCTCGGCATCATCGGAAGCCGGGTCGCAGAAAATCTGCGTCGTCAGGGTTTCCACGTGTTTGTCTGGAACCGAAACCCGCGGCCGGTTCCGAATTTCGTGGGCGCGCCGGGCGAGCTGACCGAGATGTGCGACTACATTCAGATCTTCGTATCAGATGACGACGCGCTTTTGGATGTTGTGCGACAAATGGCCCCGGCGCTGGCCCCGCGTCACATCGTCATTGCCCATCCGACGGTTGCCCCGCATTCGATGCGTACTGCCGCCGATTTAGTGGAACGCCGCGGGGCGCGTTTTGTCGAAGCGCCATTCACTGGGAGCAAAATGGGGGCGGAAAAAGGCGAGCTCGTTTTTTACGTCGCCGGCGATGAAGTCGCATTGAAAGAGGCGCGCCCGATTCTGGAGGCGAGCTCCAAAGAAATTATCGAGATCGGCGAGATCGGCCAGGCCACTGTGGTCAAGCTGGCCACCAACATTGTTACCGGCGCGAGTGTCCAGGCTTTAGCAGAAGCGCTGGCTCTGATTAATCACGCCGGGGTTTCTTCCGAAAAATTCGTGGCCGCGCTCCAAAACAATGCCAGTTATTCCAAAACCTTGTCGATGAAATTGCCAAAGATGATCGAAGGCAATTTCGAGCCGCACTTCGCACTCAAACATATGCTCAAAGACATGTTGATCGCCGGCCGTCTTGGCTTGTCCCATCATCTTGAACTCGCGGTTACTACTGCCGCGCGCGATCGGCTCCTCGAGCAGGAGCAACGCGGATACGCCGAAGAAGATTTTTCGGTGATCGCTCGCAAGTATTTTCCGGAAATGCAGTTGCCGGCGGTCGAACAGGACTTGGAACTTTTCGAGAAACCGCCGCCGATTGAACCGGCAGCGACGATTTCGAGCATGGGTGAAGTAGCGGCTGCGGTACAGCCGGAGGTCGATCTTACCCCGCCACCAGAGCCGGTCCTGCAGCCTCAGCCGGCAACCGAACAATCCGTCCCGGCGGAAGCGACCTCCGAATCAATACCGGCTGCGGTCGAACCAAATCCACCGGGGACGCCCGCACAGGCTGTTGTTTCCAACGAGGCAGTGGCCGAGCCGGAGGCTGAACAATCGGC
The DNA here is from genome assembly GCA_035568175.1 of Chthoniobacterales bacterium. Classification (GTDB taxonomy): domain Bacteria; phylum Verrucomicrobiota; class Verrucomicrobiia; order Chthoniobacterales; family UBA10450; genus AV40. The sequence goes on from DATMON010000018.1 coordinate 183,206, forward strand.
CGAGACCAAGTCGCCGATGGATTTGCTCGCGAAATTGCTCCGGGGAGAAAGTGCGCGCCCGGACGAATCCTAAATTAACTGCGCCAAGGGATGACGGCGCAACTTCGCTCGCTCGATCGCGCATTTTTCGATCTTTCCGCGCGGGTCAAACTACGCGTCAGCGGATCGGATCGTTTGCGTTTCCTTAACGGGCAACTGACAAACGATATTCGTAAGGCGACGGAGACAACCGCCGTCGAAGCGTGTGTCTTAAACGCGAAAGGCAAGTTGGACGCTCATCTCTTTGCGCACGTGCACGCGGAGTCCTTCCTGCTCGATGCCGATCCGGCGCTTCAATCAGCCCTTCAAGCACGACTCGAGCGCTATATCATTGCCGATGACGTGCAGATCGAAGACGCGACCGCGCGATGGTCGATCTTTCACGTGATCGGCGCACCACGTTCGACATTTTCGTCTGGCACACGCGTCATCTCGATAAATCGCTTCGGCCCACAGGGTCACGATATTTGGAGCGAAGCAGCTGATCATGACCAGCTCGCGGCCGAACTTTCGAAAGAGTTTGAGTCTTGTGATGAAAATTGCGCGGAAGGTTTCCGAATCGAACAAGGAACGCCGCGGTGGGGACGCGAATTGACCGGTGACATCATTCCGATCGAAGCCAACCTCGAACAGCGTTGCATCGATTACGAAAAAGGCTGCTATATCGGTCAGGAAACGATTTCGCGAATGAAAATGTCGGGACAGCGAAATAAGCAACTGTGTGGATTGGTCTCGCCGAAGAATATTCCACTGGTTTCGGGCATGCGGTTGATCGGGCCCGAAGGAAAAGAAATCGGCTGGATCACAAGTGCAACCCGAAGTGATCCGCGAGAAATTGCGCTCGCTTACGTAAAGCGCGGGTTTAATTCGGTGGGATCCAAACTCGAAGCGACATCGGCGGGACATCCTGCTGTTCCCGCGGAGATTGTCGATCTTCCATTCGTCCGCTAGCGGGCAATGTAATTTGTTTTGCCCCTGCAATTTGCACGATTTTAGGTGTTGCCTTTTGAAGATCGAGGCGTGTAAAGTCGCGGAAATCTGTGATATCACCCATGAATCAGCGTTTGCTCGCCGAGATCGGCCGCACTCAGCGGCTTGAAATACTCAACTCTCTCAAGCGGACCAAGGGGATGTCCGTGAACGAGTTGGTCGAAAAAATGGGAATGAGTTACATGGGGATCAAGCAGCATTGCCTCACCCTTCAGCGGGATGGCTATCTCGATACCTGGCGACGCCCGCAAAAAATGGGAAGGCCGGAAATGGTTTATCGGCTGACCCGACGGAGCCACGATCTTTTCCCAATCGACAGCAACGAGTTTACCCTCGAGCTGCTCAAATCAATTCGCGACATTTACGGAGCGAACGCGCCCGAAAAGCTTCTTTACAATGTTTTTGAGAAGCGCAGTGCCGCATTAAAAGCAAAGGTAAAAGGCGAGAACGTGGTCGAGCGCGCGAAATGGCTGGCCAAGGTGCGCGATAGCGAAGGTTACATGTCACAGTTCCTTCCTTCGGAGAAAGAGGGTCCACAGATTTTGGAATGTCATTCGCCGATTTTTAATTTGATCGAGAAATATCCGATCATTGGCCGGCTCGAGCAGGACCTGTTTGAGGCTGTTCTCGGAACGAGCGTCCGGCGTGAGGAAACGCGCACCAGCGGGCTCTACGAGTGCGCATTTTATTTCGCCGCCTGATCCATTGTCGATCTTGCGCGACGCGATTTGTTCTTTCGCATCCGATTAATTTCTGTTGATTGAAGGCCCATGGCTCGGGCCTTTCCCAGCGCGGTTATCGAGAATCTTCGACCGTTGGTTGACGGCGGACGTTACCCGGTCAAGCGGATCGTTGAAGACGATCTTGCCGTCGAAGCCGATGTTTTTAAAGACGGTCACGATGTCGTGGCGGCAGCTTTGAAGTGGCGGCGTGTTGGTGAAGCGCGCTGGCACGAGACGGCGATGTCGCTTGTCGACAACGATCGCTGGCGCGGGATTTGTCCGCTGAATGAAATCGGCGTTTATGAATATACGGTCGAAGCATGGACGGACATTTTTCGGAGTTGGCGGGATGAGTTCACAAAAAAATTCGAAGCTGGGATTCCGGATTTAACTGCTGAAGCGCTGGAAGGCGCGGTCCTGATCGAAGCGGCGGGAAAACGCGCCCACGTCGTCGAAGACTCAACGCGGCTCTGTGAATTGTCGGAGTGTATTCGCACTGCGGACGACGCGCAGATCAATAACATCGTCCATTCGGGCGAGCTCGAAGTGCTGATGGCGACTTATCCGGATCGTTCGTGGGCGACGCAATACGCGCCACCACCGCGGGTGATTGTCGAGCGCAAGGAAGCGCAAATTGCGGCATGGTACGAATTTTTTCCGCGCTCGGCGGAGGGCCATGGCGATCGTGGATCGACATTTCGGGATTGCTTGCCGCGAGTGGATGACGCGCGAGCAATGGGTTTCAACGTAATTTATTTCCCGCCGATTCATCCGATCGGCCACACAAATCGCAAAGGGCGAAACAATTCCGTTATTGCTCAACCGGGCGATCCGGGCGTGCCGTGGGCAATCGGAAGCGAGGCCGGCGGTCACAAGGCAGTGGAGCCGGCGCTGGGTTCGCTGGAGGATTTCGATTGGCTCCAAGGCGAAGTGCGAAAACGCGGAATGGAGATCGCGCTCGATTTCGCGATCAATTGTTCGCCGGATCATCCCTATGTCCGCGAACATCCGGATTGGTTTTATCAGCGGCCGGACGGCTCGATCAAATTCGCCGAGAACCCGCCAAAAAAATACGAGGACATTTTCCCATTGAATTTTCGTTGTGAAAAATGGGCCGAACTTTGGGCGGAAATGGTGAGCATCGTGCTTTTCTGGGCCGACCACGGGGTGCGCACATTCCGGGTCGATAATCCGCACACCAAACCAGTCGCGTTTTGGGAATACTTAATTGCGCGCGTTCGCGAAAAATATCCGGACACCATCTTTCTCGCCGAAGCGTTCACCCGGCCGAAGATGATGAAGGAGCTGGCCAAAGCCGGGTTCAGCCAAAGTTACACCTACTTCACCTGGCGGAATACGAAGCAGGAGCTGACGGAATATTTGACCGAGCTGACGCAAACAGAAATGCACGAATATTTTCGAGGCAACTTGTGGCCGAACACTCCCGATATTCTGCCGCCTTATTTACAAGATGGCGGACGCCCGGCGTTCATCATTCGCGCGGTCCTGGCCGCTACGCTCTCGCCGCTCTACGGGATCTACAGCGGATACGAGCTTTGCGAGAACGAAGCGCTCCCGGGGCGCGAGGAATATCTCGACTCGGAAAAATACCAATTAAAGGAGCGGGACTGGGATGCGCCCGGGAATATCAAAGATTGGATGACGCGCTTGAACGAAATCCGGCGGACAAATCGCGCGCTCCATTTTTACGAAAACCTGCGCTTCTATGAGGCCGACAATGACGCGATTATTTGTTACGGAAAAATGACCGCGGCGCGCGACAACATCATTTTGGTTGTGGTCAATCTCGACCCGCATCGCAAACAACATTCGTTTATCGATGTTGCCATCGATCAGTTTGGTTCGATGGAGGGCGATGCCTACCAGGTGCACGATCTTTTGAGCGAAGCGCGTTACATTTGGCACGGCCGCCGTAATTATGTAGAGCTCGACCCGGAGATTCAGCCGGCACACATTTTCCGTATTCGCCGCTGGGTCGAGGGAGACCGATTTGCCTGAGCAACTCGCGGGTCGGAAAGTGGTTTAACCCGACACCAGGCTATTTGCATCCCGCGCGGCGGCGTCTATGATTACAACACTTTTGGCATGAAATTTTTGCTCCCGCTGATCGCTGCTGCGATTGGAACTCCATTGTTTGCACAAACGGTGACGACGAGCGCTACGCCGCCAGCGGGGGCGGCAGCAGCGGCTGCGGCAACCCCAGCATTGGTTCCGGACATTCATTCCAAGACGATCCTGGAAACGCTCATCGGCGCCGGGCCGGTGATGCTCGTGCTTTTTGCGCTCTCAGTCTTCTTTGTCATGCTGGTGATTGTTTACTTAATGACGATTCGCCGTGGCGCGGTTGTGTCGAGCGGTTACATGGCCACGGCGGACGCACTGTTACGAAAACGCGATTATCTTGGGTTGCTTGCGGTTTCGAACCGCCACGGCGAAGCGATTGCCCGCGTCGTGCAAAAAATGCTCGATTTCGTCACTAAAAACCCGAACGCCGACCTCCAGCAAGTGCGTGAGATCGCGGAGACGGAGGGAACGCGTGTAGCCGCAAGCTTGAACAACCGCGTAACTTATCTGGCCGACATCGGAATGATCGCGCCACTACTTGGATTGCTCGGCACCGTTCTTGGGATCATTCGTTCGTTCGGCGCGCTTGGCGCGGACCTGGGAACAGCCCGTTACGTTTTATTGTCAAAAGGAATCAGCGAAGCGTTGGTCAATACCTGCGCCGGGCTCGCGATAGGAATTCCGGCGATGATGGCTTACGCATTCTTTCGCGGCAAAGCGCAAAAACTTATCTCTGAGTTGGAATCCGCTTCTACTCACGCGCTCGCTTTGCTCTCACTCGGGTACGACAAACGGACCGAGCGCACCCCGGTCATGATTGAGGACGAACTGTAACCGAACCTTTCCTCGCAAGATCGACATCTCTCTTTCATGAATCTGCGTAGGCACGCGCCGCTGCATCATCCCGGCATTCAACTCGCGCCCCTGGTGGACGTGCTGTTGCTCCTCCTGATTTTCTTTCTTCTGACTTGGAACGCGGCGCGAAACGAAAATGAGCTCGACGTGAAGGTACCGAAAGCATCGTCCGCGAAAGAAAAGAGTGCACCGATCGGCGACGTGGTCGTCAACGTGAGAGCAGACGGCAACGTTGTGGTAAATCGGCGAACGCTCACCGGCGCTGAGCTGACCGACCTGCTCAAGAGCCTTGTCCAACTTAATACCGAACAGGCAGTGATCATTCGGGGCGATGAAGCGGGCGCTTATAAAAACATCATCGGTGTCCTGAACATTTGCACCGAAGCGGGAATAACGAACGTCGCCTTCGCAACCGCAAAATGAAAAATGCGCGCAGCGCGGCCGGTCTTCTCGGACTGGCGATGCTGTTTTGGTTTCTCGATCTGACTCTGGCTCAGCCACCTCCCGGTCTGCCGCGGCCGCCGCCACCGGTGACGCGCGCGTTGCCGGTCGAAGAAACACCGGAGCCGCCGCCGGTGGCGGAAACGGAACAGCCCGAAAAGCGCCAACTCGAGTACGCCAATGCGCTCTTCACCCGAAAACTCTACGACCTCGCCATTCCGGAGTATCAAAAGTACTTGGACGATTATCCGGGGGCGTCCGGCCGCCCGAACGCCTATTTCTCGTTAGGCGAGTGTTATCGCAATCTCAACAAATCGTCCACGGCACGGACAAACTTTCAAAAAGTGCTGAACGATTACGGCGAAAGTGAGTTCGCCGGACCTGCCGCCTACGCTTTAGCCGAGATGGCGTTTACCCAAAAAGATTATGCCACGGCGCTTCCGCTCTTTCACCGGTCCGCCACGAAATCAAAAGACGCGGCAGTCGCCCTCTCTGCGCATTACTTCGAAGCGCGCTGTTTCGAAGCGCTCGATCATAAGGATGAAGCTTGCGACATTTATCAACAGGTCGCGGAAGCGAAAAATCCGAATCCGTATCGCGAGGACGCGCGCGAAACTGCCGGCCGCATTGCCAACGCGCGCGGCCGCAAAGCTGACGCGTTGCGCCAATATGAAGCCCTTTCGAATGAAACGCAGAAGCCGCCGTTGAAAGCCGAAGCCACTGTGCGCGCCGGATTGATCGCGCTCGATCTCATTCAGTCAGACAAGGGCAAGATCGACAAAGGGATGTCTGATAAAGCGATGGCGTTGCTGCAAAAAGGGCGCTCCTTGCCGGAAGCAGGGAAATGGCGCGCTCTCGCGCAGGTCGGCGTTTTCAAAGTGGAATTCCAGACGGGCCAGTATGCGCAGTTATTGAGTGATTACAAAAAAGTGCCAGCGCAACTTCCGGAAGAAATGCGCGCCGAAGTGATGTTGCTCGCGGCCAACAGCCAGCGCCAGCTCGGCCACGCTAAAGAAGCCGAAGCGCTCTACGCGGAGATTATTCAGAAATATCCGAACCGCGAGGAAGCGAAGGACGCCGCGTTCGATCGTCTGCTCAATATTTACAATTCCGATCCATCGACGTTGCCGCCGGAAGTGGATCAATATTTGGCGACGAATCCGCCCGCCGAACGCGCCGATCAGGTGAAATTTTTTAAGGCAGAGGCCCTTTATAAGCAGCAAAATTACCCGCGCGCCGCGCCAATTTTTTCTGAACTGCGCGCTTCGCAGCTTTCGCCCAAACTCCGCGCCGAGGCCGCGTATCAGCTCGGCTCCTGTTATCTGCAAATGAAGGACGTCGCGGGGATCGTCGAGGCGTTTGGATTTTTCGTCCAAGCTTTTCCTGACAGTCCGCTAGTGCCCGGAGCCTTTGCCCGGCGGGCCGAAACGTATGAGAGCGACAAAAACTACGACGCCGCTCTATCCGATTGGAACGCAATCCTGACCAAATATCCCGGAGCACGCGACCGTGAGGAAGCATTGCAACGCAAAGCGCTCATTCTTGGTCAGCAGCAAAACCCAAAGGGAATGAGCGACACGTTTCGTCAGTTATTAAAGGAATTTCCGAAAAGCCCGGCCGCATCCATGGCGCATTACTACATCGGCAAATCCGCGTTTGAAATGAAGGATTACAAGACCGCGCTCGCTTCCCTCAACATGGCGCGTCAGCTCGATAAAGATCGCTACTACGTTCTGGCGACCATCCGCATCATTTCGTCGTATTTCGGTCTGCATGATCGCGCAGCCGTTACTCGAGAAATAGACGGCTTTCTCGCGGCCAATGCTCCTGGCACGATCCCTGCCGAAATTCTGGAGTGGCTGGGGATTGTATATTACAACGACAAAAATTACGGCGCCGCTGAGAAATATCTTGGCGTGCTCGGCAAGATCGACAATCCCCCGGTCAAACCGGATTTTTGGTTTTATCTCGGAGATGCCGCTGCCAAACAGCAAAAGTTTGATGAATCGGAAAACGCGCTCGGCAAATATTTGCAGGTCGCGACCGATCCTGCGGGAAAAGCCAAGGTGCTGCTAAAGCTTGGCGAAGTGAAGATTGCAGCTCATAAACCAGACGATGCACAGAAGATCGCCGAACAAATCATGGTCCTTCAACCGGAAGGACAAGTGAATGCGCAAGCGCGTCTGCTCGCGGGCGATGTTCAATTCGAACGCGGCCATTTTGACGAAGCGAGCAAGGCATTCATGGGCGTCGCTTTGCTCTATGATGATCCGGCGATCACGCCGCGCGCTTTACAAAAAGCCGCGACCGCATATCAGCGCGCCGGAAACGCCGCGGAAGCCGACAAGATCGCGCGACAACTGCGCGAGAAATATCCCAATTACGCGGGCGGGTAAAATAGTGATGAGGGACGAGTGGCCAGTGACAAATCACTGACGTTGACTGCATACGCTCGTCACCTGTCACTCATCACTTGCCACTTCCGATTCCATTTGATCTCATTGCCCGATGGAAAAGCTTCGTCCATGGCTAGCGGAATTTGTCGGAACATTTGCTCTCATCTTTGTCGGAATCGGAGCGATTAAAACGGCCGGACACGACGTGCTTGGCGTTGCGCTGGCGCACGGTCTGACCATCGCGGCTTTTGTTTCCGCCACGTTGCACATCTCGGGCGGGAACCTCAATCCGGCGGTCACGTTCGGTCTGCTGTGCGGCGGTCAGATGACGCTTGCAACGGCAATTCGTTATTGGAGTGCGCAACTTCTTGGCGGCTTCACCGCCGCCCTCATTTGTCTCGGACTATTTGGGCGTGACGTGGTTGTGATGGGAACGCCTCAGCTCGCGATTAATCTGACCGCGATGCAGGGAATTTTGGTCGAAGCCATTCTTACATTTTTTCTTGTCTTCGTTGTTTATGGAACGGCGGTGGATCAACGCGGCCGTAGCGCTGGCTTTGCTGGATTTGCGATCGGCGCAACGATCACGCTCGACATTTTGTTCGGTGGCCCATTGACCGGCGCGGCAATGAATCCCGCCCGTGTGTTCGGACCAGCTCTCGCGTCTTGGTTTTGGCACGATCATTACGTTTACTGGATCGGACCATTAATCGGCGGCGCGCTCGGCGGCTTCGTTTATGGACTTTTTATGGAACGCAAGTCGCCGGCGACTTGATCTGTGGTAGCAGGCGTCCTCGCCTGCAGAATAAGGTGGCGGCCGAGACGGCTGCCTCCACAGTTGATGTCGATCTTAGACGAGCGCGAGCGTTTCAATTGGCAACGGCGCCAGAAATTCTTTTGGCTCGTCGATTTGCAAAACCGGTCGCGCCAGATGCGCGGCCAGAAGACTTGTGTCGGGCAACGATGCGATTCCGGCTTGAGCCTGAATTTCGCATTTCGCGAATTTCGCAACAACCCGTGAGAGTTTCGTGGTGAGATCGCGATGATCCGTGAATTGGACAGCGCAAACGCCGGGTGCGGTCGCTTCGACAAAGGGTGAAAGCATAAATGCGTGCTGCAATAAAATGTCGTCGATCACATTTTCCTGCGCGCGCTCGCGCGTTCTGATGACGACCTGCAAACAGCGCGCCAGAGCCTGGCTTGGAGTCATGCCTTTTCCCACACCTGCTTTTTCGGCGAGCTCATTCAGTTGAATGACCGACACTTTTGATTTCGAAGCGTCGATTAATGCCACAGGTTGCGCGCGCAATTTGGGATGATGCCGGATCGCAGCCTGCAAATAAAAATTGGGCAAATAGATTGTCGCGAACATTAATTGGCGGCGACGTTTTCGAGTCGATTGAGATGCGAGCGTTGAATACGAAATCTCAAATTCGAAATCGCGTTCTCTTTTTCCAGAGCTTTAAGCGTCCACGAATTCTGGAGGACGATTTTCAATTGGGCGCTGCTGACCATGCTTTGTCGATTGATGATTAGACAGGCGGTTGGCGCAGCTTCAACGAGCCGTTGCAAACGATACCAGCTGGTCGGCGGAATTTTCCGCAACTCCTCAATCGAGTTCAGAACAAGATCGACAATCACCAACGGAAAATTGCCATCGCGCAGAAGGAGATCGGTCGCTTTGACGGCGTCGAACGCTTTCCGGCAACGGACCCAAAGCAAATGGCGCAAGGCGGAATTGTCCGATGAGCCAGGGTCGAACGAATCAGAGCCGTCAATCAAGGCGACGAAATGCTGATCTCGTTGCGCCGACCGCAAAAGGCTATGAATGAGCGAAGCGCTTCCGGCGCTGGGTTTCGGTGTGATTAATTCCGTAATCGCGCTTTTCGGCAGGCCGCCGCGGGCGATTTGATCCAAAAAAGACAAACCAGTCTGTAAAACAGCTGCGCCTGGAGGAAAGGGGTGCGAAAAACGCTCCGCCAGCAACCTCCGAAGATCGACAATTTTCCCCGCTGCCACGACGGAAGTATGACATCAAAAGAAATATGTTCAAGTGAACATTCTCAAGCGACCTTCCTCTTCCCCTCACTCTTAATTTAGGTCTTTTGATTAAGATTAAGAGGAAGAGCGGACCTGACGGCCCGCTACTGCTTTTTCCGCCGGTCGTGTTTGCGCACGAGCGAGACCATCACGCCTTGGATTTTTAGTTCGCGGGCGGGAATCAAGTTCGGATAGCGCGAATTCTCCGCTTTCAGATAGGGGCGGCCACGGCCGATCACGTATCGTTTCAAAGTTGTTTCACCGTCGATCAACGCCGCCACAATGTCGCCGTTATGGACCTCTTTGCTTTGTTCGAGGATTACGATGTCGCCATCGACGATGTGCGCGTCGATCATCGAATCGCCCCGGACCCGCAGCGCAAACGTGCCATGGTTTTTGGAAACGTTGGCCGAACGCGTATCGAGCGAGACATGTCCCTCGATGTCCTGCTCGGTCATTGTCGACATTCCCGCCGGAATTTGGCCGTAGATAGGGACGTCGTGGATCCGGACTTTTTGCACGGGCGTGATCAATGCGCGGGCTTTACCGGCATGGCGTTGCAGAAATCCCTTTTGCTCAAGCGCAGCGATGTATTGCATCACCGAGGTTTGGCTGGCGAAATGGAAATGACTCTGGATTTCGCGTGTGCTCGGGGTCAGTCCGCGTTCACGCTGCTCGCGTTGGATAAAATCGAGGACTTTTTTCTGTCGCTCAGTCAGCATGAACTCAGCATCAGCGCACGGCATCGCCGACGCAAGTTCAAATGAACATTCCAGTCATTTCGCCGGGTTTCGGTTCGGATACGGCGGCGGCGACGGCAGCTGATAGCCCTTGGTCTTTATCTCTTGCTGAATCTCCTGGATCGCGCGGTCGAGTTGCTGATCTTCGCCTTTGAATTCCTTTCCCGGATCGTTGTCCACTACAATGTCAGGATCAACGCCGTGACCTTCAATGATCCATTCCTTGCCGTCTTTGGAATAAATCGCGAATTCCGGTTTAAAGAACTGGCCGCCGTCGACCAGCGGAAGTGAATTGCGAATGCCGACGACTCCGCCCCAGGAGCGTTTCCCAATTAGCTTGCCGAGGCTGAGCGCTTTGAAGCGAAATGGAAAGATGTCGCCATCAGACGCGGAGAATTCATTCATCAAAGTGACCATCGGCCCAGTGAAAGCGTCGGCGGGGTCAGGCTGCGGCATCCCGTTGCGGGCAATGCCGATCATTTCGAAAGCGCGACGCAGTCGCTCGATCACCAACGGGGAAACAAAGCCGCCGCCGTTTCCACGAACATCGACAATCAGCCCTCTTTTGCGAATCTGTGGGAAGTAAAGCTTGGTGAATTCGTTCAAGCCAGGTTGGCCCATGTCCGGAATGTGCAGATAACCGACCTCGCCGTTCGTCTTCTTGGTGACATAGTCGATGTTCTTTTGCACCCAATCTAAATAATAGAGCGGGGCCTCGTTATCGGTGGGCACCACCGTGACGTCTCGTCCGCCGGCATCCGAGGGCTTCGAATTCACTCGCAGGATCACTTGTTTGTTCGCCGTGCCGATCAAAGCCTCGTAAAGATTAGGAAGCGATGAAACGGGCGTGCCGTTGATCGCCAGAATGTAATCGCCGGGTTTCACATCAACGCCGATGGCGGTGAGCGGTGAGCGGGTGTGCTTGTCCCAATTCTCGCCCGGCAAAATGTGATCGATCCGATACGCGCGGCTCCCTGGGTCGCGGGACAATTCGGCGCCGAGCAAGCCGAGCTTGATCCGCGGAGTGTCGGGTCGCTCGCCGCCTGACACATACGCGTGGCCGCTGTTTAACTCCGCGATCAGTTCGCCCAGCAAATAGGTGAGATCGTTTCGATGATTTACGAATGGAACGAGCGCGGCGTACTTGTCGCGCATCGCTTTCCAGTCGACGCCGTTCATCGACGGCGCGAAGAAAAAGTCGCGCATTTGCCGCCAGCACTCGAAATAGATCTGGTTCCACTCCGCGTGGCGATCGAGCTGCATGTCGAGGCCCTCGATCTTGAACTCGTGGTCCTTGGTCTCGATCTTGTCTTTTGGCAGATCGATAATGGCAAAATCCTTTTTGATCTTCACCAGCATCTTCTTTCCATCGAACGTGATCTGATAGGCGTTCACGTCACCGAGGACCGTTTCCTTGCGGTCTTCCAAACTGTAAGAACAGAGGTGAGATTTTCGGTCTGGCGCGTTGCTGTCATCGTCTTCATCTGAGCCAACGTCATCTGCCGATGTGCGGCGAAGATAGAAAATCCGGTCCTCAATCATTCGGATGTCGCGATAATTTCCAGGGGAAATCTCGAGACCGACGATCCGATTCTGAATTCCGTCGGTGTCGACTTTAACTACTACCGGCTTCTTCGGCTTGGCGGCTTCCGGTTTCTTTTCTTCCGGCTTCTTCTCGGCGCCTGCTTTTTCCTCCGGCTTTTTCTCTTCCGCTTCCTTGGCTTTCTCTTTCTCGCGTTTTTGTTCGGCCTTGCCGACTTCGTCACTCTTCGGACCGAGTGGATTTTCTGTTTCCTTGGCCAGCGTCACGAGATAAACGCGCTGCATGTCGAGGTAAACGTTCGCAAATTCCTGCTCGCCAAAGCTCGGCTTGAAATCGCGGGCGGAACTGAGCAGCAAATATTTTCCATCGTCGCTAAAGACCGGTTCGCCGGAGCCGTACCAATTGTCGGTCACCGCCGTCTGTTGTTTGCTCGCGAGCGAATAGAGATAAACCCGCGGCAATCCGTTTTCTTCCGGCCTTCCCCACGCGATCCACTGACTGTCGGGCGACCAGTTGAAGGCTTCGATCTCGCCGTATTTGTCCTGATCGACTTGCGTTATGGTTTTGGTGGCAACATCAACATATCGCAGCCGTTGCAGGCGATCGCTCCAAGCCAGTTTCTTGCTGTCGGGCGACCAAACGGCTTTGTAATAATAAGTGTCGGCGCCGCTCGTCATTTGCACTGGATCGCCTTTGCCGTCTTGCGCGCGTACATACAGCTCGTTCTCGCCGGTCGCGTCTGAGTTGTAGGCGATCCATTTTCCGTCCGGCGACCAAACGGCATCGCGTTCGTGCGCGTTTGACGTTTTGGTCAAGTTTCGCGGCGTTCCATATTTTGCCGGGACCGAGAAAAGATCGCCGCGCGCCACGACGATCGATCGTTCGCCATCCGGTGCCAGATTCACCGATTCGATGTGTTTTGCTGCATCAACCAATGCCGATCGGCCGACAGCAAGATCTTCTTTTACATCAATCGGCAGCGGCGTGGCCTGGCCGCTCTTCAAATCGTATCGCCAGATATAACCGGCTTGTTCGAAAACGATCGATCCCTTCCCGATCGACGGAAATTTGATGTCGAAGTCTTTGAAGCTGGTCAGCTGTTTCGTTTCTTTCGAAGTGAGATCGACAGAGAATAGATTCATCCGGCCGTCGCGATCTGAAATGAAATAGATTTTGTTGTCGGGTCCCCACATCGGACAGATGTCCTGCGCCGGATTATTGGTCAGGTTTTCAGTCGCGCCGGTTTTGAAATCGTAGATCCAAATATCGTCGGCCATGCCGCCGCGATAATGTTTCCAGGTCCGGAACTCGCGGAACACGCGGTTGAACGCCATTTTCGAGTCGTCCGGCGAGAAGGAAGTGAATCCACCGCGCGGCACCGGCACTTGCTGCGGCAGTTCGGCGTCCATGCCAACGGTGAAAAGCGAACCGATGAAATCGTTGAACGATTTCATCCGCGAGCGAAACACAATCAGCGGCTTCGTGTTTTGCCACGCCATCACGATATTATTCGGTCCCATTCTATCGGAAACGTCATCGCGACCAAGCGTGGCCGAGATCGTGAGCCGTTTCGGCGTCCCGCCATCGGCCGGCATAACGTAAACTTCGCGGTTGCCATCGTATTCCGAAGTAAAGGCGACCTGTTTCCCGTCAGGAGAAAAGCGCGGAAAGGAAGTGTACCCGGGACCGCTCGTCAGGCGTCGCGCGATGCCGCCGTCTTTGCCCACGGTGTAAAGCTCGCCGGCGTAGCAGAAAACAATTTCACGGTCGTTCGTCGTTGGAAAACGCAGGAGCCGGGTCGTGTTTGGCAACGACTGGGCCGACATCGACAAGATCGACAACGAACAGTAAACCGCCACTAAAAGCAAAATTCGAGAGCGCATAGATTCAGGATTGAAAAACGAAGGCCAGAAAGCTGGTTACGCAACCAGCCGAATGCAAGAACTGAATTTGGTTATGATGCAGTCGCGCTGGCAGGAATGAAGCCTGCGCCGTCTTCGAATTTTAATTTCCTGTTCAGTTCGCGCCGCAGCAGCAACAGATTCATGCAGGCCTGGAGCAGTTGCGACCCGACCGAGAGAAACCAAACAAGTTTGATGTCGAACCCCGCCCTGCGCGAGAGAAGCAACGCCGGCAGGGCAAAAAGAACCAGGCGCGAGGCCGAGCTTAGCAATGGTGGCACAGTGTTACCCAGTCCTTGAAACATGCTCGAGCTGGTAAAGACAATGCCGGCGGCGACGAAATTGAAAGCAACGATGCGGAGATAGTCGCTGCCGAACTGGATCACCGCGGCGTCCTTTGAAAAAAAACGGATCATCATTTCCGGCGCAAGCCATGTGATCAAAGCGAGGACGAGCATCATTGAAGCGGCAATCCCGAGTCCCGATTTAACCGACTGCCGGACGCGATCGGCCTGACGGCCGCCAAAGTTTTGCCCGACCACGGGCGAGACCGCGAAACTGAGCGCGACCACCGGCAAAAAGAGCGCCTGCATCACGCGCGCGCCCACACCGAATCCTGCCTGCGCCGCCGGACCGAAATTGCGGATGATCACGTAGACGATCATGATATAAACGAATAGCAGAACAAACTCAGCGCCGGCCGGCACGCCGATCCGCAGCATCGCGCTCCAGATTTTGATCTGCGGTCGGAACAGCGGAAATCGGAAACGGAGATAATGATATTTCTTCTCGAAGTACCAAATGATGAGCAGATCGGCGACGAGAACCGAAATAAAGGTCGCGAGTGCCGCGCCGGTTACGCCGAGTTTTGGAAATCCGATCCATCCGAAAATGAGGAACGGAGCGAGTACCATGTTCAGAACGACGCTGATCACTTGGAAAATCACCGGCGCTTGAACAATTCCGGTTGCGCGTAAGGCCGAGCCCATTGAGACAAGCGGGAACTGCAGCAGTAACGCCGGAAGAAACCAGTGTAGGTAAGCCTTGGCTAAAGCCGCGGTAGTCGCGTCCGCGCTCAGTGAGTTGGCGTAAGCATCCATCCAAAGAAAGCCGACCGCGCCCAACGCGATCGCGATCCAGATCGACATCGTGCACGATTGATTGAACGCGAGCTCCGCGTGCGGCTGATCTTTGCGACCCGCGGCTTGCGAGATCAACGCAGTTGTTCCGACGCCGAGCATTTGGGTCAGTGCCAGCACGATCATGGTCAGATTACCGGCGACGCCGACGGCTGCGATCGCTTCTTTGCCGAGGCGTCCCACCCAAAAGAGATCGGCCAGCAAATAAAGGGTTTGCACCATCATGCTCACGGCCATGAAAGCCGACATATGGAGCAAATGTTTGGTAACCGATCCTTGCGTCAGATCTTTCATACGAGGTTTTCGAATCCTGTCGCGCCGGCGTCCTTGGTGGCAACAGAAAAACTTTGAGCGTTGTGGAGGATTACAATTTTTCCGCTACGACCTCAAGCACGAGCGGGGTCAGCATGAACGAATCCTTTTCCTTCTCGGCCGCGGCCAGGTCCGCGCGGACTTGGTCGGCGAACGCGGCGTCGATTCGACCGAGCTCTTGCAATCGCAAGAGGTGGACATGAATGAACTGCGCCGGCCATTGCCACATGTAATCGTTTGGTCGAAGACAAAAAATTCGCGGCACGACCGTACGCACCGCAAATCCGTTGTTCGTTAACCATGACGGCAATTGCCGTCCGGTGTCCGGCTCGCCCCCGGATTCACGCCACGTCGCGATCACATGAGATCTGAATTCTTCGATGCTTTTGCGTTGCGGGATAAAACGCCACGTCGTGTAGTGACCGTACTCGTGAAAAATCGCGCGGCCGCCGTTGCGTAGCGTGTTCGCAATTTTTTTGATCAGCAACTCCGGATTCGAGACGAAACAGAGCACCCATCGACACCAGGCGAAATCAAAAGGACCGGCAGGCAACTCGTCCTTCATCAAGTCGAGTTCGTCGGCGTCGA
The DNA here is from genome assembly GCA_035568175.1 of Chthoniobacterales bacterium. Classification (GTDB taxonomy): domain Bacteria; phylum Verrucomicrobiota; class Verrucomicrobiia; order Chthoniobacterales; family UBA10450; genus AV40. Next base: position 198,997 of record DATMON010000018.1, read on the forward strand.
CATTCGACAGCGAGTGCGTTCGGACTGCGCTCTTGATTGCGTTGACAAAATTACTCGAGCGCTCGACTGCGACGACTCGTCCATTCGGTCCAACAATTTCCGCAAGATCGACAGTCGCGTAGCCGGGGCCGGCGCCGACATCGAGGACACGGCTGCCATCGATTACGCCCGCCTTTTTCCAGCAATCCAAAACTACCGGACGCCAGGCGCGATGCTGCACCCCCAATCGCTCTAGTTCTTCGTCGTGGGTGCCCAGAACATAATCTCGTTCCTTTGACTGACTCATGGCGTGTGGAATCAGCTTACATCGCGGCGAGATGCAGCCCACCCGATTCTTGCTCGACCGCAACTCCGGTTCGGAGTTATTTTTTCACTTCCGCTTTGCCGGTTTTGTCCTGGATCGTGACGCTCAGTTTCTTTGTGTCTTTGTTGCCATCGCGCATGGCATAACCGACCGACCAGGTGTCGTTGGCCGCATTGTATTCGGCCTTCGGCAATTGATAGTCACCCAAATCGTAGCCTTTTTCACGCGCTTCAATGTCAGCGATGTCCATCGCCTGCACCGCCGTCAGCTTCGGGCCGGTCGTCGCGGGCGGCGAAACGGCTGCGGTTGAAGGCGTCGGAATTTGAGTTGGTGGGTTTGTTTCCGGCGGCGGGTTGGCGTGTAGCGACGAAGGCGGTCCGGTCAAAGTGCGGATCGAATTGTCCACTGGAGTTTCCTTTGCGGCTGGAGGCTCGGCCTTTGCGGATTTTGAGCTTTGAGCTAAACGCCCGTCCGGCTCGGACTTCTCGGATCCAGTCGTGGCCGGGCCTTCGGCCGGAATATCTTCACTTAGCTGTGTGTCTACTTTCGGTGGTTGAGAGGAAGCGGGTTTCGCAGTCTTCGATGGCTTTTCGGTGTTTTCAGATTTCGCGCGCTCAGGACGCACCGCCGGCTCAGCCTCGGGTTTTCTGGTAACGGTGCGAGTCGGCCGCTCGATCGCGTGGACGGCTCCGGGCTGAAGCGCGGCGTTCCTGGTCGCGGGTGCTCGCGGCGTAACCGATTCTTCCGACTCTTCTGTCGAAGCTTGGGCAATTAACGGTTGAGAAACTTTCTGCTTTGTCTCTGACGAGGATTCCTTTGCCGCTTTTTCTGTAATTGGGCGTTCGGCGTTTTCTTTTACGGTGTCAGCGGGCCCTTCTGCTGGAACGTCCGCCGTTGTTTCTTCCGCAACACGAGCTGGTGTCTTTTCCTCTAAAACTTTTTCCGTGCTGCGTGCTTCGCTCGCAACCTCTGTCGATGCTTCGGGTTCGGCCCGCTCGGCTTTCTTCACTACTGGCGCAGCTTCCACACCCTCGGCTTTCGTAATTAATGGCCCGGCAACCCATCGCCCGTTTTTGTGACCATCTGCAAACGTCGTATGATACGTTTTTCCGTGGTCAACGGTCATGACACCGCCGTTGAATTTCCCATGCAGCATCGTCCCCGAATAACTGCTGATCGGAATTCGCTTTGGGCCTGCTATGTTCGACCCGGTCAAGAAACCTCGCTCAACCCGGAACCACTGGAGTGTGCCGGGTCCTGTCGCGTAGCCATCCCCGTCGCGATTGCCCGACCAGGTCGCAGCGTCTCCGGGTTTGGGATCGTTGTTCCAAACGAGCGCTTTTTTGCGGTCCTCAGTGCGCTGATAGGTCCCGTCGGCGTAGGCGCCGCCTGCGAAAAGCAGTGTCAGTAAGATCGTTAGACAGGCAAGACGGGGCGCGTTCACAAGGCGCCGATTGTAATTCATTCGGTCAGCCGTTCACAACATGAAAGTCCGCACCCCTAATAAAAACCTTGGTGTCCGGAGCTACCACGAAGGACACCCGGGGCAGACCGTAACGGATTCAACTTGTCGTCGTTGGATGAAATTGCTACATCGACATCGTTCGTGTCCCCCTTACGAATCATCGCGGTTTGCATTTGCGCCGGTTCACTTGCCGGTTGCACTCATCTTTCGCCATCACGCGAGAACTCCGCCGCCAATCCCCACAATTCGGTCGTCACCGGGACAGGCTACAAACTAGCCTTTATTGAGTTTGGGGAGCAAGGCTCTTACCAGGATACAACCCAGGTCACCAACGCAGTCGAGTTGGTCGAGAAAACGGACCGACCGCTGGTCATTACTTACGTTCACGGTTGGCAGAACAACGCCGAGTCCGACGATGTCAAAAAATTTTCCGGACTACTGGCGCGTCTCAATGCCGCGCCCGCCATTCGTGATGCCGGATTCAATCTCGTCGGCATTTATCTGGCCTGGCGCGGTAAGTTCACTCCGGTTCCGGTTTTAAAGGAGCTCAGCTTTTGGAACCGCAAGGCCACCGCCGAACGCATCGCCAGTAACTACGATTGCTACGATGCCATCGCCGCCATCTCGGAGGCCGCTCGAAAACACGGCATCGCTAATCAATACACGGTCCTGCTCGGACATTCGTTTGGCGGACTCATCGTCGAGCGCTCTGTCGCGCACGCCATCAACGCCGAGATCCACGGTCACGCCGGCGCTGACCGCAGCTTGCCCGCTGATCTGATTCTCGTCGTCAATCCCGCCGCCGATAGCATTCTCGCGCGGCAGATGATTTCCGCGCTTTACATCCGCGACACCGAAAACACGCGGCCGATGTTTGTCTCGGTCACGTCCAGTGCCGACATTGCCACCGGCCTTGCCTTTCCAATCGGCACCGGCCTCGCGGCAACGACAAAAGCGTTTAACACAGTCCCGGCCCCAGGAGCGGCGAAGAATCTAGAGAGCGAACGCGCGTTTTATACTTCGACCCCGGGCCACAACCAATTCCTCGTCAATCACGTCACCGAAAAACTTCCCGAAACAATCGACTCGCACGGCTTGCCCGCGCTCGAGACGAACTTAAAACACAACTTGGTCGGTGACGTGTTCACCTTGGACGGGCCGAACGGAATGCTGGAACTCTGGCAAATCAAGCGCGTTGGCGACGTCGACGTGCCTTACTGGGACGTCAAAGTCGATCCGAGTATCATCAAGAATCACGGCGATCTTTGGAACGAACGGGCCGAAGCGATGATGGCCGCAATTTTCCGCATGGCGAATCCGACACTCAATCCGCACGCCAAACCGCGCGCCATTTTGCAAAAGCCTCCGAACCTGAAGCGGCTCCAGTACCGACAGCACTAAACTTTTGAAACTCGCTCGCTGCTTTACCTTCTTTGTCCCACGTCCCGAGCGCTTTATTCTACTTTCTAAATTCTACTTTCCTCGTCTTGTCTTCGATCGTGATGGTGAACGTGCCGCCGCTTTCGCCTTCCTTCAGACCGTAAAAGAGCGACCACTTTCCTTTCACCGCCGAGTGATCGACTTTTGGACGCTGATAATTATCCAACTGGTAACCTTGAACACGTGCTTCGGTGTCCGCGAGACTGATCGCTTCCGTTTCCGTGAGCGGTGCACTCTCCCGCGGTGAGGATGTTTCGCTTTCTATTTTCGGCGGTGAAGTATCAGGCACTGTGTGCAGAGATGAGGGCGGACCAGCGAGTGTGCTTAATGAAATGTCGGCAGCAGATTTTCCGGCTGAAGACTGATGGCTCGTTTCAGACGTCGGACTAGGAACCTCTGTCAGTCGCTCTACTGCCGATGCTTCTGCGACAGGTGGCGCCTCTTGAATCGACGGTTGAGCAAACGCTTCGGCCTTCGGGATCGGCGTCGGTTCGAAAACCGATGCTTCGCTCTCAGTCCTTGCGCCGGGAGGCGTGCTGCGAGGTAAATCCTCTTCAGCCGGGCGGGGTTCACTTTTTTTCTCGGTGATTGTTGGTGGCGTTGGTTCGGTCGGAGTCGTCGCCGGTTTGGTCGCGATCGGACGTATTTTTTCCGGCTCAGTCTTCGGCTTTTTTGCAGTCTCCGGCGTGCTTTCTCCGCTGGAACTCGCTGTCTTTTTGCTGGCCTCTGATTTTAGCGCTTCCTCCGGCACATTCATCTTTGACGGCGCCGGTCCGCGCGCCCAGCCGGTCACTCGCCCTCCATCGGCAAAGTAAGCGTGCGCGGTCCGTCCGTTGGTATGCACATTGACCGGCCCTTCGAGTTTGCCGTGGACCATGTTCCCATAATAGAGACCGTAAACGGTCCCTTTGGCCGTGTACCAAGTGAGCGCGCCGAATCCGGACGCGTAATTCTCCTTGTCCCGATCACCGGCCCAGGTTGCGCTGTCGCCCGGTTTCGGAGTGCCGTTCCAAACAAGGGTTTTGCCATCCTTGGTCTGCTGATACTCGCCCTGACCAAACGAGGTGCTTGCGGCGAGCAGCAACCCGCCACAAAACAGAATCGATCGAAGCCGCCAAGTCATTTCACGAAACGTGAATCGAAACGTTACCGCACGCTGCAGTAACGGCAAGATCAGTTGTCCGGCCGATCAGCGGCCTGTGGTCTTTTGTAATCTGCATCACAGATCGATTCCCATTCCGATTGCGCGATCAAGCTCCTCCCAGCCGCATTTACTCCAAAATTCGCGGCCGCGCGGATTGTCCGTTGCCACCATGATGTTCGCGCGTTTGAGCCCGAGGCGCCGCAAGCCTTCCAGACATTCATCGACCAGCCGTTTGCCCACTCCGCGGCCCCGATAGTTCGGATCGACCGCCAAATGATAAATGTGTCCGCGACGTCCATCCTGACCGCAGATCGCCACCCCGATGATTGTCGATCCATCTGTCGCGACGCGACTCAGTCCCGCGTTTCGCGCGATGAATTGCGCGACACTTTCCCGATCATCGCCTTCCGCGATCTCGACCCCCTCGACCCGTTTCCATAACTCAACCGCGGCGTCATAGTCATCGGTCGCAAATTCTCTGGTCTCGATGTCGCCCTTCATTTTGTAACGTGTCTCGACTTCTCAACAATACCAGTCCGGCCTCGGACCTCGCGCCTCAATCGCCTCAGCGCGACGTTTCGCCCCTTAACCATTAACAAATATCCCGGCCGACACAGCCAGACGGCTGGTCATTTACGATTCAGACCTCGAATCATCCCAAGGGCGATATGCGGATTTTAGTAGTGGAGGATCATCAAGACACCCGCCAAGTCCTTGTCGGGCTTCTCACGCGTTGGGGATATGTTGTTTCTTCTGCTGACACTTTAAAGGGTGGTATGGATCGCCTCGAGTCCGAGCCGCCGGTCGACGTAATCCTGAGCGACATCGCGCTGCCCGACGGGACCGGTTACGCACTGGTGAGCGAAGCGCGCCGGCGCGGGAAGCGCGTCCTCGCTATCGCGATATCCGGCTACACCTATCCGAGCGATGTCCACATCGCCAAGCTCACTGGCTTCGATCATCACTTATCGAAACCGTGCGATTGCGCGCATCTCCGCACCATTCTCGAAGAGCGGATGCGATGGGATAGATCTACGCCACTCGGCAAGGACTGATTCCATTGTCAGCGATCGGTAGTCAGTAGTCTGCGGTCACTGGTCACTGGTCACTGGTCATAGGTCCTCGAAACCACTTCATTGGTGCCTCGACGTCTGAACTAATTCCGGCGAGGCTCGGACGAATCGGAACTATGGTAGACAAAACCGAATTAATCCTCCTTTGTCTCGTTGCGGTCGCTCTGCTGGCGATCGTTGCCCGAAAAATCCGAATCCCATATCCAATTCTGCTGACCATCGGTGGTCTGTTCCTCGCTCTGGTCCCCGGCCTTCCTGAGATTCATCTCGATCCGCGACTGGTCTTCAATTTGTTTCTTCCGCCGCTGCTCTATCCTGCGGCCGTCTACACGTCCTGGAGAGATTTCCGGGCGAACCTTCGCTCGATTCTCCCGCTCGCAATTGTGCTGGTCCTTCTGACGATGACGGCGACTGCTTATCTGTTCCACGAACTGGTCGGGTTACCTTTGGCGGTCGGTTTTGTTTTCGGCGCCATCATTTCGCCGCCCGACGCCGTGGCCGCGCTGGCGGTGACTCAAAATTTGCGGGTGGCCCGCAAGATCATTGTCATCCTCGAAGGAGAGAGTCTGATCAACGACGCCACTTCCTTTATCTCGTTCCGTTTTGCAGTCGCCGCGGTGTTGACCGGCGCCTTTTCGCTGGGACAAGCGAGCCTGCAGTTTCTCTTTGTCGCCGCTGGCGGCATCTGTGTTGGTCTCGCCGTGGGCTGGCTGGCAACGCAATTGCAGAAGCGTTTGGACGACCCGCCGGTTCAAACAATGTTCTCTCTTCTTACCCCGTACGTTGCTTACTTCAGCGGTGAAAGACTGCACGTCTCCGGAATTCTCGCCGTCGTGATTGCCGGCATTTATTACGGGTGGCGCGCCCCGCGCATCTTAAGCGGTCGGATGCGACTGCAAGCGCTGCCAGTTTGGGAAATGGTCACGTTCATTCTGAACGGAATGCTTTTCATGCTCATCGGGCTTCAACTGCCGCAGGTTATCCACGCGCTCGCTCCCGGCACGGCGACTCGCGTAGCTGAGCTGGCGATCGTGTTTGTTTCCGTCATCGTGCTGGTTCGTTTTCTCTGGATGTTCGGGGCGACTTATTTGTCGCGACTGCTCAGCCCAAAGTTCCGCCATAAAAACCGCGCTCCCTGGAAACACACTGTGTTGATCGCATGGACCGGAATGCGCGGGGCAGATTCGCTGGCCGGCGCTCTGGCGATCCCCTTCGTCCTGGCTAATGGCGAACCATTTCCCGGACGCGATCTCATCCTCTTGCTCACGTTCTGCGTCATTTTCGCAACGCTCGTTCTACAAGGACTCACTCTTACGCCCCTGGTCCGTTGGCTGAAAATTGTGGACGATCGCGTTACGGAAAAAGAAGAGAGACTGGCGCGATTGAAGGCAAACGAAGCGGCGTTAGCTCGTCTCGAGGAAATCGAATCGTCGAATCGGGGCAAGCCCGAGACAATTGAACGTCTTCGTTCGGAATACGACGACCGTATCCGGCAACTTCGCAGCGAAAGTCCTGATGAAGAAAGCGTCAGCAGATTGTTCTCGGCGGACTTTGAAGAATTGGCCCGTGAAATGTTACAGACAGAACGCGACACCGTGATCGAGCTGCGGAACGAAGAGGCGATCAACGACCAGGCCTTGCGCCGAATCCAACGTGACATTGATCTGGCCGAAGCCCGGCTTGAGCGCCCGGCGCGAAAATCGGAGCGACGAAGTTAAGCGCTCTATCTCTCGCTTCTCTGGTCGTTAAACACTGCGAGCCTTGGCCGGATCAAACCGCGGCCGGCGCCGACGCTGGTGCTGATTTTGACGCGGTGGTATAGCTCGAACTGGAGCCGGTGCCGGCGCCTGGATCATTTCGAACGTCCGAAAGAGTGGTGCGAGATCGATCACTTCATTCGCGGCTGATCTCAATATGTTGCCGAGATTTTGCGTGACCGAAGCTACTTCCACCCGGATACCGCGTCGCCTCAACTTGATGGCGAGATAAGCGAAATCGGTGTCGCCGGTTACGAGTATAACGACGTCGGGCTGCATCTCGACGGAAAGCTCAAGCGCGTCGATCGCCATCATTACGTCCACGTTGGCCTTGTATCGTCCTTCCTCAGCGGGCGACCCATCTTTGGTCACAACCATGAATCCGTTGGAGCGGAGCCACTGCATAAACTTATTTTTTTTGTCGCGCTCTTCCTGCCAGATCGGCATCGCAGGCGGCAATCCGGCATAAACAACCATCTCGATCAGCTCGCGTCCTGTGTTTGGACCGGCCAGAAACTCGCGCAACTTTATCCAATCCAAACCGCGCCCGGCAGTGCGGACCGAACTGCCGACGTTCGATTCATCGACGAGCACCAGCACCCTTGAGCGCGCCGAGGTATTTGAATTTTTCTTTTGCATGTTGGTTTCGGTTTTCTCGCTGACCTCTGACCTGTGTCAGGTTCAGTGCGAACCAACCGAGCCGACCGAAGGCCCAATCGATTTACCGCGAATGAGAAGATTGTAACCCGCAGAGATCACGCGCCGTGCGGCTTCGCCGGTTTCCGGATCCTTCCGAAGCGGCTCGTCATGGACGCTTTGCTTCACTTCGAAGTTTCGGATCGGTTTGGTCGGATCGGTGGTCTCGTAAATATAAGTCGGCACAGGTCAATCTACTCCTAAAGGGCCGGCCCGCACTCCTTTTCGTTGGCCCTGACTTGTGGCCTCTGTCCTCGGACTTCTCTAAATAACCTTAGGTAACGTACGTTTCTGCTGTAGATTGATTGCGTCCGATCGATCTGCCATCGGCCACTTTTCCCCGGAGGTCGGAGACGAACATGCAATTGACACTGACATTATCTCAAAACGGCGCGCTTTACTTCGCGCATTGTAGAACAGCAGGGCGCCGAGCTGCGCTTTTCCGGCGGTTCGCTGCCGCGGCCAGACTGCAGCCACCTGATATCCAGCGACGAACTTTCGCCGATTCGCACGTCTCGCGGCGATTTCATCCCGACAACGGCCGCTAACTTGCTAACTAATACCTTCTTCAGGCACCACCATGTCAGACCAAGACGATTTTAGCCTGCGGCGTCGCAGCAAGATGATCGGATTTATCGTCGCTGAAGCTTCAGCGATTGGCCTTCTTTTCCTCGCCGGAACGTTCGCTGTGTCATCATGGCTAACAAATTCCACTTTGGCCGTGTCGGTTGACATCGTGACGATTGTCGCGGCTGTGGCCGTGGCCATCATCCCGATCGCCTTTTTCGCAGTCACGCCCATTCTTCCCCGGCGCCGCTGATCTGTGGCCTCTTCGGCAGTGGCAGCTGTTTCGGCCGCCGCTTGATCCATAGCCGCTCCCGCGTGGCCAAGGTTGTTGCTTCGATTCTAATCCGGAGCTAACGATCATAACTTTGAAAACTGTCCTGCTGCGCGCGCTGACCGTTCTTGCGGGATTTTTGATGTTGCTGACGCCGCTTCGAGCGGTGGTCCTTTTCGGCACCGGCGACCCAACAGCGAACACCTCCGCGCCGACTGGTGCCTTGGCCGGCAGCGGATGGCAGTACGAGGGACAGCTCGATGGCTTTCTCGGCACCGTCATTGCTTCGAATTACTTCGTCACCGCCAAGCACATCGGCGGCAGTGTCGGAGAGACTTTCACCTTCAACGGAGTCAATTACACGACTACTGCGGTGTTTCCCGATCCGTCGAGCGATCTACAGATCTGGCGAGTCACCGGCAGTTTTCCGACTCGGGCTCCACTTTTCAGCAGCCCTCCTGGCAGCGAAGTCAATCTTAGTCTGGTCGTCATCGGGCGCGGCCGGCAGCGCGGCGATCCCGTCGGAGTCGGCAGCGATTCGCATCTCGGCGGCTGGCTCTGGGGAACTTACGACGCCATCCAGCGTTGGGGCACAAACGTCGTCGGTTCGATCTACACCGACCCGACCTACGGAGAACTTCTGCGCGCGCCATTCGATTCCAATGCCGGAGCGACCGAGGCCCATCTGTCGGCCGGCGATTCCGGCGGCGCGGTGTTCGTGTTTAACACGAGCACAAACAATTGGGAGCTTGCCGGAATCAATCTCGCCGTGGACGGCCCATTCAGCACTTCCTCCAGCGGCACAAATCCGTTCAATGCAACAATGTTTGATACCACCGGCCTGTTCGTGGACGACGGGCAGGGGAATTGGGTAACGGCTCCGAACCCGAGCGCGTTTTACTCGACTGAGATCGCCGCGCGTAAAGGCTTCATCGAATCAGTCGTGATGCAATTGACCAGTGTCGTGTCGCGCAAAACCCACGGGAGCGCGGGCACGTTTGATGTCGATCTTCCGGAGACGGGCAAGGCGGGAATCGAGTGCCGCAGCGGCGGCGCAAGCAACGATTACACGCTCGTCTTTACCTTTGCGAACAACGTGATCGTGCAGAATGCGACCGTTTCCACCGGCGCCGGAAGAGTGACAAGTTTCAGCGTTGCCGGAAACACGGTGACCGCGAACCTGACTGAAGTGGTCAATGCACAGAGAATCGTGGTCACACTCGTTGGCGTGAATGACGGAAGTAACACCAGCGATGTTCAAGCAACCATGGACGTTTTAGTCGGAGACACGACCGCTAATGGCGCGGTCAATTCGAGCGACATCGCGCAGACTCAATCTCAATCCGGCCAACCTGTCACCGCGGCTAACTTCCGCGAAGACGTTACCGTCAATGGCCTGATCAACAGTTCGGATGTCGCGCTGGTTCAATCCAACTCGGGGACGGGGCTGCCGGCTGCGTCCGCGCCAGCCGCTACCCAAACTTCCGCGCCCAACTTCTCACTTAAACCGCTTCCGGCGGTAGAACCGAAGCAACACTCATTGTCGGTTCCATCGCGATCACAAATTCCCCAGCGCCCGCGACACTAACTGGCGTAACGCGACGTTTAACCCGGCTCAGCCGTCAACTTGTCGTTCACTTTTTGAATTCTCGAAAACGTCTCAGCGCCGCGCTTTTCATCGCGGTCGTCTTCATTGCCAGCGGCCTGCCGACGTTCTTGCGCACTTGGTCGGGGCGAAAAATCCCGGACGACTTCCTAGTTGTCTACTCAGCGGCCCGGGCAATGTCGAATCAGGTTGATATCTATGCCGGCACTGGCGGGATGTACATCTACTCGCCATTTCTCGCTTTCATCTTTCAACCCTTGGCGGCGTTGCCGGAACGGGCAGCTGCCATTGTCTGGTTGATTTTGAGCGCGTCGATCATCTTCGCCGCGTCGCTTATCGCCGCGCGGAAAGTGACCGAAAGCTGGCGGCTTGGGCAAAAAGAGACTGATCCATCCATCCCATGGTTGATTTCGGCGGCGTCTCTTCTTTTAAGTTTCACAAAAATCCGGAGCGATTTCACTTTGGGCCAATACGATTGCCTCATCCTCGTTGGTCTTGTCGGTATCTTGTGGTGGATGGATCGTCGCCCTGCGCTCGCAGGCATCGCCGCCGGCGCGACCGCGAACATCAAATATCTGGCTCTTATCTTTGTCCCGTACTTCCTCATCAAGCGAAACTATCGCGCCGCGATCGCGTCGATTGTTTCGTTTTTGTTTTTTTTCTCGCTTCCGGCTCTCGAGGTCGGATTACGCTCGATTAAGACTTACGCGATCGACGCTATTGCTGTCCTGAACCGGGTGGCAGACGTGCCTCAGTTAATAAGTCTTACGACAATGGATCGGACCGACAAACCGATTGTGAATTCTGTCACCTGGGATCACTCCGTTTCCTTGACTTCGTCAATCCTGCGTTTGACTCGGTCACATGCAGTCTCCGATTTTATTGGCGCAACTCTTATCGTCGTCCTGTTTGGGGCGATCGTGACGGCGATCGTGTTGATTGGCCGTCGCCACGGCGTAAACCTTTTTCAACCGGCGACCGCGAACACCGCCTCGAGCCATCCCGGCGCCGGGACCATCGAGTGGGCGGTACTTATTGTTCTCGCTCTTGTTTTTGGTCCGCAAACAACGGCCCGGCACATGATCCTTTTGATCTTGGTCTACACTGTTGCGATAGCGATAGTTTTCTCTCAAAAGCGGCGCGGCCCGCAAGTCGTGTTGATCGTTTCGATGTTGGCCACGGCGGTTGCTCTCTCGTTACCGTTTCGAGAAACTGGCCACCATCCCTGGCTCATAGCTTTGAAATCAATTGGCACCGCGAGTTGGTGTGCGCTCCTACTAATTCTTTCTATTGCTTGGATCGGCAGCCGAACAATTTCTAAAGAGGCCGCTTCGCCAACGAACGAAGTCACTCCGTTGCGGAGTTTCTTCTCTTCACGCCGTGGAGACTGACTTCCGGCCGCCGATTTCTGATACTAACCATCGACATCGGTTAACTAATAACCATTAACGAATAAGTAGCCGCGCGATTCCCGCTCGCGCGTGTTCTATCCCATCATTTGAAGGCTTTATACGTGTAATCTGCAGTGCTCCAGGAGCCGTTGACCTGCGAGCCTAACGTCACGTAGATCGTGCGTCCATCAGTTGGGATGTTACTTACCGTTTTCGAATGCACCGTCACTAGTCCAGAGTTGTAAATATCAGCGCCGTGGAGCGAACTGCCTACGAAAAGGAAATAAGCGGTGGCGCTGCCCGCGCTCCAAGTGAAAGTCACGGTGGACGAAGTGAACGTCGATCCCGGTGGCGGACTTAGCATCACTCCAGGGCCGGTCGTTGGTGTAGGCGTCGGCGTCGGAGTTGCAGTTGGTGCAGGAGTCGCAGTCGGTGTCGGAGTAGGAGTAGAGGTTGGTGAAGGAGTCGGGGTAGCCGTTGGCGTCGGCGTTGGAGTAGGGGCTGGTGTCGGAGTAGGAGTAGGACTGGGAGTTGGCGTTGGCGTAGGAGTACCCGATGGATTGAAGGCTTTATACGTGTAATCTGCAGTGCTCCAGGAACCGTTGACCTGCGAGCCTAGTGTCACGTAGATCGTGCGTCCATCAGTAGGAATGCTACTTACCGTTTTCGAATGCACCGTCACTACTCCAGAGTTATAAATATCAGCGCCGTGGAGCGAACTGCCTACGAAAAGGAAATAAGCGGTGGCGCTGCCCGCGCTCCAGCTGAAAGTCACGGTGGACGAAGTGAACGTCGATCCCGGTGGCGGATTTAGCATCACCGCCGGGCCGCCCGTTGGAGTCGGCGTCGGGGTTGGCGTAACAGTAGGAGTCGGAGTGGGCGTTGCTGTTGGTGTCGGCGTCGGAGTTGGCGTCGGTGTCGGTGTCGGTGTACTAAGGAGACCAAAAACGCCTACGCCGCTCGTAGTTCCGACATATACTTTACCGTTCGCGATTGTTGGGGTCACAAACTTATTGCTCGTACCGAATTGATCGCGCGAGTTAGCGGCCTGGGTGCTGTTGTAGAGTTCTGTTGCCAGGTTGGTCGCATCGTAGGCTCGCAACACGGCCGTGGAGTTGGCCCCGATTTGCTCCGCCCAGACAATCCCATTCAGAGTTCCATTCGCCGAGACGCTCGGTGTCGTTCCCGGATAATTGAAAGTGGCGCTGCTGCTCGACGTTGGTGTAGTCGCTAATCTCGCATTAGTAAATGGAAACGCCTTTAACTTGTCGCCGGTGCCGCCTACGTAAAGTGTCCCGTTAAAGAAAGCCGGCGTCGCCCACAACCCGCCGGTGGTAGCTCCCGGTACATCCTGATAGATGTTTGCGTTCGAACTCGAGTTGAATTTCCCCATGTTGTCCCGGTTCGCGACATAGAGGTGGCCATCTTTCCCGCCGCCGACCGCGAGATGCCGGGTAATGCCGCCGCTGTCAACCATATCTGGAAGAACGATCACGCCGCCTGAGCCAAGATCCTGGTCCGCGTTCGATTCCGCGACGGTGTTAAACATCGTCCAATAATCCGCCACCTGAAGGTTGTTGTTCGCGGTAGAGAGTTTAACAAAGCAATTGCCAAAATCGCTGTTATTAGGAAATCCATTCGCGTTCAGGGTCGTCTCAAATGTGCCGTTGCCGGTAAGCGCATACATGTTCCCGCTTGCATCGACAGCGGGCGCGGCGCCGGCGGCCCAGATTGCACCCTCGCTGCCATTGGGCACAAGATCGATCACGCGGACCTGGGCCAGAGTGGTTTGATCGTAACCCATAATGAAGGCTGTGTAAGGTGCATTATCACAATGGGACGACCAGTGTGTGTAGACGATCCCGCCATTCAGCACCAACCCCGGCCGCTCTTTATATTGTTTCGGATCAAAGATAACATTGCCGCCGCTGCTGTTGTCGCCGCTCCCGGGATAAGTTGCCGAAACATCCATCGGGCTGCCGGATTGCTCCGCGCCGGTGGCCAGATCAAGCGCATGCAAACGTTGGAAATAAGTTCCCGAACTGTTTTTGCTCATCGGAGCGACGTAAATTGTTCCGTTCACGCCAACGCTTCGATTGATCACCGGTGTTGCGGTAATACCGATCTCCGGTGTGACTTGAGAGCAGCCCCGATCATCAGACGAGGTTTCGCCCGCCTTGAGAACGGAGACCTGCCAGAGCACAACGCCGTTGTCTGCATCGCAGGCGTAGACCGTGTCATGCTCGGTTGCGATGTAGAGCACGTTGTGAACGCCCTTTCCCGGAATGTTGAGATTGGAAACGTAAAGCGGTTGCGCGTAGACTTGTCCGTCGACCGAAATAACGAAGAGCTTGCCGAATTGGTTAAAGTTAACGTTCGCCGGCGTCAGAATCGTCTCACTCTGGTTCAGGCCGGTCCGGACGCTGTCGTTGTGCCAGGTCAGAACGTCGACCGCGAAAATGGCGGGCACAAAAGTGATCAGCGCCAGAAAAAAAACAACGTTTCGACGCGAGATCGATTTAGCGGGGAGCACGTTGAAAAAATTAGCATGTTATACACCGGTCGCGAACAAATTTGCCCGGCATCAGCGGCCAAGTCTTGTCCGCAAAGATCGCGGCGGCCAGACCAACAATCGTAGAGAATCATCGATGTCGATCATCGGCCAGCGCTCGCTCGTAAGATCTTGGATCGATTCGTTCCAGGTTGAACTCGAACCGCCGGCGCGATTTGGCCCGCTACGCCATAGCTCGTCTTGAGCGGAGACGGAAGGGCCAGACCGGCCCGGTCCTTCTGCCGGCGCTTCCGGTTCTGAAACGATTCGTTGTCTCGCCATTGCAAGGCGCCACTTGGCGCTCGCTCCTGACGGTGCAGTTCCCGGCGACCAGTGCGTCGTTCGAATGCCGTCAGCGAAAATCGCGTAATGAGTTTTTTTCTTCGAATGAACATTAACTGGACCATTAAATTTTCCCTGCGTCATGTGGCCCCAATAACGCGCGTAGAGCGCCGGCTTGGTGGAGTCAATTTCCTTCGTATACCAGATCAACGTGCCAAATCCGCGCGCGTATCCGTCACGATCGCGCCCGCCCGACCAGGTCGCTTTATCGCCGAGCTTGGGATGATTGTTCCAGACGAACGTTCTGCCGTTTCTTGTCGACTGATACGCTCCTTCGCCGCGCGCGAAATTCACGAACACGAGCAGCGTAGCGCAAACAAAAAGCAATCGCCTACTCACCTCGGGAAACAATATCCCCGATAACGCTCTTGTGCGCTACTGCGCCCAATCTCCAATCTCCTCGCTCCCAACTCCGGCCTAGTTTTGCTTCTTGTCAGCGGCCGCCTCTTTGGCTTGGTCGCGCGGTGATTCGGTCTGGGTCGAAATGACCTTTCCAGTTTTCGCGTCGACCAGGATTTCGGTAATGTCGTGTCTGCCCGGCCGCGCGATATCGAACGACCACACCAGATGACCTTTCTCATTCTCGATCTCTGCGCTTTTCACAATCCCGCGAGAAACTTTGGCAAGCGCGATCTGTTCGGCCTCCGCCTTTGTCATCTTCGCCTGTTTGATTAACTCGGCCTCGCTCGGTTCCGCGGCGGAAACAGCAGCAGCGAACCCTAGAACGATCGCAAAAGTAAGACTGAACATTCGTGCTCTTTTCATACGATCTTCGACCCGTTCGGCGTCGAAGCGTTCAACTGCCGCCAATGCAAGTCCGGTCCGCACTCTGATCTCTGACCTCCCGCCGTCCTGTCTTCTGTCCTCGAATTCTTTCGAAGTTTTCTACTTCGTAATTTGTAATTTTTACTTTGCGGATTTGCGCTTGCGTTTCGCGTCCGCGAGGCGCTCTGTTTTTTTCCGCCGCTTTGCCCGTTTCTTCGCATTATCTCTGCCTTTGCTGTGTCCCATAAGCCTCAACCTCGTGTCGTCTGCTCAACTACTCAACCGCTACCCTCTCGGCTTTGCTCGACTCGACTCCATTCCGCGTGGCGAGCTTTAACAAATAACCGATAATGGCGGCGGAGCCGCTCATGCAGACCTACCCTTTGGTCCTCAATATTATCAGCGTTTGTTGGATATTATTTGCTGTCATCTGGTTATTGGCGGCGTTCGCGACTAAGCAGACCGTCTATAAGGAAAGCAGAGCGCAACGATTGCGTTACACAATACCGATACTTCTTGGCGGTTTTTTGCTCGCGAAAGGCCATCGGCTGTCCGATCCGCTCAACCATCGCGTGATTCCACAGGTTGCGGCGCTGGCGTGGAGCGGCGCCGTGTTGTGCGTCGCCGGTTTGGCATTTTGCATCTGGGCGCGGTTCACCCTTGGACGCAACTGGAGCGGTCTGGTCACATTAAAAGGAGGACACGAGCTGATTATCTCCGGGCCTTACGCGTTGGTGCGTCATCCAATTTATACCGGGCTGCTGACCATGTTCGTCGCGACCGTGACCGTGGTGGGACACGTTGCGGGAATTATTGCTATGCCGTTCGTGTTGGTGAGCTTCTGGATAAAATTGCGCCACGAAGAAAGGCTCATGTTAAAGCAGTTCCCAAATGATTACGCGGCTTATCAGCAGCGCGTGAAGCGCATCATTCCGTTCATCCTTTAAAACTGCTGCTGACCGCAAGATCGACATCGAATGAAGCGAAGACGCCGACCCTTCGCACGTCGAACTTTGATCGACATAATTTATCGGATCGGGATGTGCCTAACGACAGCGAGCTCAGCCATCGGTCTGATGCATTCTGACATAGAGCATAGCGGCAGCTACCGCCACCAGGAAAAGCAACTGTAGAGACAACACAATTGTGCCGAGGTGAACGCCAAGATAAAAGCGAGCAAAGTAATTAATCGCCACGTCGGAGGCGATGATGAGAAGCGCCAGAACCAACCCAGTCCGCGGACGCCAAAGCAACAACACCGCTGCTAGAGGATCGAGGAATGTAAGCGTCGTCCAATAGGTGTTGAGCGGTAGAGGAGCGAACCGATACGGCAGCCACCCGCCATGCCAAACTTGGATGACATGACCGAGACCTGCCCCAAGAAGGCATAGCGAAAAGAGGATTAGAATGGGTCGGCTTAGGGGAAATAGTTGCGAAACCATCTAACGAGAATGATAACGGGTCATTTGCTTTTGGGTATGACGCTTATCGAACCATCGTTCTCAAAAGAGCGTTACCAGCGATTGCGATCTTGAGCGGCCAATTAAGCCGCAATGCGTTGCGGCATCTCGCTAAACGATTTTGCAAGGAACGGGAGTATCCTCGTCAAACAAATAAACGGCGCACATTCGGTGATAGCCGTCGGCGATGATGAGCTTGCCGTGACCTGGATCTCGGACGAGCAGCAGCGGCGAAAGCTTCTTTCCGGCCGCGATTTTCATATGATTTTTGCGAACGTGAGAATTGGTGATTCCCAATAAAGGTAACTGCGAAGCGCGAAAAATATCCTTCGCCGCAAACGAAGTCATCCGCGCGCGTGACAGGGCTTTAGCATACCTCGCCGCGATTTTTTCATCATAAAGGAGAGTTAAGTACGATGCCGCCGCCGGATAATCGTGCTTTTCAGGCTCACTCAGCCATTTGTTCTTGGATTTTTTGCCCATGATCGCCGTCAGCGTTTCTTTTCCACTGAAGAGCTCAACCTATCAACTTCTCAACCCTCAACCGCTTAACTCTTTAACGTCGTAACAGCGTTCGACGATTTGCGAAATAGTTTTTGGTCTCTCTTGTCAGCGTCTTGGCTCTCTGGACTGCTCAACCACTTAAGAACGCCGATACCGGAGGGCCCGAGCAGCAAGGACTGAAAGCCCGCTTAGCATCAACAGCGACGTCGCAGGTTCAGGGACGCCGGTGTATCTGAAGTTAGGTCCCACGTAGGCCGTTCCGTTGGTGTGACCGGTCGGGAAGGAAAGAGACCCCACCATGTTCGAACCGGTAAACGCACCAAGATAGTTGTTGAAGTCCGAGCTTGTGGTCGGCGAACCACCTTGATCGTGCAGAACGTCCGAGTCCGACATCGAATAGTAGGCCGCCAGCGTATATGTGTCCCCGGAGAGTAGGTCAATGGGCGCGATCGGCATATAGCGGAAACCGTTCAGTAAGGTTGCACTGGTTCCCGACGGAATGGTTATGCTCACAAGCAATGTTCCCGAACTATCAAACAGCCCCACAGGAATACTGGATTGCAGGCCGTCCCCAATCATGCCGTTGCCACCATTCGGACCGTCCCAGACCCCAAGCGCAAATACGAACTCGTTTGTCGAACCGACAGTGAACGTTGTTCCTAAGGAAAACCCATCTCCAGTTCGAATGTTCCCACTTCCAGCATTGAGCAAAAGCGTGTTTTGTCCCGATGCGACACCGGCCGCGATCAGGAAGATGACCAGGCACGAAGCCATCCAAACGGGAGAACCTTTTCGTACGAAATGTTCGGACATATCGCAAAAATTATCGGATCAAATTGGATCACAAAAGTCAAGGCAAACTGCGGCTGCGACTATAAGGCGTCGCCGGACATCTTTCACGAAATTGTAACATTCCCTGAATTGACCGCCGAGCTGGCGACTGCCTAGCCTGCAACGCGGAGGGTGTCGTCATAATGGCCAAGTTCGAAATGTTTCGGAACCAAGCGGCCGAATCGTTTTCGGCTCACGACACCATTTTCTCAAAAGGCGATCCGCGCACGGTCATGTACGTAGTGCTGGAGGGCGAGGTCGAAATCAGACTGGGCGACAAGGTGCTCGAAGTGGTTGGGCCGGATGGCATTTTTGGTGAAATGGCCCTGGTAGATGGCCAACCGCGCACCGCCACGGCCATTGCGCGCACGGATTGCAAACTGGTGCCGATCGACCAGAGGCGTTTTCAATTCTTGATCCAGCAAACGCCCTACTTTGCCCTCGAAGTCATGCGGGTTCTGGTGGGACGATTGCGCCGAGCAGATCAATTGGTCGACGCCTGAGTTCCACGTTTCAGAGGAAGGTGACAACAGCAGCGTTACTTTTGCGGCGCAGCGCGTGGGTTCAAATGGTTGTCCATTCAAGTGACATTATGAAAGGAGCATTTAAACCATGAAGAGGACAACTCCTGCGCGGATACGCGTCCGCCGTTTCATCACAGATCGATACGCCTGCCACTGAGATGAACCCAACTCCGACGGAGGGGATTTTATGAGCCTATTCATTATCCTTCACTATCTCGTGGTGCGAGCCCTCGATGATCTGTCGCATCCGTAGCCGAGGAGGATCAACTTCTCAACGACTTAACGTCCGCGAATCACGGCCGCTACCTATTCGTCCCCGCCTTGCGCAGCGAGTCCTAACGAGCGCCGCGTTTCCATCGTCAAGTTCCCAGTCACGCCTAGGCCCTTATCGCTCTGATAACGCACGAGTGCGTGACGGGTTTCCGGTCCGAGGACGCCATCGATTTTTCCGTGGTAATAACCTGCTCTCGTCAGTTGATCCTGCACGTCAGCCACCGTTACGGCGGTGGATTGATTGTAAGAAAGTGAGCCGTTTCTGCCCTGATCGTAGTTGTTCGACTGATCGTTGTAATTGTTTCTGTCCTGGTCGTAGTAATTCGATTGATCGTTGTAATTGTTTCCGCCCTGATCGTAGTAATTGGACTGATCGTAAGCGCCGGGTTCATAACCGTACGCTCCGTAACCGTATCCCCCGTACCCACCCGGATAGTAATCGTAAGGGTAGTAATCGGAGTAGGGCCAACCGAACCACGGGAAGAATCCGAAATCGAAGATGAACCAGGAACCGTTGACGAAACGGCAACGATGCCCATTCCAAAAATGGTCGTGATGACGGTCCCAATCGCGATGCCAATCGCCCGACTGCTGCGCAAAGACGTGATTGTGCCCGGGGCTAATGTTGCCAACTGTTCGATTTCCGTGGCCAGTTCCGAGTTGCGCGATCCGATTGCCACGCTGGCCCTGCATTTGTGCAAACCGGTTGGTTTGGGTCGGTCGGTTGTTCTGGAATTGTGCAAAACCATTGCCGTTGCTGAACGTTCGAGGCGTAAATTGACGGCGAACAATCGGAGAGTTTCCGCCGGAAATCGCGTAACGTTGAGAAAACTGCGGCATTGAGCGCATTGCCGGCGCAAACGTGCGATTGCCGCCATAACGGAAACCTGAACTCGAATGGATCGCGGGACCGGAATAGCGCGCGGGTGCGGGACCGGTAGATCTCGCATTACCGTTACTCCGATGGCGGTCACCGGCCTGGGCTGAAAGGGCGAAAGCGGCGCTGACGATCAAAACAAGGAAGAGAACTTTGTGGGTCTTCATATGTGGGGCCTCCAATGATAAGACATGGTCGCTGATTGAACCATTCAATTAATCCGTTGTTGCGGCTCAGTTTAGATCGTCAGCAGTCAGCGCTTCCTCTCCCTTGTTCGGCAGAGGAGCGAGGTGAGGCCGAAGCGTCTTTGCCTAGGCGGATCCGTGGTTGTTCTACTTTTCCGCTCGTCCGCTTTTCCCCTCTCAACGCTTTAACGTTTCAACGATTTATCGACACGACCGATTCTTGAGCAACTTCGCACTGCTTATTGGGTTCAATCTGCCAACAACCGGAGGGAGATCTGATCATGGTGAAGAAATCTATTGTCATAGCATTGACGGTGTTCGCATTCGGGTTTGGATCCGCGCTACGCTCGAACGCCGGCACCGAGGTGATTCCGGGTTATAGCGCTCCCGCGCCGACTTACAATTACGCGCCGCCGCCGCGGCCGGTCTATTACGCTCCTCCGCCTCCGGTTAATGTCCTCATCTTCCCAGCCTACGGCTATTACGGGCCTCGGTTCGGCGTCCGCCGATTCTACGGCCGACACGTTTATTGGCGTCCTGATCATCACTGGCGATAACGCACAACAGTTCGCGGGGCGCGAGCGATGCCGTTGTGCGTGGTGCACTAGCGGGAGCGTAACGCTTCAACGTCCGCCGTCAGCGTTTACGCTCCCGCTAGTGCATCTTTTTGTTCCCTGGTTTTCGGTTTACCGCAGAGCGGTATGATTCAGTTTTTCAGCATCTCAGCTTTCTACGAAGTGTATAGATCTCACCCCCGTTCTCCCGTTCCCGTTTCAGGCTATTCGCGAAAAGGTATTGGTGCGCGTTATCGGTATACCATCGAGCGTGGTGGTCTGTAGTTGGACGATTAGTTCGTCACCCGTCACCCGCACATTTCTGACATAAGTGTCGCCAATATTAGCCGGAGAAATCGCACCTTCCAGACGCGTCGTGAGAGCGCCGTTGACTTCATCTACGCTATAGACGCCGAAGTAAGCATCGTATCCGTTTACACGGGCAGTGTTATTTCTCGCCTGGACTGGCTGCAGCACCGTTTCCTCCGCCGAACGATCGCGCTTCATGAACTGGGCTGAGAAATGCGTTTTCCCAAAGCAAAGAATGCCGAGCGGGTTCGGGCCAAGAAACGGATCGATGTGGACCTTACCGGTCGCATCGATATCTTCGCGCGACTTGAGTTTCCAAATGCCGACAATCGCCGTCGCGAGTTTCGCGGTTGCCGATGGAAGAGAACTTTTCTTCATCTGACCTCCCCGGTCCGGAGACCTTCTGCCGCCGGAATGAGAAAGGTTGCCGCGCATAGAAACACAAAAACCGCGACGGCGCCGATCCACTCCCAAAAGCCAAGGTGCCAAAACACCGAGTGACGAAGCGCGTGCCTGATTGGGTATGAGAGCCTCGGATAAAACCGCGAGAGCAGGAGCAAAGCTTCACTGCAAATTACTCCCGTTAGCGGTAACACAGTTACGGCCGCCCAGATCCAAAACAATGATCGCGGCAAAGCGCGGCCACTTCCTTTCCAGGCGCACCAGCACCCACTCAACATCCCGATTGCTAAGAATCCCGCCGATGATCGCGCGAGAAACTCGTGGAACCGCCGGATGCCTAAGGTCGCATGGACGTGTTGTGGCACGACGAAACAATCGGCGATCAGCGCAACGATTCCCAACACGAACGCGACGCCGGCCATGCGCGCTCCAATTCTTGCTACCGGGGCAAGGCCTCGGTTCAGGTGTTGAGCGAATGGGAGCATGAACAATCCGGTCAGGATCAATCCGCAGGCAGCAATCCGGTAGTGTTGTGGATTATCGCGTGGAGAAATAAGGTTGGAAATTACGCGGTAGCGCCAGTCATAACCTTTCGGAAACATCGATGCACTGAAGGCCAGGACCCCAAAGAACGAAATAACGATCAGGCAAAGCAAAACGATCAGTCCGGATCTGCGTCGAAACATTCAGGCGAAACGCTCTCGCAGGCTTCGAATGCCTGCAACTGATTCCTGATTCAAAGCAAATATCAAATGTTTGGGACGTGGCGATGCTTTACGTCCTGAAGATCTGACCCGCTTCTTGCCGGTCTTCGCCAATCACCAACAACCATTAACGAATAACTCACGAGCGCGTCGCCCGCGTCGTTAGATATGACCCCGTTTCTTTCCCCCCAAATTCAAACAGAAGACAACAAAGAAAACCAAGTCTTCGTTAGCTTCGTTTCCTTTTGTTAAATGCGGTGGTAGTCAGTTGGGGGTCGGTTGTCCGTAGTCAGTGGTCAGTTGTCCCATTAACCATTAACTAATAACAAAGAACCGCGGCGCAGCTGCGTCACGGCTCCGCGGCGGGAACGACGCGTGGTTTGAGCGCATCCTGCATAAAGTCGCCAGCGTCCTTGCGAAATTGCAGCAGAGACGGGTGATTGATGTAGATCATGTGACCGGCTTCGTAAAAGGTCAGCCGGAAATTTCCACGGATGCTCGGGTCGAGTTGCATTCCGTGCAGGACGTTCTCGGCCGCATAATAAGGCGTAGCGAGATCGTAATAGCCGCAGCAGACCCAGAGCTTCAAATAGGGATTGCGGCTCATCGCCTTCTTCAAATCTTCGGCGACATCGAGATACTGGTTTTGGGCAACGCTCGCGTAGTTCCAAGGGCGAACGTCGGCGATCATTTCGTAGGGCAAATCGCTCTCGAACTTTAGCTCGCGCCGCAAGTAATCGTTCATCATCGCGCTGTAAGGACCGAGCACAGCTTCGTAGCTCGGATCGAAATCGATCTCTTCGGTGCCCGGCTCGTAGCGAATGCCGGTGAAACGCGCGTCGTAGCGGCCGATGGAACGGTTCCTATCCTTGAGCAAATCGAAGAAGAACCGCCGCGCCGGGATGCGGAAATTCCATTGGGCGATTGTGTCTGCCGGTAAACCGGTCAGCCGCGCCAGATTGCTCGCCAGTTCTTTGCCTTGATTTCCCTCGAGCTGATCGCCGCGATTCAGTGCAAGCAGGTACTGGTTGGACGCGAAATTTTCGCTTTCTCGCAGCACGTCGGCCAGTGGTTTATTCTGCAAATCCTGCTGCAATTTTTTGTGGTACCACGCCGCGGCGGTGTAACTCGGCAGATACAGCGGATAGGGCCGGTCGTTGCCCGGCGCGAAGCGGATCGAAGAAAAATCGAGCACGCTCGATACCAGGATGATTCCATTGACGTAGAAGCCGTAGCGCTCCTGCAAATAATCGCTCAAGCCCGCAGCGCGCGTGGTGCCGTAGCTCTCGCCGATGATGAATTTCGGCGACGCCCAGCGCGCGCTTCGCGAAGTGTAAAGCCGAATGAAATCGCCGACGCTCGCGAGATCTTCCTTGAAGCCGTGAAACTGCTTTGGGTCTTCCCCCGGTACGCTGCGGCTGTAACCGGTGGAGACTGGATCGATGAAGACCAAATCGGTGGAATCGAGCCAGGTCGCTTCGTTGTCCACCAGATGATACGGCGCGAGCGGCGCTTCTCCCCGCTCGGTTAATTCCGTGCGCCGCGGTCCAAGCGCTCCCAGATGCAACCACACGCTGGCCGAACCCGGCCCGCCGTTGAATGAAAACGTGATCGGTCGCTTTGAGGGATCGTTGCCGATATCGGTGCGCGTGTAGGCGACATAAAAAACCTTCGCCTTTTGCTTCGGCTCATCTTTGTCTTTGTCCTTCTCTTTCGATTTCTCGGATTCTTTCGCTGGCGGAGGCGGTGGCGACTGCCCCGGCTCGCGCGATTTCTCCTCGTCGCCTCCTTCCGGCTTTTTCTTCTCGCTCCAATCGCGCATCACCATGTAACCCGCCGTCGCGCGGTAGCGAATCGTCTTCCCTCCGACGGTGAGCGTGTGGTCGGTCACGCTCGGCGGCTGCTCCTTTTCCTCCTCTTTACTTTTGTCCTTATCGCGATCCTTCTCGTCTTTGCTGCTGACGGCGGTCGCTTCCGCGTCGGTTTGTGTCTCCTTGCCTGGTTTCACTTTCAGTTCGCCCGGCACCGGTTTGCCTGTTTGCGCGCGGGCAAAAGGCGCGGCGGCAAAACAAAAAATGGCGACCAGAGCGGCCGCGTAAACGCAGGAACGAAGAAAAGATTTCAGCATCATCTCGTCACAATAATGCAACGGTTCGCAGGGCGCGAACTCTACGGCGGGAGTGCGGGCACTGCGATTGGGAATCGCAGCGTCGGTGGGAACCGTGTTTCAGCGTTTTCTTCTCAACTCCCTTGTCGCGCCGTAGCCTTGGCGAAGGCGGATCAACGTCTCAACTTCCGCTTTCCGCTTTCAGTTGCCAGTAGTCCCTGGTCCGGTTCCGCTTGTTTGGGCACGCGTGATGCTCGAATAAAATGCAATCCCGTGACAAAACCATTGAACATTCTTAGCGTTGATGACGAGTTTCGCGTCGCGCATGCCGTGGCGTTCGCGCTGAGTAATTCTGAGCGAAAACTGACCCTCGCGTTTAGCGCCGACGAGGCGCTAGCCAAAGTAAGCAACCATTCCGAGTCTTTTGATGTGGTCATTGTCGATCACAAAATGCCGAGAGTGTCCGGAATTGAGTTAGTTCAACGTCTTCGCGCGGTGCAGTTTGGTGGGAAGATTGTTGTTTTGTCCGCGCACCTGACCGACGAAAATCGGCGCGCCTACGCCGAACTCAATGTGAACACGATGATAGCCAAACCGTTTGACGTCCACGAACTTCGCGGATTGGTCGACTCTTTAGCCGACGTCGCCTAAGAAGGCTCCTGCTAAGTCTCTCAACACCTCAACTGCTCAACTTCTTCCTCAACGCCTCAACTTCTGATTTCAGCTTTCAGTTTTCAGCGTTTGTATCTCGGCCGCTCCCGCTGCGCTCGACCGCTACCTCGCGGCTTTACCGGCCATGTCACTCATCCCAGGTCGCTCCATTCAGCTTTCTCTTCTCCGCTGGTCAACTTCTTGTTGCGCTTCGCTCTTCGCCCTTACCGTGCTTGATTCAAATTTATGGACCGATTCATCGATGTTGCCGTCGAGCAATTCGCTCGTGATCACACCGAGCCCGAAACCGATTTGTACACTCGTCTTCGAGAAGAAACTTATCGGTCGATGGAGTCCCCTCAGATGCAGGTCGACCTAATCGAAGGTCGTTTTCTCAAAATGTTGGTCCGTCTGACCGGCGCCCGGCTCGTTCTCGAGCTCGGAATGTTCACCGGCTACAGCGCCCTGATGATGGCTGAAGGTTTACCGGAGGGCGGTCGTCTGGTCACGTGTGAAATCGACCCAAAAGCCGAGGCGATTGCCCGACGCTACTTCGCGGAAAGCCCGCACGCCGATAAAATCACGATCCGAATGGGACCTGCGTTGGACACTATCAAGACATTAACCGACCCGCTCGATTTGGTTTTTATCGATGCCGACAAGTCTAACTACGCCAATTATTACGAAGCGTGCCTGCCGTTGCTCAAGCCGGGCGGACTGATCGTGGCCGACAATGTCCTGTGGAGCGGCAAAGTCCTGCATCCGACCGACGATAATGACCATGCCATCGTTGCCTTTAACCGTTTGGTCGAGTCCGACCCGCGAGTTGAGAATGTCTGCCTGACCGTGCGAGACGGTATGATGCTGGCCTGGAAACGGGCGTTCGCGGGAGCGAACTTTACGGCGGGAGGTGCCGAGCAGAGCGAGCGCTCCTAGGAAAGCCGGGCGCTGCGATCGGGAATCGCAGGGTAGATGCCGTCGACTCAGTTTTGGTGAAAGCCGAGGCTTTCAGCATTGCAGCTGTCAGCGCTTGCCACGTTCTACGTGGTTTCAGCTTTCCTAGGCCCGACCCGATTTACTCGTCCCTATCGTTTACCGCGGCGACCGACGCCTTTTCCGAGCGCCAACAGCCCGCCTAAAAGGGCAATCACTTCCATGATTTCTTTTCGATTCTCGTAAACAAACTTGGCGACGTCTTTCGCTTTCTTGGAACCGGTCGACGCGAAATCTTTCAGCCGCGATTTGTTCGACTTCGCCTTCGGAGGGTGCCGGCGCTTTTTACTCATGCTCTTATTCTGCACAGCACAGCTTAGTTCATGGCAAAACCAATTCCATTTCAGAATGTCAGCGGTTCCCAGGCGCGAGCGATGCCGCTCTGCGGCAATCTAATATTAAGGGAACATTCTGCGCGACCTAGCGGGTGCGTAACTTTACGGCGGGAGGGCCGCTGACCTCTGTCCTCCAGTCCCCGGTCAGAGCCCTCGTCTGCCTTGGAGCAGATTAATGATCACGATGATGAGGGCAATCACGAGGAGGAGATGGATTAGACCGCCACCAACGTGGCCGAGGAAGCCGAGAAGCCAGAGCACAACCAGGATAACAATAATAGTCCAGAGCATGGTGTTCCTTTCGATTGACTGAGTTGGCCGGTATTGCGACACAACGTCGTGGTTCGATCAAGCAAAAGATCGCTCCCCGGTCCCGCTCGACACATGTCACATGCCACTCGTCGCTTCTTGGGCTAGCATCAACTTATGCCGAAAGAATATTCCGCTCCGCCGCCGATGACGATTGATCCCAACAAGCAGTACTCCGCCACGTTTAAGACATCGCGGGGAGAAATTGTGTGCGACCTCTTCGCTAAAGACGCTCCAAAAACGGTTAACAACTTCGTTTTTCTCGCCCGCGAAAAGTTTTACGACGGCACAGTCTTTCATCGGGTGCTCGCCAACTTCATGGTCCAGGGCGGCGACCCGACCGGGACCGGGCGCGGCGGTCCGGGTTATCGATTCGAAGACGAAGTGAAAAACAACCCGCGCAAACATCAGGTGGGCAGCTTGTCCATGGCCAACGCCGGCCCGAACACCAACGGCAGCCAATTTTTCATCACCCACGTCGCGACCGATTGGTTGAACGGCAAACACACCGTGTTTGGCCAGGTCCGAAGCGGGCAAGAAATCGTTAACGCGATCCGTCAAGGCGACGAGCTAATCGCCGTGACGATTAGCGAGCAATAGCGCACGCGCCAGATTACGATTCAGCTTGATGCACTAGCGGGAGCGTAACCCCTCGACGCTTGAACCGTGTAACGCTTCAGCGCTTCAACGTCCGCGAAGCATTAGATCTGACCCCGTTTCCCGTGCTGACAGCAGTCTTTGCTTTTCACGTCCGCCTTTCTTCAATCTCGCGTAACAGTTTTGCCTGGTCCTTCGTCCGTTTCAGTTCGGTATCTGCGAGCTTTTCCCATGAGAACCAGCATCCCGCGGCCAGCAACAGTAATATTGGCGTGACAACCATCGAAAGGTGGCTGGAACTCACCGCCGATAAGTTACCCACACGCGTCAGCACTTCTGGTCGCGAGAAGAGCAGGACGTTCATACTTACGGCAAGCAGTAGAAAATTGAGAATCCAACCGCGACAGATCCGTTGCCGACTCCGGCTGTAATCGAATTGCGTCGCAAAGTAGGGCGACTTGGCCAACACATATCCGCGCGTGCTTAAACATTCATCCTCGGTCGGAAAATGTCGAAGGCGCTGCCGCTCGCTTCGGAGAAAATGAAGGAGGCTGTCCGCGACGCGGTCAGTGATGATTCCGAGAAGATAGATAGCGACGATCGCTGGCAAAATAGCAGCCGGAGTCGAAAGCAACTTCTTCACGAAGGCGGCGTCGTAGCCAAGCGCAGCACACACGAACAATGCCAGCCAGCCAGCGGCTCCGACGCCAATCACCAGCAACTCAACGAAGAGGTTCGTAGTATTCACGCCGGATGACACGTCTAAGGGTGTCGTTTAACAACAAACTGGGTTTGTTGCACGGCAAAAGAATCGGAAAGCGTTCTTACCAATCGCTGCATTATAAGGACAGCGCCATTTCGCGTTTATTGTCCGTCTTACGCCGCAGAATTTTGCGCTTTCTTTTTGTCCAGAAATTTTTGGACGCTTTGCTGGGCGCTACGAACTAAACCGAGGTCTAAATAGCCCAGGGCCAATACTGGGAAAAAAGGTGCCACGAACCATCGCGCACGGGCGGCTGTAGATAGAACTGTCGGCGCGTTAAGATCTGTCTGTGTTTCGAGGTAATGGGCCATCATTATTAGCGCCACTTGATGTGCGTTCTTTTGCTTCGACGCCTGTTCATCCAGAGCCGCGTCCGGGGGCTTTGATTGTTCCGCAGTTAGCGTGATCGCGGTAGGTGTATCGGTTCGAGGAGAATCCCAGTCACTACAAATCGCGGACGCAAAGCTAGTTGCTTGTTTCGCGCGCTCGCCAAGAGGGTCGAGGTTCCACTTCTCGCAGAGATACTTCAGGAAACTCGTGTGATCCATTTGTTGAGAAAGCACGCTCGCCTCGACCCACGGTGATATGAGGAGCGCCGGCACTCGAACCCCTAGCTGTTTAAAGCAATCAGCAGTGGAACAGTCATCTGGTGGAACAGCCGCAGGCGGAATCACGTGATCATAAAATCCACCGTGCTCATCATAGAAAATTACCAACAACGTCGAATTCCAAACCTCGCTGCTGCGAATCGCGTTGTAGACGTCGGCGATCAGTTGCTGTGCCTTCATGATATCGTGCGGCGGATGGTCGTCGTTCTGGTCCTCTCCGTTGTAGCGCGGCTCGATGTAAGTGAAGGGCTTTAAAGTTTCGGATTTCTGAACGTCGCGATAAAAATCTTCGATCTGGAAATAGCGCGCCGAATTCTGAGGTTCCCGCTGACGCCAAAAAACAAGGGATTGCGGCAAGTCATGATAGTAAATCCGCCAATCGATTTCCGCGTCATTTAGGCGATCGAAAATTGTCGGCTGGGTTTGCTCCAAGTAGCCAAAAAGATCGGCCTTATGGGTGCCGTCATCGGGCATGTCGGTGCGACCGGAGGACGTTCCGCTCAAGGCAAAGAATCGGTTTGGCCAGGTTGGTCCTGGCACTGAAGCGAACCAGTGATCGCACACCGTGAAACTTCTTCCCAGAGTGTGAAGAGCTGGCAGGAAATCCAATGGATAGCACCCCATGATAAATTGTCTTTGTTCGGCCGTAGCGTCCGGGAACATCGACACGAAATCCTGCACGAATCCGCCGTTGTTGCCGGCTAACTGTCGCGCCACATGGTCGACCTCATGGTGCGGATCGAGAATCACCTGCCGCTCTTGTGTTTCTTTTTGGAAGAATGGCTGGTTCTTATCGTCGTAATTTACGCCCGGCTTGTCTTTGTTGACGCCCTCCATCTGCGGAAACACCGCCTTCAGACTGCCCATCATCTGGTCAAAAGAATGATTTTCGAGCTGGAGCAGAACCACATGTTCGATTGGATCTTTGGTCATGGTATTAAATACCCAAAAGATTTTTGGTTCTCGCTCGCCGGACCCGGGCCGCGAGCGGACCGCGTCAGCGGCTTAGTTTTCCTCCACCATATCCTACGGGTTTTTCGAGTCGAAGTTGCCGAAAATCTTAGGCGCCTTAGTCCCGCAATTCTGATCGGGCTTCGTCCGCGCAACTTCTCAACCCCTCAACGCTTTAACGATGTAACACTTCAGCGCTTCAACGTCCGCGAAGCGTTAGATACGACCCCGCTGTTCCTTCCTAGGGAAGGTGGCGACTCAGTTTTGGGGAATACTGAGGGCGACAGCGTTCGCGGCCGCGAACTTGTCTTAGCTGGTCGTTGTGAAGACTTGTTTCGCGCGAGTAAGGAGCTGCATCGAGAGCGCTTTCTCGCCAACTCCGGCAATGATTCCTAGGAAGAGCGCCAACTCCGGCGTCGCGGAGAAGGTCGCCAAGGGCACTTTATCAACGTTGATCGGAATGATGCCCAGTTGCAGGAAGAGCCCGAAAGCCATTGCCAGCAATCCGACGAAAAGAAGGCGCACCGGGGGCTCCACGGAGGTATCCACGAACTCCTGTATTCCGTCGAAGGCGATTTCCCACCGCGAGGCGGCGACGGAGAGCCACGCCCCAACCATGGATCCGACTAGGAGATAGCCGTAACCGGAAAGAGCTTCTAGCCCGATCCATCGTGAGGTTCCGATAACGATGAATCCCAGCAATACTCCACCCACGGCCCAGGCCGCCAACGCCAGGAGATAGCGGAAAGCAATCATCCGGCCGTACCGACGCACGACGTCTCCGCGGATATCGTCCAACGCCATGGCGGCCAGAACCGTGTCAACATTAGAGACCGTACATCCTACTCGGGCCGCCTGCTTCACGCGTTCGATAAACTCGTTGTAGTCATTGTTCGCCATCCGCGCCAGTTTTTGGAGAAGCTTCATTGTGTTGCGAACGGCATAGACTTCGTGACTGATCTTCCGCTGGTCCTCGGGAATTGGTCCTAGACGGTTTTCGCGTGGTTTCAGGTTGAACTTGTCGCCCTCGAATTCCGGAGGAGCGTCAAGCAGTTCGAAGGCGCCGCCAATCGCTGGAACGGCACCAGTCTTGGTTGGAGGTGGTGGACCGGCCGACGGAACGTCCTTATTAATATCTGTGCTCATCTCTTCTCCACCCAGCGCTGCTTTAGGCTGTGCAGGCAGGCGCGAAACGCTTTAATCGCTACCAGCGTTTCAGCGTTAGACCCGCCCGCTTCTTCGACGCTCACGAAAGCGCCGCCAGATTCTTCAATAGACCGTGCGATCATCAGGTTATCCGCAAGACCGAAGTTTTCGACCGCGAGACCGTACCGGTCCAATGGGCGTCCGCCGGATTCAGACATAGGACCGAAATCCGATTCGACGCGTGGCCGGTACGCGGGCGCCACACCGCTGTAGCCGAACAACGGCTTTCCGCCCGCGAACATGTAGCCTAGCTCGAAGACCGTGCCCGGATCCGCGCTCGGGCCACGAAACGGAGTCAGATTGAAAAATCCCGCGTCCGCACGGCTCATCAATGCGCAGTTCGCCTTGAAGATCGACGCCGCGTCCTTAGCGTCAGCTTCATTGTCGGCAGGAAAGAGGCCTTCGAAACCGAATTCCCGGCACAGCTCCTTCTTTCGCTTTCCGATCTCCGCGGCATCCGGGACAAATACATCCGGTCCGGCAAGGTAAATCGTGAAGGGGCCCCCTTTTTGCGCGTTGGCCTTCATGAGGGTGCTCAGCATAGGAGTATAATCCGCGTCCCGCAAGTGTGGGCTGCGCGGGTGCGGCTGTGACTTCCGTCCCCAGCGCGGCCCGTTCACGACGTGACTTGACGAAAATTAAAGCCGTAATACGAGTCGCTTTCTGCTTCCTTGTCCCAGAGTGTGATAACGCGCGTGTCTTTCGAATATTGCTTCATCCCATTTTTCCACGCTTCCCAAACGGGTTCATAGATATAGCCGGCGCGCCAAAAGAGCCATTCTTCTGCGCAGAGATTAAAGTATTTGATGAATAGTAGCTTAGTTTCCTCTTCGAATCGCGCGTCGCGCCAACAAGCTAGCTGCAGGTCGTTATTGAGCTTGTCATATCGCTCATTGAATTCCGTCAGAAGCTCTTTGACCAATCGCGCATCCTCCGCGTGTCGCCTGTGCAGATAAAAGGCCAAGGCTCCAATGCCGCCGATCACGGTCAGAAGCACACCGCTGCTTTGATGCGCCGGCGGAACGATGAGATCAACGATGAGGACAAGAGCCGCTGCTCCAATAGACGAGACCCAAATAGTTCTTCGGTCCTGCACTCGCTTCGTTTTGAGAAGAACGATTGATCTTCGAACCAGCGTGTTCGTGAAGAACTTGTTTTCGGTCATCGATTCGAGCTTATGCCTGGTCAAAATAGTCGCTGTCGATCTTTTCGCGAATCATACGGAACTTTCCGTTCTGATCTCTGACCGCTGTCCTCTGACGTCGGTTTTAAATTATCCAATCCATACGTCGCGGAAAACGATCCGTATCACGAATTTCTGCGTCTCAGGCTCCGCGAACACGCTGCATCCGCAAGATCGACAACTAAGCCGAGCATCTAAACGCCAACAACCTGTTTGGCTTTTGTATCTCAGCTGCTCCCGCAGCGCTCGACCGCTACCTCGCGGCAGTGCCGGCCATGTCGCTCATCCCAGTCGCTCCATTCCGATGTCAGTGTTTCAGCTCTCAGCGTTTTCGCGTTTCAGCTTTTCTTAGAGATGTATAGATGTGACCCCGCTTCTCTTCTCCGTCTT
This sequence comes from Chthoniobacterales bacterium, assembly GCA_035568175.1. GTDB lineage: Bacteria > Verrucomicrobiota > Verrucomicrobiia > Chthoniobacterales > UBA10450 > AV40. The sequence continues at coordinate 231,085 of DATMON010000018.1, forward strand.
CTTGCCGGCCAGCGGTTAGCTCCATTGCCTGGTTAGGCGTTGCGGTTGTACCGTGAAAGCTCATGAAATCCAGCGGGCAATGCCGAAGGCCGCAGTTGCAGCGAGACCGCCGATGATCGTTGTCTGAAGTGCGCTGCGGAGAACAGGCACACCGGTAAAGCGACCCTTGATGCCGCCGAAGATGGCTAGAGCCGCCAGCGTAACGACCACGGAAAGCAGCAACGCGCTGTGCGCGTCGGAAAGGAACACGTAAGCACTGAGCGGAATAACGCCGCCGACGATGTAAGCAATCGCAATGGTCAGCGCACTCTTCCAGGCGCGGCTGGGTTCGGGCTGCTCCAGACCCAACTCAAACCGCATCATGAACGCAACCCAATCCTTGGGACGCTTGCGGAGAGACTCGACCACTGGAGCGCACTCCTCTGCGGAAAGGCCGTAGGTGGTTTGGAAGATGTCGCTGACCTCCTTCGCTTCTGTCTCGGGGATGGCCTTAACCTCGCGCTCTTCGATGCCCCGTTCGCGGGCGTAGTGCTCGGCATCGCCGCGGGCGGCAAGGTAGCCGCCGAGACCCATCGCGATGGAACCGGCGGCAATCTCGGCAAAGCCTGCCGTGACAATCAGGTGGGTCTGGGAAATGGCCCCGGTAAGGCCAGCCGCGAGAGCGAAGGGAACGGTCAGGCCGTCGGACATGCCGATGACGATGTCGCGAACAGTTTCGCTTGCCGTGAAATGCTTCTCAACGTGTGGCGTCATTGGCATGGAATTTCAAGCAGCGCGTAGCAAGGCCTAACGAGACAAGTTAGGACGCTCCGGCACGTCGTGGATGCATATCGCGAGTAAGCTGACGGAAACTAAGCAGCGCCAGCGTCGCCAAATTTGGATCAGTTAGGCGGCGCGGTGCTTTTGTTTTTGCGCCATAGCCCATCGATGCTCCAATGTCCCGGGCCGTAAAAAATAATGAAGAAGAAGAAGAAGCAATATACGAGAGCGAGTTCGCCCCCATTCATAATTGGGAAAAACTGCGCCTCCGGCGTAGGCACAGTCCCCACATAAAACATGAAGTAAGCTACCGCCATCTCGCCGCTCGCGAGAAACGCCGCAATACGCGTAAACAAGCCAAAGGCAATCAGAAGTCCGCAGACGAGCTCAACAATTCCTGCGACAAAGGCGAGCCCATCCACTCCGTGACCGCCACCGGGAAAGCCGAAAAGCTTTTGCCCGCCATGACATGCATACGTCAAACCAGTAATCAGGCGCACGATGCAGTAAACTGGGTCGGCAAATCGATTCAGGGAGTTCATGGGCCAAGGTTGATGAGGTCAATCTTTCGTGTCAAGCCAATGGCGCTGGCAGTTCCTGGGAGTCTACAGTTTGTAACGGCAACAAAGGTTGACATGTCGGCGAATCGTCGCATTAGTAACGGCATTCATGCCGGCGTGGTTCTCTCCTCAGGCATTCGAACTTTGCGAAGGCGACACTTGCTTTGCCAACTCGCGATTACAAAAACGCAGGAAACGCGTAGCCGGATACATTTCAGTAGTTCAAAGTTTGACAACTCCATGAAATCGCGAAATTCCGCTGCGAGTTGTTCAACAGCATTGATCGTACTGGCAATTTTTTTCATGAACGGAATGGCGCTGGCCCAAAGCTCAGATTGGAAAGCTCCGCCGACCGCGGTCAACCGGCCAAACCCGGTGCCTGTAAACCCGAGCACGATCGCGATGGGGCAAAAGCTCTACGTTGGCAACTGCATGATGTGCCATGGGCAATCTGGAAAAGGTGATGGCCCAGGCGGAGCCGCATTGGAGAAAAAGCCGGCAGACTTGGGTGCGCGCATCCGATCAGGAGAAACCGATGGCGAGCTCTTCTGGAAAATCTCAGAAGGGCGCTCGCCGATGATTTCGTGGAAGGGATCTATGTCGGAGACACAACGCTGGGAGCTTGTTGTTTACATCAAGAGTCTGGCAGGGAAATAAATGACGCGCGCAGTTCGGACTGCGAGGAATCCTAGGATCGCTGGCGCGGTATTTGTCGTGTTGACCTGCTGGTCCATTCCGTTCGCAGCCATTGCGCAAGAGGCCGCTTCCTCTCCGCCACCTTCCGCTTCGTCCCTGTCTCCCTCCGCTCCCTCCTCGTCACCCTCAGATTACGTTTCCCGCGCTGAGTACGAGAAGCTTAAAGCAGAGCACGAAGCGCTGAAGCAAGAGATGGAGGCGCTGAAGGCAGCCGTTCAACAGATGGCGAATGGGACCGCGCCGGCCGTCCCGACGGAAACTCCGGCGCCAAAGGTTGCCGAGACTGCCGAAGTTGAGAGCGGAAAACAGGTTGCCACCGTGCCATCAACGCAAGCTGTGTCGCCCTCCACCGCCGTAGAAGCGGTATCCACCGAGGCCTCCTCGGGCCCGTTAGCGACCCACAACTTCAGCATTGTCGGAGACGCCGAATTTCAGTTCGCCAAAATTTCCCACCAACACGGCGCCTTCGAGCTGGCCGATTTTGCGCCGATCTTCCTGTTCCGCGGCGGCGAGAAGGTCCTCTTCGAAGCCGGCTTTGATTTCATCATACAAAACAATGCGCCAGGCGGCTCCGGCTACACCACGACCGTTAATTTAAGCTTTGCGACGCTCGATTACTTGATCAATGACTATGTTACGTTCGTAGGTGGTAACATGCTGCTGCCGCTGGGTACTTATAGTGAGCGCAGCGCCGGCTGGTTGAACAAATTCCCCGATGCTCCCTTGCCGCGATCGATTCTCCCGGGCACCGGTGTCGGCGCGCAGCTGCGCGGCGCAATCCCTCTCGGAGAGAAGGGCGCGAGCCTGAGTTATTCTGGCTTTGTCGTAAACGGCCCCGGGTCGGTCGACGGCAGCGGCAACGCCGGTCAACTCGACCTGGGCGGCAACGTCGGACTGACCAGCGACGGTAAGTTTGCCAACCTGCACGGGGGCGCAGGTGAGGGCGGGCGGATTGCCGTTTTTTTTCCGTGGAAGCCAACATATGATCTGGAAGTCGGCGTCTCCGGTATGTCCAGTCCTTGGGATAACGCCGGTAAGCAACAATATAGCGCCTTGGTCGCGGATTGGGCGCTGCACGTCGGGCCTTTCGTGGAAATCAAAGGCGAATACATGAATACCTGGGTTGGAACCGACAACGCAGGTACCATCGATCCCGACGGCTGGTGGATACAAGCCGGATACAAATTGTCCGGCCTTAAGCTGAATGTCCCCTACCTCGACAAGCTCGAGCTGGTGGGCCGCTACGACACAGTTGACGATGGGTTGGGCTCGCGAACAAATCGTGGGACCATCGGCGGAGTCTACTACATCACGAACACCCTCTGGCTCGAGGGTGACTATGAATTTACGAGCAATCACGGCCCCAATCCCGCGCCGGACGATTCACTCATCTTCCAAATCTCCTACGGATTCTAACAACGCCCAGTATGCCTTACTCTAAAGAGATCAACGCTCTTCTCCGCGGCTCAATTAAATCCACTCACCTTTTCGCCATCGCGACCATCGGCTCGGCAGTTGTTACCTTCGCCTTCTGTGCGACCGCACAAACACCGGCGCCTAGTTCGGGAGCCAAAGTGGAAACAACCACTCCAGTAAAAGTAGAGCCTCTCTCGGGCGCCGAGCTGTGGACGCTTAATTGCAGCCGCTGCCATATGATTCGCAGCCCGGGTGAATTCACGGCCGCCCAATGGCAAACGATTCTGATGCATATGCGAGTCCGAGCAAATATTCCCGCCGCTCAAGCCAAGGAGATCCAAAAATTCCTCGAGTCAGGCGCCGGAAAATAAAACTGCGAGCGCTACCTTTGTCGCGCCTCAGTTCCGCAGTTCTGATCGGGCTTCATCCGCGCAGCTTCTCAACGCCTCAACAATTCACCGGCTCAACATCCGGTCTTCTCAGCTTTCCGACGTCAGCGTTTCAGATTTCCGCGTTTCCGCGTTTCAGCTTTTCTTAGACTTGGATTCCTGCCGCAGTGACCGATTGGTTCTACGCCGCAGGTCGCAGCCACCACTTAGCGATGCCATGAAGCGGACTAATACCCTGCGCAACGTGCCAAGAGTGGGTGTCTTCTATGGTGGCCACCAATGGGCGAGGCGAATAGCCCAGCTCGCGCGTTGCGCGGTCCGAGCGAACGTACCAAAAATAGCGGAGCAAACGAGCGCCCTGCCGTGACGGATACGCCTCTCTTCGAGTGAATCGCGACCGAAGTTCGCAGCATTCCGCCATGGCCCGCATCATCCACTGCGGTAGGACCGCGAATGCTCTAGGCCGCCATCCAGCTGCCGCCGCCAGAAGTTGCAGGAATGTGGCCACGGTGTGGTTTTCGCCACCAAGAATGTATCGCCGGCCGGTAACACCGTGCTCGGCGGCGAGCAGATGCCCGGTCGCAACGTCGCGAACATCGGCCAGATTATATCCGCCGGGTGGTGCGAGTGGTATGCGACCACGCCAGTAGCGGCGGCAAAACCGGCCCGTTATTGACAGCTCGGGATCATCCGGACCAACAAGATATCCGGGATTCGTCACCACCACGTCCTGTTTTGCCGCGAAAACCAGCTCCTCAGCCACTCGCTTGGTCCGGACATAATCGACTCGGAGCCGCCCGAGTGTGAAAGGACTATTTTCATCCAGCACCTTCCCGGTTCGCGTTGCTCCAATCGTGACGATCGAACTGACATGGATAAGTCTGACTTTGGCCGCGGCGGCGAGGACATTGAGCGTTCCCCGCCGGTGCACTTCGTCCATTAGTTTCAAAGCCGGGCCCCAAACGGCAACGACCGCGGCTGCATTGAAGACGATGTCGCAGCCCGCGATTGCGTGACGAACCGAAGCCGCATCACGCAAATCACCGATGACCAGTTCAACGGGTGCAAGATCGTGGATCGGGTGATCGGCTCGCGGCGGCAGCGCCAGGACACGCACACTCCCGCCTAGCTCAACCAGTTGGCGAACGATATGCCAGCCGAGAAAGCCCGTCCCACCGATCACGGCTACTTTTCGGCCACGCCAGAAATCGGGGTTAGCTTGCATTCGCGATTGTTGCCGTCGTCTACCGTTGATCTCAGACGCCTTCGTCACGGGCAACCTTAAAGATAAAGGGAAATACCCCTTGCTCCCCACTCCTAGCTCTTAGCTCCTAGCTTTGGGATACGACCCCGTTTCTATTCCGCGCCGCGAAAAACAATCGTTTACGAATTTGTTGGCATCAGTTAGAACGTTCGATCGAAAACTATGGGACTCTTCCTAGGTCCGGGAAAGCTCATTGCGGCCGCCCAAAAAGCTCACCCCGCCTTTAGATACGCGATTGCTGCGGCAGGCATTGTTTCGCTGGTCTTCGTCATTAGCCGTTGGGGGGCAACCGGGACGACGCTTATTTTTGGCACGATTCTTTTGGTGGCCTTGATGGTTGTTTTCCTTGTGTTTTCAGTGGCGGCGAAGGCAAGCACGCAAGCTCTTAGCCGGCCCGCGATGGTGTTGGTTTGGACCGTAATTCTTCTCGTCTCCACCGTGCTTGTATTCTTAGTTTCCTCGGCATTTTTTAACGAGCCCCTGCAATTACGGGACGTGATCGAGGGGAATTTTGGCGTGGCCACGGCCGCCACTGTTGCTGACGAATCGATTAGGGTTCGCGAAGGGCCCGATCATACAACTGTCGTAAGTCCGTCGACTGGAGTTTGGGAAGACACTCCGGAGAAGATCGGTCGCAAAATATGGCAATATGAATGCGGTGGAACAAAAGCAGGCTTGGTTAGCTGGTATGAGGGTGACGCTTGCCCGTCGATGGGTATCGGACATTTTCTTTGGTATCCGGCGGCGCTGATAGACCGCCCAGACGAAGGTAGTTTTTCAAAACTCTTGAAGTTTTTGGCATCACGCAATGTTCCGATGCCATCTTGGTTGAGCCCGGAAATGAAATGCCCGTGGTGGTCGCGCGACGCGTTTATGTCAGATCTCAGTAGCCCGCGAATGAGTGAGTTGAAGAACTTTCTGGCATCGACGATTGGCCTGCAGGTCGAGTTTATGTTGGCCGAATTAAAAGCACGCCTACCATCTGTTTGGGCTGCGGCACCAAATAAGACGCGAGATCATGTCCGTAAGGAATTCAACCGCCTGATAGAGAGCGGGCCCTCCAGTGTGTGCGTAGTGTTGGATTACTTGAATTTTAAAGGCGATGGCACGGACAACCAACAAACCTACAAAGGCAAGGGATGGGGCTTGCTCCAGGTATTAGAGAATATGCAGAAATCCAATCAAGAAACGCCCGTGGACGACTTTATTAAGGCCGCGTTGAAGACTCTAGAGGATCGCGTTAAGAATGCGCCTCCAGAACGCCACGAAGAACGGTGGTTGCCAGGTTGGCGTTCTAGAATTGCTACCTATCGGCAGTTTGTGATCACCTAACGCGAGAACGCTTTATCCAGGTAGCACCCAGCATCGAAGATCTCAGGAATTTGCTTACGGAGACAACAGCGCAATAACACGACAGATATTTAACCCTCGCAAGATTCTTCAGCAATCGGGAGCGCGCCACCCCCGAATGTTAAATGTTTAGATCTCACCCCACTTCAGCTTCTGCTCTCAGCGCTGCTGCCCTACCGCAGCATATAAGCCGGGAACGGAGCGTAATTTCTTCCCTCCCGTTGGTAGAATCCCAGATGAAGATTAATTTAGAGATACTCCGATAGTGCTACCAGATTGTTAGGATGACACCTTCGAATATGCGGTGTGGTCCTACGTCATTTTGGCGTTCACTTGCGATGATTTGCCTTGTCGTCTAACCGCGAGAATTCTAAAACGTACCCATGACCCCAGAATCTACAAAAGTGCCGCCGAAATTCGGCGACAACTACGATATTGGCTACATCGGGTTTAGCGGCAGCGTCGGTAATACGAATGTCGTTTCGCAAGGGATCGCTTATTTTACGCGATGGGACAAGCTGAGCGACATCACCGTGTCGCACGCACTGATCGTGACCGGAGAAAACGAATGTGTGGAAGCAATCATGGGTAGAGGCGTTAACGCCGACCCATTGCAAGCATATTTCGCCAATCCTAACGCCGCGATCTTTTTCCGAAAGCCTTTAAACTATAACAAGGACATTGGACAGCGAATTGCCCAGGCTGCAAAATCGCAAGTAGGAACTAAGTACAACGATTGGCTAATCGCCGGATTTCTCCTGGCCGGAACATTCCTCGGCCATGTGGTAAACAAGGTATTCAAGGACAAGCCAGAGGACGACGTAAACAAATTCTTGGCTGGGCATCATACATGGATTTGTAGCGAACTAGCTGCTTATTGCCTTGAGCAACAGCCGGAGTACAAAGACAAAGGCATCCTCGCGCGACCAGTGGATACGATTGATCCTCAGGCCCTATTTGAAGATCAAGTTATCTTCACACCCTGGCACACAGGACCACCGTGTTAGAAGTGTTGATGTCGCTTTGATTACTGAAAGCGCACCTTGATGCGCTTACTTTATCAAGCCGCTGATTGCTGCCAGGAAAATGGGCACGAAAATCCAGCCCAAAAGAATATGAATTCGAAGATAATACTGCAGGAAGACATGTTCGTTTGTTGGCTTCCACAAATCGGAGGTCTTGAGATCAACAACCGGCAAGAATAGCCCGAGACTATACCAGAGTCGGTTATATTTTGGGCGTATGTCGTCCGGCTTTCTTTCTTCCCTTCGGTCCCGCAACTTCATCTTGCTGCCAGGAAACAGAATACATCCGAGAATAACAATTCCGATGCAGACATAGCCGGCTCTTTCAGGATGCCGACCGTACCCAATTAGCCAGTCTAACATCAGGCTACCAAACCAGCTGAAATTGCGAAGGTGCTCCGCTCGTTCGCGGCGTTTGCCTGCGATGAACGCCTCATCCTTGTCAGCGGCGTAACCTATTTCAGAAAAAAAATTCTCGAGATTTCTATATACATCCGCCGTATACGCACACTGGTCTGCCAGCTTCAATAGGCCAATGTGGGATTGGAATTCATTCGAATTCGTACTGATGTATTTGTAAGTTACGATTTGAAATCGAAATGCGCTTGGTTTTTTCGGCCACGAACATTGCAAGAGATAAAGAGTTGAAAAAGCCCCAAAACTAAGGTCGGCCGAGTTCTGAACATCAATCAAGACAAACTCAGCGGGACCTTCTACACGTAACGAATCGGCGACAAGCTGGTCGATATTGAGGAACTGAAGCCGGAGGCGGCGTTTGATAGAGACGTTCTCGAGGTTCATAAGATGAACAAATTGAGGGGTAAGCTCCGGCCCGCTAACCAAGAGATCGACGAAATTGGAGTCCCGAAAAGACACTGCTTTTGGAAACCTCACCTCATTAAGCGTAACCACATTGCAGGTCATTTTTTCGAAGAAACTGTCACCATTAAACTCGACATTGTGTATCTGGAACTCTCCCTTAACCGTTGCAGCGACCATATCTACAACGTCTTCGAATCTTGCTCCGTTGAAGTAAGCATTTGACCCGAGAACCATGCTATTGAAGCTCACTGTCTGGCTTGGGTCGTTCAAGGGATTACGGAATCTTGCGAGGTTCGCGTGAAATTCTCCGGAAACATTTGCGTTGATAAAACTCACGGGCCCGTTAAATGCGCTTCCCAGGAAATTGGCAATACCTTGTACCTTCAACTCGTTGAAATTGGCTCCAGCTTCGAAAATACTGAACCCGAACGAAACGCCGTTGGCGAATTCGGTACGCGTGAAGTCAACATCCTTTTTAAACCTGCAAAATTCCAACCAAACGGCCCAGGGAACGTGCGCATTCTGAAAAGAGATTGGCTCGTCGATTACTGCCCCGGCGATTCGAATGCCGTTCCGATGTGGTTTAAAGCCTGGCAGCGCGCCGGCGAGAAGTCCCTCTAGGAAGCGCGTATTTATCTTGCGGTCTTTTTCATTGGGAAATTGCGGCCGCAGATCAGCGATTTCTCCGGTTGTTGTCTGCTCAATGATCCACGTTTCCGCCGGGGTTAATACCTCCGGAACATTCTGAGGCTTGGCTACTGCTGCGCCCGCAGCAAGAAAGATCGTTAAAAACAAAGCGGGGGACTTCAAGGGATCAGCCGTTTAGCAAAAAATCACCGCAAGCGCACTAACAAAACGGGCGGGAATTTCCTCCCGCCCGTTTTATGGACCCGCAGTTTCGTTTAAACTTCGGCTAAGCCAGTCCATGTCATTCCGACGGCTTCGGCGACGATTACACCGTACGATTTTTTGGTTTTGTCTGCTGCTCGCTCAGCAGACTCGCGAACCGCAGCTCGGTTAAGGTTGGTTTGCCGATAATATTCAGCGGTCGGCAATTGGTATGTCTTTCCGTCGTTTCCCGTAATTGTTCGCTCGAAGCCCTCAGCCTCCATTGCGTCGTGAAGCGTCTCGTAATCGCCGTAACTAGCGCCGTGGAGTTCAACGCGAGTTAGATATAGTGCCATATTCGTGGGTTTCCTTCACGATCTTCTACGGGTTTTTCGAGTCGAAGTTTCCGAAAATGAAACAGCCCCGAGCGATTCGGGGCTGTTCTATTCGCGCTAGCGAATTTTCCGACTCAGCTTACGCCACTAAAATTGTCGCTGGGTCGCTCCATGCGCCGGGACCGTTCGGGCCGACTGCTCGGACGCGCACCCAATAATCTTTGGCGCGCTGCAAACCTTGGATCGTAATGCTGCGCGTATTCGGGAACGTTCCGGCATCGGTCCACTGCGTCGCGTTAGGATCGAGCGCAAACTGCGCTTCATACGCTTTCGCCCTCTCGACTGAATCGCACAGCACTTGGACTTGGCCGCTGGTGCCAGTTGCTTTTAGTCGCGCATTAGTCGGCGCTTCGACTGGCGCCTCTGTCTTCGTGCGAACCTTCGGCAAATCGAAGCCGGTGGTTGCCAGTTGCTCGTCAGTCACTCCGGCCAACATCTCGAGAGTAGCGGCGAGCATTTGTAAGCTGTTTTCCAACGCCACGCGCGTGGCGGCGACTGCCGCATCGCGAGCGGGCGTCTTTCCCGGCATCGCCAAGGCGGCTTGGTAATCGGTCAACGCCGTTATTACGGCTGTTAATGCCGGATTAGGCAACGCCAGGACGGTGCCGCCTTGAATAGCGGTGATGATTGTTTGGGCTTTGTTATCCAGCTCAGTATCCCGGAGCTGGCTGAACCCTCTATTAAGCTTTTGCATGCCATGTAATACGGTGCCTGTCAGGCAAAGTTCGTCGATTTCTAATGAAAACACGTCTTTGACCGTTAACTGAGGTAAGAGCAGTGCCAGACGAGCAAAAAGTAGCAATGATCACCTTCCGTCTAGCCTTAATGACCATCTCACTAAGCCTAGTCATCGGCTGACTAGGCCTAGTCGTCAGCAGCCTAGCCGTAGTCGCCGCCGACTAGGGTTGATCGCAAATCAGCAAGACTTACAAGATCGACATCGAAGGGCAATCGAATCGGACCCAACGCTGGTTATGTCGCAAACAGGAGTGGTCGAAGAGCGGTTGATCCTGCCTTTTCTGTGCATAACCCTGCCCGGTCCGCCGGCACCGATCTTTCTGAGCTTCACACTGACCATTTTCCAATCCATACGTCGCGGAAAACGATTCGTACAACGAAAGTTGGCCGGCGAAGTCCCCCAGTCGTGAACTTTACAGGTGCCGGGAGGGGAAATACCCTCAGCGGCAGTGCGGAATATTTTCCTCCTGTACATGCCTCCAGGAAATACGGAGGCGATGGTCCATTATCAGGACACGATTCGGAATAAGGTCGGGTTCGACCGGATCGCGTCGCACGTGCCTTCGAGTCTCGGCCGAAAGCTGCAACAAGTTTTCGGTCCCCATCCGATTGCCGTTTGGGGTTCGCGGGATTCGTCCGCAAACCGCGCGAAGTTCGATCGCATGACCGAAGGCGACGAGATTCTGATCATCGAAGGCGAGACAATCAAATTGCTGGGACGAGTTGCCGGTAAATTGGTCAGCCCCTCACTTTCTGCAGAGTTGTGGAAAAACATACGTGGAAACACGACTGAAGGTTGGAACCTCGTTTATTTCATTGCGAACCCTCGCGAAATAGATCTTCCGTTCGGAAAATTCTGTGAGTTGTTGGGATTTAAGGAAAACTTCCAGCTCCGCGGTTTCACGAGCATCGCCAAGGAACGCCTTGAAAGCTTTTACGCGCAGTACGACGATCTCTACTCAATCCTCTTGCGATTAAAGAAAGGTGATCGCGTTCAGGAATTACCCGAGCCTGAAGCTTACAAACAGCCTCCTGCCCGAGATGAAGAGCTCGCACCTAAGCCGGAGCGTGAACTATCCGATCATTTGCGAATGCAATGGCTTCTGCTCAAAATGGGGCGGCAAGCCGGCGAAAAAGTTTGGGCGCCGAGAAACGATCAGCAACGGATCACGTCGGAGTATCACTTTGGCGATTTCGAGAAAGAATTTGCAGCGGGGCTCGATACTCAAGTGAAGTACGTCGAAAACATCGACGTGGTTTGGAAAGAGGAATTCCGGATTGACGCTGCCTTCGAGATCGAGAACAGCACTTCGATTTATTCCGGCCTGCTTCGCTTTGCTGATTTGACGATGGTGGCGCCGAACACCGTTTATCCGATGTTTATCGTCGCGCCTGGCGAACGACGGAACAGAGTCCGCGAGCAACTATCGCGGCCGAGTTTTCGTCACCTCGGCATTCATGAAAAGGTTCGCTATTTGTCGTACGAAAAGGTCAATGAAATTGAAGAATTTTTCGGCGAATCGAAATCCGGATTGAATGTCGAAGTCTTCGTCGGGAAATCGGAAATGCTGCCAGATTAAGGTTGGACAACACTGGATTTAGCGCACGGGGTTGACTTTTCGATCTTTCTCCTCCTTTTTTGTAAGCCTGAGTGGAATCTGCCGCGTGCGTTTGGCTTCCAGATAAACCTGGTTGAACCAAATTACTTCGCTTCGAGGAAAACATTTGCCGTTATTGCCTTTCGTAATTGCTGGGAGCGTTTCCTTCTTCCAGCCGGCCTTCTCAGTGAGCAAACTATTATATAATTTAGACTCGTAGCCACTGATGAAAACCATGCATTTCGCCTTCAGCACGACCGTGAGGAGTTTTTCATGGAATTCCTCCGAATTAGCGTCGTGATCATAGCCCCTCGCGCGCTTGCCAAGGTACGGCGGGTCCAGGTAAACGAGCGTGGCTGGCCTATTCGAAAATTCCTCAAAAAGAGCAATAGCATCCTTATTTTCAACTCTGACGCTCCTTAGTCGGTCGACGACCTTCATCAGGTATTCGGGTACGCCATGCCAGCGGTTGACACGCGCTTCCATGCCGTTGCGCGAGTACGAGTTGCTGATTGAGAATCCGCCTTTAGCCGTACCAAAACTGCCATTCACAGCCATCATTGCAGTGATAAAAAATCTGCGAGCACGCTCAAGGTCCGATATTCCTTTTACCGGCATTCGCGACAGCTGAAGTTCGGCGCGCGCGTATGGCGTCAGCTCGATCTTGAGCAGTAAATCATCGCCATGATCCCGAAGTTGTTTGTAAAAATTGACTATCTCCTCGTTGATATCGTTGATGATTTCGATTGAAGCTGCTGATTTTGCGATCGTCATCGCCGCCGATCCGCAAAACAACTCGACCCAGCAATTATGCGCAGGTAGCTGGCCGTACAGCTTTGCCGCAATTCGGAGCTTTGAACCGAAATAACCAAAAGCAGACATTGGGTATTAGTTTTCGGAATTCTGGGTGCGTTGTGCGGCCAGTCTTTTTGGCTGGCAGAGCAAAATATTGTTTTCAATCTCCCACTGCGCAGGATCATTGCAGACGCTTTCGTAAGCATTCTCTACGATCCGGAGCCGCCGCATGTCGAAGTTTCCATCACGATTGACGGGAACCAAGTAAAGAAAATAAGCGGTACCGAGGAGGCGCGCAGCGCTGACCTCCGGAGCACTCCAAAAAAAGCGATACGAGTCCAGCGAAACTGCCTTGACCTCGACGAACCGCGGCACCGCTTCACCATCGCAGATTGTTACACTCTTGATGTCGTAATTCGCTAACGGATGCTCACGCGCCATGTGTTGAATGTGGGCAGCCCAATCATTCCCGAGCCGATCTTTTTCATATTTCATTGCGGCGAGTTCGGCGTCTAAGCCCAATCGTTCGCGGCGTTCAATTGCGGAATGCAGCTGGGTTGTTGTGCTTGGACCGCTTAGGCTTTTCGCCCAAATCCAGAGATCGATGGCTTCGTGATTGAAGATGTAATCGTTGTCTCTTCGCCGATATGAGATCAAGCGCGTGCCAGCGAGAAAATTGCGAACGGCACTTTCGCGTGCTCGCCGTTCCACGGTCGGGGAGTGAAGGACTTTGGCACCGTGGACGCGAAACTGATTGAGGTACTGACATAAAGATGTTCGATAATCGGTATCTGATTGAAGTATCGCTTCGAATAACGGCCGACCGAGATTTTCGGTCCGATTCTTTTCGTTTTGGGATACCCCTGCCGGGACACTGAGAATCAAGTCCCCTCGATATTCGCGCACCCAGCCGACGCTCTGCATGAACCGGAGCGTTTCTTCGAAATGCCGCCAGCGTTCTCGATAGCGGGTCGCTATCAAGGTTTTGTTCGACAGGCGCGACGTGGACAAAACGTGCAGCAGGCCAACGATATTCTTGGCATCGAGTTTGTCGAAAACGCGGGTGCGGCTAGACGAATAACCTTTCATACGCTTCCAGTTCTTCGTCGGCAGCGAACATGTCTAATGAATAGATCGGATACTCTCGATCTATAACAGCACTCATCCTATCAGCCTTCGAACGTAGGTTAGCAAGAATATCGTCGTCGATCGTATCTTCGTATTGCAGAAAATAATAATTAGCGGGGCGTTGTTCTGATCCACCAACTCGATGAATTCTGTCTAAGGACTGCAGATACTGCGCACAATTGTACGAAAGATCGTAATATACTGCGTTCGCGCACGATTTATGAAGGGATATCGACTCAGCACATGCGGCAGGGTTGGCGACAAGAATTTCGGTCGCACCATCGGTAGCAGTGAAATCGGCGATTATCTTCTCTCTCGTAAGCTCATCTGACAGGCTAGTCCGCTCAGTTGGAGTCTCACCGTATATCAACTGCACCTGCGCGCCCTCTCCTCTCAGGGTGTCACATATTAAATGCAGTGTTTTGATAAAATTCGACCATACAACAACCTTTTGATCCTTGCTGCGAAGGTTGCGGATCAGGGTATTGAGCGCTTCAAGCTTGGCAGGGTGTTCCAAATCATCGTAGCGCGTGAGGACTTGCGTTAAAGACATTTCATCTTCCAGCAAGTTCTCCGGAGAGTCGGATATTGCGCTCGACAACAGCTTCGCATACGAAACGCTTTGCCTTAGGCGCATCATTCGCCCTCGGCGCAGGCGGAGAACCAGATCGACGTCATAAATTGAATCTTGTCGGCTGGCGTTCTTCACGCGAGCGATGATCGCGTCGTACGCCACACGTTCGTAACGGTTCATCGTTACGCATATTGGCGGGTGAAATATCTGAGGTGCAAGGCCGAGTTCGCTCTTCCTAACTCTGTAGAAGAGAGGCCCAATTGTCCGATCCAAAATCGCCGTGGCTTCCGTACTCTGCTTCTTTTGCGAACAGACTTCGAGGCGGGTTCGATCTTCGTTGCTCAACGGTGCGCTTTGTGGCCAAAGTGCATCGAATAGGTTAAATGCATCGCTGTAGACTCGTGGAAATGGCGTTCCAGTTAGCACGCATCGGAATCGCGCCAATGGGCTTATGCTCAAAACAGCATTGGCCCAAAGTCCATCAGGCTGCTTGATGTAGTGCGCCTCGTCGATAACAAGATAGAATCTCTGCTCGCTGCGCTTGAACCAGCTTTGGACACGCTCGAGATCCCGCTGGAGCGTTTGATAGGAAGTCAAATACAGATCCGCTGGTTCAGAGGCGATAGACGAGTAGGTCCTCCAGCGTTCTTCGACGTCGCCTCCTGCGAGGATCGCCGTCCTCGGACCGATTCCGAATACAGATTTGTATTCTTCGCGCCAGGGCCCAAAGCACGAAGGCGGCCCGACCACGAAGATGGAGTCTACCTCTGCAAGGCCCTGCAGATATCCGAAGACAGACAACACTACTGAAGTCTTGCCGCTGCCGGGCACGGAAAAATTTGCCCCGTTCGTTACCGCCAAGAGATGCAAGCTCGCCTTCACTTGATGGGTCTTCAGGGGGCGAACAATTTTTGTCGCAATAAATTCGAGAAAAGGGCGCGCGTCGACACGGGACATGTCGCCATTCTTGATCGCAGCGCCCTTCTCAACGGCAGCATTCAAAGCTGCTCGCGCCTGAATAAACCGGGAACGAAGATTACTAACTTCATCTGAAACGCTAAACGCGATTCCTTCGCGTGTGAGATAAGCGACCAGTTTTTCTAGCGTTGCTAAAAGGTGTTCGGGACGCGCAACAAACGTCCTTGTTTCCGGGTTGTACGTAAACGACCAAAAACTCAGTTGACTAAGATGCTTTCCGGAGAGCAGGCGCGCATTGTCTTGAACGAAAAGCTCGCCATCGCGTACACCGATTCCAGCGGTCATTTCTTGCGACTCAGATCTTGGAGCTCTTTTTGATAATGGTAAATCTCACCTTCTATCTCTTTCGCTTTCTTTTGAATGTCTGATGTAAGGTTTCGGGCTTGCGGCAAGTCTGAAAGCGCGATGCTATCAACGTTCATCTTTTCATGAGTCAGTTTCTTGTAAGCCGCATCCAGCAAAGTAAGCGGAGTCTCTTTTTCCTGCGAGCTCTCATGATATTCTATCGCCTTTTTGAGGTGGTGAATGATTGGCTGCTGGCTACGCTTTGTCCACTTCAGGTCCACCTCTTCGAGAGATAGTGCGTTGCCAGCGTCATCTTGATATTCATTGCGAGGCAAACTCGCGTCGACCTCGTCGCTAATTTGAATTATTTCTTTCCTACTCTCTTTTCGGGCGGACAGCTTCGGAAGCTGTCGCATTATATGGTGCACCTTTGGTAGTCCCCGTAGATCGCGAAGACGGATTATTTTGAAAGCGGCATCTTCTATTGCTCCGATATCGTTTTCATCGACACCCTTATCGATCCTCCAAGCAGCGCTGGTGAAACTTCGGTGATAGGCATGGCTGTAATCCATAAATGCTTGCCAGCGCCCTTCTCGATCAGAGCGTCCTTCCGACACGGTGCCGTAGAGGCCTTCCCGGCCGTACATCTGAAGATAGCGATCAACGCACTCAAGCGGCTGAAGGTAATCATGCTCTACCTCTTTTTTTGCACGTAGTAACTCGGCGGGAGTAGCGCTTACATAACGAGGGTCGTCGCGAAGTTGCTCTTCAAGGCTAAAGCCGAGCTCCATTTTTCGCTTAATCGAAAGCGCACGATCGAAACCGTAGTACTCCGATTTGCCTTCGCTTTGGAGTTGATATCGATTCTCCAGCCGTTCAATTTCTAATAAAGTGGGGGGGCCTCCGGGATCGTCAGGTCCCGGCAGAATCACGACCTTCATGGACTCGAACTCTTCCTTGCCCGGATGGGCTTCGTGAAGTTTCTCCAGTACCATTTTGCGCCGATTGCCATTGATCAGAAATCCGTCACATGTGACGATCGCGGGCTCCGATTGTCCGGTATGCTCGATGGACTTCAGCAGTATATCGGTTTTTTCTGGGTCTTTATCTTCGAGGAATTTTCGAAGCAAATCCTGTGCGTCCTTATCCTTCTCTTCTAGCGGAGCACAGCTCTGCTCGTAGTTTAAAACGTCCGAGGCGATTCGGCCGTTGTCTTTCCGATAACGCAAGAGGTCGAGCGGCACTCGTTCAATTGATCGTTCAATTCCATCTAGCTTTTCGTTTCTGAAATTGATAACTGTCATCGTGGGCTTCGCGCCTGATGTCTTCTTCTCTCGAATCGCACGAGCGAAGTCCTCAATTATTTCTCGTTTAGCGTTTGTCGTGATTGGTGGCATAAGACCGTGACAATGTTGATTCTCTGAGGGGAAGGAACACGAGTTCGAACTCGCGACCGCAATTCTTGTAGGAGAACGGTGGGAAAGGCGAGGAAAAAAATCGGACGTTAGCGGAGTTGCTGGGAGCCGATTTGCTCGATTTTGCGCGCGCCATTTTCGGGGAACGAAACTAAGCGAGGCAGGCTAAATTAGAAATGCTCTAAATTAAAAGCTGAAAACCTGAAGCCGGAAACCGGATTGCGGACAGCAGAAACTGAAATCAGAACAATCAACCGCGGATCCGCCTACGCTAGGTCTACGGCGTGACAAGTGACGGGACGCAGCAAAGAGCGAAGGGCCAAGGAGCTCGTGACGGCGAGTCCGTCCGAAAGGCGGACAAAGGGCGAAGGCAACGCAGTGACGAGTGACGGGTGACGAGAGGAATCGGGAGTCATTTGTTCGGAGGACAGAGAAAGCGTTGGCCAGATGGCACGGTTTCCAAACCGTGTCGCCGCCTGCCCTAGCCTCGCTCGCAGATCGGAGGCTCCCGCCGTAGAGTTTCGTTCCCTAACGAACCGCTTGAAGTTTCCTCCTGAATTTACTAGAAAGGAAAGGACGGCCAACAACGCTTTCCGGGCCGGTCGCAATCTTTAACTCTCACTGCTCCCAATGCTCGCTATCTGCCGGATCGTGCCACTGAGCACGGTGATTGTTTCAACGGGCGTGTTATTGGCCGGATGCGCGAATCAACAGACGGCAACGGTGAAGCGCGCTGAAAGATTGGTTGCGACGTACTCGGTAAAATCGGCGAAGCGAGGACCGGCGAAATCGGAGTCGGCGCCAGTGTCTCCGGCGTTGGGCCCGAGTTCGCAACCGCCTGATACTTCGAAAAAACATTTGCTCGAGCTGTATGCGGGTCAGCAGCAAATCATCGAGGCGTTGGAGGCGCGCACACCGGAGCACGATCCAGCGGAGGGAGACAGAGCGGAACGGCACGCGAGCGATCTGCCGAAAGACATTTCCCAAGAGGATTTGTTGCGAATTCTTGGTCAGCAACAGAAATTAATCAAAGCGCTAACGAATCAAAACGCAAAGCGCGTGCGGCGAATGTAAGGGCGACGCGATCGGAAGTCATTGATCTTCACCAAGATCAACTCGCCGACTTATGCTCCCGCTCGGTTTCCACCAAACCGAGTCGTCGGCTTACGCTCCCGCTAGTTCATCTATTTTGTTCCCTGCTTTCGGTTTGCCGCTGAGCGGCGTGATTCCCTAGGCCGACTCGCAAAAAGCTCGCAGCTCCCGCCGTAAAGTTCGCGCCTGCGAACCGCTGAGTGCATCCAATATGTGCCCGGCATGTAGTTTACGCACCCTGCTAGTGCGTTCAGAGTGAAGCCCGCTTATGGATTGCTGCACGCAGCAGAACTGCCGCAGTGCGGCATGATTGTGCATGGTCATGACTGAAGACCCTTGCGGGCGATCACCTCAACTTGTTCACAAAATCGATCCAATTCGCCTAGCGTTGTGTACACGTTGGGGGTCACTCGGATTCCCAAGAACTCGTCATGCACAATCGGGACAGTGAAGATGTGGTGTTTGTCGAAGAGGTACTTGGTCACCGCTTTTGGGTCGGTCCCGTCGATGTGGACGTTTGCGATGGCGCAGGATTGGTTCGAATCAAAAGAAGTGTTGAACCGGATCTTGGAGACGTCTTTAAGCCGATTCATCCAGTAACGGGACAAATATCGCAGCCGCGCTTCTTTGCGTTTGCTGCCGATCCCGTTGTGAAAGATGAGCGCTTCGCCAATGGCGAGTTTCGGCGCGGCCGAGTGCGTCCCGATCTCTTCGAACTTGCGGATATCGGATTTCTGTTTGGCTTCCGCGGCCATGAGCGGCCAGATCTTGTCGATCTTGTCGCGTTTTACGTAAAGCAGGCCGGTGCCTTTCGGCGCGTATAACCATTTGTGCAGACTGGTCCCGAAATAATCGCAGCCGAGATCGCTCTGTTTGAACGCGAACTGGGCGAAAGAATGGGCGCCGTCGACGATGGTCTCAATACCGCGGGCGCGCGCCAGGTCGCAAACAGCTTTCACCGGCGTGATCTGGCCGGTGATGTTGATCATGTGCGAGATGAGGATCAGGCGAGTGCGTTCGGTGATTCCTTTTTCAAACGCGGCGGTGATCTCGTTGAGGTTCTTGGGTGGGATCGGGACCTTGACGAGCTTCAGTTTTAGATTTTCGCGTTGTTCCCGCTGTCGCAAGGTGGTGAGCATGCGCGGGTAATCCTGAGTGGTGGTGAGAATTTCGTCGCCGGGTTTGAAGTCCATGCCGTCGAGCAAAATCTCGAGCGACTCGGACGCGTTGCGGGTGATGGCGATCTCTTCCCGGTCGCACCCGAACAATTCGGCCAGGCCGGTACGGATGGTTTCCGATTGCGGTTCGAGGATTTCCCACATCGTGTAAGCGGTGCAATCTTCCTGTTCCCAGATGTAACGGACGAGCGCTTCGGTCACGACGCGCGGGCTGGGCGAAACGCCGCCGTTGTTCAGGTTGATGATGCCGCGGGTGACGGAAAAGGAGTTTTGGATCGCCGCCCAATAATCTTCGTCAGTGGCCGCTTCTTCGGGCGTGAGATGAACGACGGATTTGGTCGCGGCGTGAACGTCTTTTAATAGAGAGGCGACGGTGCCGGAAGAGAGCGCGGCCAGACCGAGGCTTTTGCCGGCGAGCGCGATGAAATCACGACGCGTTTTCATCGCGCCAAGTAGAAATTAGAAAGGAGAAAGTAGGAAGCGAAAAGAAGTTGAGCCGTTGGGCGGTTGAGAAGAGAGAACAAACAACCGCGGATTACACGGATTCTCGAAACGCGGAAGTCGGAAGAGCTTCGGATTGCGATTGCCGGCTAATCAACATCACGCGACGTTTTAATAGTAATGTCGATCGTTTCATGGGTTGTTTCGGCGCTTTTTGGTCGACGTCTCGCGACATCTGAATCGCGCGAGCAAGAGATCGGCGTGCTGAGCGGTGTGCCAGTGCTCGGGCTGGACGCGCTCTCCTCAGCAGCGTACGGGCCGGAAGCGGCGCTGGCGATTCTCATTCCGGCCGGGATCCTCGGGCTTCAGTACCTGCCGGCAATCACGGCTGTCATACTCGCGCTGCTCGCGATCGTCTATTTCTCCTACCGGCAGACGCTCGCTGCCTACCCGAATGGCGGCGGCTCGTACATTGTCGCCAGCGTAAACCTGGGCAAACATGCTGGTATCGCCGCTGCCGCGTCGCTGATGCTGGATTACCTCTTGAACGTCGCGGTCGGAATTTCTGCCGGCATTGGTGCTCTGGAATCAGCCATCCCGTGGCTGCAACCGCATACGCTCGCCGCATGTCTGGTGGCGCTCGTGTTGATCACGATGGTGAACTTGCGTGGCGTGCGTGACGCGGGAACGGCGTTCGGTTTGCCGACCTATGCGTTTGTTGCGACGCTGCTGATCGCGATAGGTGTAGGCGTTTTTCGGTCGATCATCAGCGGCGGGCACCCGAACGCGATTGTCCCGCTGCCGGCAGTGATGAATCCAACCAAAGCGGTGACGTTCTGGCTGCTGATTCGATCTTTCGCGAGCGGGTGCACGGCGATGACCGGCGTGGAAGCTGTGAGTAACGGGGTGCCGCTGTTCGCGGAGCCACGGGTCAAACGCGCGGAATGGACGTTGACAATAATCGTGGCCACTCTCGGTGTTTTGCTCGCTGGCATCGCCTACCTGTCGCGTGCCTATCATATAGGAGCGATGGACCAGCAGCAGCCTGGTTATCAAAGCATCCTCTCGCAGATGGTGTCAGCAGTGTTAGGACACGGAGCGATCTACTACATCACGATCGCGAGCGTGCTGTCTGTGTTAATTTTGTCCGCGAACACGAGTTTCGCGGATTTCCCGCGCGTGTGCCGATTGCTGGCGGAAGACGATTTCCTGCCAGCTGGGTTTGCCAATCGCGGCCGACGTCTTGTTTACTCGTTAGGGATCAGCGTCCTCGCGGTGTTTTCCGGGGTGATCCTCATCATCTTCGGCGGAATCACGGACCGGCTGATTCCGCTCTTCGCCGTCGGTGCGTTCGGCGCGTTTACTTTATCGCAGGCCGGCATGGTCGCACACTGGTGGCGAAAACGCGGACCGGGCGCGCGTGTTTCGCTTTTAATTAACGCTTTGGGCGCGAGCGCCACGGCGGCAACGCTGGTAGTCATCATTGTCGCGAAGTTCGTTGAGGGTGCGTGGATCGCACTGATCGTCGTCCCTGGACTAATCATGCTCTTCCTCGGAATTCATCGGCATTACCGGCGCGTTATGCGCGAGGTCAAATGCCCAGCCGACCTCGAGCTCTTCGGCAAGATGCCGCTGACAGTGATCATACCGATCGAGGGCTGGGATCGCGTGACCGCGCGAGCGCTGCACCTGGCGGTGCAGATTTCTGACGACGTCACCGCCGTATATGTTTGCGCTGCCAAACAATCGTCGGGCGGTCTGCCAACGGCTTGGAACCATCGCGTGGTCGCACCAGCGAAAGAAAAGGGAATCGAGCCCCCCCGTCTCAAGATCATCGTTTCGCCTTATCGGCGGTTCTTGCAACCGCTGCTGGATTATGTCCAGGAGGTGAAAAAGGCAAAGCCGGACCGGTTGATCGCGGTTGTGATTCCCGAGCTCGTGCAGACGCACTGGTATGAATACTTCCTGTACAACCAGCGTGCCACACTCTTGAAGGTAAGGCTGTTCCTGGGAGGCGACGAACGGATCATCGTCATCAATACGCCCTGGTACTTACGTGAAGAATCGGTCAGGCGACGGGGTCGTCTTGAACACTGATTTTTCGACGATGGCGTCGACTGCGGTCGGCGAGGATGTTTCTGAAAACTGAAACGCGGAAAAACGGAAACCCGAAGGGCGAAGAGCAAAGAGCGAAGAGCAAAGACAGAGGACAGAGGTGAGTCGCCACGGCGACTTCGTCCGTTGGCGAAGAGGATAGAAGTCAGCGGTTCGCAGGCGCGTGAACTCTACGGCGGGAGTTCGTGAGCTGTTTGCGAATCGGCCTAGGGAATCACGCCGCTCAGCGGCAAACCGAAAGCAGGGAACAAAATAGATGAACTAGCGGGAGCGTAAGCCGGTGACTCGGTTTTGGTGAAAACCGAGAGGACAGAGAGCGGAGGACGGCGCAAATTGATACGTGAAGGTAGGCGGACAACATTTTCGGACGATCTGGCTTAACCCGGCGAATGAGCAGGTCGTGCAGTTGATCGATCAGAGATTTTTACCGCACCGTTTCGTGGTCGAGGACGTCAGCACGGTCGCGCAAATGGCGAACGCAATTCGCGAAATGCACGTGCGCGGCGCGGGCTTGATCGGGGCGAGCGCGGGATATGGGATGTATCTGGCTGCGGTTGAAGCGGCCCATAGGGCCGCGGCTACAACGGAATTTGATCGAGAGATGGCGAAAGCGGCGCAGTTGCTGAAATCGACTCGGCCGACGGCGGTGAATCTGGCGTGGGCGGTGGAAAGAGTGCTTACTTGCCTCGCGGCAAGTGAAGGACAGAGGACAAAGAACAGAGGACAGAGGACACAGGTCGGAGATCACAGGACAGAAATCGCGAGACGGGTGGCAGAACAGATTGCGGATGAAGATGCCGAACATTGCCGAATGATCGGGCAGCACGGCCTGGATCTCATCGAACAGGTTGCCCGGAGGAAAAACGGAAAGCCGGTCAATGTCTTGACTCATTGTAACGCGGGATGGCTTGCGTTCGTGGATTATGGGTCCGCCCTGGCGCCTGTTTACGCGGCTCACGA
Source organism: Chthoniobacterales bacterium (assembly GCA_035568175.1). GTDB lineage: Bacteria > Verrucomicrobiota > Verrucomicrobiia > Chthoniobacterales > UBA10450 > AV40. The sequence continues at coordinate 253,886 of DATMON010000018.1, forward strand.
TCGGGGTTTATCGGTTCATGTTTGGGTCGACGAGACCCGACCACGAAGCCAGGGGTCCAAGCTCACCGCCTGGGAGCTCGGTCAACATAGTGTGCCGCACACGATCATTGCAGACAGCGCCGGCGGGCATTTGATGCAGCGCGGTTCGGTCGATCTTGTGATTGTCGGATCGGATCGAACGACCTGCACCGGGGACGTGGCCAACAAAATTGGAACGTATCTCAAGGCGCTGGCCGCGCAGGACAACAGGATTCCTTTCTACGTGGCGTTGCCTTCATCTTCATTTGACTGGACGATCCGCGACGGCTCTGAAATTCCGATCGAGGAACGCGGCGCCGAAGAGGTCAAGCGCGCTGACGGTTGGCGAGACGGCCAAATGTTGGAAGTCAGCGTCGCGCCGGAAAACAGTCCCGCGGCGAACTATGGATTTGACGTGACGCCCCGACGTCTGGTGACCGGGCTCATTACTGAGCGGGGCGTTTGCCAAGCGGACGAAAAGAGCATCCTCGAACTTTTTCCCGAGCACGCGTCGTGAGTGAAACGGGTTCAGTAAAATTTACGTGCCAACAGGTGGCGGTGGAGATGCCCCGTTTCGCCGGATTCGCCGAGCTGAACAGATACCGGCGCAAACTGCTTGTCCTTGGAGTGATCGGCGTGGATGCCAGTGGCGTCGGTTTCGGAAATCTAAGTATCCGGAACGGCGCGACCCGGCGCTTCTACATCACAGGCTCGGCAACTGCGGGGATCTCGGAGCTGATGTCGGCGGATTACGCGAAGGTGGTCGCTTACGATTTTGTGAGGAATTGGCTCGAATGCGAGGGAACCACAGTTGCGTCATCCGAATCGCTGACACATGCGGCTGTTTACGAATCAGATCCAACCGCCCGCGCGGTGATCCATTTTCATGACAAGAAATTATGGGCGGCGCTTCTGGACGAAGCTCCGACGACGCCGAAGAGGGTGGAATATGGGACACCCGAAATGGCCAACGCGGTGCGGCGTCTTTTCGAAGCACCAGAGGTGAGAAGGAGAAAGATTTTTGTGATGGAGGCGCATGAGGGAGGCCTTGTGACGTTTGGGCGAGATCTGCCAGAAGCGTTTGGAATCTTGAAGAACGAGATGAAAGCAGCGGGGAGCGGGGAGCGGGGAGCAAGGGGCGAAGAGCAAAGAGCGGGGAGCGGGGAGTAGGGAGTTTTGGGGAGTTATTTGCTCGGTGGATGAAAACCGATTTTCCGACGGGGCGGATCGGACGGAAGCATCAGTTCACGGATGGCATCGAAGACAACCTTGAACTGCGCGTCATATTTGTTTTCCAGATCAGCGAGCTTACGCGCGAGATCCGCATTCGATAGAAGCATCTCGCGCAAGCGCACAAACGTGCGCATGATTGCGATGTTAACTTGGACAGCACGCGAACTCCGTAGGACGCTCGAGAGCATGGCGACGCCTTGCTCGGTGAAAGCGTAAGGAAGGTAGCGACGGCCACCGCGACCGCGCTTTGAAGTTTCAAAATGAAACCTCAAACCAGCAACCTCGTCGTCGGTGAGCTGAAACATAAAGTCCTCCGGAAACCGGTCGCGGTTGCGCTTCACGGCAAGGTTCAATGATTTGGTGGGAACACGGTACAGTGCAGCGAGGTCCGCATCGAGCATGACCTTTTGACCACGAACCAGAAATATTCGCCGCTCGATTTTGGCTAATTCGAGATGGTTCATCAGGGGGGAGCCGACCGACGCAGGCTAAATTAGAAATCCCCTAAATTAAAAGGGCGAAAAGAAGTTGAGTCGTGGGGCAATTGAGGGGGAGCAGGGAGCGAAGAGCAAAGAGCAAAGAGCGAAGGAGCTCGCCACGGCGAGTCCGTCCGAACGGCGGACAAGGAGCAGGGAGCGAGGAGAAGCTCAGAACGCGAATCTCGAATTGCGGATTGCGGAATCGCAGATTTGAGGGTGATATCGAGCGATGGCAGCGGATGCGGCTAACAAAATCGATTACGTTGAGTTTCAAGCGGCAGACATCGCCGCCACAAAGAAATTCTTCGAGCAATTGTTCGGCTGGAAATTCACGGATTACGGTCCGGATTATACTTCGTTCGAGGATGGCCGGATCGCGGGCGGTTTTTCGAAATCAGACAAATGCTCGACCTTCGCCGCCGGCGGAGTGCTGATCGTCTTTTATCATCCCCGTCTCGAGGAAGTGCGCCAACGCGTACTTGATCTTGGCGGAAAGATCACGGCCGATATTTTCTCGTTTCCAGGCGGACGGCGTTTTCATTTTACTGAGCCAAGCGGCAACGAATGCGCGATCTGGTCGGAGTAAGCGTGAGGACGGCGCTTGTTGCTTTGCTGATCTTGAGCGGTGTTGCCGGCGCTTACGCCGGTCAGGTGAAGCTTTTCGCCGGTGCGCGATTTGATGCGAAGACGTGGGCCAATTTGCAGACATTTGATGTGCGGACGTTGAGTAAGGGCAAGGCGCTCGATGCGCATGTCGGCCAGGTGGTTGAACTGCATTTTCAGTTTCGCTCCAAGGATCTTCGGCATCTCAAACCGAATTGGTATCAGGCGTCAGTCTGGCAGACAGCGCCGGAAGGAAGACGAGGCTTCGTTAGCGTTCCGGTAATGGTCGCCAACACCGATGTGAACGCGTTCAGGGCGTTCGCGACAGATCCGCACGCGACGTCCGATCTGAAGGTTTACGGCCAGGTGCTGTACGATTTCGCTATTAACTACGTGTTCGTTCGCGTGATCGGAACCGGTACGTTGGTTGATAGCGACGGATACACGAATGTCACGTGGTGATGGGAGCGGGGAGCGAGGAGCTCGCCACGGCGAGTCCGTCCGAACGGCGGACAAGGAAGCAAAGAGCGAGGTCGCCATGGCGACTTCGTCCGTTGGCGAAGAGGTCGGCGGTTAACGGTCGGCGAGGATTTTTTTGGCGGTGCGACGCGCATTATCTCCAGCTAGCGGGACACGCAGCAAAACTTCTCCGACCGACGATGCGTTTTTCGATCGGACGGCGTCGTTGAATGATTTGTCGAGCCGACGAAAATTTTTGTCGGGTTTTATCTTTATTCTGCGACCAGTCGCGCTGATTTCATTATTGCTCACTGTTAATCACCTCGTCTTACCAAACATACTTCGGATTTCGGGTCCGAAGCGGATGCTTCGGGAAAGCTGAAAGTAGAACAACCGAGGGCCGTGGAGGCATGGGCTGAGCAAAGTGGAGCTGGTGTTGTCTAACCTGCGACGGAACAAACAACCGCGGATTACACGGATAAAACGGATTTCGGAAGCAAAGGCGGACTACAGACAATGGACCATTGGACACGGAAAGCTGAAATCCTGACAACTGAAACATGAGACGATTTATCCTCGCGGCGGTTTGTTTACTGATTGCACTCGTTCACCCGATCAACGGTCAGGACGCTAATAGAACACCGGGCACGCAGCCCAAATCGAAACCTAACGCTGCCCGCGTCCACGTGTCACCCAGACAATCGCAACGATCATCGACCGAACGCGCGCCAGTCAACAATGTGCGGCTCAGTTACGCGGATGCACTGCAACGATACCGGCATCAGCGGCACAGTCGCGTTTGGTGGAAACAACATTTCGCGGTCATCGTACTTGCCGGAGGCGGATATTATTATTGGGACGCGGGTTATTGGTTCCCGGCGTGGGGTTACGATCCGGTCTACGAATATTACGATTATGACGGGCCGATTTATACCTACGGCAATCTGCTGCCGGACCAGGTGATCCTGAATGTGCAGCGCGCGCTTCAGGAAGAAGGCTATTACGGCGGGACACTCAACGGTGCCCTGAGTTCGGCAACGCGTCAGGCGATTGCGGCTTATCAACAAGACGCCGGATTGTTTGTCACGGGAATAGTCGATGCGCCAACGGTAGCAGCGCTCGGACTGGAGTGAGGAGAGAGAAGCGGAATGGAGCGAAGGGCGAAGGGCGAAGACCAGGGAGCGTGGCGTTGGTTGAGCGCGATCGAGCTTGCAATCGGCGCGGCCATCGTCATCGGTCATAACGTTTATCACGTTGTCCCGAACGAGGTGCCGATCTTGTTTGTGCTCGGTTTGCTTTCCGTCCGGCTTCGGGATGGACGTTGGTCCGCGATCGGATTTAAACGGCCGAATTCGTGGACATTGATCTTCTTGATCGCGCTCGTTGCCGCGGCGTTAAGAATTGTGCTCGGCAATTTTGTGATCGAGCCAATGGCCGCGCATTTCTGGCCGCCGATCAAGGCGCCCGGTGGCGTCGAGCCTATCGTTGGCAACCTGAAGCTGGCGTTGCTCTACTTGGCTATCGTCTGGACGTTCGCTGCGTTTGGCGAAGAGGTTTCGTACCGCGGTTATCTCACCATTCGCGCGGCGGACATCGGCAAACGGTCCGCCACTGCTTTCTGGATCGCGACGATCCTGGTGTCAGTGCTGTTTGGTTATGGTCATTATTATAAGGGACCGACCGGGATTCTCGATTCGAGTGTAGCCGGTTTGATTCTGGGATCGGCTTACATTTTGGCTGGACGTAATCTTTGGGTGGCTGTTTTGGCGCATGGATTTATCGACACGTTCGGCGTCGCGGCAGCGTATTTTGGGTGGGCGGACTGAAGAGAAAAGCTGAAATCCTGAAAGCTGAAACGCTGAAAAACTGAATGGAGCGAATGGGATGAGCGACATGGCCGGAGAAGCTGCGAGGGTAGCGGTCGAGCGCTGCGGGAGCAGCCGAGATACAATGGAGCGCGCTGTGGAAGTTTTTAGACGCTGAAAGAATGAGCGGCCGACGCCGATACATATCAGGCTTGTTTTCGCGTCAGAGACTTTCAATCCTACGGTTATGAACGAACAAAAGCTTGTGCAGGATGCTTATGCAGTGAAAAAGGAAAGTTGAGGCGTGGAGAGGTTGAGAAGTTGAGGAGAACGGGAAAACTAAAAGGCTGACATAAAAGGGATCAGACCGATGCCAAGTGTATTGATCATTGAGGATGATGAAGCTGGCCGCCGGGCCATAGCCAAGTTGTTCGCGCGGGCAGATTGGAAAGTTTTTGAGGCCGCAGATGGCGATTCCGGAGTGGAACTCGCTCTCCGGAACCAGCCGGAAGTTATTTTATGCGACTTGCTGATGCCGAAGTCGAATGGTTTCCAAGTTTGTCGGACCATCCGGCAACAGCTCCAGCCGACAAAGATCATCGTGGTGTCGGGACGGGATTTTGCGGTCGATCGCGCGAGCGCGCTGGAAGCCGGTGCGGACGAGTTTCTGCTGAAGCCGATAACATGGGAAGCTCTGCAGGAGTCAATCGATCGACTTTTAAAACCGATTCCGGAGCGACCACGCGCGACGGCTTCCCCTGAGGAACTCGATTCGGTGCCGCCGCGGATAAAGTTATGGGGCGTGCGCGGCTCGCTCCCGGTGCCCGGGCCGGGGACGAACCGGTATGGAGGCAATACCAGTTGCGTGGAAGTCCGGGCAGATGGCGAAATTATCGTGCTCGACGCCGGCACCGGGATTCGTGGTCTCGGTCTTGCGTTGGAAAAGGAGCTGGGACCGGAGACGATCAAGCTGACTCTTCTCATTACCCACACGCACTGGGATCACATCCAGGGTCTGCCCTTCTTTCCCCCCGCCTACAACCGCAAGAATCTGATCCGGATCCTGGGTTATGAAGGAGCGCGTGCTGGTCTGGGCACGATCCTGGCCGGGCAGATGGAGACGCCCTTTTTCCCAGTGAGCTTGCATGAATTGCAAAGTCATCTGGTGATCGAAGAACTTAAGGAGATGGAGTTTCACATCGGCAAGGTCAAAGTAGAGGCCAAGTTTGCGAACCATCCGGGCATCTGCGCTGGCTATCGGCTCTTTACCAGCGCCGGATCGATCGCATACATGCCAGACAACGAGCCGTACGAATCTCTCAAACTGCAACTTGCGGCCCAGGATGGAATCGATAAGAACCAAGCGCGAGATTTTGCCGGTGGGGAGCGGGCCAAGATGGTGGAGTTCTTACGCGATTGCGACGTGGCGATTCTGGACTCGCAATATACGGATGAGGAATACAAGGGGCACATTGGATGGGGGCATAGCTCACTGAGCAGCGCCGTCCTGCTTGCGCTGGATGCGAATGTGAAAAGGGTTCTACTTTTTCATCACGATCCCAGCCACGACGATGACATGATCGATGGAATGGTGGAGCAGGCGCGGGAGCTGGTAAGGAAAAGCGGAAAGGCAATGGTGATTGAAGGGGCGTGCGAAGGCGCCGAGATCGAACTGAAGTTACCAGCAGCGGCAGCTGCGCGACGCTGAAAAGCTGAAACGCTGAAAACTGAAAAGCTGAAAAAAAGTTGTTGAGAAGTTGAGAGGGTGAGAAGCCATGATTCAAAGCGCGCGTATCCGCGGCGTAGTGGCGCCTGTTCTTACGCCGTTCAAAACCGATCTTTCTCCTGATAGGGAACGATTCATCGCGCATTGCAAATGGCTGTTGTCGCAGAACTGCGGGCTCGCCCCGTTCGGCACGACCAGTGAAGGAAATTCGCTGGCGGCCGATGAGCGCTCGATGCTGCTCGATGCGCTGGTCGAGGCTGGGGTCGATGCGTCGCGCATGATGCCGGGCACCGGCTGTTGCTCGATCACGGAGACGGTCAAGCTCACCGCGCAGGCGGTGAAGCATGGTTGCGCAGGCGTCTTGATGCTGCCGCCTTTCTATTATAAGGGGGTCGGCGAAGAAGGTCTCTACCGTTACTTCAGCGAAGTTGTGCAGCGCGTCGGCGATGCGCAGCTGAAAATTTATCTCTACCACATCCCGCCGGTCGCGGTGGTCGGCATTACGCCGGGATTGGTCGAGCGCCTGCTTGCGGCTTACCCGAACGCAATCGCCGGGATGAAAGACAGTTCAGGCGATTGGAACAATACCAAGACTTTCCTCGACGCGTTCGCCAAATCCGGCTTCGATGTTTTTGTCGGCAGCGAATCCTTTCTGCTCGCCAGCATGCGCAACGGTGGCGTCGGCACTATTTCGGCGACGGCCAACGTCAACCCGGCCGCAATTCACGCACTCTATGTTGCTGCCACATCCGGCGTCGAGGGTCCGCCTCCGCGCGACCAGCCTTCGCGTAAAGCTATGGCGAGTCGAGAGGCTACGGCGCGACTAGACCCGGAGGGTCTGCAGACAAAGTTAAATGTCGTGCGCGACGTGTTCGGCAAGAAGTTCCCGATGATAAGCGCGTTGAAGCAGACCATCGCGATTTACGCGAACGATCCGGCGTGGCGGAGGGTGCGGCCGCCGCTGGTCGAACTTACGGCCGAGCAGGTAAAGAAACTCGCCGCGGAACTCAAAGCGATCGGATTCACGATGGGGGAACTCCCTAAAGCGCTGAACGTTGACACCTGAAAGCCCGCCACGGCGGGTAAACTTCTTGCGGAATGTCGGAGATCGAAAGATCGTTTTATGATGCGATTTTTGGTTCTTTTCCTGACAATTTCGGCCGGCGTGAGTCCCGTCTGCGCAAATTTGGGCGATGGTGATGACAAGATTGATGTTTCTTATGGCGATCTGGTCGAGCGTCACCTGCACGACGACGGAACTGTCAGCACTCTTTATCAAAAGAATCCGTATCGTTACTTGGTAGTCTTCGATAAGCAGATGAGCGTTTTGGAAAAGTATTCTCGCGTCGATGGCAAGGATCTGTCGGAAAAAGAGATCGCAAAATTCCTACGGGCCAACGCAGGCCGAACGGCGAAGTGGGCCAGCCCTACATCGAAGGAAGGACGCGTATTTGAGCGGAGCGATCACAAAGCTGAAGCAACCTGCGGCAAGGAGAACAATCGATTGACGCTGACGGTGCGGATGGTTGGAGGGAAGTAAGTTGGGGCGTTGAGGGAGAAGTTGAGCGGTTGAGAAGTTGAAACGGAGAAAGCCGGAAACGCGGAAAACTGAAAAGCGGAACGAGAAGGGCTAACTGTTAGCGCCGGCCGCCGCCCCAATCTTCGAACGAATTGTAAACAGACAGCGCATAATAGTAGATGAAGCCGTCCGGACGGGAGGCGACACTGTGGCCATGGCCAAACATTGCTTCGACATCGCGCGTCGTGGTGCGCCCGCGAACAAACGATCCGATTCTGCGCGTGTAAAAATCGTTCGCTGATTCCTGCGCGATATAGGCAGGCGGGGTGATCAGGATACCGCTATGATTGAACCGAAACGCAAGCACGTCGGCACCGTAACCGTGACGCAGCGGGTCGGCGGTATCGATCCAGGGCGCATCAAACAGCCCGAGCTTATGAAATAACGGCGAATCCGGCTGGACGATGTAATAGCCGTTGCGCGGTCCAATCGAAACGTAATGCGAATGGTCGTCAGTCCATGAGTTCGCGCAACTGAATGACGCGAGCAGAAAAATGAGAACGGTCGCTAAGACGCAACTCTTCATCTGGACAGAAATATACATGAAAAGGGCGTTGAGGCGTTGAGGTGTTGAGGGCGGGAAATGCGGAAAGCGGAAATGGGAAGAGGGCGGAAGAAGTTCGCTTCGGTTGTTCAGTTCATATAAAAGTAACCGAGCAATGGAACGATCCGGCAAACTTCGTCGCAGCGTGGTTGTCTCATTAACGATCACAGCCAGTCTCACTGTCGCCAGTTGCTGCGATCGAGGGACTTCTCCTGCGGAGCGAGCCGGACACAGCGCATGGTGGCGGTTTTGGCATAATGAATCCTGGTGCGGTAGTGGCTACTCCCATGGCGGGGCATACGGCTATTACGGCTCGGGCAGCGGACGCGCTCCCTCCGGGTCTGCCACTTCCCGCGGTGGATTCGGTGGCGCCGCTCATGGCTTCGGGGGCGGATGAAACGAATCGCGCTGGCGCCGCGCCCGAATTGGAAGGAGCGACTCGAGTCGACCGGTCTGACCTTTCACTCGCTCGGCGGAAAGACGTATTGGGATGAGAGTGCGTGCTTTGAGTTTAGCTCTAATGAAGTGGATGAGCTTGAGGGTGCCACAAACCAGTTGCATGAAATGTGTATTGCTGCGGTGAAACGTGTGATCGAAGGCAACGAGTTCGAGCGGCTGAAAATTCCACCAGACTATGTCCGTCTGATTATCGATTCATGGAACCGAGACGAGCGTTCATTGTACGGCCGAATCGATTTGGCATATGACGGTCTGACTCCGCCAAAGATGTTGGAATACAACGCGGACACACCGACCGCGTTGCTGGAGGCGGCTGTCTCGCAGTGGTTTTGGCTGAAGGACGTTTTTCCGGAGGCTGATCAATTCAACTCCATTCATGAGCGCTTGATTGCGCGCTGGCAAAAATTAGGAATCTCCGGGCCGATATATTTTTCCTGTCTCAAAGAAAGCGAAGAAGATTTTTGCAATGTAGAGTATCTGCGCGACACCGCGATCCAGGCCGGACTGCTAACACAACAAATTTACGTCGAAGACATAGGCTGGAATCGGGAAAAAATGCGATTTGTCGATTTGGCGGAATTTCCGATCGATTGCTTGTTCAAGCTCTACCCGTGGGAATGGATGCTGGCTGATCGCTTTGCACCCATGCTCCTGCAGGAAACGATGCGAGTCATCGAACCGGCCTGGAAATTGATTCTGAGCAACAAAGCCATTCTTCCAATTCTTTGGGAGATGTTTCCCTCACATCCGAATCTTCTCCCGGCCTACACCGACCCAGGCCCCCTTGGCGGAACTTATGCAATGAAGCCTCTTTATAGCCGTGAGGGTGCGAACGTGGTCTTGAAGCACGCCAGCGCGGAACTGGCAGCCGCTGGGAATTACGGGTCCGAGGGCTATATTTTTCAAGAGCTACATTTGCTTCCGAGGTTCGACAATAATTTTGCGGTTATCGGTTCGTGGATCATCGGAGAAGAGGCGGCGGGCATCGGCATTCGCGAAGACACGAATCCAATCACGCAAAACAACAGTCGCTTTGTCCCGCACTATCTCAGGTAGCGGGAAATCCGCCGGCTAGACCGATCGCTGTCAGATAATTGCGGCAGCGACGATAATGCAAACGCCCAAAACAATTGCCCCGCAGAGGACACCGACAGCGACGTTTTTGTTTTCGCACATCTCTTTTTCAAGATTGAACGGCGTGATCAAGTCAAACAATTTGAAACCGACCAAAGCGAGGATAATTCCGACTAGCCCAAAAATGATCGTCGCTAGCACCGCCATGCCAAATGAGTGCGGGTGCCAGGTGGTGGGCAACTCATCCATGGCCGCGAAACAAGAGGCCGGCGCAAGAGATAATGCGCACACCATCGTCCAAGTCCTGCGCAATGTTTTGTTCATGTTGCTATTTTGGGAGAGTCTCGCGCTAAAGACAATTCGGAAATGGGAAGCTTTAAGAAAAGCTGAAATCGGAAATGCCGAAATGCTCAAATGCGGGAAACGAACTCAAAACAAGATTAAGAGGAAGAGCGGAACTGTCTATCGCAGGGCGCCGTTGATGGAAGTGATCAATTTTTTCCAGCGCGTTCGCTCGTCATCGGAAAGATCCGCTGCTTGATGATCGCGGGTCCAATGAACGAAAGCTTTGGCCAACCGATATTTGGAGAAGTCATTAATTTCGGTTTTGAAAACATCGACGACTGAGCGCTCGGGTTGCGCGGTGGCCGTAGTGGCGACGTCCCAACCCAGCTCGGTCCGCGCAACGTGGATCAGGGTGTCCCGAAGTAAATCTTCGACCGCCGGTCTTTCGAGCGGACCAGGGTACACGTCCTTGGTGCGCAGGATCGATTTATTGCCGAGCGCGTGGACCAGCTGCTCCTGATGCGCGGCTTGATCGGGCGCCATCTCCGAATCCAAAAGCGCTGCGACCTTGAGTTTGGACGCGTGCAGAACGGTCGCGTAATAAACAACCTTGCCGGCGCCGCTGGCGGGCAGCATCGAAATCTTGTCGCTGAGATCAACAATGCCGGCATCGCGCAGTAATTGCGCAACCGCGTCCAGGTACCAGTAATCGGTCAGGCTTTCGAGAACGAGATTGCGCTGCTGCGCGAACAGGCTCTGGGCCAGATCGTAACCAAGCGCTTCCTGCAACGGCAAAAGCGCGACCGGATCTTCGGCGGTAATGTTGGTGCGAACTTTGGTCCCGACAGTCCGATCGATCATTTCGACGACGCGAACGCGGTTGAGCTCGTCCGGTCCGACCAAAAAGGGCGAGTGCGTGGTGTAAAGGGTCTGGTTGGATTCGGCCAGGCGCGAGATGGTGGTGCGAAATTCGCGCTGTTTAAGGGCGTGCAGGCTCAAGCCCGGTTCGTCCAGGAGAAGGATGGCGTTCTTGAAGTTGTTCGCGCTCTCGGCAAAAAAAACGATGAAAAACGAAACCAGCCACTGAAATCCTTCGGAGCGCTGGTCCAACTCGATCTCGACCCCGACGTCGTCTTCGACAATGACCTTGAGATACTGGCCGTCAGCCACGATGCGCAAACGCTCCGCTTCATCTCGTTTCGAATCGGGCATCCAGGTGGCGCGAAGTTCGTCGGTCAAGCGAACACTGGCGGCGTTGAGCTGGTAGGAACGGCGGTCGAGTTGATCGCGAAACGCCTGGAGCGAAGCGGCATCGCCCAGGAGCGGTTCGTCGGTTTTGCCCAAGTTGGAAAGTTCGCGGGCGCTGAAACCGAGGAGTTTTAGGAGACACTTGTTGCCGTAATCGTAGTAATCGTCGTCGACCAGGTTTCGTTCGATGCGAGTAGCGAGATGATCGAGATGGATCAGCGGCCGGACACGGAAAAAATCGCGGAACCGGATGAAAAGCGGAAGACGCGTCTGCAAGGTCCAAAGCGTGTGGGCGCGGCGCTCGTTCATGTCGATCGCCTTGATCAAATCGTCGTAACGTTTTTCTTCGGTCGCGTTTCCCTCTTCGATATTGGGAAAAGCTTTTTCGAGCGCGAGCTTGAGGATCTTGGCTGCCTGGCCCACGACTTCGTACTGGTCTTTCCATTGCTGGTAGAGCGCGAGGATCGGTGTGCTCGGAGGATTGGGGGGCGACATGCCCGCTTGCGGAGGCGGAACCCGGTTGTCGATATGCGCGCAGAAACGGGCGAGATCTTTTTTGATGTCGCCAAATTTGGTGACGGGCGGGCCGCCGATAAGGTTGTGCCAGAAGTTGTTGTCGAGTTTTCGGCCGACGACATATTCGCATTCGCGGAACTCGGGCTGAAGCGCTTCCTTGTCTTCAGAGTCGAGCCCGAAATGCGCTTCCACCACGGTAACGTCGCCCGGAAGGATTTTGCCGCTGTTGATATCATCGAACTCAGAGCGCGGATAATCGCGCAGCGGATCGAATCCGCGCGTTCCCAGAGGCGGATTGATTCGTTGAATCGCTTCGAGCAGGGCGGTCTTGCCGGCCTCGTTCGGCCCGATCAAAATCGTTTTGCCTTTTTCGACATCGAACCAGCCGCTATCGCGAATGCTGCGATATTTGCTGACCCTAACGCGTTGCAAAAACATCCTTGGACGAGGCTATTTGTTTGTCGATCCAAAGCCAAGAATGATCTTTGGGAAAACGCTGAGAACTGAAACGCTGAAACGCTGAAACGCTGAATGGAGCGAATGGGATGAGCGACATGGCCGGAGAAGCTGCGAGGGTAGCGGTCGAGCGCTGCGGCAGCAGCCGAGATACAATGGAGCGAATGGGTCGGTCATCGTCATCTGATACAGGAATTGGCAAAGAAGGTTCGAGAAAAGGACGCCGGTCTTCCGATTTTGCCAGATTCCTGATTACCTAACGGCACTATGTCGGAAGCAAAGATCTTACCGCCAAAGCCGACGCGGCATCTGGCCAGGCTGACGTTCATCGCGTTTCTTTTCACGTTCATCGCGTCGCGGACGCTGGTGATTCTGATCATGGCGCGGCGGATGCCGGACTTGTTTCTCCACATGGGCGGCACGCATGTGCATCATCTTAATTACGGGATTTTCCTGCTCGCGGCGATCGCCGGTGTTCTGCTTTTTGCCCGGTTGAACGACAAACAACGGAGCGTCTGCGCGCTGGCCTATGGATTTAGCATGGCGCTAACATTCGATGAGTTCGGCATGTGGCTCCATCTGGGCGGGAGTTATTGGCAGAGGGCAAGCTTCGACGCTGTCATCGTGCTCCTGGGACTCTTCGGGATCCTGGCTTTTCTGCCGCGGTGGCAGCGGATCCGCGCGCATCATTATATAGTCGGCGGAGCGCTGCTGGTTTCGGTCGCTCTTTTTTATTGGTTGCTACTGAAGTCGCTCAAACATGCGAACGACAAACTTATGCCGCGCTTGATCGAGTTGGAGCAAAAAGGACCGCAATGAAAGTGAGATTGAGAGGAGAAAGCGGAGGACAGAGGACAGAGGACAGAGGAAGGGCTACGTTTGAGCGATGAGTTTTCTGCGCAGATTGCATCTTTATCTCGGTTGCCTTTTTGCGCCGACGTTGATTTTCTTTGCTGTCAGCGGTTCGTGGCAATTGTTTAACTGGCACGAATCGACCAGAGATCACAGTTACACGGCTCCGCGCGCATTGGTTATCCTGTCCGATATTCATAAGGACGCGCACATCCCGCCAACGCCGAATCGTAAGCCGACTCCGCTCCGCTATTTCCTGTTCACGGCTGCGGTCGGTTTGCTGACGACGACCATACTCGGCGTGATCATGGCGTATCGGTTTAGTCAGCGGCCGATTATCGCGACTGTTTTCTTGTTGCTCGGAATCGTTGTCCCGGGAACGCTGATTTGGATCTACCGATAAAAAAGGTTGAGAGGACGAGAAAGCGGACAAGCTGAACAAGGAAGCTGATAGGTTGAGATGGTGAGGCGTTGAGTGGTTCCGCGAATCGGACGGCGGGAGCAACGGGAGTGTCGGACATATTTTGCAGGTGCGGGCCTCTTTACAGGTCGAATGCGAATGTGCCAAGATCGAGAAGATCAACTCAACCATGAATCGACCAAGCCTGTTCCGGAGTTTTCTTCATGTCCTGCTTTTAGCGGTGCCAGTTTTTACGTTGAGCGCCGGATCGATCACCGTGCCGAATTTTTCGTTTGAATTGCCCGCCCTATCGAATGGCGCGAACAACAACGGCGGCAATGGCGACACAACCACGATTACCGGTTGGACCATTTCGGCGGCTGCCGGCAACACCAATGCCGGCGTTTACCATCCGGCATCGGGCTTCACCAGTACCAATCCGCTTCCTGCGCCCGCTGATGGGAATCAACTGGCCTATTTGGTGCCGGACGCTGAGAGCACTTCGAGCATAACGACCAGCGCGTCTCTCGGAAACGTCGCGGTGAACATGCTTTACACACTCACGGTCGCATTGGGAAATCGTAACGATAATCTGTTTTTCGATAGCGGCGAGTACACGATTGATTTGTTGGCGAACGGCGTCTCCGTCGCCGAAGCCTCGCTTGCTGGCAGTTCGATAGCGCACGGCACCTTTACCGATCTGTCCGCTACTTTTATTTCGCCCGCTTCAGGACCGGTAATTGGAGAATCTTTGACCATCCGGTTGAGCGCCAGCTCCGGTTCACCCAACAACGAGGGTATTTTCGACAACGTACGCTTGACGGCGAGTCCCGTTCCCGAACCTGCGACCTCAACAATGATCGTTGGCGGAATAGCAGCGCTAGCATGGCTGCGACGTCGACGGCGCGCCTAACTCGAAACAAGAAGTTGAGGCGTTGAGGGGCGAGGTCCGAATCGGTCTGACAACAGAGGACAGGCCCGATGAAAGAGGAAGTCTGAATTATAAAGTAGAAAGCACCTTGTCGTACTCGGCCAAGAGATGAGCAGGACCACGAAAAATCGCTATTGCGCCGGCTCAGCGTAAAACCAATTCAAACTCATAACCGGGAACTACGGCGTCGCTTCACGCAGGTTCGAGCAGAGTTCCGCGACATCGCGGTGAGCCACAATGGCAGATCGATTCTTGTTCGATTTCTTTTGTGCGCGGGACGTCGATGACCAGGCGATAATCGTACGAGAGTTCTTCGCCCGCGCGGATGTCGCGCAAGGCCTCGATGAAAACCCGGCCGCGGTTGTCTTCGATCGCTTCGCAGTTTGGATCGCAGGAATGATTGATCCAGCGTGCTTTGTTTCCGCCGACGGTGGGGTCGATCACTTTTGTTTCGTCGTCGAGTCCGAAGTAGTATGTCCGCGATTCATTCAAGTCCTCGGGAATGGTCGACCACAAAACGCGGCGTCCGGCATACTCGATAATACGCGCTCCCTTTCTGATCGGCGCTGTCGCAAAAACGCCGCGACCGTGCACCGGAGATTTGCGCACTTTCAGATACTTCGAGGCGCCATTGTTAGAAACGCCGGCGCGAGGCCGGGCTTGGTTTTTCTTCTGTTGTCGCTTGGGCACAAAATGAATTCGAAGTTCCTCCGCAACTCGGCTGCTCCCGCAGCGCTCGACCGCTACCCTTGCGGCTTTGCCGGCCATGTCGCTCGCCCAGTTGCTCCATTGTATCTCGGCTGCTCCCACAGCGCTCGACCGCTACCCTGGCGGCTTCACCGGCCATGTCGCTCGCCCAGTTGCTCCATTGTATCTGCGGCGCGGGAGGCGGGAACTAGCAGATAGAAGTTGGAAAAGACGGCCAATCGCCGCCCGGCCTGCGTAATTCTTTTGTAAGGCGAGAGCGGGCTGTGCGCTTGAATAGACCGCTTACGCCCAACGACTAAGGATATTAACATGAAAAAATTCACCAGTTTACTGATAGTTTGTTCCCTGGCGCTGGCGGGAGTCGCGATGGCGCAGCAGCCAGAAGAACAGGGATCACCAAAGAAAGAGAAACCGGCCGCGGAAAAAACGCACGCCGAACCAAAAACGCCAAAAACGCGAAGCGAGAACGCGGCCAAGCCTGAGGCCACTGCGAAGCAAACCGGCGCGATGAAAGAGCCCGGCGCTACTACTGAGCAGGGTGCAGGAAAGGGTCGAAAGGCTAAAGCGACAGAGAAATCTGCGACCTCGACGGCAACGAGTGTTTCCGGTGAACCGGCCGCCAGTGCAACGAAGGCGCCGGGCGCAGGGAAGAGCGGAAAGATTCAAGCGACCGGGAAATCGGCGACCTCCGCCGGTACGGAAACAAATGTTTCCGGTCAACCGAGCGCAAGTGCGACGCCGGGCGGGAAGCAGCAGGTTGGGCAGCGCGAGAAAGGGATGAAACCGGCTGGCGCAAATGCGAAGACATCGCCGAGTACGACTCCAGCAACCGCGGCGTCGGTAAAAGCGGCTCCAACAGTTGCGGCAGCCGCGAGTGCGGCTCCGTCAGTTGCAGCAACTGGCGCAACGACAAATGCTGCGGCGACCGGCAATATGCCGGCCGGCGGCACAACAGCGCATGTTGAAAAACAAAAAGTGGAGCAAGTGAAGCAGCAGACGGCGCAGATTAAACAGCAGCACGTGAACTTCCGGGCACAGCCGAGGCCGGACAAGGTTCCACCTGTCACGTTCAGCGCGAGCTATCGGATTGAAGGAAGCGATCGGTGGCAGGGTCCGCAATACGAAGTCTACCGTTCGTATCATCCGGAACGGCATGATCGGGACTGGTACCATTCGCGTTACCAACGCGTCGAGCTGATCGGTGGCGGTTACTATTATTGGAACAACGGCTATTGGTATCCGGCGTGGGGTTACGATCCTGGCGCCGAGTATTATGCCTACGATGCCCCGATCTATGTGGGTCACCGTGCTGAACCGCCGGACCGCGTGATCGCGGACGTGCAAGCGGAGCTGCAGGAGATGGGCTATTACACAGGTGAGGTGGATGGATTGCTCGGGCCGTTGACCCGTCAGGCGCTCACCGCTTACCAAGCCGATCAAGGACTCGCCCCTACGGCGGTGATCGACGAGCCGACGCTCGATTCTCTGGGGATGAGCTGATTTAAAAACCAGAGATCAGCTGAAAAACTGAAAGACTGAAATTTAGTTTCGAGAAGCCGCCGGGGCGAATGCTTCGGCGGCTTTTCTGTTTTTGGGGTGGCGGCAGAGGAGCTTGGGAAACACGAAAGCCGAAGATTAAGAGGAAGCGGAGGATTATCAACGCATGCGAGCGCGTGGAGCGCGGCGCCGATTGCTGCGACGCTTACCAGAAATCTTTTCCTGCTCGTCCAACGCACACGCTTCCCCGGTTTGTTGGAAATAATTCGGCGGAGCTTTATCAGGAAAAGTTATTTCTAGAGAAGGTGGAACGACTTCCAAGGGGTGAGCATCGAGCGGGAAGTCAGGAGCTTGGAGTTCGGAGCTGGGAGTCGGTTGATCGACGAACTGGGAATAAGTGATCGGATAATCAATTGGCTCCTGCTGAAAAGAGACTTCGGGAGTTGGCATTTCCGCGGGCGGCGGCACTGACACCATCTGGGCGACGGTCTCAAGCATGGCATTGAGCTGCTCCAGACTCACCGGTTTGGGCAACATGGCCATGGCGCCCGATTGACTGGCTTCGTCCGAGGGCGACCAGGCGGAAACTAGAATAACGCGCGCGGCTGGATCTTTGGAAAGAATGTTGCGGCAGGCGGTAGCGCCGTTCAGTTTCGGCATCCGGTAATCCATTAAGACAAGATCGGGATGGTACCGGTTGTAAGCTTGAATCGCTTCCAATCCCGAAGCGACCACGCCGACTATTTGATGGTTGCAGAAGCGAACCAGGTCCGCCAATGACCTTCCCACTTCCCGCTCATCATCGGCGATCAGCACGCGCATATCTCATGATGCAGAAGCTTCCATGCCAATGGAGCGGCCAAATGGAAAGCTAAGTGGAGCGAATGGATGAGCGACAAGCCGGTACACCAGAAGCGAATAGAAAGATGCCGCTAGGTATTCGCGCGGGGTTCCAATAGCATCGGCGGCTTATGCAATTTAGAAGCGCGTTCCGAGGCCGGATTGTGACTTTCAGATCACGGAGTTTGCATCTTTTGTTCGGATGCGCGCTGCTGGGAGCTCTTTCGGGGTGCGGACGAAAGAACGAGGAGGCAGACGCATTTAAAGGACCGGCTACGGTGGAGCAAGCGGTGAGCATTCTCGATCTCTCGAGCTTCCCGCTGGCGAACGGCGCGACACCGCCATGGCCGCGCGGGATCGCGAGTCTTGCTTACCAGGCGCCAGGCGATGTGAAGTCGATCTTTGAGTTCCATCGGAAGAAGTTGCTTTCGCAGGGGTGGAAGGAATTGCCGAATAGTTCGGTGAGCGCGCAAGCCGCGAGTGCGACCTTTTCTCGCAGAGGGTTCGTTGTATCGGTGTCGGTTTATCCCACTGGTCAATCGAACAGCACGGCGGTTTCCATTCAGAACCTCGGCAACATTAAACCCTCCAAATTGCCGCTGCCGCCAAGGGTGAAGCCGGTTTATGTCGGCGACACATCGGCGATGTATGTGACCGATGCCGCCGTGGCGGAGACGGCCGAGGCTTGTCGCAAACTGTTGCTGGCCGACGGCTGGGTGCCTTACGGCGCGGCCGGCGATTCCTCTTATTATAAACAGAACGCCATTCGGATCGGCGCCGCCGTGTCATCGGCTCCCGCGCAGGGCGGGAAAACGATGATTTCCTATTCGAGCGAGTTGATGTCGGCTGATCTTCCCGCGCCGCCGGACGCGCCGGACCCGCGTTATAGCGAGAACACGAAGGAACTGAGTTTTGAAACCGCCGGGGACGAACAGGCTGTGGTCGATTTCTACAAGAGGACTCTGGGTAAACTCGGTTGGGAACCGACCGTTGAGCATTTGGTCCAGGTGGGTGACCGCGAAGAAATGATCTTCCGGAATTCAGCGAAAGACATGCTGACATTGGCCATGCCTCCGCGACCAAGTGGTAAGATCCCAGTTTCGCTTCAGGAGCAGAGTGCGGCGGAAATAGCCGAGTTGGACCGGCAGCTCAAAGAACACGCTCCGGCCGTTAAAGCGAAGATCAAAGCGAACGCTGAGAAGTGAAAAGCTGAAAGACTGAATGGAGCGCGCGGGACGCGCGACTCAAAGGGGCAATGGGTCGAGAGTCGCAGCAAAGGATCCGAAAGCGCTCAACGGCGAAGGCCAACCGCGATCGTCGGGTGACATACGACACCTAAAATGAGATCCGGATTTCACTGGCATTGTCGATACGCGCAGTGAAGAGATGTAAACCGAAGTGAACCTTAGGGGAAGTAAGATGAGAAGGGTGGTCTTTGCTTTTATCATTGGAATTGCGGCCGGTGTCTCGGTCAGAGCCCAGACTGATTTAATGCACGTCGATCCGTGGGCCAGACACGACGCGGCAGTTGCAGCGCAAGATCGACAGGATGCACCCGAGTTCTCACTCGCGGCAGAGACGCTCGGCACGCCCAGTGATGTCTCACCGCTGGCCGCGCCGGTGGAAGATTTGTTCAAGAAAAATTATTGGTTTCTCCTTATCCTCGATACCAAGGAAGTGTTCACCGCACCCGCTCATTGGGACACGCGAGACTGGATGGTGCTGGGCGGGATCGCCGCCGGCATTGGGACGGTGGCGGCGTTCGATAATGATATTGAACACGCAATCCGCGGGGCTCGTAACAATACGGTGACCAGCATTTTCGACAACGTGCAGCCGCTTGGCAACGAATATGCCATCGGCATTGTTGGATCGTTTTACATTTACGGTGAAATTTTCAAAGATCCCCGCGCGAAAACCACCGCGCTGGACAGCATCGCGGCCAGCGCGATTGCTTCCGGCATTGTCACGAATTCGTTCAAATACGTGATCGGCCGGGGCCGGCCGACCGATGGCCACGGCGCCTACAACTTTCGCCCCTTTAGCGGCCAGGATTCTTTTTCATCGGGGCATACGACCGAAGCTTTCACTCTCGCGAGTGTAATTTCGGAACACTACGATTCGCTCTGGGTCCAGGTTCCAGCCTACGGTCTTGCGTCCGCGGTCGGATACGCGCGGCTAAATAATAACAGACATTGGCCGTCGGATGTCCTGGCCGGAGCAGTGATCGGGACCTTTGTCGGCAAAACGGTTGTCCATTTTAATCAAAGACACCGGCAAGTTTCGATTCAGCCGATTGTCGGGCCCGACATTCATGGCGCGCAAATGTCGATCCCATGGTGAGGTGCGAGCGCCCGACCGCTGGGCGGTCAGGCGACGAGATGATCGATCGCCGAACGAAGCTCGCCGACGTCGAACGGTTTTGGGAACACGAGGTGTACGTCCATCCGTTCGTAGGCCGCTCGCACTTCGGGCGAAAGGTCGGCCGACAAAACCATGATCTTGCTATCGACGCCGCGTTTTCGCATTTCGCCGACCAATTCTACGCCGGTCATGTGCGGCATTTTTTGATCGACAATGATCACGTCGTATTGCTCAGCACCGGAGTCGAGTCGGGCAAGGGCGGCATCGCCGTTTTCTACGGCGCTGAATTCGTAGCGCGATCCGATGAAGATATGGCGGAGGGAAAATGTGACCGATGGTTCGTTGTCCACGGCTAAAATCCGGAGGGCGGCTACACTCATGACCTGTTTAGAAGCAGCAGTGTTCGTACCGATCCGAGCCGGACTGGCATTAATGATGTACGATGAGGGATCGGAACTGGAAAAACTGAAAGCTGCAACGCTGACCTCTACGTAAGATTCTTTTCCAAAAGGTAGAGGTAGAGGATCGCCATTGCGTCGGTATTGGAATCCGAAGTGTTATCGTATTCCACCGCAAGTTCGTAGCGGTGGTTGAGTAAAATCGGGATGCCATCATTGGACTTGAACTCCTCGACGTGAGCAACGCCGATGCGATCGGGCCAATCTTGCGAATTCAACCGCAGGATCGTCTGACCCGTTGTCAGGTCGCGCAATTCCATCCCCCGCGCGAAAGGATGCACGTGGATCGTCGCATAATGGATCGTGGTGTCGAACGGCAGATTCAGTTGTGGAGTAATCTCGGTCTTGTAAGTGTGGCGTCCGGGCGGAACGATCCAATGGTTCGTCGGAGCTTCGCCCGGCGCCGATCCATTCGTCAGGTTTACCTTTGAGAGTTCCCCGCAGCCTGCGCCGAGATGTTGCGCACCTGGTTTCGCCATGCACGCGTGCCCGCCGTGCAAAGATTCGGTGGCGGGCCGAAGAACGTAGAGAGCGCGGCGGAAAAGCGCTTTGGTCGGCGCACCCGGCTGATCGGCCGATATCGTGTGCACGTTCGTGCGGAAACGAACGTTCATGACTTGATTCCTCGCGTTCAGATTCAAAGACATCGTCACATAGTCCAGAGGAGCATCGGAAGGAACTGGCACACCGAAGCCTGGTGGAAATTTAATCGAGAGCTGGCCGGGCACGAGCGTGAACAGGCGCCAGTCGAGATGCGTCTTGCCGCCAAGCTCTTTATTGTATCGTTCGGGCGGGGCGCCGTGCTCAGCGAAGGTGAGATTGGAATGGCAGAAAAATTCCTGGGAGATCGGCGTATCCTTTGTCGCATCGACGACTTCTGTTTCCAGACCGGTGATCCATTGTACCCGGGATTTCTTCACGCTCGCGAGCTGAATTCCACTTTGAATCGACCAAGGGCCTTCCATGGAGCGGTAGATTTTGTCGAGCCGGTATGGATCGGACATCAAGCTGACAGCAGATTCTTTTGCGCGTTGTGGCAGCGTCAGCGAATAAAATGCGGGCCACAGAAGGGCCACCGCGATGGCGACAAGCACTAATTCCCGTCGGCTCACGCCGGCATTTGTCAGCAAAGAGTATGCCTCTCCCGAGAAATGAGAAACCGGGAAAACTGAAAACTGAATTTTGAATTGCCAGGCCGCGCCTGTGGACCGAAGAGCAGGTTATGAAACGAATCGTTATTTTTTGCCGACGTTTGCGACAGCTATCGCAATCTCGACGTTTGCATTTATGGGCTGCGCCGAGAATCAAGATGCCGCAGCCAACTCAACCAACACTAATCCAGCCGCTCGCACTCGTACTAGTGACGATCTGCAACGAACTGGCCGGCAATCGACCGGCGAAGCTTTGCAGGCGAGTGATCCTGCAATCTCGACCCCAACCGGAGGAAGATAGAGGACGGAGGTCACAGATCAGAAATCAGAGGACAAAGAACACGGCGCGCTGGGAAGCCGCCGGGTAGACGGTCCAAGGGCCGAGGCAGGCCTGGGAGCGAACGAATCAGCAGAGGGCGGACGGAAATTGCGGAAAGCGGAATCGAAAGCTAAAGACTGAAAAGCGGAAATGCGTCTCCTTTTTTCATTCGCGCTAGCAAGCACGATCTTTGTTGGTGCTGCGAACGATGCGCAGGCGTTCCCGAGACTTTTCGGAAAGCCGGGGCCGACGCCGGTTCCAATTCACAGCGGAAAAGTTGGCCGGGTGATTGTGCAACGCGCGCCGAACTTCGGAAGCGATTTGTTTATTCGATTGTCGGTTGATGGAAAAAAAGCCGCGGACATTCCACGGAACCAACATTACGGCGGCCTGCTCACAGCCGGGCGGCACACATTGACCGCGCTCGCGCTGCCGAACACTCAGTCGCGCCGGCCAACGTCGATCGGCGTGACGATAAAAACGGGCCAGGTTTACATCTTTACTGCTACCTGGGTAGGCGACCGGCTCATCCTCCGGCCGTCGACTTTTTACATGCCGACAACGAAAGCGAATCGGAATTAAATTTCGAAATTTCGAAGTCCAAGCCGAACTGGCATCCAACGAATTGCGGAATTAATATAACGATATGATTACACGGCGAAGATTTGTTGGGCTCGGTGTAGCGACGGGAGCCACGATTTTGGCGGGCGGCAAAATTCTAGGATCGACATCCGCGCCGGGGATGGCGACGAACCCTACTTTTAAAATTGGGGGCGATCTGGAAGTAAACCGGCTTGGATTCGGCGCGATGCGGCTCACAGGCGAAGGCGTCTGGGGCTGGCCGCCAGATCGCGCGAATGCGGTGAAAGTTTTGAAACGCACGGTCGAGCTCGGCGTCAATTTGATCGATACCGCCGACGCCTACGGACCGGAAACGGACGAACTCCTTATCGCCGAAGCGCTGCATCCTTATCCGAAAGGGCTTATTATCGCAACGAAAGGCGGTAACACCCGGCCCGGACCCGGTCAGTGGGTGCCCAACGGTCACCCCGATTATCTCAAATCTTGTGTCGATAAAAGTTTGAAGCGGCTGCAACTGGAGCGGATCGATTTGTATCAGTTGCACCGCGTCGATCCGAAAGTGCCGATGGAAGATTCGCTCGGCGCCATCAAGGAAATGCAAAGCGCCGGAAAAATCCGGCACTTTGGTTTATCGGAAGTGTCGGTGGCGGAGATTGAGCGGGCTCGCAAAGTTTTGCCGATCGTAAGCGTGCAGAACCGGTACAACGTCGAGGACCGGAAGTGGGACAAAGTGGTTGATTATTGCGAGAAAGAAAATCTTGGGTTCCTGCCGTGGTTTCCGGTCGGCGGCGGCCGTGGCGTGAAGTCAGCGGCATTGGATGCTGTCGCGAAAGCTCATAACGCGAGCGTTTATCAAGTTGCGCTGGCGTGGCTGTTGCAACGCTCGCCGGTAATGCTGCCGATTCCCGGGACATCGAACGTTCAGCACCTCGAAGACAACGTGGCCGCGGCGAAACTGAAGTTAACGCCGGAAGAATGGAAGACGCTCGCCGGATAAGATGGTGGCGGAGGTAAGAAGTAGGAATTAGGAACTAGAATGGAGCGCGTGAGACGCGCGACACGGAAGGGTCCAAGCCGGACTGGCATTAGCAGCGAGGGTAGGAGCGAGTGAGCGGGAAGCGGACGAGTTTCAAAACTACTTCAAATGGAGAACTGCGCGCGGAGTTCGGCGGAGACGCGGGTTGGTTTTCCGGTGCGAACATCGATCGGCACCCAGAGCGTTCGGCCTTCAGCGAGAAGTCGATTGTCGATCTTGCGGCGGATTTCGGTGAAGCGTTCGAACGTGAGCCGGCTCGCTTTCCCGACCCAAGTGCGCAACACGATCTCGTCACCGAGAGACGGCGGCATTTTGTAATCGATCTCGTGCCGTAACACGACCCAACCGATGGCGGACTGCGATTCCGCGCTGGCCAGCGATTTCCAATGCGCAGTCGCAACGTCCTGGACCCAGCGCAGATAAACGGTGTTGTTGACGTGATTCTGCTCGTCGATATCGGCCGGTAAGACCGGCACCGTCATTTCGAAAGTCCGAGCCGGACTGGCAGTTAACTGAGAACGGGCGGAGGAACGATCGCGGTGCAAGGAGAGAAATTAGATATCGGTCTTTAAACGAAAGCGTTTCATGAGTTCCTCCCGGATTTCCATTTGCAGGTCCGGTTGCAAACGGCTCAGGACCTTTTCACGGCGCTCCGGGTCCATGGCCGCGAACTCGCGCACCAACTTTTCGCGAGTCTTATATTTAGAATACTTGCTCCACCCGATTCCGACGGTGATGAGCGCCGAGATGATCCAGACGGTAATGTTCGTTCCGGAAACCATCCTGGAATTACAAATTAAAGACTACGACGTAGGAAGAGAGAAATTGGAACGCACACGGGTAGGCGGATTCAAGTTGTTTTATGGCAATTATGAGCGATAATGGAGCAAGTTTCTCGGTGGCGATTTCCCGGCACGTTGAGGTTCAAGATCGGTTCGGGAATTTAATCCTTCGCCCGCGTGATTCTCGCCATATCCAATTATGAAATCCGAACTCGTCAAAGCTGCGTCCGAAGTAATTACTAATCAGCAAATCCTGGTAAACATGGTGTCGCGACGCGTGCGGCAGCTTTGTCTCGGCCACCGGCCACTGGTTGAATTTGCGCCAGGGCTTGGTCACGCCGACATCGCGCTAACCGAGATCGCCAACGGAAAGCTGGCTTACGAGTCTACGCTCGGCCAAAACGGCAAAGACGCCGCAACTGCGGAAGTAGTACAATTTCCCGGCATTATCGTCGAGAAAAAGACGAAGAAGAAAGCGGCCTGACGGCGCGTTTCCGCCTCTTTCTCTGCCCAAGCGCCTTTCCTAGGTGCAGCCGCGCAGCAGGAAGATGAGAAACAATATCGGAAGCGGTATTCCGAGCAGCCAAAGTAAAATGTAACCGGCTGCGCCTGCTGTTTATTGTTTAGTCGATAAATGCATAACCCTTAATTCTTTTCCCTTTTGAGTTAGGATGGACGGGTTACGCGGGCGGCCGATTCAAAACGCGAAATAAAATGATCAGGCGGCGGCGTGATCGCAGCAGATTTCGCGGGCAATGCGACGCGCTTTTTCTTCGAGTGAGCCAATGGTGAAATTCGGACAGTTGGTGCGGTCGACAAGATATTGACGGACCCATTGTTCAAGGCCGCCACAGCGTTCGGATTGCGCGATGTGGACGAGATTATGCAAAATCAGTTCGCGGTCGTTCCAGGCATCAACGCGAATAATGAGAGCGTGACCAAAACCCACACAACGTGTGTCTTCGGTGATGATGCCGATGCGCTTCGATGCCTCAGCTAATTCCGGATTCTCCGGGAGCGGAATCCGATCGACTACCAACACTCTGACTCGAGCGCAATCCTGCACTCCGGCGAGATTTGCGTCCTGCACATGCCTCGGTCCTAATGGATTACCGCGTGCGAGAACGAATTCCTCCTGCGCCTTTGCCCATTGGTAAGCGAGGGGGAGTAAATATTCGAATGTTTCTTGATTAACCACGGCGCAACGCAGGGCTTGCGGCACTGGAAATAGCAAAAGGCGTGCGCGAAAAGGAGAAAGTAGAACGTAGGAAGGAGAAAATATCAGAGAGCTTCCGGGTGATATTTTTTCCAGTAGCGAATGGCGGCGCCCACTGCCATATAACTCGGATCTGCTGCTTCGTAGCCGTCGATCTCGTTCTGACTCGCGCCGCCTTCGCGTAGCTCTGCATGTTCAAGCTCGGCGAATGTCGACCTAAGCTTCGATTCGTCGTCACCTGCCTGAATTCGTTTGCGGAACCATTCCGGCCAGCGCGCAACGCGTTCGTCCACAAGATCGAGATGTTCGGAAACCGGGCCGGCGATTTTGCCGAAGTGAGGAAGATAAAGATTTGCGGCGTCTAACGCGCGGATTTTCGCAATCGATTCGCGCCAGGATTCGATCTGCAGCTCTGGCGGAACGAATGGCGGAATCGGCGGGCCGTTACCGATGCGGACGCCCGCGATATCGCCGCCGAAAACATTGTCCTCCCAGTGATAAACATGATGATGGCTGGCGTGACCGGGGGTGGCGATGGCGCGAATTGCAAACGGCGCCACCCGCGTGACTTCATTGTCTTCGAGAATTTTGACGCGCTCGGCCGGTACCGGCGCGATCCGGCCCCAAAGTCGGTGCATGTCATCACCGAAAATGCGCGTGGCCGACTCGACCAATTTGGTGGGATCGATCAAATGCGCGGCGCCGCGCGGATGCACGTAAACAGTCGCTGTTTTGGAAAATCGCCAGGCCGCGCCGGCGTGATCGAAGTGAATGTGGCTGAGAAAAACGTGGCGAACATCGTTCAGAGCAAAGCCAGCTTTGCCAAGATCCACAATCACGTTCTCGAATGTCGATTCCGGCCCGGTATCGAATAGTGCGATCCCGTCGTTGGTTTCGAGCGCGGTCGCGGCAACAATTCCGGCGCGCCCAAGTTGTCGCGTATCGAGTATGTGAATGTTCACGCGTGATTGTTTTTTGACGCGGCAACGACGTAGGCCGCTTTGGGAATCGCAAACCCGTCGCCTTGCGCGTAAGGCTGGACGGATTTTTCGATCGCTGACTGGATTTTGCGAAGTGCTTCCGGCGTTTGCCGCGCCAGAAGCCCGGCGGTGCGAACGCCGGCGTTCCGCTCGGCGTCAAAAACAAATCCCGCGCTCGGCACGGTCCATTCAATCTTGTGCACTGTGAAATTCATTGATGTGCCATCGAACCCCGCGCGCTCGAGCGCGTTGCGAAATTCGTTTTCGTTCTCAAAGAGATAAAACAGAGGACCCGGCGGAAGATCGACATCCAGGTTGGCGTGCGCCTGGATCGCGTCGTCCACGAGTTTCACAAACGGGTTTTCCGAAACCTTCGCCCAGGTGGTGAAAGCAAATCTGCCGCCAGGCTTGAGAACACGGGCCGCTTCGGCGCAGGCGCGCTCAGGGTCAGCAAGATGAAGAAGCGCAAAGTTCGCGACCACGCGATCGAAGCTGGCGTTCGGAAAAGGAAGATTTTGAGCGTCGTCGTGGCGGAACTCGATCCGCGGAAACATTTTCTTCGCAATCGCAATCATTTCCGCGGAAAAATCGAGACCGATCGGAATCGCGCCGCGCTCGGCGGCAGCGGCCGAGACGTAACCGGGACCGCAACCGACATCCAGGATCGACATCTTCCCGGAAATATCCGCCGCATCCAGCAACGGCGGAATGAATTGGCGGGTCGAGCTCGACCAAACCGAATCGTATTTATTGGCGACTCGCTCCCAACCCTCGTGCTCAAATTCGGTGAAGGCGTCGCTCATTATGAAAGTATTAAGGATGAAGTATGAATGATAAAGACAAAGACACCGTGACAAAAAAGGAGCGATCGCTGTTGAAGACGTTGGACAAGATTGTGCGATCTGAAAACGTGCGGGCGCGGATTCTACCGATCGTGGAACGAGTGCGCGCTGAGCTCGCGTGTAAACCAAAGGCATTGATGGCCTGGGAACCGATCGTTTTCGAAACGTTCGGCGCATTGCCGTCGGCGATCCGCTCAGGCTGGGTCTTTATCCTTCGCGCGGGAACGGACACAGGAGCGGAACGTCATCCCAATAGTCATCAACGCATGATGACGTTCGATGGAACTGGCGACATGAAAATCGATGCTATCGGGACGCCGAACAACGTCGAAACGGAATCTGAAATCGCCTGGCGTTCACACATTTTGGTGAGCGATCCGAGCGCGCCGTTTGAAAAGCGTTGGATTTCAATTCCGCAAAATGTCTGGCATCGCCCGGTGATCGGGAAAAATGCGGACTGGGTAGTGGTTTCGTTCCACACCGTGGCCGCGGACGGACTAATCGAAGAACGACCGGGTGCGAAACAAATGCTCTACGCGGACACGCACGAATAACGCGAGCCAACGTCCGGGGTTGCGAGCCGGCAATCGTCCGCCCGCCCGCCGCGATAATCAGATCGAATTAAACCGTGGCGGCGTCGCCCGGTTTTTTTATCAGCAACCCGGCGACGATTCCGATCAAGAGGAAGCCGATGACCTGAATTATCATTTGGCCGAGCGTGAAATCCTTGGGGAACCCGTACCAGTTGGCGTAGGGCACGTTGGTCGTGATGGCGGCCAGGATTCCGGCAGTGAAAACGAAGCCAACCTTCCCGCCGAAGCCACGAATCCCCGTTTGGGCGAGGAGAAAAACGGCCAGGAGTGCCTCCGCAACGTCAGTCCCGGCCTCGATGATCAATCTTTTGGGAAAGTTGAATATGCGCTTCGGGCGATAAATCAGGATGCCGGCGGCGCCCGCAGCCATTTGTTCTTCCGCCTTTTTCATCGCCGCTTTTTTTTGCTCTCCGGTCGCGCCAGGGGTGAGACCTCCGCTCGGAAAAATATAGAACCCGCTATTGTCAGCGAGATTCGTTTGGAGCGCGCTCGTGATCGTGTCTTCGTTCGGGAGGATGTGGACTCCCATTTCGCCGAGCGGCAGTAGATCGTGCGCAACGAAGTTCCAAATAAACATGACAACACCACCCAAAATACCCGCGAAAAGAATGCGTGTGCTCATGGCACCAATTACAAACGTGAAATTGTAAATTAGAAAGGCAAAAACCGGCGATTTTAGTGCTTGCTCTATCCCACCCGGATCGACATTCTCGACCTTCGTTAAGCTTAACCAATCCTATGAAAACACCTGTTTTGTCTTTGATCACCGCGCTGGCGATCGCCGCGTTCTTTGGCTGTCAGTCACAGAAGAAAGAAGAGACTGCTGCGTCCACGGGAACGACGACCCATGCAACGTCGACCACGGCCAAGAAGTCTTCGACCACAAAGAAGACTTCGGCGTCGACCGAAGCGTCGCCATCTGCGTCGCCAAAGAAGACCGCGAAGAAGAAGCCCGCAGCTGAGGAATCAGCCTCTCCTTCTGCTTCGCCTTCTGCGACCCCGTAAGCGAACGCTTAAAGGAGAATTAAAAAGGCGGACGAGAAGTCACACCGCGAAGCTTTCGCCGCACGAACAGTGCGCGACCGCGTTCGGGTTGGTGACTTTGAATCCGCCTTTTTGCAGGTCCTCGCTGTAATCGAGGACTGAGCCGCTAACAAAGAGCGCGCTTTTCGGATCGACCACGATGCGAACACTCGAGGTCGGGACGAGAATGTCGCGCTCTTTTGGTCCATCGACCAGATCCATCGCGTATTGCAGACCCGAGCAACCGCCGCCGACCACGGCCAGGCGCAGCGCGCCGTTTGGATTTCCCTTCTGCTCCAGCAACGACGCCAGTTTGTTGGCTGCCTTGTCCGTGACCTTGATCAGGCGCTCATTGCCGACCTTGTAATTAGGAGTCGCTGTTTCAGTACTCATTCTAAAGATGAATCAGGAAGTCAGGAGAACAGGAATTTGAATTCTGATTTCCCCTTCGTTCCTGCTTTGTGGAAAAGATGTTCTCTTCGGCGATTCTCTTAACGTCGGCCAGGGTCGAGACTTGGGAGAATTTCTCCCGCAACCGTTTTGCCTCCGGCATCGATTTCGAATAAGTCATCAGCCGAGCCCGCATCGATCGGATGGCGGGTTCCTCCGCGCCCCACTCGGAAACCATCAGTTCGCAATGCCGTAAAATTAATTTCCAACGCTCATCTAAAGTTGGTGGATCGACAATCTCACCGGTGGCGAAGTACGCTTTCGTGTCGCGAAAAATCCAGGGCGTGCTCATAGCCGCGCGACCGATCATCGCGCCGGCAATTCCAGTTTCAGCCCGCCGCTTGGCGACATCGTTGGCGCTCCCCAGATCGCCGTTGCCGATTACCGGAATCGAAACCGCGGTTGCAACTTCGCCGATCACGTTCCAATCGGCCGCGCCGGAATAACCTTGGGCGCGCGTTCGACCGTGCACGGTCAGCGCGGCGATCCCAGCGTCTGCCAGAATTTTCGCGACCTGAGGCGCGTTAACCGAGTCTGCATCCCACCCAATTCGGATCTTTGCCGTCGTTGGGAGCGGTGCAATCGCGTGCACGACCGCGCTTGCGACATTCGCGAGGGTTGGACAATCCTTCAGCAATGCCGAGCCGCCGTTTTTGCAGACGACTTTGTTAACGGGGCAGCCAAAATTTAGATCGACGAAGTCCGGTTGCACCCAATCGACGACCTGCTTGGCGGCTTCCGCCATATGCTCCGCATTAGCCCCGAAAAGTTGAACGCCGACCGGCCGCTCGATTTCATCGAAGTCGAGATATTCGCGGGTGCGCTCGTTCCGGCGAAAGATTCCTTCCGCCGAAACAAACTCGGTCGTGAGAACATCGGCGCCGTACTGCTTACAGAGCTGGCGAAAAATCTTGTCCGAGACCCCGGCCATCGGCGCGAGATAGAGCGGAAAACGATTTTGAAACCAGGGCAGACTCATTTTGGTAGTCGCTATTTTCTCACAAGATTGGCGATGTCGCATCCGATTCGGATCTTCCTCTCAGCGCTCCACCCAGTCGCGATCCCAGCCCAGAGGATCAAGGTGAGGGTGAAGCTATGCCGCGCTCCTCAATAATTGCGCGACTTCGTTTTGCACGTTCTCGAGTTCGTCGAGACGCAAACCGGGGTCCGGGACGATGAACGCGTCGCCGGTCGCGCCGTGCTCATATATTAAGATGCGGCCCTTCTCGGCATTTTCGGTTTTGATTTGCTTGAGGACGCGTTTCCGCTCGAGCATCGCCGCCAACACGTAACAGGCATTGGCCGGCGGATTTTCCGACGCAATCAGGCGCCGAAAAAGCTGCTCGGCGTTTTCTTTTGCCAGCGTTTCGGGGGCAGACTCCGGCAGCGGCTCATAGCGGGTCTTCCAAAATGAAAACGGCTGAATGTTTTCATTTCGGTTTTTCCAAGCTTCCTCACTTAAATCTTCCCGGCGAAAACCATCTGCGTCGCGAAAAAGCAAAGTGTAAAAATATTCTCCCGATTCGAACGGCCGTTGGGTCGCGGCGCAGGCGTCGGCGCGGTGCTTGATTGCCCAGTCGTTCGGCAACGGATTCATCGGGCGAATATACGCCGCGCCCCGGCCAGTTGAAAGCGCAGCCCTTCGCGATTGGTCGCGCGCAGGTAAAGCAGGTAAAGGCCGATCACGGAGAAAATAAGATTCGGCGTCCAGGCCGCAACCAACGGCGAGATCCGGTCGCCTTCGCCGAGCGCGAGAAAAAGATGCGTCAGGAAGTTCATTGAGAAAACGAGGATGACCGCGCTCGCCACACTCGCGAGAACTCCGCGGCGTGAATAACCGATGCCGAGCGGCGCCGCGATGCAGACCACGACCAAACATGTCCACGGGAGGGCGAGGCGATATTGGAGATGAGTGCGAAACGGCGCCAGCAACGTCACCGGAAAATCGGAATTGAAATGAAGATACTGGCGCAGTTCCGGGAAACTGAGGTATTCGGCCCGGACATTGGCGCTGCCGAGGCGAAACGGTGTTTCGCTCCAATGTTCGATCGTGAGCGAGGGATACATTTTTTCGTCGGCGATGTTTCCGGCGGGGTCGTAGTGGACCACTTTCACTTCCGCGAGCTCCCACGTTTTTGTTTCAGGATGATACGTCGCGCGCGCAGCTAGATAATTTGCGACGATGTTATCGTGCTCGTCTTGTTGCAACACCTGCACATTATTGAAAAGATCGTGCCCCGGGCGAAACGTCTGGATAAACCAGGTCCGCGAGTCCGTGCGATTGCGAAAAATCTGGCCTTGCACGGTGAATTGGTGCGAGTGCGCCGTAGCGATGAAATTTTTCTTGGCCATCTCGGCGTGCGGCGCGAGCGAGTAGTTGAGCGCGAGACTGGCCGCAACGGTGAGCAGACCCATCCCGATCAGCGGTGCGAGCACGCGCGGGATGCTCACCCCGGCGGTCAACATTGAGACAATTTCATTCGAGCGCGACATCCGGCCGAGCACAAAAAGCAGGGCCAACAGCAAGGCGACCGGCAGGAGAATGACAAAAACCTCCGGTACTTGCGTAGCGTAATAGCGAACAGTCAGTATGAACCCGAAATGTTCGTCGATGAAGGTCGAAATGTTGTCGCTCACATCGAAGATGAGCCAGACGGAGAGAAAGCCGGCGATGCAGTAAAGATAGACCTGCAAAAAATTGCGAATGACGTAGCGGTCGAGGAGGCGCATCGGCAGTAAGTAACTGAAGCTCATTCTAGCTTACTGCAACCGGCTGGAGATTGCACTGCCGTGCCGATGCGAAGCACCAAATCCCAGGCGCCAGGCTCCAAACAAACCGCAATCTTCAAAGCTCCAATACTCCGCTTTCTCAGCTATTGTGATTTGATGGTTGAAGCTTCCTTGGGATTTGGGTTTTGGCGTTTGGTGTTTCGGCGGCGATGATCGCTCTCAAAGATAATCTCGGTACCGACTTTGTGGAGCGGGTGCGCTCGATCTTCGCCGCCGACGGTCTGCTTTCAAAGGCGAAAAATTTTGAATTCCGCCCGCAACAACAGGAAATGGCGGTGGCGGTGGCGCGGGCGCTGGAGGAGGATCGACATCTCGTGGTCGAGGCCGGCACCGGCGTCGGCAAATCGCTGGCTTATCTCGTTCCGTCGATTCTGTTCGCGCTCGAGCAACACAAAAAAGCGATCATTTCGACGCACACCATCAATCTTCAGGAACAACTCCTCCATAAAGACATTCCGATTCTGAAAAAAACGTTGCCGGTCGAGTTTGAGGCGGCGCTCATGAAAGGCCGGCAAAATTATCTTTGCCCGCGCCGGCTCGAGCGCGCCTTGCAAAGCTCGAAGGAGCTGTTCACCGGACCCGAGGAAACTGAGCTGACTCGGATCGCGGAATGGGCGAGCACGACCCGCGACGGTTCGCTCAGCGATTTGTCGATCGAGCCCGACCCGAAAGTTTGGGCGCAGGTGTGCAGCGAAGCGCACATCTGCACCCAAAAAACGTGCGGCCAGAATCCGCGCTGTTTTTATCAGCAGGCCCGCAAACGCTTGCTCGCGGCCGACCTGATTGTGCTTAATCACACCTTGCTCTTCATGTTGCTCGGCAGCCCGGCCGAACAGGAGGAACGCGAGAGCGGTTTTCTTTTTCCAAACGACTTCATCATTTTCGACGAAGCCCACACCGTCGAACAAGTCGCGTCGAAGCAGATCGGCATCGGCGTTTCGCAATACGGGCTGAGATCGACCATCCAACGGCTCTACAATGCGCGGACCCGGAAAGGACTCTTTACCGTCATGCGCGATGCCGCCGGTGTCCGGCTCGCGGCCGAGTTGATCGACGACGTGGAAAAATTCTTCGATGCGGTCGAATCAAAATCCGATTTTCGGAAAGGCCGCGAGTTTCGCGTGCGCGATGTCGATCTTGTCCCGGACACCATCACCGGCCGGCTGGTCGCGCTCCAGGCGCGCATCGCCGAAGTGGTGAAACGCGGCGATGACGAGATTCTGAAAGCTGAGCTGCAGGAATTCGCGCGCCGGATTCGCGATGCGCGTGACGGGATCGCAATTTTCCTCGAGCAAAGCGCGCCCCAACATGTTTACTGGGTCGAGCGCACCGGCAAGACGGCGCAATTTCTTTCGCTCAACGCCGCGCCGATTGATCTCGCGCCGGTCCTGCGGCGGATGATCTTCCGGGACAATTGCTGCAGCGTCATGACGAGCGCGACGCTCGCCGTTGGGCGTGAGGACCTCGCTTACTTCCGCGAGCGCATCGGCGCGACTGAGGCCGAACCGCTGCAGCTCGGCAGCCCGTTCGATTTTCAGAAGCAGATGAAAATTTTCGTCGTGAAAAAAATGCCCGACCCGCGCGACGCCACTTATCAGAAAGAGCTGGAACGCTGGATTGCGCACTTCGTCGAGAAAACCGACGGGAGCGCCTTCGTTCTTTTCACCAGCTACCGCGACATGCAGCAAGTGGCCGGGGAAATGCAGAATTTTTTTGCGAAGACCAAAATGAATCTTCTCGTGCAGGGTGGGGGCGCGCCGCGCGGCAAACTTCTGGAACAATTTAAGACCACGCCGCGCAGTGTCCTCTTCGGGACCGACAGTTTTTGGGGCGGAGTCGATGTTCCAGGCGAAGCGCTTTCCAACGTGATCATCACCCGATTGCCATTCGCGGTTCCGGACACGCCGCTGATCGAAGCCAAGCTGGAGCTAGTTCAGGAGCGCGGCGGTGACGCCTTCACCGAATATTCGTTGCCGGAAGCGATCCTGAAACTTCGACAAGGCGTTGGCCGTTTGATCCGGACCAAGACCGACCGCGGCATCGTGGTGATTTTGGATAACCGGATCGTAACCAAACCTTACGGCCGCTCCTTTATGCAAGCGCTGCCCAAGTGCCCGGTGGAAATTGTCTAAGAAGGCGAGGGCGCGCCAATATCGTCCTGTCGTGGCGTCAGATGCGTGAAGAGGGGCGTGGCCATGAGTGTCGTCGCGATCGCCATGATCACCATGATCGTAAATAGAAGCGGCGTGATGATCCCCAGGTGCAGACCGATTGTCAGCAACACCAGCTCCATCAGTCCGCGCGCATTCATCAAAACGCCGATCGCGCCGGCGCTGCGCCACGACATTCCGGTCGCGCGCCCGGCGGCGACGCAGCCGCCAATTTTGCTGACGACGGCGACGCCAATAATCGCGCCGCAGGCGAGCCAGTTCGACAGTGTCGCGATCGACGCCACGTTCGCGCGCAACCCGGCATAAGCGAAGAACAACGGCAGAAGCAAGATCGACAATAGATCGTCGAGACGATGGCGAATCGTCTCGTTGACCCGACCGTTGTGCGGCATGATTAGCCCGGCAACGAATGCTCCGAAGATCGCGTGGAGGTTCAGCAGCTCAGTGGTGACGGCCGACGCGAGCACAACCAGCAGTACGATCCCGAGCTGGTTCTGGGTCAGCGCGTCCGATTCGTTGTTTGCGCGCCCATGGCAGATCATTTTCAGAAATGGCCGGACAACCACGATCATGAGCAAGAGATAAAGCGTAATGCCCGCCATCATCTGTCCGATGGCGGCGAGGCTCATCGCATTCCCCCGCGCCAGCGAGATCACGAACGCGAGAATGACCCAGGCCGAGACATCGGCCGTGGCCGCGCAGCCGAGTACCATCGAATGAAACCCGGAATTTTTGTTAGCTGAATCCCGCAATATCCGGGCAAGAACAGGAAAAGCCGTGACGCTCATCGCGCATCCAAGAAAAAGCGCGAAGGTGTGGAACGGGATTCCGGCCACCGCGAAGTCGCGGTAGAAAAAGAGCGCGAGTGCGCCTCCGGCGAACATGGGAACGGCGATGCTGGCGTGGCTGATCACAAACGATTGCCGGCTTTGCCGGATCATTTCCCGGACGTTCAACTCGAGCCCGATCAGAAACATGAACAGCACAATGCCAGTCTGGCTGAGCGCATTCAGTGGCCGAATCATGCCGGGTGGAAAGAGCCATTCGTAACCGCCCGGCGCCACCGCCCCGAGCAAAGACGGGCCAAGGATCAAACCGGCCAACATTTCGCCAACCACCCTGGGCTGGCCGAGTTTTCGCAGTGCGCTGCCGAGCAGGCGGGCGGTCGCGATAATGATAATGATCTGCGTCAAAAAAAGTGAGGTCTGAAAACTCACGCGTGGACCCCGGTCGACCGCTTTGGCCACTGGATTTATCGGGCCCGGCAGATCGTGGCCGGCATGAAGGACCCAGAGGAGACCGGCGGCGGGCAGGAGGACAAAGGTCGCGTAGGCCGCTGCTGTCCGCAGAAATGGGAATGCGCGAGTTCCTCGGGCGCCGATGATGGTCGGGCTCGCATATCTTGGGATGGCCGGCGTGATCGCGCCATTCATTATAGAAGGCGAGTCATAGCAGGAACAAAGCCGCCGGGCGGATGAGCGCGATTGAAGTCCCCCGGAGCGGGTGACGAAGGGGACTTACGCGCTAGTGAATGTCGTCTGCGATCCGACGAGGACTTTCGGAGTTTAGATACGGCAACAATCTCGCCAATGCTCTCGCGCGGCGTCAGCTCCGATTGCGGCTTCGTGCTCGTTGCTCTTCACTGTTTTTCATTTCAGTTTTCAGCTTTTCAAGGCTTCGGAATAATTTTACTTAGGATGCATGCGCATGCTCATTCGAAAACTATTCCCTGTTGGTGTCATCGCAGTTTTGGTTAGTTGCAGCAATGCGCCGGTCGAATACGCGGCGGACAACAGCGGTGGTTATTTGCACCAGATCTCGACCGACCCGGGAGAAATTTTCCGAAACAAAGTTAATCATGAAGCAGACCTTGA
The DNA here is from genome assembly GCA_035568175.1 of Chthoniobacterales bacterium. Taxonomy (GTDB): domain Bacteria; phylum Verrucomicrobiota; class Verrucomicrobiia; order Chthoniobacterales; family UBA10450; genus AV40. The sequence continues at coordinate 290,229 of DATMON010000018.1, forward strand.
GGCTCGTGGTATCGAACCGCCCGTGGGCAACACGAGCTGGCGCGACTTCTGGACGAAACTCATCGCCTATTACACAGGAAAAGACGGTTTCGCTTCACACGATCGGGTTGTCGCATACATTGTTGAGCAACGACGCGCGCGAGGCCTGGCAGCGCTTTAAAAATCACGCGAAACGAAACGGGCTGCGGCGGTCCGGTTTTCGTTTTCTGGAGCGACACGCGGAGCCTGTCCTGAGCTTGCCGAATGGGTCGTGTCCAATTCTGTACCATGTCCACTGATCAGGATCGCCAGGGGCAACGATGGAAGATCGCGGCGATTTTTATTTTTGTTTTTGCGCTCTATTTTCTAACTCGCAGTCCGGATTTGGATGAATGGGATTCTGTCCAATTTGCTTGGGGAGTCCGCGGATTCGATCTCTGGAACCATCATCCCCATCCGCCCGGTTACCCGCTTTACATTTTGGCTGGTTGGATGGGGAACGCCTTTTGGCACTGGGAGCCCGTTTTCAGCCTGGAAATTGCCAGTTGTCTGGGTGGCGCGCTCTTCGTGGCAGCCTGGTTTCTGATTGTTCGCCTTCAGTTTGGAGAAAAACTTGCCTGGCTGGTGGGCGCATCGCTCACCATCACACCAGTTGTGTGGATGACCTCGACCAAAGTATTGACCGACAGTTTGGCGTCGGGACTGCTGAGCGCGCAATTGTTATGCATGCTCCTTTATCGCGGCCGAGGATGCTTTCGAGATTTGATTCTTGCCGCGTGCTTCGGAGCTGCTGGAACAGGGGTGCGGCCACAACTTTTCCTGGTTGCCTTAGTCATTCTCATTGGTCCGCTGGCGGAAAGGAAGTGTTCCGCCAAAATCTGGTACGCGGGCATTGGTGCATTCATTCTCGGCTGTCTTTTCTGGCTGACGCCAATGTGGTACCTGCAAGCCCGACTTGACTCGCATACCCCAGCCTGGCTGGTCTATCCCGAACAAATCTACCAACAATGGCGCTGGCGTCTGGATAAACCGGACGTTTTCATCGGCGCGGGCGATTTCAGCCCGCGCTATCTGGGCGAGAGATTTGCGGTCCACATTTTGGGTTGGTTTGGTTTTGGGCTCGGTTTCGTGCGTTTCCCTTTTACCATCGCAGCCGGCAGCCTCCTTACCGGCTGGGGCCTAATCGCTTATTGGTTCGGGTTCAACGAGGAAGATCGCGAATTTTGGAGAGCGCATTGGGTTTGGATGATGGTGCACGTGCTCATTATCTACTGCTTTCTTCCCGGGGATCAGCGCTATTACCTTCTGGTTATGCCCTTGATACTCGTGGTCTTGCTGCGCGGTTTTTTAGCGCTGCGAAAACCGTGGCGCTTCGTGGCCATCGCCCTGCCTCTTCTTTTGTTAGGGGTCTCAATTCCCGTTGCGATGCAAAGTCGTAATCAAGAAGCGCCACCGGTCAGGCTAGTCCGCTTTCTTCAGCAACAATATCCGTTTCCGGAACGCCGCGGGGTGTTGCTCTTTCTCGGAATCTCTTTTCGGCACTTTGAGTGGTACGCACCCGAATTTGACGCGATTGAGGCTGATAGCTTGGCCGCGGTGAAACCTGAGCGCCTGGCATCGGCCCGTGCAATTTACACCGAATATCCAACGATAACGCTCCCGGAAGGCTGGAGAATCGTGCCGGTCGCGCACTTTGAGCGTTCCGTTGTGATCTATCCAAAACATCATACCGTCACGCTTTTTCGGGTGGAACGGAGCGCAGCGTTATGAAAATCGCCGCAGCTAAGGGATGGGCTCAAAGCCCAATCATGTGTGAGACGATGTGTGGCCTGACCATGCGCCCAACCAGCGCCAGCTTGTCGGCCTGGTTGATCATCGGTCTACACTTCCGACGCGAAACTAGCCGCGGCGGTTCGTTGACGATGGCTGAAGGCGCTTGCGACTTTTTGTTTTTTCTAGGGGAGTCTGGTGCCTGATTTAGATTGAACCAGGGCGATATCGCTGCTGTTGATCAGACCGTTGGCGGTCACGTCTTCGCGGAAATTGGCGGCGGTTACCGCTTTGCCCGATTGCGATTCTGTTTGTGAGATATCGCTCGAATTTACGACGCCGTTGCCAGTTGTATCGCCGACTAACACGCTCATTGAAGTTGAAATGGCGCTACTGAAGTTGCTGCTGGAGTCACTCACATTATTTAGAGTAATAGTGATAGTCTGCGCGTTGGTAACTCCGGTCAGGTTGATGATGTAATTACGCGGGTCGCTCGGATCGATCTTGCGGCTGGCTATCGTGCCAGCGCCGCTGCTCACGCGCGCGCTGGCGACGTTGGTAAGGCTATTCGCAAACTTAAACACGATCGTGTAATCATCATTCGCTCCGCCGCTGCGACATTCAATGCCCGGCTTTCCAGTGAGCGGAAGATTGACATCGAACGTGCCGGCATTGCCGTGGACTTTGCGTGAGATGGCGCTGACTAGTTGCACCGTCGCGATACGGTAAGCGACACCGGCATAGCTGAGTCCGCCACCCTCCGTCGTTCCGTAGAAACTTCCGTCGTTTGCCTGGATCGGCCCGCCATAGGGCAGAGAGCCGTCGCTTCCCGCAAAAGAATGGATCGTCGTCAAGGTGCCAGCGGGAGTCATCTTGAAAATACTGCCATAGCCGTTCGTAAAGGTGGCCGGGTTGAAGCTCGCGCCGCCTTGGCTCGTCGTTCCGTAGAAGTTTCCATCGCTCGCATGGGTCAGCTCCCCCATGGGCACAGTTCCATCGCTCCCTACAAAAGAATGGATCGTCGTCAAGGCGCCAGAGGAAGTGATCATGAAGACCGTACCAAAGCCGCTGTTCGCGTCGTGGCCCGCGCCTCCGGTCGTCGTCATTCCATAGAAATTTCCGCCGCTCCCCTGGATTAGCCCGCCGTAGGGCTGAGCTCCATCACTTCCCGCAAAGGAATGGAGAGTTGTCACGGTCGGCATCACGCCCGAGGTATCCAGCTTGAAAACCGTGCCCGCGCCAGTCGCGCCGCCCTGAATCGTAGTCCCGTAGAAGTGCCCGTCGCTCCCTTGAATCACGGTCCCGAATGGAAACTGTCCATCGCTGCCCGCAAAAGAATAGAGCATCGTGAAGGTGCCAGAAGGAGTTATCTTGAAGACGGTGCCGTCGTCCATCGCGCCGCCAAAGGTCGTCATTCCATAGAAGTTCCCATCGCTCCCATTGGTGAGCCCGGCAGAGGGACTCGACCCATCGACCTTGACAAAGGAATGAAGCGTCGTCAAAACCCCCGATGGCGTTATTTTAAAAACGGTTCCAAAGCCGGTCCCGCCCGTGCCGCCGCCCGTCGTTGTCCCGTAGAAGTTTCCATCGCTCCCTTCGACCAGCTTACAGTAGTTGGGATATACCCCATCACTTCCGGTAAAGGAGTGGAGCGTCGTCAAGGTGCCCGAGGAATCCATCTTGAAAATCGTGCCCGTCGCGCCGTTCGCGCCGCCGACATCCGTCGTGCCGTAGAAGTTTCCGTCGCTCCCCTGGACCACTCCGCCGCGGGCAAGGTACCCGTCGCCGCCCGTAAAAGAATAAAGTGTCGTCAAGCTCGTCAAGGTGCCGGATATATTCATCTTGAAAACCGTGCCGTCGCCTTCCGCGCCACCGCCGTTCGTTGTTCCGTAGAAGTTTCCGTCGCTCCCCTGGATCAGCCCGGCAGAGGGACCCGACCCATCACTTCCCGCAAAGGAATGCAACGATGTCACGTTTCCCGACGAATCCATTTTGAAAACCGTACCCACGCTGCTCGTACCGCCTTGATTCGTCGTCCCATAGAAATTTCCATCGCTCCCTTTGATCAACCCGGCTAGGGGCTGAGTCCCATCGATCCGCGCAAAGGAATGGAGCGACGTGAAGGTGCCAGAAGGGGTTATCTTGAAAACGGTGCCTTGGTTAAGCGCGTTGCTAGGCCCGCCGCCGGACAGCGTCGTCCCATAAAAGCTTCCGTCACTTCCCTCGATTAGTTCCGCTTGTGGATACGACCCATCACTTCCCGAAAAGGAATGGAGCGTCGTTACCGTGCCCGAGGAATCGATCTTGAAAACTGTGCCGACGCCGCTCGCGCCGCCAAGCGCCGCCGTCCCATAAAAGTTTCCGTCGCTCGCTTGGATTAGTCCGGCGTAAGGATACGACCCGTCGCTTCCCCCCGCAAAGGAATGGAGCAACGTGAAGGCGCCAGAGGAAGTTATCTTGAAAACGGTGCCCACGTTATGCTCGCCGCCTTGACTTGAGGTTCCGTAGAAGTTTCCGTCGCTCCCTTGGATCCATCTGCCGAACTGGGGACTCGCGCCATCGCTTCCCGCAAAGGAATGGAGCGTCGTCAAGGTGCCAGTGGAAGTTATCTTAAAAACCGTGCCGAGGCCGTTCGCGCCGCCGGATGCTGTCGCTCCGTAGAAGTTTCCGTCGCCCCCTTGGATCAGCCCAGCTAGGGGACGCACCCCATCACTCCCCGAAAAGGAATAGAGCGTCGTTACCGTGCCGGAGGCATCCATCTTAAAAACCGTGCCGACGCCGGTCTGGCCGCCTTGACCGGTCGTTCCGTAGAAGTTCCCGTCGGTCCCCTGGATCAGCCCGTTAGGATTGGAAGGATCCGGGTGAAACTGATGAAGCACCTGATATTGCTGGCCTCGCGCGGAGGCCCCAAAAAGCGCTGTCCCGAGTACAAACGCAGTAAGCAAATTCCGGCTTTTCATAACTCGCCTAAAGCCGAGTAAGAGGCGCGAATTAAAGACGCCGGATTGAGAATCTGAGTTCTCCATAGAAATTTCTCTGGCTCTGCGAGAAAGCAGCCAGCTACGAAGCTAAGAATCGTAATTGGAAGGAAGTGTGGACGTGCCCCGCTGCTACGGAAGCGCCGTGCCTGATTTCGATTGAACCAAGGTGATATCGCTGCTGTTGATTAGACCGTTAGCGGTCACGTCTTCGCGGAAATTGGCGGCGGTCACCGGTTGACCAGATTGCGATTGGACTTGGGTAATATCGCTGGAATTTACCGCGCCGTTGCCAGTTGTATCACCGACTAACACACTCATTGAAGCCGAGATGGCGCTACTGAAGTTGCTGCTGGAGTCACTCACATTACTTAGAGTAATCGTGATAGTCTGCGCGTTGGTAACTGCGGTCAGGTTAATGATGTAATTACGCGGGTCGCTCGGATCCATCTTATGGCTCACTATCGTGCCGGCGCCGCTGCTCACGTGCGCGCTGGCGACGTTGGTAAGGCTATCCGCAAACTTAAACACGATCGTGTAATCCTCATTCGCTCCGCCGCTGCGGCATTCGATGCCCGGCTTTCCAGTGAGCGGAAGATTGACATCGAACGTCCCGGCTTTGCCGTGGACCTTGCGTGACGCTGCGCCGACCAACTGCACCGGCGTCGGATTCACATTCACGATCGTAAGAAAATTATCCCAGACGCCGCCGCCATAGGTTGTCTGCGCCGCTCCAGCCGTGACCGGAAAATCATGCGACGCCGTTCGGCCCGCGGTGTAGAGCTCGTTGTTCCAGAGATCCAGTCCGTAGGCCGATTCCTGATCGTTCCCGCCAAGATAAGAGGAAAAGAGTAACGTCTTACCGCCCGGCGATACCTCGGCGACCCAGGCGTCAATAAAGCCGCCAAAATTCGATTGAAACGGTCGCACCAGTGGCAAATCGCGACTCGAAGTGTAACCGGCGACGAAAATATTCCCGGAGCTGTCGCGCTTCAGTCCGAACAAGCCTTCGTAATCGCTCGCGCCCAGGTAAGTCGAAAAAATGAGAGACGATCCATCAGCCGACAATTCCGTGACGAAACCATCGTCCTGGCCGGCAAGGGAGGGCTGCACCACTCCCGGCGTCGTCGGAAAATCAGTGGCGTTCGTTTCGCCGTCTATATAAGCGTCCCCTTCAGAATCGATCACGATCGCGGAAGGCGCGTTATAATTCCTGCCGGCGCTTGCGCTGCCTCCCTGAGTTCCGCTGAGCAGCGTCGAGTAAATCAAACTCGTTCCCGTTGGGTTTAGTTTGGTGATGAAAGCCGCTGTTCCCAATGAGTAAACGCGCTGATAGGCGCCTAACGTTGTCGGGAAATTCGGCGATTGTGTTTCGCCGGTAACAAACGCGTCGCCGGCCGGGTCGACAGTAACGGCGGCGCAGAAGTCACTCATCGCGCCGCCGAGATACGTCGAATAAATCAATCCGGCGATTCCAGCTTTGGTCGTATCTATTCGCGCGACGAAACCGTCTTCCTCGCCGCTGATCACCGGTTGCGCCGCGCCCGAGGTGACTGGCATGTCGATTGCGTTCGTTCCGCCAACGACATACAACGTTCCGTCGGGCCCGACGGCAATCCCGACACCAATCGTTTCTACGTTCGCGTTCGGTAAAAGGTGAAAGGGATTCGTCGGTAACGGCACACCGCCGTCCGAGATCGTGCCGCCGAGAAATGTCGAATAAAGAACGCTGGTTCCATCAGCGCTGACCACTGTTACAAACGCTGCGTCGCCGGTGACAGTACGTTGCACCGCATTGGCGGTGATCGGGAAATCTGCCGACTCAGTCACGCCTGTCACGACGGCGTTGCCCGCGGCATCGACTGTTAATCCGAAGACTCCGTCCCAGCCTGATCCTCCGAGAAACGTCGACCAGAGAAGATTGCCGTATCGGTCGAACTTGGCGACGAAACCATCCTGCCCGCCATTGCCATATTTTTTTTGAAATGCCTTGGTCGTGACCGGGAAATCTGCCGCTTGCGCGTCGCCCGCGATGTAAACGTTGCCTTCAGCATCGGTCGCGCATGCCCAGGTGATCTCAAATCCGCTGCCTCCGAGATAAGTCGACGCCATCACCGCCGCCGCGGAAGTTGTTGCGGTTGTCGCTGGAGCAGTGCGCGCGTCGCGACCGGTACTTTCGATTCGATTTCGCGTTGGGTTTGGACCCGCCAAACCAAATGACGTTGGAAAAAGCGCGGCTGAACAGATTACGAGCACGATCAGCGCGCGTGAATTGAAGAAACCGGATTCGCCGGGAGCAGAAAACTTCTCCATGACACCCTGAGTCTGAATCGATTTTCACTCGCGAATCGGACCTATCCCGCGTCAATTTTGCATCGAGCTACTCGATTCTCTGGTATCGGCGATCTGCAGTTTCTAATTTCAGCTTTTCATGCTTTTCGCGTTTCAGATTTCAAAAGCCAAACGTCAAATGTTTAGATACGAGCCCACTTCTCCGCCCCGTCGCAGCGAAATCGCCGGAAGGGATTTCGATTGCGTTTACTCCTCCCAACTCAATTCGCTGACGGGAAGGCAGTTCCAGGTTGCCCAGGTACCGGCGCCAAAACGGTTGTCCGTGCTCAGGCGCACGGTGGCAATGCCTTCACCACGCAGTTCCACCATACGGGCATCAGCAGGGAGTCCGTGTTCTTCGCCGAAGGAATCCAACACCCGGCCTGCTCTATCCAAGGCGTCGATCCTCCACGTCGGAACAGACGCCCCGTGACTTGTGCCAACGCGTTCCACAAAAATCTTACGCGCGGGCCGGGCCAACTCCAACTCAAGAGCGGTGGTAGGACCGCCCGCTATCATCAAGACCGCCGTGCGCCCGTGCCCAATCACCATATGGGTTGTCGCGGCTGGCTGATCACTTGTGGACAATACACCGGTTGCCGAGCGCACTTTGAAACCCGCCTGCTGCAGAGAAATCTCGGGGTTAACCCCCAACTGGGGAACAAAGCGGATCCGGGTTGGAGCTGCGGGCGCCGCTGGCGGTGGACCAGGTCGGCTTGGTGCGGGAACAGCGTTTTGTGGGCTGGCGGACTGTTCGAGGGCTGGGGATCCTTCAGCCAGTTTAGCCAGAACCTGCTTCGCGTCGGCCTCACCCTGGTCAGCGGCTTTCTGGTAAAGCTCCACCGCCATTCTGTGATCTTTTGACACGCCCTCGCCTGCATCGTAGAGGCGACCAAGATTATATTGCGCATGTGCGTCCCCTCGACTTGCCGCTTTTTGGTAGAACTGCACAGCTTTTCCTAAGTCCTTCGGTACGCCCTGCCCATGTTGGTAGAGATATCCAAGCCAACCTTGACCACCTGCGTTTCCCTGATCAGCCGCTTTCTGGAAAAGCTCCACAGCCTTTCCGAAGTCCTTAGGTACGCCCTGTCCATTATAGTAGAACATGCCAAGATTAATCTGCGCGAAAGCATTTCCTTGGTTGGTCGCTTTTTGATAAAGCTCTGCTGCCTTGCGTAGATCCTTAGGCACGCCCCGTCCGTTTTGGTAGAGTAGTCCGAGATTATTCTGCGCCTGGGCATACCCTTGCGCGGCTGATTTCTGGTAGAGCTCGGCAGCCTTCGACAAATCCTTCACTACCCCGGTGCCATTTGCATAAAGGACGGCGAGGTTACTCTGAGCCCGTGCATCCCCTTGATCGGCTGCTTTTTGATAAAGCTCGGCCGCTTTCCCTGCATTCTTGGGCACTCCGAAGCCATTGTCATAATACCAAGCAAGGTTTGTCTGCGCCGGGGCAAATCCTTGCGCGGCTGCTTTCTGGTAGAGCTCGACAGCCTTCGACAAATCCTTCACTACCCCGGTGCCATTTGCATAAAGGTTGCCGAGATTGAGCTGCGCGAGAGCAAATCCTTGCGCGGCTGCTTTCTGGTAGAGGTCGACAGCCTTCGACAAATCCTTCACTACCCCGGTGCCATTCGCATAAAGGAGACCAAGGCTATTCTGAGCTCGTGCATCCCCTTGCTCAGCTGGTTTCTGAAAAAGCTTGGCCGCCCTGCTCTCATCCTTCGAAACTCCCAACCCATACTCATAAAGCACCGCCAGTTCAGTTTGTGCCTCGACGTTGTTTGTCGCTTTGGTCGCTAGGCCGTCCTCTAGTGCTTTCTTTGCCCACTGTTCTGCTTTGACATTATCCTGAGTCAGTCCGCCAAGTCCGTTATTGAACCAAATCGCCAGGCGAGCTTCTGCCTCCGGCAAGTTCTTCGCTGCCGCACGCTGAAAAGATTCCGCTGCCTTAGCTAAATCAATTTTCGTCCTGCCAAGGCCGGCCGCTAGCTGCATTCCTTCGGCATAGTCCTTTTCCGCTGAAACAGGCGAGCGATGATGCCTCGTGAGTAGTGCTGTGACCGCAAACAGGAGCAATGCTGCAGCTCCACCACCGGCGACCATGCTCAGGCGCTTTCCTTTCCAAACGGACGGTTCCTTTGAACCAGTGATTGCGGAGGTCGACGCAACCGGAAAGATAGCTGGCTGCGGCTGCGCCGCTCCCGCTTCGGATTTCTCGCGCTCGGACGGGATTGCGACCTCCGGGCCCTGGAGAAGCTTACGCACGACTTCGGCCAGATATTGCAAATGCCGTTCGAGCGGGGGCGCGAACGCGTCAAGCCAGTGCGGCGTGCTAATGAAGTATTCGAGCGACGCCGTCGGCACGACGTCTTCGATGCGTAATGGAATGACTGGAATACCTTTGTTAACAGCGCGCTCGACTTCACGTTTGATTTGCCCCGAAGAGTTGGCATTCGCCGAGAAGATCAGCACCATGGCGCGCGCGCCGCCGATTGCTTCAATGATAGAGCCGCCCCAATCACTCCCCGGGAGAATGTCGCGTGGCGCAACCCAGCAACGGATTCCGCGAGATTCCAACACTGCGCAAACAGCATCAGCCGTCGGCTTATCCTTCGACGAATAACTGACAAAAACGTCGTGGGCCATTGTTACAAGAAAGGCAGTTGGTTGAGCGGCGCAGTCCTGGAAGTAGCAAGGGAAAGTCGATCTTACAAGCGCCAAGTCGAACGTCCCAACCGCCTTGCCGAAATGCCTGTGGCCGAGAGCCGGCAAAAAGCGCTTCGCGTTCACGGGGACTAATGACTTGCAATTCGTGCGACGCACGGTCTTCCTGATGTGCATGCGATTCTCAATCATCTTCCCAGTCGCGGCTTCTATGCTCCCTATTTGGATTGCGCACGTATCCGCGCAAGATCCAGCCGTCGTCAATTCCAAGACAATCCGCGTGCGGTTTGAAAACGATCGTGTCCGCGTCTTAGAAGCTATTTTGCCGACCGGTGTCAAAGAGCAGGTGCACTCACATCCAGCCTACATTATCTATGTGCTCTCCGGCGGGCGGTATCGCAACTACGCGTCGGACGGGAAGATCACCGAAGGCACTTTACAGACTGGCGACGTTCTTTATCGCGAACCGTTGACTCACTCCGCAGAGAACATCGGCGACCAACCATTGCACCTGATTTTGGTGGAGTTAAAAGGTGCGCCCGGGGCCGGCCCGCCGACGCATCCTTGATCCAAGGTATCTTCGGGCTCTCAACGCCTCAACCGCTCAACTTCTCAACCATGCTAGCTTCACTGCGGCGATGCTGTCCCCAATGGTTAGTGCGGGACATACTTGCTCCGCTTGCTGTTAGTCGGGCGGCCTTGATTATCGTCGCCTGGCTCGGTCTTCATCTCCTGCAAGTCCATTTAGATGGGACCAAATGGGAAGTGGCGAATGATGGCGACTGGCACTATGTGACGGAACATCTTTCGCCAAATTCTTATCCATTCATAAACATGTGGGCTCGATGGGACGGCGGATGGTATCTCCAGATCGCGCAGCACGGCTACCGCTTTGTCCCGACAGAACAGTCCAACGTAGCTTTTTTCCCACTTTATCCGGACCTGATTGCAGTCGTGCATCATGGCATTCCGCTACCTCACGATGCGGGATGGCTCTTAGTCGGAATCATTGTGTCAAACGTCGCTTTGCTTGTGGCTCTGATTTATCTCTATCAGCTGGTACGTTTGGACTACGACCGGCGCACGGCTGCTCGGGTAGTTCTCTATCTGTGTATCTTTCCTACAACCCTGTTTTTGTCGGCAGTTTACTCTGAGTCTTTGTTTCTGGCTTTGGTTGTAAGCGCTTTCTACTACGCGCGTGCCGGCCGATGGTTTTTCGTTGGCGCCCTATCCGCAGCCGCTGCCTTGTGTCGACCGCCCGGTGTTCTGCTTATTGCTCCTCTGGCGTTTGAATATTTATCCCAGAAGGAATTTCAGTGGCGACGGATAAAGCCCGATTCCCTCGCGTTATTGCTCGCCCCAATGGCCCTCGCCGGTCACCTCACTTTTTTGCGATGGCGATTCGGAGATTGGAATGTTCTGGCAAAAGCAGAAAGCATGAAAGGCTGGAGTCGACACTTAACGCTGCCTTGGAACACGCTCCGACACTCTTTCCCAGACAAGAATTCGTTCAACGGATTCCATGGCGCGTTTGAGTTTTTCTTTATCGTGGCGTTGTTTGGCCTCGTGATCTTCGGCTGTTTTCGACTGCGACCGAGTTACTCGATTTATGCGGCCGTCTCCCTGGTGTTTATTACCTCGTGGGGAGACCTGTCTTCCGTCCCCCGATTTGGACTCGTCATCTTCCCGGCCATGATCGCGCTTGTTTTACTAGGGCAAAATAACGCGTTCCATCGCGCATATCTTGTTTTGTCGACTATTCTGGCCCTCCTCTCGATGGTGGTATTTTCGCAATGGGGATGGGTCGCCTGACGCCGTTCGCGCATTTCCGCGAGCGCAGACGTAATACAACGCGTTTTCAAATTCAACCCGTAATGCACGTGTCATGTTGCTGGCCTCTGAAACTGTTACTCCCGTCAAACGTCAAATGTGTAGATGCGACCCATTTGTTCGGTTCCAACGTTTCAACCGTTGGAATGTTCAATGTTGAGACCTGACCCCGTACTGACCGCCGACCTACACCCTGTTCGTCGTGACTTAATAGCGTTTGCTGGTCATTCGCCTGGTGTTCTTCTGAGTCGACGCGTTGTGAGTTTCCGCCGCGTGCGTTGGCGACGTTACCGAACTCGTTGACGATTGGCTCAGTCCGGTGCCGGATTTTGATTGAACCAGAGCGATATCGGAGCTGTTGATCTCGCCGTTTGCGGTCACGTCTTCGCGGAAGTTGGTCAAAGTCACCGGTTGGCCGGACTGCGATTGTGTCTGCGCGACGTCGCTCGAGTTCACTTCGCCGTTTCCGGTCGTGTCGCCGATCAGCACGCCCATCGAAACCGACACGGCATTGCTGAAATTGCCGAATGAGTCGGTGACGTTCGACAAACTAACGGTGATCACTTGAGCGTCGGCAACTCCGGTGAGATTTACGACGACGTTGTGCGTATCATTGTTGTCGATCTGCGCGCTCGAGATGACTCCCGTTCCGTGCGCAATGCTTGCGGTTCCGATGCTCGTTAGCGTGTTCGCGAAGGTGAACACTAGAGCGTAATCGCCATTGGCGCCGCCGCTCCGACATTCGATTCCCGGAGTTCCGCTCAACGGAAGATCGACAGCGAACGTACCGGCGCTGCCGTGCGTCTTGCGCGATCCAGCGTTGAGAAGTTGGACTGGAGTGGATGGCGAAACTCGAAAGACGACTCCCATTTGACCATCTCCGCCGGAGTAGGTTGTTCCATAAAGATTCTGATCGCTTCCCTCGATCAGAACAGAGGTGGGTTCTTGTCCGTCGCTCGTCGAGAATGAATGCAACACGGTCACATTTCCCGAAGGAGTTACTCGGAAAACAACACCGTTATCATCCGCGCCGCCCTTTTCGGTGGTGCCGTAAAAATTTCCATCGCTTCGTTGAATCAATCCGCCGAAAGGAATTGAGCCATCAGTAGAAACAAATAAATGAACAATCGCGAAATCGCCGACCGGCGTAATTTTGAAAATTTCGCCGTTGCCGAAGATGAAGTTAGCCGGGTCGAAAGCCGGACCGCCCCACGAAGTTGTTCCGTAGATAGAACCATCGAGACCTTCGATCAATTTTCCGGCCGGACTTGCGCCGTCCAGTCCGCTAAATGAATACAGCGTGGTCAATGTTCCGGACGCGGTGATTCGGAAAACCGTTCCATTTCCGCCCGCCCCGCCGCTGCCGGTAGTCCCGTAAAAATTTCCATCGCTAGCTTGAAGCAATGTGCAGAATGGCCCCGACCCGTCGGTGCCGGCGAACGAATAAAGGGTGTTCACGGTGCCGGAAGGTGTCATCGCGAAAACAGTTCCTTTGCCGTTCGCGCCGCCGCTGTCCGTCGTGCCGTAAAAATTTCCATCGCTTCCCTGAATCACTCCACCGAACGGGTGAGCGCCGTCATTGCCGATGAACATGTGGAGCGTAGTCAATGTTCCGGAGGGCGTGAGCTGGAAAATGGTGCCGTCGCCAAGCGGGCCGCCTTTCTCAGTTGTGCCGTAGAAATTTCCGTCACTCGCCTGGATCAGAACGCCATAAGGACCGGCGCCGTCAGTGCCGGAAAATGAATACAAGATCGTCAGAACGCCGGACGGCGTAAGCCTAAAGATTGTTCCGTCATTGTTTGGCCCGCCATTGAACGTTGTCCCATAAAAATTACCGTCGTTTGCCAGAATCATCCCGGCGATCGGGTGTTGACCCCCACCTCCAGGAAAGCCGTAGAGCGTCGTTAGCACTCCCGCTGAATTTATCGCGAACGTAGTACCAGTGTTACTGGGACCGCCTCTCGGGGTAGTCCCATAAACGTTTCCATCGCTGCCTTGAGTTAGCTCGCCGCTAGGCATGTCGCCGTCAGTGCCAATGAAAGAGTGAAAAGGCGTCAAAACACCTAACGACGGCGCAACTCTGAAAATCGTTCCTGCATTTAATACGCCGCCCTTTTCCGTTGTGCCGTACAAATTTCCGTCGCTTCCCTGCATCAACGCCGTTCGCGGATTCGCGCCGTCACTGCCGGAAAATGCGTAAACCGATGTCACATCCCCCGCGGGGGTCATTCGAAACACATTGCCCCCCGGACCGCTCGACAGATTTCCGTAGGTTGTTCCGTAAAAATTCCCATCGCTGGCTTGTAACAATCCGCCGATCGGTCCGGCGCCGTCGGCGCCGGCAAATGAATGCAAGCTGGTGAATTGAGCCGCGAGCGTGATTTTGAAAGCCGTTCCCTGATGATTCCCGCCGCCGTTATAGGTCGTGCCGTATAAAGTTCCATCACTGGCTTGAATGAGTTGACCGGTTGGCTGCGACCCATCGTCGCCGTTGAAGGTGTGGATCGTTGCGAACGCGCCCGCCGCGTTCATCCTGAAAATCGTGCCGTTGCCACTCGCGCCACCCGCTTCAGTTACTCCATAAAAGTTTCCATCGGTTGCCTGGACCACTCCCGCGAAAGGATCCGCACCGTCATCGCCAGCAAAAGAATGGAGCACGGTTAAGCTGCCATCGAGCGTTATCTTAAATACGACGCCGTTGTTGCTCGCGCCGCCGTGCTGGGTCGTTCCGTAAAAATTTCCATCACTTGCCTGGATTAGTCCGCCATACGGATTCGCGCCCTCGGAACCGTTGAAAGAATGAAGGATGGTGACAGCGCCTGCCGATGTCATTTTAAACACCGTGCCAGCGTTGTAGCTACCGCCGCTAGACGTCATTCCGTAAAAGTTTCCATTGCTTGCCTGGATCAATCTCGAGAACGGCGTGTTCGGCGCGGGCAAAAATTGATAGACGACGCCGAACGACGACGGATCGGTCGTTGCTAATTGCGCAGACGTTGCCGTCAACAACAGTCCGGCCAAACCGACCAGGAGTGTCCGCGATTTCCGCGAAGCGAAAAAACTAAATTTGCCGAGGTAATTCCATTCCATCCTGCCCCAGGTTTCTGATTCGATTCTCGACCTGAAACTGGACTTATCCGCGCTCGAACTCTCAACTCCTCAACGTCTGCGGGGTTCGGATGCCGGAAATGTATAGATGTGACCCCATTTCTTCGGTTTCTCGGGAGATTTTAATCGCTGTCCCCGACTGTTTCGCGACAGAAGCTGGCGGCAGCAGTGCGATTCTCGACCCCGAGCTTTGGATAAATGTGTTCCAGGTGTTTGCCCACGGTCGCGGAGCTGATTCCGAGGATCATGCCGATTTCGGCGTTTGTTTTTCCTCGGGCGAGCCAGCCGAGCACCTCGCGCTCACGCAAAGTCAGCAAGCTGTTGCGAAGATGATAGCGTCCGATCGCTGATCGGTTTGGGAGACGTTTTAACACAGGCTGAATCCTTCTATGGATGTAATACGGCGTCTGACATCCGGAGTTCGCGAAAAAATCAAGTTTTGCCCAGCGTCAATGCGCGGATTACCGCGTACGGCATTCGCCGTATATGCAATCTTCCTACGATCTGCCAAAAATCTGCGTCGATATGAACCGGCGGCTTGTTCTCCCCCTTTGTGTGACTGCCTTCGTGGCAGTCACTAATTTCGAAAAGCAGTGGACCCGCGTTAGCGAGAAACTCACAGCTCAGGTGCATGCCACTAGCCTGAGAAGCAGAGTCGCTTTGCGATCTTCCAAGATGGCTCCAAGCGATGCCGATATTTTTCGTCTGCGCGCTTTTCCGGAGCCGCTTGTGCCAACTGGAGGCACAACATTCGCGGAGGAAAATGTAGCGCTGAGAGTGGCTATCAACGCTTACAAAGAGCGCACAAACCAAGATGATCACTCTCCGATTCTCGCTTTTCTCGATCGCTTTCCGAATCCGGCCCGGCTCCCAGCGCTCTTAACCAATCTTGGTTTGGAATACCGACGCACGGGTTGGTTTTTGTAAGCGTTGGATGCTTGGGAGAAACTTAAGAAAAAGTTTTGCGACGGTAGATTGTAAACTCTCCTAAGTAAAAATGTACGGCATTCGCCGTATATACGGACGCCCGACGATCTGACAAAGATCGCGGTCATGAAACTTGGCCGCTCGCAACGCAGCGTCGCGTTCCAGTTCACCTCCGCCATTTCCCACAATTGGCGACGTCTTCACCCTGAAACGTCAACTGACACGCTATGAATCCACAAAACCACTTCACATTCGCGCGTTCCCTCGTCGCCGTTTCTTTCCTGAACCTATTCATACATTTCGTCGCGGTATTAGTTTGGTGTGCGTTTTGTACCGTGGCATCCGGTCAGATGACTGTTTCCAAATACTACCAGGATGACGGTCACGGCAGTTGCATAACCTGGGGTGGATCGGACACCGCATGCGGGAACCTGGCTGTCACTGTAAGTGGCGATGCCATGCCGGGTGATTACACCTACGATCTGCTTTGCAATCCCGATATTATCGGTGACGGGGGTAACTATGTGCGCATCTGCTGCGGCTACGGTCATCAGACGACGGTGCATGTCAATGCAGATCATACCTACACTTTGAACCCAGATTCTGGGCTGGCTTGCATGGGGAATGCCGGAGGGAAGGGACTGTCTCGGTTGTACCTTACCGTGGCTGCTCCTTCTGGATCGGTTCACAATGAAGGCTCAGTAAACGTCAGTATCGCATCGGTTTATTGTGCGGGATCGCCGGTGACACTGTATGCGGATATTCCGGTTACGATCGGGTCATCGACCGGCTCACCATATACAAAACAATGTGACCGCAAAAATGGTGGGGACGCCGGAGCTGGTGGCAACGGATGCCAAAGCTGCAATGCGCCCCCAATGGCGC
Source organism: Chthoniobacterales bacterium (assembly GCA_035568175.1). Classification (GTDB taxonomy): domain Bacteria; phylum Verrucomicrobiota; class Verrucomicrobiia; order Chthoniobacterales; family UBA10450; genus AV40. The sequence goes on from DATMON010000018.1 coordinate 306,704, forward strand.
GCTACAGCGCTCATTCGATGCTCGCCAGTCTAAATATCGAAGATACGCCAATGCGTTACGTACCACCGCGCGGGCCGGCGATCGATTTTACCGTCACTTATAATCAGCGCGACACTCAGCAGCCACAGAGTTTCAATTATTCTAACCTCGGGCCGAAATGGACATTCAATTGGCTGTCGTATGTAACGGACGATCCAAACAATACGTCGGCCAACGCTACGGTTTACGTGGCGGGTGGCGGAGCCGAAAAGTACTCCGGATTCGATTCCGGCTCTCAGAGTTATCAGGCAGATCCACAAAGTCACGCTGTTCTCGCTCGCACTGCGCCTGCGGCCTACGAGAAGCGCTTTCCCGATGGATCGAAACAAGTTTTCGGTTTGAGCGACGGTTCTTCCTCGTTTCCTCGTAAGATTTTCATGACTCAGTGGGTCGATCCTACCGGTAACGCTGTTACGATCGGCTACGACGCGAGCTTTCGCGTCACAACCCTGGCAGATGCTCTTGGTCAAGTCACAACCGTCGCTTACGAGCTTCCGAGTGATCCGTTAAAGATCACAAAGGTGACTGAGCCATTTTCGACCGGACGCTTCGCAACCTTCACCTACACCAATGGTCAATTAACGAACATCACGGATGAGATCGGAATTCAATCAATATTCACATACGCCACTGACGGAACGAACTTCATCACTTCGCTACAGACTCCGTACGGCACTACCACTTTCTCAACTGGGCAATCTGGAACGAACAAGTGGATTGAGATGACCGATCCACTCGGCGGTAAGGAGAGGGTGGAGTATCGAGATAACGCGCCTGGCATCAGCGCGAGTGAGTCAACGGCGCCTGCTGGGATGACGAACTCTGGTCTTGATGTGGCGAACACCTTTTATTGGGACAAAAAGTCGATCGAAATGTATCCGCCAGTAAACGATGTTTACGATTACACTAAAGCGAGAATCATTCATTGGATCGTAAATCCCGACGGCACGTTCACCGGCATTACTGGGAGTGAAAAGGCGCCATTGGAGAACCGCGTCTGGTATTCCTATGCCGGGCAATCGGACACTAACCACGTGGGGTCGAGCGCAAACCCGAGCAAAATAGCGCGCGCTCTCGGCGACGGCAGCACGCAACTTTGGCAATACGAGTACAACAGCATCGGTAAGATGACGAAATCGACAGACCCGGTAGGTCGGGTCATGAGCTATATCTACGATTCCAACAACATCGATCTACTGCAAGTGCGTCAAACCACTGGCAGCGCGAACGAACTGCTGCACAAGTTCGCTTATAATTCGCAGCATGAACCTCTTGCCGAAACCGATACTGCGGGTCAAGTAACGACGTTCACCTACAATCCCTATGGACAGATGCTCACGCGTAAGAATGCGAAGAATGAAACGACGACCTTTGCTTATGGTGATGCTGTCCTTGACGGATATCTAGCTTCGATCACGAGCCCGCCTTTCAACGGTATTTCGGCTGTTACAACATTCACCTACGATAATGCCAATCGTGTCCGAACAGTGACTGATTCTGACGGATATGTTGTGACTACCGATTACGATAATCTCGATCGCCCGACTCAGATCAGTTATCCCGACGGAACTAATCAGCAGTTCCAATACTCACAGGACTTTGGCCAGGGCGTGACGAACATCCTGGATCTGACAAAGAGCAAGGATCGGCGCGGCCAGTGGACCACGAGACATTACAACGCGAATCGCCAAATGGATTCGATCACAGATCCGTTGAGCCGGACGACACAATTCGGCTGGTGTAGCTGCGGATCGCTGACGAGCATCACTGATCCTAAGAACCAGGTCACAACATTTCACCGCGACTTGCAGGGCCGCATTTACCAAAAGGTGTTCGCCGATAACACGAGTATCAGCTATCTCTACGACGGCCAAACCGCCGCGAACACATTCGGTGCGAGTAGTCGACTGAAATCTGTAACTGACGCGAAGACTCAGCGGGCGAATTATTCTTATTTTGTCGACGATAACATTCAGCAGATCACCTATACGAACACGAGCGGACAGCCGCTAAATCCGCCAACTCCGTCTGTCAGCTTCACTTATGATCCAAACTACAATCGCGTTAAAACAATGGTCGATGGGAGCGGGACAACGACTTATGGCTACAATCCGATTGCCATTCCGCCAGTCCTGGGTGCTGGTCAGTTGGCCAGTATCGATGGCCCACTGACAAACGATATTATCACGTTTACCTATGATCAGCTCGGACGTGTGACGAACCGCTCGATCAACGGCACGAGCAACTCTGCGGCCTGGAGCTTCGACAGCCTTGGCCGGGTTAGTGCAACGACCAACAAGCTCGGCATCTTCAATTACGGATATGTCAATGTCACTGATCGTCTCGGCAGCATGACTTATCCCGACGGCGGCTCGACGGTCTACAGCTATTTTCCGAACGCTTTGGACAAACGACTTCAGCAAATTAAAAACCAAACGAGCTCAAACGCGCTGATCTCGCAATTCGATTACACCTACGACACCGAAGGCCAGATTCTGACTTGGACGGAGAATTACCCGGGGTTATCGCCTGCGCCGCAGCGGTTCGATCTCGGCTATGACAATGCCGATCAATTGACCGGGGCCTCTCTTAAAAACGCATCAACGAACGCGTTGATCAAACAATACACCTACGGCTACGACGTGGCGGCGAATCGAACGTCGGAAATTGTTGGCACGACCACGACAACATCAACGCCGAACAATCTGAACGAGATTATCTCCCAAAGCGGGGGCACGAATCGCACCCTGACCTATGACGCGAACGGCAGTTTAATCAACGACGGTTCTTCGCGCACATTCGAGTGGGACGGCGCCAATCGGCTCGTGGCGGTCAACTATACCGGCACCACTAAGCGGAGCGAGTTTAGCTACGATGGCCTGAGCCGGATGGTGAAGATCGTCGAGAAAAGCGGTAAGAGAATCACCAGCACTCGCAAATTCGTATGGTGCGGAATGGAGAAATGCGAGTTCCGAGACGGCAATGACACCGTGAGTCTGTTCGTTTATCCGCAAGGCCAGGTTAGCGGGACGAGTCCATATTTTTACACGCGCGACCATCTTGGTTCGATCCGCGAGATGCGCAGCACTGGCAAGAAAGGCGCGATAGTTGCTCGTTTCGACTACGACCCCTACGGAAGATCGACGGCCGTGATCAGCAACACTCTCGCAGATTTCAACTTCACCGGCCTGTATCGCCATTCCGCTACCAATCTCGATCTCGCCGTTTACCGCGCCTACGATCCCGATTTGGGCCGCTGGCTAAACCGCGATCCGCTTCGAAATGCTGAATTGCGCGAAGGAGTAAATCTTTACGGATACACAGGCAACGATCCTTCAGACGGCGTCGATCCGCTCGGGCTTTGGAAGGCGTACGGAAATTGGTGTGGCCCTGGTTGGACTGGAGGACGTCGCGAAGTAATTAATCGACATCGAGCCGGTTTTTATTCACCGCCGATAGACGGTTTGGACGCAGCGTGTGTGAAGCATGATATCTGTTACTACAAATGTCGACAGACGCATTCTTGTGACCCAGGCGCTCGCAGTGACTGCTTTAGAGGTTGCGACCATCACTTGACTAGCGCCGCGTACGCGGTTGGTGGTTTTTGGGGAAATATGATCGGTGCGGCTATTGATCGCCCTGGCAAACGTGATCCCGAAGAGAACGAGCCCTCCTGCTCCTGTGGACAGAAATAAGCTCGCCGCTCGAGTTGGTGTTGCTCTGTGTTTGCTACACCTCTCAGCCTTCGGAGCCCTTGTGCTGTACATACGAAATTCGGTTGATCCACAGGCGCCATTATTGTGGAGCATCTTTGTCGTCACCGATTTCCCCGTGAGTTTAATTTACTTGCTCGCCGGCACTGTTTATTCTCATGGGTCGCAGCATGGAAATGGATGGAGTCAGTTTATATATTTCCCTTATCTCATTCACGGTGTGTTAGGCACGCTATGGTGGTATTTTTTGCCGAGGCTTGTAACTCCGCGACGATTAGGCGGGATCTGGTAGCGGTTTAGCGCGAGCATCACAACAGCGTCGCGGGACAACACTCGCCGCCGCGGTGCCTCCTCGACGCCAAGCTTTGAATAAATGTGCTCGAGATGTTTGATGACTGTCGCGGCGCTGATTCCTTGGAATCGGACCGATCTCGGCTCGATTACGCCGCAATGTGCTGTGGCATCTCGTCGTACGTTCGACCCCGCAATAGACGCCCAGTTAGATCTTTTCGAACGCCGCCCCATTGCTTGAAGAAGAAGGGCACGTCGGCTTTGCGACACGCGCGAAAAATCTCAAGCACCCAGTCGTTTCTCATCGGTCGCGCATATGGACCGGATTCGCCTCCAACAATCACCCAGTGAATATCTGTCAGATCGAGTTCGACCAGCGATCCAATCAGCGGCTCACAAGAAAGGAAACGAATCGCAGCCGGAACTTTTCGGAGATCCTCCACGCGCGACAACACTCGCGAATCCTCGACGCTAACGCCCATCCAAACATTAGGTGGCCAATCAATTTGCGTAGCAACATTTCGTAATCGCTCAGAGCGTTTGGTGAGAATTTGAAAAGTGTGTTGTGAGCAATTCCGCATGGTTGCAAAAACGCGTTGAATAAATTCGAGTGGAACATCTTTGTGGAAAAGATCGCTCATCGAATTCACGAAGATCATTCGCGGTATTCGCCACGACTTTGGAAGACTGATAACGTCGTCATGCAGAGTTACACGAAAACCGTTTCTATATCGCCGGTTTCCCATCGCCTCCAACCGAAACGCGAGACGCTCGGCATAGCAGTTCTTGCAACCCGCGCTAATTTTTGTGCAACCCGTCACGGGATTCCATGTCGCTTGCGTCCATTCGATGTGAGAATTGGCGGCCATTTTGATCAGTTAAAATAACTCGCGCTGACGGTCTGGAGCGATTTTGCATGACGACCGCCAAAACTCCAGACCTCTTCGATGCCGAGAGGCGAAAAGGAGATGATAGTAATGGCGAACGGCGCGAACGTCAGTGTGCAAATATCCTAGCTTTGCAAGCTTCGCACTGTATGCCTTGGCGAAAGAGCGGCGTAGAGCTTCATGATCCCCATTTTTCGCCATTGTGATCACATCTGAACGGCTGCAAAAGCCCTGATTGCCAAGGAACCGTTCGTATTTTTCGCGAGCTCGCGAATGTGTGGTTTCTAAAATCGCAGCGGCAATGTTGCGATTCACGTCGGTTCCTATAGCAACGTTGATCAGAAGATCCGCATTTCGCAAATGCGTAACGACTTGTTCAATAGTCTCAAATGGTACGTCGCATTCCGTTGGATCGATGAATATCAGATTTAGGGAACGTGGCGACAAGTGGCTGACAATACGGCACAAGCCACGGGCATCGGAATAATCACCGGCGACTGCGTTAGCAAACTTCGCGGCGTTCAAGGCCGCAATCCGGAGATTTAATACCTCAACTACACGTGAACTCGCGTCGATGAAGATGGCGTTTTCGAAAAAGGAGGATTGGCGATTACGAAGCACCGCGAGCGGAGTGCCGTCCATCTCGGTGCAGTCATCGCGAACGATGCATCGCCCAGGCCCGCTGCCGATTTCGATATAGTTTAGCGAGTCCCACAAGTTCTTCATGCCGCCCGCAAAAATTCCGACATATTTTACGAGTCGGTAAATTTTGTCGTATGACCACTCGCCCACTGCGCGAAGTGGAAGTCCGTCAAGCTTCGAGACGAAATTTACACAAAGGCCGTCGCTGTCAGTCTGCTCGCGATCATCGCGTGTGCACCCAAGGCATTCATCATGCGCCTGCTGCCGAAGGTCTAGGCGATCATCCATGCACAAAATGTGACTGTAGAGTTCTCTTTAAGGCGCCGGCCATTAAAACGGGGGAAGTAAATCATGTTCCTATTAATCGCGGGAAAAGCGAGAAAATCCACTAAAATGTTCACTTGAACGTATATCCTGATTTGCCGTAAATTGGCGGCATGGCATGTGGGAGCTTGGAGCTTGGAGCTGGGAGGTCGGAGCCCGACAGGCGGTTAATCAAAGCAAAAGCGGAAAACGCCGAACGCCCAAAGTCGAACGCCCAACGCCGAATTACAGACGCATCGGTTCAGGAAATTCTTTCCATTCTGCACAAGTGGGGGATTCATACGCTTGGGCAGCTCGCCGCTCTAGATAAAGAGGAACTTCGTGTCCGGCTCGGCGCCGACGCCGTCCGGCTTTGGGAACGGGCCAATGGAACCGCGACGCGGCTCCTCAAATTTGTTCAGCCGCCGGAAGCGTTCGAGGAAAGTTTTGAGTTCGATCACGAGATCGAGACCGCGGAGCCGTTGTTGTTCATTCTCCGGAGATTTCTCGAACAGCTCGCGCTCCGACTCAGCTCAATTTACCTCGTCGCACGCGAGCTCACCCTGACGATTCATTTTTCGAAGTCCGAGGTGCGAGCTGCACCGGCGTTGGACGGGCATTTTGCGAAGGCAGGTGCCGCGCGCACGTACACGCGCGTTTTTAAAATCCCGCAGCCGACCAACGATGTCGGTCTTCTCTTTCGGATGCTCCAGACGCACCTGGAGAATTTTAAATCGGCGCATCCGATCGTGGCGGTCGCGCTGAGTGCGCAACCGAGTCGGCCGGCGTCACAGCAATTTGGATTATTTGAAACGGCTTTGCGTAATCCGCAGCAGCTTTATGAAACGCTCGCGCGTTTGAGCGCGTTGCTCGGGAGCGATCGCGTCGGAAGTCCGGCGCTGGAAGAAACGCATCGGCCGGACGCGTTTCGGATGGAGCCGTTTGCCTGGAGTCCGAGCCGGACTGGCACTATTGCAGGCGAGACGCCTGCCACCACAGCCAGAGTAGCATTGCGGCGGTTTCGGCCGCCGGCGAACACATCTGTGTTCGTTTCGGACGAGCGATATCTCGAGAGCGATAAACTGCGCGGCAAAATCGTCGATCAGAGCGGCCCGTTTTTGGTTTCCGGAAATTGGTGGGACGAAAAAGCGTGGGCACGCGCGGAGTACGACATGCAACTCGAGAACGGCGATCTGATTCGCGCATATGAAGATGCCAGTCCGGCTCGGACCTGGAAAGTGGATGGCATTTATGACTGAACCTCTCAACGACTCAACACCTCAACGTCTCAACGAATGAAGTTCGTCGAACTTCATTCCTGCAGTGCGTTCAGTTTTTTGCGCGGCGGATCGTTTCCCGAGCAATTAGCTGAAACCGCGGCCGAACTGGAGATGCCGGCCATGGCGCTGCTCGATCGCAACGGCGTTTACGGCGCGCAACGATTCTCGGTCGCGGCACGCGAGCACAATGTTCGTCCGATCATCGGCGCCGAACTGTCGATGGAAGATGGCAGCATTCTGCCGGTGCTGGTCGAAAATCGGACCGGCTACAAAAATTTGTGCGAGCTGCTCACGCAAGCGCATCTGCGCTGCGAAAAAGGAAAATGCGAAATAAAATGGGATGAACTACCACAGTTCACGGAAGGATTAGTGGCGTTATTCGGTGCATCATTGATTGCAGGCGAAATAATGCCAGTCCGGCTCGGACCTGCCACCACAGAAGCACGGGCGGCCCACAGGGCCGCGGCTACAACAATTCGTGTCTTTGGGCGGGAAAATGTTTTCGTCGAGATTCAGCGGCATTTCGTTCGCGGCGAAGAACAGATCAATCGGCAGCTTGTCGATCTTGCGCGTGCGCATCGATTGTTGATCCTGGCAACGAACGGCGTGCAGTATGCCAAGCCCTACGGGCGCGAAGTGTTGGATGTGTTCACCTGCATTCGTGAGCACACCCATCTCGATGCCGCCGGAAAACTGCTAACGCAAAACGCCGAACGGCATTTGAAGAGCGACCGCGAAATGCGGGAGCTCTTTCGCGATCTGCCGGAAGCGATCGAGAACACAACGCGCCTGGCCGAGCGGCTGACATTTTCGCTGAAAGATCTCGGCTACGAATTTCCAGAGTTTCCGGTGCCGGCCGGTCACAGCATGGATTCGTTTTTGCGGACGATCGTTTGGTTCGGCGCGCAACAGCGTTACGCCGCGGTCAGCGCACGCGTGAAACGCCAAATCGAGGAAGAGCTCGCGCTCATCATCAAACTCGGGTTCCCCGGATATTTTTTAATAGTCTGGGACATCATCAATTTCTGTCGCGAGCACAACATCATGGTCCAGGGCCGTGGCAGCGCGGCGAACAGCGCGGTTTGTTATTGCCTCGGCATCACACCGGTCGATCCGGTCAGTAGCAATCTGGTTTTCGAACGTTTCCTGAACGAAAACCGGAAAGGCTGGCCCGATATCGATCTCGATCTTCCCAGCGGCGACCGCCGGGAAGCGGTCATCCAGGAGATTTACCGGCGTTACGGCAAACATGGCGCGGCCATGACCGCGAACGTGATCAGTTACCGCGGGCGCAGCGCCGCGCGCGAGATCGGCAAAGCGCTGAATTTTTCGCCGAGCATTCTCGATCGCTTCTCGCATCTCTTCGCGAACGGCGATTTTCCGCACACGCTCGATCTGCAATCACAAATCGAACAGGCCGGTTTACCGAAATCGCATCCGCGAATGCCGGCGTTCGTCTGTTTGTACCAGGCGATTTACGGATTGCCGCGCCATCTCGGCCAGCACTCCGGCGGGATGATCATTTGTCAGAACAAGCTCAGTTCGTTCGTGCCATTGGAGAACGCATCCATGCCCGGCCGCGTGGTTGCGCAATGGGACAAGGACGATTGCGAGGACCTCGGCATCGTGAAAGTCGATTTGTTAGGACTGGGGATGATGTCGGTGATGCAGGATGCGCTCGAGCTTTGTCGCGAACGCGGACGGCCGCTCGATCTCGCGCACATTCCAAAGGACGACGAGAAAACGTTCGAGATCATGCAGCACGCGGACACGATCGGCGTGTTTCAGATCGAGAGCCGTGCCCAAATGGCGACGCTGCCGCGGATGAAACCGAAATGTTTTTACGACGTTGTGATCGAAGTCGCGATCATTCGCCCGGGACCGATTCAGGGCGACATGGTGCATCCTTATCTCAATCGCCGCGCCGGCAAAGAACCGGTCACGTACTTCGATGAACGATTGAAGCCGGTGCTCGAACGGACGCTCGGTGTTCCGTTGTTCCAGGAACAAATGCTCAAGATCGCAATGATCATGGCCGACTTTTCCGGGAATGAAGCGGAAGAGTTACGCCGCGCGCTCAGTTTTCATCGTTCGGAAGAACGGATGAATCGTGTCAGCATCAAGCTGCGCGCAGCGATGGAACGGAAGAACGTGGCGCCGGACAAGATTGACAAGATCATTCAAGCGATCACGTCGTTTGCGCTTTACGGATTTCCGGAATCGCACGCGATCAGCTTTGCCATTCTCGCTTACGGCAGCGCGTATTTGAAAGTGCATCGCGCGCCGGAGTTTTACGCGAGCCTGCTCAATAATCAGCCAATGGGTTTTTACACGCCGGCAACGATCGTGAAAGATGCGCAGCGGCATGGCGTAAAGATCAAGCCGGTCTGCGTCGCGAAGTCAGATTTCCGCTGCACCGTTTTGGACGATAACACCTTCCGGCTTGGATTTTGTGTGGTGAACGGTTTTCGCCAGGAACATGCCGAAGAAATTGAGCGCGAGAGGCAACGACTCGCCACGGCGAGTCCGTCCGGCGGCGGACAATTCAAGTCGCTGGACGATTTCAAACGGCGTGTTTCGCTTTCGAAAGAAGAGTTGCGCACGCTCGCCGAACTGGGCGCGCTCAATTGTTTCGCCGATCATCGGCGCGCGGCGATGTGGAAAGTGGAAGTGCCGCTGCATGATGATCTACTTCGAAAGAATGTTGTAGAAGCGCTAGTGCCAAGCGCCTGTTTAGATAGTTCGGTGCTTGATACAAGCACCGCTACAACGCCTTTAGCTCCAATGACCGTTCAGGAGCGAGTGACAGCCGATTATCAGACGATGAATTTAACCGCCGGGCCGCATCCGATGAAGCTACTTCGCGAGCGATTGCCGAACATTTGGCGCGCAATTGATCTCGCTCAGGCGAAACACGGCGCCACGGTTCAGATCGCGGGGAATGTGATTTGCCGTCAGCGGCCGGGAACGGCGAAAGGATTTGTCTTCGTTAGTTTGGAAGATGAGACCGGCGTCTCGAATGCGATTGTCGATCCAGATTTATTCGAGCGCTTCCGGCTTCTAATCACCGAAGAAGATTTTCTGTTGATCGAAGGCGAAGTCCAGAACTCAGACAACGTCGTGCTGATCAAAACGTGCGAGATCAGACCGCTTGCGCACGACCAGCTGGTCGGGAGCGAGTCGCACGACTTTCGTTAACAGAGATCTGCCGCCAGTGACGGCGGCAGCTACAACGCCATTCGCAGGGCGACGACTAAAACAAAATCACTCGCCGGCGTGGTGCGGGTCGTGTGGTTTCGGTTCAGCCGTTCGTTGCACCGGCTCGTGATCGGACTCGATCCATTCGGTATGGAAAACGCCGGGCTTATCCACGCGTTCGTAAGTATGCGCGCCGAAGAAGTCGCGTTGCGCCTGTAACAAGTTGGATGGCAAACGCGCCGAGCGATAACTGTCGAAGTAAGCCAGCGACGCGGAAAAGGCCGGAACGGCAACGCCATACTCGACTGCGGCGGACACGGCGATCCGCCAATTGTCCTGGGTGCTTTTGATGATGTCGGTGAAATAGGAGTCGAGCAGCAGATTATGGAGCGCGGGATCGCGTTTGTAGGCGTCAACGATGCAGTTCAGAAATTTCGCGCGAATGATGCAGCCGCCGCGCCAGATGGTGGCGATGTCGCCGAAGTTTAGGTTCCAATTGTATTGTTTGCTGGCGGCGCCGAGCAACTCCATTCCCTGCGCGTAGGAAACAATTTTTGAGGCATAAAGCGCGTTACGGACGGCGTCTGTTAGTTTTTTCCGATCGCCGGTGAATTTTTTCGGTTTCGGCTGGGGCAAAATTTTCGACGCGGCGACGCGCTCATCTTTACGCGAGGAAATGACGCGCGCCTCAACGGCGGCGTTGATTGTGGAGATGACGACCGACTGCGCGATGGCGGATTGCAACGTCCACATGCCGGTTCCTTTTTGTCCAGCTTTATCGAGAATCACATCGACCAGCGGTTTGCCCGTTTCCGGATCTTTCTTCCGGAAAATTTGCGACGTGATGTCGATCAAGTAACTGTCGAGCTCGCCTTTGTTCCATTCGGTGAAAGTGTCGCCCAGATCCTTGTCATCCATGCCGACGACATCTTTCAAAATCGCGTAGGCCTCGCAGATGAGCTGCATGTCGCCGTACTCGATTCCGTTGTGCACCATTTTGACGTAGTGACCGGCGCCGTCCGGGCCCATGTAGCGACAGCACGGTTCGCCGTCCACTTGGGCGGCAATTTTGCGATAAATTGGCGCGATGATTTCCCACGACTCGCGCGGACCGCCCGGCATCAACGATGGACCTTTGAGTGCGCCTTCTTCTCCACCGGAGACGCCGCAGCCGACAAAGTGAATTCCTTTTCCTTCGAGATCTTTGCAGCGGCGTTGGGTATCGGTGAAAAGCGAATTCCCGCCGTCAACGATGACGTCGCCTTTGTCGAGAAGCGGTGCCAATTGACCAATAACGGCGTCCACGGGCGCGCCTGCTTTGACCATGATCATCGCTTTCCGCGGTTTTTTGAGCGCACCGACGAATTCCTCCATCGTACGGGTGGGCTGAATATTTTTCCCTTTGGCCCGAGCGGCCGCGAATTTGTCGGTAACATCAGTGGTGCGATTGAAAACGGCCACGGTGAAACCTTTCGATTCCATGTTGAGGACGAGATTCTCGCCCATCACAGCCAGGCCAATGAGGCCAATATCACATTGATTCGCAGTCATTTTGGGTCTCCTTTGTTGCTTCAGCGCAAGAGCTACACTGTAACGGGCGATTCAAAGACATGGCAAACTCCGTTTCTCAAGTTTTGTTGAGTGCAATGCGCCTGGAAACACCCAAGGAAGATGTAGATCCTTCGACTTCGCTCAGGACAAGCCTTTCGACGGGAGCGGTGGTCGATTTTTGGGGAGTGGTTCGAGAACTGGAAGATGGTCGTGAAATCGAGGGAATCGATTACGAAGCTCACGAAGCGATGGCCGAGCATCAGATGAAAATCCTTGCCGATACCGCGGCCGAGACTTTTCGATTGAACCAAGTCCTGCTTCATCACCGGACCGGATTTGTAGGAACGGGTGAAGCGTCGCTGTTTCTACGAGTCAGTGCGCAACATCGCGCCGCTGCATTCGAGGCGAGCAAATGGATCGTGGACGAGTTGAAGAAGAAGGTCCCGATCTGGAAGCGGCCCCGATTTAAAAGCGAACATTCCGTAGCCGGCGTCGCCGAAAGCGGGCCGCGTTCAAGGACCGCGGCTACAACGCAATGAACTGGGCGAATCGATTAACGCTGAGCCGGCTGGTGCTGACGGTGATTTTCGTCGCCGCGCTGAATTCGTCCTGGCAATACGGGCGGACACTCGCCCTGGTCGTCTTCCTGATCGCCGGCGTGAGCGACTTTGTCGATGGCGAAATCGCGCGCCGCTACGGTGTAGTGACAAATTTCGGCAAGTTAATGGATCCGCTGGTGGACAAAATCATGGTGGCGGCGGCATTTATCTCACTGGTGCCTCTGAAAGCGGTGCCGGCGTGGGCGGCAACGACCGTGGTGGCGCGCGATTTTCTAATTACTGGCCTGCGGATGATGGCAAGCGTGAAGGGAAAAGTTTTGCCGGCCGAAATGCTCGGCAAACAGAAAACCTCCTGGCAGGTGGTGACAGTGATTTTCTTTCTCGCGTTGCTTTCCCTTCACGAGCTGCGTTACGTGAATGAAGGATCGACATGGTGGTTTCACGCCTGGGACCAAGCCGGCCCGATCCTGGTTTGGATCACAGTCGCGCTGACAGTTTATTCCGGACTCGGTTATGCCTGGCGCCACCGCGAATTGATCGCGCCGAACGAGTGACATACGCAGCCGAGACGGCTGCCGCCGCAGCGACGCTAGAAGAAACTCTGCGGGACCTCGATTTTGTCGCCCGGCCGGAGTCGAACGTCCTGGGAGGGATCTTTGCGAAAGCGCCGCACATCGTAAACGGTGGCGTCGTTGCCGCGGAGAAGGCGCACATGTCGTTGATCGGCGAAATCGTTGAAACCGCCGGCAGCGTTGATAGCCGTCAGCAGCGTCATGTCTTCAGTGAATTGCACGCGGGAGGGACTGCGAACCGAACCGCCAACGTTCACGAAGCGGGCGCTCGGCTGCATGATGATGGTGACGTTCGGATTTGAGTAAATCTTGTTGGTCCGAAAATTCTCCTCGATCGAGCGCGAGAGCTGCGCCGGGGTCATTCCTTCGGCGTGGATTTTCCCAATGTAAGGAAGATTAATGGAGCCGGTGGCGTCAACGCTGTAGGTGTTGTTGACCTGGCTTTGATCTTCGGCCGGCACACCGCTAATTTTCAAATCAACCGGATCGCCGATGCGAAGCGTTGCCTGGGCGAATGCGCCGGTGGCGAACACGAAAGAAAAAAGTAAGACCGCGAGCAGGCGCTGCATCAATATCAATACTCGTCGGACTCGAGGTGGCCGTTGTCCCCGCCGTTGGCGGCAACCCGCGATTTCTTCCGACCGCTCCGCGTCGTTTCTTTCCCCTGCGGGGTATAATAACCGTAGTAGTTCGTGTAGTAGTAGTAGTTCTGGTCGTGTTTGAGGTCGACGTTGTTGAGGACGACGCCCAACACGGTACCGCCGACGCCGAGAATGGCTTGCTTCACTCGTGCCAGCATCGCGCGTGGAAAACGCCGATGCTGAACCACGATCACAGTTTGATCGACTTCACTCGCGATCACGGAAGCGTCGCTCACGCCAAGGATCGGCGGCGAATCGAAGAACACGATGTCGTAGCGCATTTTTAATTCGGCGATTGTGTCCGACATTCGTTGCGAGTTAAGGATGCCGACGGCGTCGGAAGGCAAAATTCCGCTGGGCAAGATCGACAAATTCTCGACCGTCGTAGGCAAGATCGCCTGATCGAGGTCCATGTCGGTGGTCAGATAATTGGTCAGGCCGAATTCGTTGCTCATATCGAACAACAGGTGCTGAACCGGGCGGCGCAAGTCAGCGTCGACAATGAGGGTGGAATAACCGCCCTGAGCGCAGATGAAGGCGAGATTTGCGATGGTAGTCGACTTGCCTTCCCCGGGACCGCCGCTCACCAGTGAGATGGTGTTCGCTTCGGGATTGGGGCGGTTGAATTCGATGTTGGTGCGCAGGATTCGATACGCTTCGGCGTCTGGGGTGTCGCCTTCGGCCTTGTGCAGCAAATTTATATTTTTCGGAATGATCGCCAGGACTGGAACGCCCAGCAGGCTTTCGACGTCATCCATTGTTTTGACACTGGTATCGAGGTACTCAATGAAGAATGCGAGACCGATGCCGATGACGAGGCCGACCAACATCCCGAGAGTCAGATTTAATCCAACCCGCGGACGCGCCGGATAAGCCGGTGGCTCCGCCACCTGTTTCACGCTGACGGCGAAACGGGGCATGGCCATCTCCATGGTCTGGGTTTGGGCGCGGGTGCGCACGCCATCAAGCAGCGTCTTCTCTTTGATGTAGGCGTTCTTGGCGCGGGCGTAATTCGCACTCAAATTCTTGGTTTGCAACTGCTTGGCGTTGATTTGCTCAAGTCGGTTTCGCAATTCATCGCGCGTGCCTTGGACCGTTTTCAGATTTCTCTCCAGACCCTGACGAATAATGCCGATCTGTTGCTCGAGCTGATGAGTGTAAACCTGCCTGGCCGCACGGAGCGATTTGACCTTGGGATGATTTTCACCGAGTCCGGAATTTAGAAGCAAAGCTTCCTGCGCGACCGTGTCCTGATAATTCGGTAGAATCTTTTGCACCGTCGGATCCTGCACGTCGAGAGTGGGCAGCATCCGCATCAAGTCGTCGCCTTTGAGGTTTTCGATCTGCGTCAGCTTACTCGAAAGGGTCGCAACTTTGGTGTCGGCCTCGTTAACTTCCGTTTCCTGTTTGACGACCATGCTATTGACAGGCGCCTGACTGTCCTCGGTCCCTTCGGGATTAAGATCGACGATGTGTTCCGCGTCGCGAATTCGGGACATTTCGGTCCCTGCGTCCTCAACTCGCTTCTGCTGTTTTTCGACCTCTTCGTTCATCGCGGTGACCGCGCGATTGAGAACTTCCTTTTCTTCCTGAACGCGCCGGTCCTGATAGACGCTTACAATTTTGTTGGCGATATCCGCAGCCAGTTGCGGGCTGGAATCGAAGACGCTGATCTGGAGAAGGTCGGTGTTGCGCACTTCATCAACGTCGAGCTTGTTGCGCAGCATTTGGTAAGCGAGCTCGCGCGAAGGCCGGCGGCCATCCCGGGCCCATTTTTCCTGAAGCCCCAACTGCTCGATGACGGGATAAAGAATCCCGGTCCGCTGAATGACCTGGTAAACGGTCGGCGCCAATTGCGGATCATGGATCGGCTGGTTCGGATCGCCCTGACCGAAAATGCGCGGATTTTCGGCCGTCGATTTGACCTCCACGAACACAGAAGACTGGTATTCGCGCGGTTGAAAATAGGTGAAGATCGCGGCTGTGATCAGCACCAAAAGGAAGGCGAGCAAGACGAGAATCCAACGGATGCGAATTACGCGCCAGTAATCGAGAAAATGGAGCTTTACCTCTTCGTTATGTGCCATACCAGTGGGACCCTTTTTGGCGAGAGCCACCCATTCTAAGCAAAAACCCCGCCAAAGTAAACAGAGCCTTGCAGGCTCAGAAGGTCAAACTTACGCCAGCAAAGGCGCGATTCCGCGAATACTGGCGGAACTGGATGTCAGAATTGATGTCCGTATAATGATATCCGGCTTGGACGCCGATGAGCGGGGTAATCGCGTAGCGGAACGATAGGTTTCCATCGAAGGTGTTCTCGGTGAACCCTGGGGTGACCGTCGTGCCTGAGGTAAAGGCAGGGTAATCGTCGTGCACAAAATAAAGATCAACGCTCGAGCTGATTCGGGAGGTCAGGTTAAATTTCGTCTGGAAGCCGGTCCGAAACGTGGTCCGACTTTGAGAACCTGGCGCACCCGGCTCTTCGAGTCCGTAGTGGTTGTTCCAGCTCACTGAGACTCTTTTTCCGAGAGCATAAATCAAGGATCCCTCAAAATAAGGAACGGTGCGATCGCCATCGCTATCGTAACTCCGGAACTCGGCTCCACCACGAAGCGACGCGCTCAGGCGGGGGTTAAAAATGTGATCGATGCCACCGAGCGCGAAGTGTGTAGTGGAATTAAGCGAGGCGGTTTCGTAAGTGATAATGCTGTATCGATATTCGGCAACCAGACTGGTTGTCGGGACGAGTTGGAACTGAAACTCGTTTCCAAAAGTGTTGCTGACGCGGTTGGAGAACGCGGCGACCGCGTTGTTGTCGTAATTGTAGGCTTCGAACGTGTAGGAGGTCTTTGTCGAGAAACGCTGACTCCAGGCGTAATCGGCGAAGATTTTGTCGGTCGTGTAAAGATAATTGCCATTACGCGAATTCAATCCCCCAAGGTTGTCGAAGCTTGGTTCCGTTAAATATTCGACCAGGAGAGTCGAGCCAAGCGTCAGCCGGGGCGATGACTTGTAGGTAATACTGACCGCGCCCCTGAAGTCGACGTCGTAATCCTGGCCACTGACGTGCTGGTAATAATACGTGCCCCCAGCGCCGCCGTCCAGTTTCAGTTGCAGTCGCGGATCTCCAAAGGTGTAATCGAGGATAACATTGCCGCTGGTGAACGACGACCCCTGCTTGCCACTCTGCTGTGTGCCGACGTTGTCGTCGTAACCGCCGGAAATAAAGGCTAAAATTTGGACCGGCGTCGGAGAAAAAACACCGACGCCTGAGGGTCCGCCGGTCAGGGTTGGTCCAGCGGACGAACCCGTTGCAGCGGTCGGCGACGCGGTTGTTCCAGTCGATAATTCAGTCGCAGTTGCCGATGACGATGGCGCGGTCGTCGATGAAGGGCTTCCGGAGCCGCCTGTTGTCGAGACTGCTTCCTGCGCCTGGAGAAGGTGTGCGCTGGCCGGAACAAAAATTAGCGCCAATACAACAACGGATAATCGTCTCATTTCTGGAGTAGCGCGGTTCGAGCCTAGGCTGGAGCAAGAAACGCGCAACCGGTTTGTCAAAGCGCCGCGCCCAACGGTGAAATTTCCGCGTTTCATTGTTTCTCCGCCGGCGATTGCTCTCTGACGGCGGCCGAGCCGGCTTCCCGCCAACGGAAAACGTGGTACTTATAGATTTCGTCCAGGTAAATCGACCGCGGGTCCCACCGCCGCGCGTCATAGAAGATCCATTCTGCTTCTGGAAAACGGTCGAGGGCATCATAGGTCGCAGCCAATGGAATAAGGAAGCTTCTGTCGGCTGGGGCGAGCTCACGCGCTTTTGTCAGCGCCGTCAAAGCGTCTTCGTAACACACAGCGCGCTCGCTGTCGCTGGGAAGCGAATCGCAGCGGGTGAGCTTGGCGCTAGCCAGATATTGATAAAGAAACGGATTTCGCTTTTCGGTTTCGAGACCACGCTGAGCAGAACGGAGTGCGGCGTCAGTTTGGGTGGCCCGCAACTCACTCCGCGCGTGCTCCGCAAAATATTCGCCGGGCAAAAGCCGAAAGCACTGGACGGCAAGACATAATCCGGTTGCCGGGAGAAGTGCGCGCCACCACAAGATCGACATCGGCACGCCCGAATCTTGCGTTTCGCGCTGGATGCCATCGTTGGCCAGGATGCCGAAGACGAACGCCATCAACAAAACGTTGGCTGGGATGTGCAAATTAAAATCGACAAACGAATGGACGATGTAGGCCGAGACTGCTCCAAGCGCGCCGAGATTCAACGCGAGACTCGTGCTGAGAAGATTGCTCGAGACCACGACTCGTTTCGGGCCGAGACGTTGAAAATTTTTCCATCCATTGCGCAAATGCGCCCCGAGAAAAAAAAGAAAGAGCACGCCGCCGACTGCTCCGTATTCGCCGAGCAAGTGAAGGTAATCATTGTGCGCATCGACCGGATCCTGTTGCATTCGGTCGGTGCGAAACATTCGGCCGTAATAAAGATAGGTGCCGCTTCCAGTCCCAACGATCGGCGCTGTTTTCCATTCTTCGATTGCCGCGTGCCAGAGATCAAGGCGCACCGGCGCCGTGCTCAAGGCGTTGTCCGCGCGATCAGACAGATAGTCGCTCTTCTTAATGAATAGAAATGCCGAAACGGCGACGATCAGCGCAGCTAGCGCTCCGATTCCGCCAATGGTCCAAAGGAGGCGCGCGCCGCCGCGACGCAGGGTGAGCAGGCTCAAAACGCCGACCACCAAGACACTCGTGATCGCACTGGCGTATCCGCCGCGGCTGCCGGTGAGAAGCACGCCAACGTAGCAGACGCCGGTTGCGTAGCCGATGAGCAATTTGCTCCAAGTTGGAAATCGGCTCCAGCAAACCAGCGCCACGCCGAAGCTTCCGACTACTTCCAGCGCGCCGGCGAGATGGTTTGGGCAAACATAAAAACCGCTCGCGCGCCGGCCGTAATCGACGCGCTGCAGGAATTCAATCAGCATGAAATTGTTGCCATCGCGAAATTGGATCGCTCCGATGAGAACGTGAACGACTCCCAGCGCGAGGAGGCCGATCACAATTGAAGCACGCAGCTTCGATGAAGTGCAGAAACAGGCGGTGAAGCCGTAAACCATTAAGCCGCCGAGAACGGCGTAAACATCCGGACGCGCGGTGTAAACAACGGGGGAGAAAAATGCCCGGACAAGGATGTAACCGAAAAATATTGCTGAACTAATGAGACAAAGTTGGGCCGGTCGCGGTTTAGGCCGGCGGAACATCAAAAGTGTCAACAATCCGACGAGCGCGAGGATTGCGTAAGATGGGAGGCTGAAGATCAGGCGCGTGCCCCCGATCAGGACTTGGATGAGGCCGAGCGCGGCGCCGAGCAACGCGACCGCCAGAATTTCAAGCGACCGGCCGATCAAACTCGAGGACTTCACAAGCTTAGAGCGCTGGCGCGGTTTGGCACGGATTGGGAATGGCTGGGCAAAAGAAAAGCCGTTGCAACATGAGTTGCAACGGCTTTTGGCAAAACGGTTTGGTTACGGATTTTGCGTGCCTGTAACGTGGCAAGGACACGGTCCAACGCAATCCCCGGGGTGATTGCGCAAGTGCGCCTGGACCGCCGAGCAGCCGATGTTCAAGGTGTGTGCATTGGGCGGGTTACCCGGCGGCACGTGGCAAATCGTGCATTTATTGGGATCGCTCGCGCCAACGAAATCCGGCGTTGCCGAAGGCGTTGGATTAGCTCCCTTCACTGTCCAAAACGCGAAAGTAAATAAAACGCAAGCCAGAACGGCGAGGATTGATGAACCAATCCGCCGAAATAACTGCGTTCCGTTTGAAACCATAAGCAAGTTCTTCATAAAGCCCTTTTGTTAATGTGGGAACCAGTATCCTATTAGCGCAGTGGTTCGGTCAACAGAAATAACTGTGACAAGTGTGACATTTAGAAACAGCCAGCGGGCAACGGGAATCGAACCCGCATGGCCAGCTTGGAAGGCTGGAACTTTACCATTAAGCTATGCCCGCGCGGACAATGCCAGTCCGGCTCGGACTAAGTTGCCGCGAGCCCAGGCCACTGCCAAGCGATTTTTGCCCCGGCCGGGCGCCGGCTTGATATTTTCGTCACTGAGGTCTAGCTAGACGCATGAGGAACGTCGCCGCTCTTTATCCAGTACTTACCCTTGGCCTATTGGTTTCCGCGCGTGCCGATCTCACGATTGTGCAACGCGTTGAAGGCGCCGGCCGGAATGGAGATGTCACCGTGAAAATTAAAGGCGACAAGGAGCGGATCGAGGCGCCTTCTCAGCCCACGCGGATTGTCGACGGGAAAAACGGTGAAATGACCGATCTGTTGAATGAGCGAAAAAGCTTTATCCGAATTTCGGCGCAACAGATGAAAGCTGCGGCCGAGACCATCACCAAATTTGACGACGGCAAACAGCCGTCCGCTCCGAAACTTACTCCGACTGGCAAAAAGGAGACGATTAACGGCTACGAAACCGAAGAATTCGTTTACCAAACGCCGCAATTCAAAGCCTCTTTTTGGGTTGCGGCCAAATATCCGGACGCGGCCGGGATCCTGAAACAAATGCAGGCGCCTGTCTCCGGGGCGTGGAAACCGAGCAACATGGGCATGCCCGACTACACCGATTTCCCCGGATTGCCGCTCAAAACTGTGATCTCCGTTGGCGACAACCAGGTCGCCACCACCATCACGTCCGTTAAAAAGGATTCGATCAGCTCAGCCGAGTTCGACATTCCAAAGGATTTTCAAGAATTGAAACGACCGATCGAGGCCGCGCCACCGCCGGTCGAAAGTCCGGCATCTTCCCCCTCAGCGACGCCGTAATTGCGTCGCGTTCCGGCGTGTGCGCCCAACGCTGTTGCTTGCTTCCAATTCGCCGCGCCGGCGCGAATTGCTTCTCGAAGCTGGGTTCGACTTCGAAATATTCGCGCCGAGGGTCGCCGAAAGGTTCGATGTCGATCTAACGTTGCGCGAGCTGACCGCGTTCAACGCGATGCGCAAGGCGATGACCACCGCGCGCCTCCGGCCAAAGAACATTGTGCTCGCCGCCGACACGCTGGTGGCCGTTGACGATCACGTTCTCGGAAAACCAAAAGACAAGAACGAAGCCGTTGCGATGCTGCAACGATTGAGCGGGCGCGCGCATGAAGTCTGCACGTCCGTTTTCGCCTGCCACCTGGCCGAGGCGAAATCGACAAGCTTCCACGAAATTTCTCGCGTCCAATTTTGCCGGCTCACTCGCGACCGGATCGACAATTATCTGGCGCGCGTGGATCCGCTCGACAAGGCGGGTGCGTACGCTGCACAAGGCCTTGGCAGCGAAATCATCGAAAAGATCGATGGCTCCTACACCAATGTGGTCGGACTCCCGATGGAGAAAACAATCGTCGTTCTCGCGGAGTTTGGCGTTAGGCCAAAATAAGCTAAGCGCGCTCGAACCTTAACGGGTTTCGATCAATTCTCGTTCAGGCGTGGCGTGCTTTTCGACTTTGTCGCGTCTGAGCACCATGTAGAGGAACCAGACAATAAAACAATTGGCGAGCAGCAGCAGTATTGGAGCGAGAATCGGTCGGTGGAAAATCAAGCGGTGCCAGACGTGTCTCATTTCCAGAGGGATCAACGCGCCGGTGGCGAAGATCATCAAAAACTCGGCCCACCGTTTTTGCAGGTAAACGCCGATCCCTTCGGTAAAAAGCACCGCACAATAGAAGAGCGCCAGGATTCCAGTGGCCCGCAACGCGCCACCGGCCAGGACATCCTGCAATTTGTTGAGAAGGAAAATGACGTATTTGCTGTGGGCGAGCAAAAGTTGATCGTCCGCCCAATCGGAAATTTGATCGAGCCAAACTGGCCGGCCGTTTAAAAAGAGAAGCGAAAAGCCCAGCAGAAAGAGCAGCACGCCTTTGAAAATCTTGAACAGGGCGATGATTTTGAGATAACGAACGCCACGCCGCCCTCGCACAATGGCGGGAACGTGCATCGGATCACTCATCAGCAAACTCTTCGCTGATTCTTCATCAACTCGCAACGGTTGGATTTTCGCGGCAGCAGATTTCCAGCTTGTTGCCGTCGGGGTCTTCAAAGAAAAATCCATAGTATCCCGGGCTGTATTCCGCGCAGATTTCCGGGCCTTCCAAATTCTTCCCGCCAATCTCACGCACCAGGGTTGCAATTCGATCAACTCCCTCGCGCGTGTCCGCCCAAAATGAAATTCGGCTGCCGTTCGATTGATGGTCTCGATCCTCCGTAAATCCAAAAAACTCAGACGGTTTGTCGCCCCCGACTGAATAAAACGTTCCCCAGGTTTCATCGGAGCGATCGCGGGTGAAACCGAGCGCCGGCAGGAGTTTGCCGTAAAACTTCATTGCTCGCTGAAGGTCTTTCACCCGCAAATCAATGTGATCGAAAATGCGCGCTTTCATTTGTTCGATTTTCGGTTCTCGCGGCGAATCATCAACTTCAATCCCGACCAGGTCTCATCGACCGCACAGACTTTTATGTCCACGAACCCGAGCGGCAACGCAATCTCCCGAATCACGTCCTCAGTTACATCAGTCGAAATTCCGGAGGATTTTTTCGGCCACGAAACCCAAACCGTTCCGTTGTCCGATATTTTGTCGCGCAAGATCGACATCTTCCTTTGCAATTCGCTCCGGCGGCCGGTGAAGAGATGGACAAAGTTCGAACCCGGCTTCAACCGATCGGAAAATGTTACGCCATTGGGAATTTTGCCGAGCAATCGGCGATAGGTCGCCGGCGCGTTGATGGTGACGACGGTCAAGCCCGATTTGATTCCAAGTTTTTGCGGCAGCGGCGTTCCCGAATAACCAGCCATTCCGGGCTGCTTTATCGACGGCGTCGATGTTTGCAACAATCTCGCGTCCTTTTTCTCGGAGATGAGATTCTGTTTTGTTTTGAATAATTTGTTGTATGGAAACTCAATATACTATAATAGTTTCCTAAGGGTCGTGGGCAAGAAAAGGAAGACAAGATGAAATCACGAGAGGAACTTCACCAGGAATTACGGCAAAGAATTCTGAGTTTGTCGGGCGTGACTGAGCGGAAGAACGCAGGAATTCACGAAGATGCCCTTTTTGGTCGGACAAACCATGTTCATGCACGTCCATGGCCGTGGCCATTGCGATATTCGATTAGCCCACAAGGATCAGGAGCGACTTCTTGCGGAGGGGAAAGCGCGCCCGCACCGCTGGGCGCCTGAAAAAGGTTACGTGACCTTCATGGTGCGCAACGAAAATGATTTGGGGCCGGCGATGGAGCTTATTCGAATGGCGCACGCTCACTTTGCCGGTGAGGCTCATGAATGCGCCTCCGGCCAGAGAAGGATGACGTGAAACAGCCAAAGAAATCAATTCTGCGGCAAAGTGACCGAAAGAGTGACTTAGGCCGGCAAAGAATCGTGGGAGCCGCGCGGGTTCACTTTTTCAGCCACGGCTTCCGCAGCGTCACCATGGACGATCTGGCCCAGGAGTTGGGTGTCAGCAAGAAGACACTGTATGCCCATTTTCGGGGCAAGATCCAACTGCTCGAGGCGGTGCTGGCCGATAAGTTTGCCAGTGTCGAAGCGAAACTGAATGAAATCACGCGGGCACACCCGCACGACTTTCCGACGGCGCTGCACGAACTCCTGAGCAACACGCAACGCGAATTGGGTGAGATCAAGCCGCCATTTGTTCGCGATATGCGGCAGAAGGCGCCGCACGTATTTAAGGTTATCGAGCGTCGTCGAGCCGCTTTAATCGAGCGTTTTTTCGGAAAGCTCTTCATCGAGGGTCAACGGACGGGGATGGTACGCAGAGACATTCCAGCCAAGCTGATGATCGAGATTCTGCTTGCGATGGTTCAGGCGATCATGAATCCGCCGAAGATGGAGGAGTTGGAAATGACGCCGAAAGCGGGCTTCGCCGGAATTCTCAAGATTGTTCTCGAGGGCGCACTCACCGGAAAGGCTCGAACCGTCGGCTGATTGCTTTTTTGTTACGCCATGCCACCCGCGAGAAAATTCATCATTCAAAATTATAGCGCTGGGATGCCCTGCGCCTTCCTTGCGCTGGCGTTGTCGATCTTTCTCTCGTCGTGCGGAAATCGGAAGAACGCGGTTTCCGGAACGATTGAGGTAGACGAGGTGCACGTCGGTCCGCGGATGAGCGGACGCGTCCTGAAAATTTTCGCGCAGGAGGGCGATAAACTTCAACCCGGGCAACCAATTGTCGAGTTGGACGCGGCCGAACTGAAAGCGCGTCGAGATCTCGCTGTTGCTCAGATCGACAGCGCCACTCACGATGCCGAATCGCAAGTGGCATTGCTGGGATTTCTGCGCGACGAAGCCAAACGCCAGCAGGAGCTGCTCAAGCGCAAAGTAGTTTCGCCAACCGACGCGGAGAAAGCTGTCAGTTCGGCCACGTCACAGGAGAAGATAGTGGCGGCCGCGCAGACACGAGTCATTCAGGCGCGGGCCCAACTTGCTGATATCGACGCCCAGCTGGCCGAGATGCAAGTCAAAGCGCCGGACGAATCCATTCTCGAAGTGCTCAATGTGAAGGTGGGCGACATTCTGATGCCACCATTTAGCCAGGAGGTCGCGACTCTGCTTCTTCCCCAACATCTCTGGGTCCGCGTTTATGTTCCCGAGCCGTGGCTCGGCTTGATTAAAATCGGAGATCAAGTCCGCGTGCGAGTCGATTCGTTTCCAGGTAAAGATTTTCCGGGGGTGGTCGAGCAGGTCAACCGTCAGGCCGAGTTCACGCCTCGCAATGTGCAGACGGTCGAAGACCGGATCCGCCAAGTGTTCGGCGTGAAGGTCCGTTTGCCAAACAATGACGATCGTCTCCGTGCCGGCATGGCCGCGGATGTTTATTTCCCAAACGTGAAATGAATGGGGAACCAGGAACCAGAAGGATGAATCAGGAAAGCAGGAAAAGAGGAACTTGGTCTAAGTCTTATTTCTTTCCTGCGTTCCTGTTTTCCTAATTCTTTTCTTTTTATGTCTGAAGCGATGATCGAATGCGAAGGGCTGACCAAACGCTTCGGCACTTTCACCGCCGTCGATCACGTTTCGTTCAAGGTCGGCAAAGGATCGATCTTTGGGTTTCTGGGGCCGAACGGTTCCGGAAAATCGACGGTGATTCGAATGCTCTGCGGAATTTTGGAGCCAAGCGCCGGTACCGCGCGCATCGATGGTCATGACGTGGCGCGCGATACCGAATCGATCAAAGACATCATCGGTTACATGTCGCAAAAATTTTCGCTCTACGACGAGCTCACGGTTGATGAAAACTTGATCTTTTCGGGAAAGCTTTATGGATTGCGCGGGCGGGATTTGACTAAGCGCCGGGACGAATTGATCGCGATTACGCATTTGGAACCGTACATCAACCGGCGCGCGGCATTGCTTTCCGGCGGCTGGCGACAGCGACTGGCGATGGCGTGTTCGCTCATGCACAAGCCGACGATGCTATTTCTGGACGAACCGACCGCCGGCATCGATCCGGTCGCGCGCCGCGAGCTGTGGGATTTGCTTTTCGAATTTACTGCGAACGGAATGACTTTGTTCGTCACCACCCATTACATGGATGAAGCCGAGCGCTGCGATCACGTCGGCTATATTTATATGTCGAAGTTGATCGTTTGCGGCGAGCCGGACGAATTGAAGCAGATGCCCGAGGTCAATCCGCCCGGGACGCGGCGGCTCGACGTCACCTGCGATCACGTTACCACCGCGCTTCAAGCGATGCGGCAAATGCACGGCGTCCGCAGCGCGACCGTGTTCGGTCAATCGATGCACCTCCTGGTCGATGAAAATGTGCGGCGCGACGAGATTGAAGAAAAATTGCGCAGCGTCGGCATTCATCACACCGAGATCCACGGGATCGGTCCATCGCTCGAAGATGTTTTCGTTACCCTGAGCGCGAAATACGCGGCCGAGGAGCAAAAAGCGAAAGCGGCATGAAACGCAAACCGTTCCGCGGACTTCGCGCAATTTTGTTCAAGGAATTCATCATTGTTTGGCGCGATCCGATGACGTTGTTCTTCATGTTTTTTCCGCCTTTGGTGGAGATGATTGCGTTCGGTTACGCGCTCGACACCGACGTGAAGCACATGGCGCTGGTGATTCTGAATGAAGATCGCACTGTCGAAAGCCGGCAATTCATCGACCGGTTCGTGAACACGGAAACATTTCGCGTCGTCGGCGAAGTGCAAAGTATTGAGGAGATGTCGAGCCAGATCCGCAGAGGTCGCGCCTATGCCGGCTTGCAGATTCCGCCGAAGTTCACTGAGAACATTCGCTCCGGTTATTCGGCACAGGTGCAATTATTGGTCGACGGTTCGAATTCGACCACCGCATTGCAGGCGCTCAACACCGCGCTTTCAGTAGGGCTTACCCAATCAATCGAATCGCTTTTGCACGCCACCGGCCGCCACAACGTGCCGATCGATATTCGTCCGCAAATGCTTTACAACCCGGCGATGAAAAGCCCGAACTTTTACATTCCGGGCGTGATCGGCATTGTATTACAAATCGGGACCACGTTTGCGACCGCAATGGCGGTGGTGCGCGAACGCGAGAAGGGAACACTCGAAACGCTGCTGGTGAGTCCGTTAAGCCGTTGGGGACTGATGCTCGGCAAACTCGTGCCGTACCTCTGCATCGGCATGACCATGGCGACGATTCTCTTTTTGATCATGCGCTTTCTGTTTGGCGTCCCGATCGCCGGCAACGTTCCGGCCATGATGTTCGCCACGCTCATTTACGTTTTCGCATTGCTCAGCCTCGGATTGTTGGTGGCGACCAAGGCCGAGAACCAGATGCAAGCGCTACAAATGTCGATGGTGTTTATGTTGCCGAGCGTTTTCTTTTCCGGATTCGTTTTCCCGCGGGAAACGATGCCGTGGATTTTCAGAGCCCTGGGCAACCTTTTGCCCGCCACCTATTTCATCTCACTCGCGCGCGCGATCATTCTTCGCGGCGCGCATTTCTTCGAATACTGGCCGCACCTTCTCATCCTGATCATCATGTCGATCCTGCTTTTCTGCGTCTGCGCGCTGCTTTTCCGCAAGACGATCGGCTAATCAGTCGCTCGAGTCTTTGAGCATCGATTTGAGCTGTTCGCGCAGCTCTTTTGGATCGCTGTGACCGTGCGCTGAAGTGGCGTGCTGCACCGCGGCGTCGAGCACTTCTTGGTCGGTGCCCGACATTTTCAACGTGCAGCCCTTTTCGCTCGGGTAATCCCGGCAATCGATCGACTTCCGTTGTGCCATAAATCTCCCTAACTTTTCTTCAGCTCCGCCAAATCTTTCAGGACCTGGTCGCTGTGCTCGGCCGGTTTCACGCCGGTGTAAACCTTGGCGATTTTTCCTTCCGGATTAATCAGGAACGTGTTTCGCGCCGCCATCGTCGCGCCTTTGTAATCCATGGTCGATCCGTATTGCGCCGAAACTTTGCCGCCCGGATCGGCCAGCAATTTGAAAGTAAGTCCTTCTTTCGTGCAAAACTCTTTGTGCGAATCCGGACTATCGACGCTCACACCGAGAATGACCGCGCCGGTCTTGTCGTATTGCGCCAGGTCGCGCTGAAAATTATGGGCCTCAATCGTGCAACCGCTGGTCATGTCTTTTGGATAAAAATAAAGGACGATCCATTTCCCTTTGAAATCCTTCAGGCTGACGTGCGACCCGTCACTGGTCGGAAGGCTAAAATCGGGCGCCGTAGTTCCGGCAGCGGGTTGAGTTTGTGTATCCGCGCCTTGCATAAGCGCTAATGTAGCGAAGCCGACGATTGCTGACAGGAGTGATTTTTTCATGTTCGTTTCTTAATTGGGCCTGAAACGTAACTGGGAACTTTAATGAAAGCAAAAGTGCCAAGATGATCTCGCGCATTTGGACGATCGGCCATTCGACGCGCAAGATCGAGGTCTTCCTTTCGCTCCTGGACGAAAACGAGATCAAAGCCGTCGCCGATGTGCGGATGTTCCCCGGTTCGAAGCGCTATCCGCAGTTCGGCCTGGAAGCGCTGGCGAAATCGCTAGGCACCGCTGGAATTCGCTATGAACATTTTCCGGAACTCGGCGGGCGACGAAAAGCAAAGCCAGATTCGCAGAACACGGCTTGGCGGAATGAAATGTTTCGCGGCTACGCCGATTACATGGAGACGGAAGATTTTCGCAAAGGCATCGCGCGCCTGATCGATCTTGCGGATCAACAAGGTTCGACCGCAATCATGTGCGCGGAAGCGGTCTGGTGGCGGTGCCATCGTTCGCTGATCTCGGATTACTTGAAGGCGCGCGGTGTTGAAGTCGTTCACATTCTCGACACGAAAAAGATTGAGCCGCATCCATTCACTTCGGCGGCGCAGATTGTTGATGGCCAATTGAGTTACGCGGCCGAATTGTTGTTATAGGTCTAGCTAGACGCTAACAGGTTGCGACGGTGTCGCGGCTGGAGTACAAACTTTCTCTGCTCGCGGGCCGGTAGCTCAATCGGTAGAGCAGCGCCCTTTTAAGGCGTTGGTTCCGGGTTCGAGTCCCGGCCGGCCCATCAGAATTACCCACTAAACACACCAAAGACGCGAAACTTCTGAATCAGAAGTGCCTGAATCCGAATTCATAATTTTCGTGAAATTCGTGTCTTTCGTGGGCCGAGAAAATTGATTGTTCTTACAACATTGTGAGCAAATCGCGGAGCGAATTTTTCTTTCGATCCAATTGGAAGATCGACAATCCCGCGGCGGTTGCTGCTTTCCAGTCGCGCTCGGGATCGTCGCCGATGTGTAAAACTTGGTTCGACTCGAGATGAATCAAGTTCAGCGCGCGCCGGAAAATCTCCGGATCCGGTTTGTCTGTGCCGAGCTCGCTCGAAAGAAAAACGTGGGAGAAGAATTTCGAAACACCGAGCTGCTCCAGAATCATCCGCAATCGTCCATCAAAATTCGAAACGACCGCGAGTTGAAATCGCGGACGTAATTTTTCCAGGACCTCGAGAACTTCGGGATACAGCTCCCACACGCCGGCCTCGGCGAAATGTTCGTAGGCGATCTCGAAGAAATTATCGCGATCGAGTTCGCCCAACGACGGAGCAGTTTCATCGAGGACGAGATCGACAAGTTGTCGCCACCAATCTTTGTCATCGTCTTCTCTCGGCCCGTCGATTGAGTCCCGCCGCGGCATCGCACTCCAGGCGTTATTGAATGCGTGATCGAGTTGTCGAGAATCGAGTCTCAATCCGATTTCCTCGCCAACAAGCGCGTAGTGGTATCCGACGCCGCGCGGAAGATGAAAGAGTGTCCCGGCCGCATCGAAAAAGATCGCTTTCAGCGGCGTCTCTTTGTTGTTTGTAGACATGAACGGGTCAAATCGATGGAAGATCGCTTTCCTGGTCCTGGCAACTTTTGTTGTGGGCGTGGTGACAGGCGCTTTTTTCGTGATGGGATCGGCCAAAGACGAAATGCGACGGAACCGCGATCCGCGACGATTCTTTTCGAACACGCCTGATCGCTGGCGTTCGGAGATGAAGCTCACGCCCGATCAAAACCAGAAAATCCGGCCGATTTTGCAACAGATTGATGATGAATTGACTAATCTTCGCGCGATGGATCTGCGCGAAACGGAAGGAATTCTCTCGCGCGGGGAAGATCGAATCAACGCAATCCTGACACCGGAGCAACGACCAAAGCTTCATCAAACTTTTGAGCTGCGCCGCCAACGCGTGCGCGATTGGCTCGGCGTGAACGATCAGGAAAAGCAAATTGACTGATCTTTTTCGCGGCGCGTTGGACAATCCCGCTCCGACACTCGATTAATTTGTATGCTGCCGGTCGAACACAACGATCCGATCAACGCCAGGATCCTTGCCATTTCGGAGGACAAGATCGAGGGCTTTGTCCGTGAGCCGTTCGCGGAAATCGCCCGCCGTTCGGGCGTGGATGTCGATGTTGTGATGGCACGGATCGCCGCGATGTTGCGTGCAGGAACGATTCGCCGGGTCCGGCAAACGCTGCTCGCGACGAACCTGGCCGACGGCGCATTGGTGGCATGGAAGGTTCCGGAAGACAAGATCGAGAGCGCGTTTGAGTGGATGTTTCGGCGTGATCCGTTTTCGGGTCACGTGGTCATTCGTTCGACCGACACGGTGAGCGCCGGATCGGAATACAAATTGTGGACGACGCTGAAAGTGCCGCACGGTTTTTCACTGCAAGAACATTGTGAGTTACTTACCCGAAAAGTCGGCGCTGAGAAATTCCGGATCATGCCGGCAAAAGGAATTTTCACGCTTGGGGTTGGCCATGTTCGCCGGAAAGCAATTGAGCCGGGAGAAAAAGCGGACGCATCGGCAAAAATGATTCGCGTAGAAGTTGCCGATCTTAACGAACACGAATGGAACATTTTGCTCGCGCTTAAACGCGAACTCGCGCCGGAAGAGATTCGACCGAATCCATGGGCGTCGCGCGCGAGCGAAGCAGGGGTAAGTTTGGATGAATTTTATCGGGTGGCCGAAGCCTTAAGCGCGCGCAAAATTATCGGGCGTTTTTCAACGTTTTTGGAACACGTAAAACCGTCGCAAAGCGGCGTCCGCGTCACGCGCTTCAATGCTTTGTTTCATTGGGCGGTGCCCGCCGGGCGCGAGATCGAGACCGGCGGCGAAGTTGGTCGACACCACATCCTCACTCATTGTTACTGGCGGGAAGCCGGCCCGGAATTTAAGAACGTCAACGTCATGGCGGTTGCGCATGGCACCGACAAGCAACGGCTCCTCGATCACAAGGCGGCGATAGACCGACATCTTGAGTCGTGCCGCATTCCGGTTTCCTACACCAACGTTTTTTGGGGCGGACGCAGCGAAATCAAACCGTCCGAAATTTCGCCGAAGATTTACCGGGAGTGGCTGTCAGATTCGCAAGCGGGATGAGCAATGTTGCGGAAGGCGTCTCGCCTGCGATGAGAATTGAATTTGCAGCCGAGGACGGCTGCCTCCACAAAAGAGCCACGTGAAATCGCTTACCGAAAAACTTCGAAACGGTCTCGATCTGAACACCGGCGACGTCGATTTGGCCGTCGCGCAACTGTTGTCCGATCAGGTTGATGACGAACTGAAAGCGCAGTTTCTGACGGAGTTGCACAAGAAAGGCGAAACGGCCGAGGAAATTGTCGCTTTCGTGAGGCAATTAATAAAGCGCGCGGTCGATCCGATGATCGATCCGGCGCAATTGTCCGGGCCAATGGTCGACATTTGCGGCACCGGCGGGGATGGTCTCGATTTTTTTAATGTTTCAACGACGGCGATGTTTGTCGTTGCAGCCGGTGGAGGGGTAGTGGTGAAGCATGGCAATCGTCGTGTGACGTCAAGTTGCGGCAGCGCAGATGTTCTCGAACAACTCGGGATAGAGATCGATCTCACGCCGGAACAATTGCAGGAAAGCCTCAAGCGGCACGGGCTCGGTTTCATTTTCGCGAGAAGTTATCATCCGGCGTTTCGAGTGCTGGCGGAAATGCGGCAGCGTCTGGCTCGACAAAATACAAGAACGGTTTTCAGTCTTCTCGGGCCGCTTCTGAATCCAGCGCGGCCGTCGCGCCAGTTGATCGGTGTGTTCGATCCGCGATTGACCGGGATTTTTGCCGAAGTACTCCGGCAGTTGGAACGCGAACACGCCTGGGTCGTGCACGGCCTCGGCGACGATGGCGCCGGGATGGATGATATTTCGATCAGCGGCGCGACTACGATTGCCGAGTTGATTGATGGAAAAGTTAATTCGGCGGTCCTGGATGTGAGCTGGCTTGGCGTTCCGCGCGCGCCAGTTAGTGATTTGCATGGCGGCGACGCACGTGCCAATGCCGAGACCATCGACGCAATTCTCTCCGGAAAAATTAGCGGCGCGAAACGCGATATGGCAACTGTCAATGCAGCCGGCGGCTTTGTCGTGGCCGGATTGGCAAAAGATCTGAAAGAGGGGATCGACTTAGCGCACGAAGAAATCGACAGCGGCCGGGCGTTGGAGAAATTGCGGGCGCTGCAAAGTTACTCGCCGCAAAAAGGCTAGGTGGATCGGCCGCTCCGCGGGCGATCTTATTTTGGCGGCGAAGGCGAATTGATTTTGGCATCGGGCAAGGGACTGCTCGATGCACCACAAAACGTCTCCCGATAAGTCGCGTCCAGATTCTTCAGTAGCGTGACCGCGAACTGGTGACGATCGACTTCTCGATCTAACGTCATCGCCAAGGAAATTGCGCGCGCGCGCAGTTCCTCGGAAAAATCTTCGGCACGATGATTCACGTTGACGCCGATGCCGACGATAGCGATGTGCGGCGCGTTTTCTTGCGCACGCATTTCAACCAAAACGCCGGCGATTTTTTTTTTAGCGACGACAACGTCATTCGGCAACTTCACCGTCGCTTGCAGTTCGAATTCTTTCGAAATTGCAGCGGCGACTGTGCGCGCCGCCCATTCAGCCAGTTGCGGTGAAGCTCCGATGTCGATGTTCGGCCGAAGCAAAATGGAGAACCAAAGGCCTTTGCCGTCGGCGGACTCCCAGAGATTGCTTCTCTGACCGCGTCCGGCGCTTTGGCGTTCGGCAAATACGACCAAACCTTCCGGTGTGGTTGGCGAAGTGCGTTCCAAAACGGAATCGTTCGTCGAAGTTGTCTCGTCGACGACAGCAATGTCACGGCCGATGATTGCAGAATCGAGATCAGCGCGGAGTTTGTCGGCACTCAGCGCGCCGAATGTTATCATAGGGGCGCTAGTTCGAGAGAAAAATCGATCGCACGGACGGAATGCGTCAGCGCGCCGATGGAAATGTAATCGACGCCAGTCGCAGCAATTTGGCGGATATTTTTCAAGGTGACGCCACCGCTCGCTTCAAATTTCACTTTGTCTTTCCCGAGCGCGATCGCCTCCCGGATCTGCGCCGGCTTCATGTTGTCGAGGAGAATCACGTCAATGCCGTCGATTTCCAAGAAAGCACGGACTTGCTCGAGCGCATCCGCTTCCACTTCGATTTGCACATTCGGCTTCGCTTGCCGAAATCTGCGCACCACTTTTGCGAAAGCTTCAAAGCCGGCGTTGACCGCGAGATGATTGTCTTTTACCAGCACCATGTCGAACAAACCGAAGCGATGATTAGCGCCGCCGCCGGCGACCACGGCTGCTTTCTCGAGTGCGCGCAAACCAGGGGTCGTTTTGCGGGTGTCGAGAATCTTCACATGTTTATTTGCGGCAGCATCGACAAACTTCTGCGTCATCGTAGCGATTCCGGATAATCGCTGCAAAAAATTCAGCGCGACGCGCTCCGCTTTCAAAATCGCGCGGGCGGCCCCGCGAAGCTCAATCACGGTTTCATCAGGATTAACTTCGTTACCGTCTTTTCGAAGCACTGTAATTTTAGTCGCCGAATCAACGCGACGGAAAACTTCGGCGGCTGTTTCCGCACCGGCGACCGTGGCCCGCTCGTGAGCAACAATTCGCGCCGTTGCTTGCTGATTATTGGATACGAAAAAATCTGTCGTGAGATCGCCATTGCCGATGTCTTCGCGCAAAGCGGCATCGATTGGATCGAGAATCGACGACTTCATAGAGTGCTGACCAAACTTGGCGCCTGATAAATGCGCTTGCCGCGAACGTAAGTTTCGAGATTCGCGTGCGGTCCGCCGCGGTAAATGCAAAGCGCGACCGCATCCTCGGGCGCAAGTTCGGCCAAACCAGCCTGATTTGGATAAGGCAAAAGCGCAGCCAGATCGACGACGATCAAGTCTGCTTCTTTGCCGGCATCGAGTGTGCCGATGATATTGGCTTTGCCGAGCGCGCGTGCGCCGCCATGGGTGGCGAGATAGAAAGCTTCGCTCGGACGAAGCGGTCGCAAATTTGGTTCGTAGGCGCCGCGCGCTTTTTGCACTTCAATGGCCGCGCGCATCACCTGCCACATGTTTAGTTCCGGTCCGCCGGCTACATCGGAACCGAGTCCGACATTGATCCCGGCTTTCAAAATTTGATCCAGCTTCATCAAGCCACTGCCAAGAAAGAGATTTGAGCTCGGACAATGCGCGACGCTGGACTGGGCCGCGGCGATCGCGGCGATCTCTCGGGGATTCAGATGAATGCAATGGCCGAGCACGGTGTGCGCGGTGAGCAGTCCGCATTTTTCGTAGACGTGGGTGTAATCCCGCGCGCTCATGTAAAGGTGATGGACCTTTTCCAGCTCTTCGCGATTTTCGGCCAGGTGTGTTTGCAAATAAGCTTCGAACCGCGCAGCAAGCTCGGCCGCGCTACGCATCAACTTTTCCGAGCAAGTGACAGCGAAACGCGGACTGAAGGCGTAATCGAGCCGGCCTTCCTCGGATCGATGCCATTTACGGCAAAGGCGCTCGCTCTCCATCAGTGAAATTGAGAGCACTTTTTTCGGCTGGAGCTGGCCGTAGGAGCCGAGGTCCATCATCATTTTCCCGAGAATTGCTCGGATGCCGGTTTGTTTGGCGGCCTCGAATCCGACCTCACAACTGTCCTCATAAATGGCCGCGTAGGCCATCACCGTGGTCGTGCCATTGCGGACAAGTTCTTGAAAAAACTGGGGCGCTTCCGCGCGCGCTTTCGGCCCGGTAAATTCTCGCTCGACGGGGAAAATGTGTTGCCGCAACCACGGCAGAAGCTCGCTTTCGCCGCGCGCGACGACCGAGTACTGCGGCAGGTGGGTGTGACAATCGATCAGGCCCGGGAAAATTGCGGCCGCCCGCCGATCGATCCAGTGAATTGAATTTGGTCGTAGCCGGCGGAGATCGTCATAGTCGCCGACTTCTAAAATTCGTCCGTTGTCGATGATCACGGCGCCGTTCGGGCGGCTCCGCACAGTGCCGAACTCCGGCGCATCGATTAGAAAGCCGCGCAGGCCGAACGGGCTAGTGTCGCTCTCCATAAACTGCGGGCGCTATCAAACCATTTTGGTTGGGCGCGCCGCAACACCGCAATTGACTCCGAAAGCATTCGCGAGCTGAGAGCATCTTGCGCGCAATGGTAGGGGCGAATTGACCTCAATCGCCCGATCGGCATCCGTACAAAGAAAGATTCGGGCAGCGCACGCCAAGGAGAAACAGCAAATACAAGAAACGTGCAACCGCCCGAATCGCCTTAACCTGTTAAATTGGACAGCGCCCGGCGGCTGCCGTTCGAATTATTTACGATTTTTTCGGACTGAGCAGAGCCAACTGCGAGAGGCACTTACAACTTCATCTCCTCTTGGATCGAAACACCGACCCGCGCCGCCTCGCCTTTTACCTCTTGCAGGAGAGATTTGAATTCACATTTCTCAAGTTGGGCGATTAATGCCGGGTAATCCGGCTTGATTTGAAGATCGTCGATCGCAATCGGCAGCTCCGTGTCGCAATCGAGCTCAACCATTTTTCGGTTCTGCAGAATTTGGTCGCGCGCGGCGCCGAGTTTCTCGCGGTTCCGCATGCTTTTCACCTTGTCGATGTTCGCGAGCAGTGGTCCCAAGCCGTCGAATTCGCGGATTAATCCGGCCGCAGTCTTCCGTCCAATACCGGCGCCGGGAATGTTGTCGACGGAATCTCCCGCGATTGCCAATACATCGCCGATCAATCTCGGCGGCACATCCCATTTCGCGGTCGCTTCGGCTTCGCCGAGCAACGCAAAGCCGTCCTTCGGGGAAGCGAGATCGGCCTTGGCCGTGGTATAAACCTTCACGCACGGTCCGATCAACTGATACAGATCTTTGTCGTTGGTCGCGAGAATGACTTCCATGCCTTGGCGTTTGCACGCGGCCATCGCGTAGCAGCCCATCAAGTCGTCCGCCTCCGTGTTTGGGATCGAAATGTTTTTGAACCCCAGTGGCGGGGTGAGCTTTTGAATGAAATCGAGCTGCGGTACCATCGGCAGCGGCATCTCTTTGCGGGTCTCTTTGTAGGCCGGTTGTAATTTCACCCGCCGCTCCGGCATCCCTTCATCCCAAAACACCGCCCCCAGCTCTGGCTGCAGATGTTTGATCATCAACCGCAACGTTTTGGTGAAACCGAAGATCGCGTTCGTCGGTTCACCCTTGGAATTGGACAGGTTCGGGATCGCGAAAAACGACCTGTAAACGTAATAATGCCCATCTATTAAGAGCAGCTTCATCCCTGATGCTGGATTCTGGATGCTGAATATCGCATGATCAAGCGATGGCGGAGCAGTGGATCATTCGAGTTGAAGGAAAAGAATACGGCCCGGCCGATCTCGAGACGTTGTCCGAGTGGAAGGCCGACGGTCGCGTCCTGCCGGCGAATCCCGCGCGCCGGGTAGACGTCGACGAGGCTCATTGGAAGACTGCGGCGGACATTCCCGACTTGTTTCCAATCGAAGCACCACCGGTTCAAGTCGAAGCGAGAAGTCAGCGGTCAGAAGTCCGAGATCAGAAATCGGAGAGTAAACCACCGACTCGAAACATTCTGGTCGAGACATTCCGGATCTATTTTCGCGGTTTCTTCCAATTCCTTTGCCTGTCGTTGCTGAGCATCGTTCCGATTGCCTGCGCGGACCTCACCAGTCGTTTCATCGACAGCTCGCCTGGCGTGAACGTCGATCTGCGGACACTGGTCGCGGTCGGTTTCGGGTTATGCATGTTCGTGCTGCGACTTGTTCTGATTCCGGTTTACATCGCCGGCATCCAGATTCTCACTACCGAGCTTGCGACCGAACATCGCATCGGTTTTTTAGGTGTCCTGAATGGCGCCGTTAAATATTGGCCGCGGGTCGCTGGTCTCGG
Source organism: Chthoniobacterales bacterium (assembly GCA_035568175.1). Lineage (GTDB taxonomy): Bacteria > Verrucomicrobiota > Verrucomicrobiia > Chthoniobacterales > UBA10450 > AV40. The sequence goes on from DATMON010000018.1 coordinate 343,144, forward strand.
TCTGTTTGTCTACGGTGTTTTCTTTCTCCTGATCTTGTTCGCTCTTGGGATCGCGGTCATGATCGTCACCTCATCCGGACTTTTTTCTATCGTGCTCGCGCTCGGCCTGCTCGCCTTTCAGGTTTGGTTGTTCGGTCGATTTTTCGTCAATGTCCTTTTCTGGCAACAATTCACCGTGCTCGAAAACGCGAATGCGACCGACGCGTTGCGTGAGAGCAGAAAACTCGCGCGCAGCGGACGCGATCTCTCTTGGTATCAACGCCCGCTTTGGCGCGGCGCCCTTATCGTCTCGCTCTGGTTCGCGTTTGCCTTAACAATGGCGATCGTCGCGATGTGGCCAAGGCTAACTGCCGAATGGCCGTTCTACCGGGATTTTTTCAACCAGCTCAGTGGCGGCCAGGATCCTCAGATTGTTCTGCAGAAGATGATGGCAAACTTGCCAAAAGATCAGGCTATTAACTTTTCCCAACTCAGTCTCACCGTTCTCCAGCGAATTCTTCAACCCCTCCTCGGCATCGCCTTCGTCGTCCTTTATCTGGACAGCAAAGGCGACGATCACCTGTAATCAGGAGCGCTCGGAGCCAGATGTTTTAGAAGAGACTGTAGATAAACGGAGCGAGCACCGAGCTGTTGGCAAAGATCAACAAACCACCCAGCAATAGGAGAAAAATCAGGATAGGCGCGATCCACCATTTCTTCCGTTCACGCAGGAATTGGAAGAATTCCTTAAGAATCGCCAACCGGCCCATGGATAATGTTAAACTGGAAACAAGGCGCTTCCAAGCAAAAGGCGTTTAGTACTGCTGCTGGTAACTATCGGGCTTTTTCGCTTCCGCTTTGCGCGGAAGCCAATAGCTCGTCGCTTGCTTGTCCCATTTTCGGCTGAGGAAATCTTTTCCAACAAAGCGGGCAACGAGGCTGATCGGCGTGACGAGCAGGAAAAAAAATAGGGTGAGAATCACCTGCGACATGACGAACCCGAGCGCGAACGCCATCGTCATCCAGGTGATGTAAGGATACTTCAAAGCGCGGGGCCAGACCGCGCCGAACCCAATCAGGACCGCTCCCGGCCAGAAGAGGTACGGGTAATTCGTTTTGTGTCGCAGCAAAAGCAGAAATCCGACCAGGCATAGGACGCCGCCGACGAGCAGACCGAACTTCCGAAGGTCCGGCGTAGCTGTTTTCAGATCGTTGATCTGCTGGCGAATGCTCACGGTTTAATCGAGTTCGAATTCCCTGAGCCAGTCGATGTCTTTTTCGAGCGGCTTCTGCTCTTTCTTTTCCAACAGGAAATTGCCGACGAGCAGGTAATCCATGTTCGTTCGCATGAAACAGGTGAAGGCATCTTCCGGCGTGGCTACGATCGGCTCCCCGCGAACGTTGAACGATGTGTTAATGATGACCGGGCAACCGGATTTCTTCGCGAACTGTTTGATCATCCGGTAATACATCGGCTGATACTCCTCAGTTACGGTTTGCACTCGCGCTGAGTAATCGACGTGCGTGACTGCCGGGATCTCCGAGCGAATGGCTAACAGCTTTTCCAAGCCAAACAGTTTTCGTTGCTCGACTGTCATCTCGCGTCGGCGTTTTTTCGCTATGGGTGCGACGAGCAACATGTACGGGCTTTCCGTTTCCAGCTCGAACCAATCTGAAGCGCTTTCGTGCAGGACCGACGGGGCGAAGGGCCGGAAACTTTCTCGGAACTTGATCTTGAGGTTCATCAACTCCTGCATCTTGGGCGATTGCGCATCGCCGATGATTGATCGTGCTCCCAGCGCGCGGGGCCCGAATTCCATTCGGCCATGAAACCAACCGATCACCTTCTCGGACTGGATCAGGTCGGCGATTTTTTCCGGAAGCTCTGCCTCGGTCAATTCGGTAAACGGAATTTTTTGCTGCTGAAGATAGACGCGGATTTCGTCGTTCGAATATCCAGGGCCCAGATAAGAACCGCGTTGCGAATCGTTGGTGTCATCCGCCCGGCGTTCGTTACCAAGCACCTGATGCCATGCGAACAACGCCGCGCCGAGTGCGCCGCCTGCGTCGCCCGCCGCCGGCTGGATCCAGATCCGATCAAAAATCTTTTCGCGCAGAATCTGTGCGTTGGCCACGCAGTTGAGCGCGACCCCGCCGGCGAGACAAAGATTACGCTGGCCGGTTTGACTGTGAACATGTCGCGCCATGTGAAGCATGATTGCCTCGGTCACGTCCTGAATCGACCGTGCCAGATCCATGTCGCTTTGGGTCAGTTTTGATTCCGGTTTGCGCGGCGCACGGCCGAAGAGCCGGTCGAACGCCGCGTTCGTCATAGTCAAGCCGACGCCGTAATTAAAATACTTCATGTTCAGCCGGAACGACCCATCTGACTTGAGGTCGATCAGTTCACGGAGGATCAGGTCGACGTATTTGGGTTCGCCGTAAGGCGCCAGTCCCATCATTTTATATTCGCCGGAATTGACCCGGAACCCGGTGAAATAGGTGAACGCGGAATAAAGCAGTCCGAGAGAATGCGGAAAGTGCAGTTCGCCCAGGATTTGGATCCGATTGCCCCGACCGACGCCGTAGCTCGTCGTCGTCCATTCGCCCACGCCGTCGATTGTCAAAAACGCCGCCTCTGGAAACGGCGACGGAAAAAACGCCGAGGCCGCGTGCGATTCGTGGTGTTCCAGAAAAATAATTTTGCAATCGCAGTCGAGTTCCCTGCGGATCAGCTCTTTCATCCAGATCCGTTCCCGGATCCAGAGGGGGATGGCCATAAGAAAACTTTTCAGGCCGGACGGGGCATACGCTAGATAACTGTGCAGAATGCGGTCGAACTTGAGGAACGGTTTTTCGTAAAACGCCACCAAGTCGAGGTCGCTGACTTTGAGGCCGCCTTCACGCAAGCAGTACGCGACCGCATTCTTCGGGAAAGTGGGGTCATGTTTCTTGCGGGTGAACCTTTCCTCCTGAGCGGCGGCGACGATTCTTCCATCTCGCACCAGGCAGGCTGCGCTGTCGTGATAGAAAGCGGATAGCCCGAGAATGTTCACGTTCACTGATGCGCGTAGTAATCCACGGACGCTCGCGTTTCTTCGGTGTTGGTGAGGAAATTGGCAAACACGTTAAATCGAAGGGCCACTTTACCTGCAAGTTGCCGCGATCAGGAGACCAAAGACGATGGCAGCGAATCGAAAGAGAGCAGCAGCGCGGGACGCGGCGCATTTCGTTCGCGGCGAACGCTTTCGAAACGCGCGATCGTTTTCATTGGGTCGATTTTTGAAACTGGTCCGGAAAAAGCTTTGTAGGGTGGCGACCACTGTTGCATCGCAATCCGATTCATAACCTAAAGCCACCTGCCAAAGCAATCATGCATACGTTTCTCTTGTCCTTCGTTATGTCAGAACCATCTCCGCTCGCGCTCATGATTACGGGCTCGATCAGTCTCGGGTTGCTGACGATTTTTCTGCGCCACAAACTCGGTTGATCGCGCGCCGATTCGCGGATTGCGCGTTGCCATGGTGTGATGGATAACAACGTCGCACGCTATGACGACGGTTAAGACCTGGCCCGGAAAACCATATCCGCTCGGCGCGACCTGGCTCGGCAACGGCGTCAACTTCGCGATTTTTTCCGAACACGCGACCGAAGTGCACCTCTGCTTGTTCGACAACATCGATTCGCCAAAAGAAAACGTCCGCATTCCGCTGCGCGAACAAACCGAGCAAGTCTGGCACGCGTTTTTGCCCGAGGTGCGGGCGGGACAACTCTACGGTTTCCGCGTTTACGGCCCGTACGATCCCAAGCACGGCCTGCGTTTCAACGATTCGAAGTTGTTGCTCGATCCTTATGCGAAGGCGATCGCGGGCCAAATTAACTGGTCGGATGAAATGTCCGGCTATGTGGTTGGCGACAAGGAGGAGGATCTCGCCCGGGATTCTCGCGATAACGCCTGGGCGATGCCGAAGTCGGTCGTGATCGACGGAGCGTTCAATTGGGGCGACGACAAACGGCCGAACACGCCGCTTTCGGAAACGGTGATTTATGAAGTGCATGTCAAAGGCTTCACGAAATTGTGGCAAGAGGTGCCGCAACAATTGCGTGGTACTTATGCCGGAGTCGCAAACGAGCAGGCGATTCGTTATCTAAAAAACCTGGGCGTGACCGCGATCGAACTTTTGCCGGTGCACACGCATCTCGACGAGAAATATTTGGTCGATCGCGGCCTGATCAACTATTGGGGTTATCAGACCATCGGTTTTTTCGCGCCGCACGCGGCCTATTCGAGCGATCGCGAGCCGGGCGCGGACGTGACCGAATTCAAAGGAATGGTCCGCAATCTCCACGCTGCCGGAATCGAAGTGATTCTCGATGTTGTTTACAATCACACCGGCGAAGGAAATCATCTCGGGCCGACGGTCTGTTTCCGCGGCGTCGATAATCCGGCGTATTACCGGCTGCTGGCGGACAATCCGCGCTTCTATTTAGATTATACCGGTACCGGCAACACCGTGGACACACTTTGTCCGCACACCTTGCAGCTGATGATGGACAGTTTGCGTTACTGGGTGACGGAAATGCGCGTCGATGGCTTCCGTTTCGATCTGGCGCCGGCCCTCGCGCGAGACGGCACCGGCTTCAACAAATTCCACGCCTTCTTCAAAGTCATTCAGCAGGACCCGGTGCTGTCGCAGGTGAAATTAATCGCCGAACCGTGGGATGTCGGCGACGGCGGCTATCAAGTCGGCAATTTTCCGGTGCCGTTTTCGGAGTGGAACGGAAAATTTCGCGACGCCATGCGCAGTTTCTGGCGGGGCGATGAAGGTTTTATCGGCGAAGTCGCGTATCGATTGACCGGCAGCCCAGATCTTTACCAGCACGATGGCCGCCGGCCGTACGCCAGCGTGAACTTCATTACGGCGCACGATGGATTCACGCTGAACGATCTCGTCAGTTACAACGACAAGCACAACGAGGCCAACGGCGACGAGAACCGCGACGGCGACAACCACAACCGTTCCTGGAACTGTGGTGTGGAAGGTCCGACCGACGATCCGAACATTGACAGTTTGCGTCGGCGGCAGCAGCGAAATTTTTTAACGGCGCTTTTTTTGTCACAAGGCGTGCCGATGCTTTTGGGTGGCGACGAATTTGGCCGAACGCAACAGGGCAACAACAATGCTTATTGTCAGGACAACGAGATCGGCTGGCTGAATTGGCAGCGAGATGAGAAACAGACTCGCTTGCTCGAGTTCACCAGAAAACTAATTCGGTTGCGCCGCGAGCATCCGGTTTTTCGGCGTCCGAAATTTTTTCAGGGCCGGCGCGTCCGCGGCGGCGAGATCAAGGACGTGATGTGGTTCAATCCCGGCGGTAACGAAATGAGCGAGGAGGAATGGACGTCGCCGTTTGTGCGTTGTCTTGGGATGCTAATCAGCGGCGACGCCGCGGACCTGGTGGACTCGCACGGCGAACCGATGCGCGACGATACCTTTCTGCTTTTGATTAACGCGTATCACGAACCAATTCCGTTCGTGCTTCCGGGCGAGGAACAGCTCGAGTGGGAACAGATTCTCGATACCACGAATGAGGATGGTTTCCTCAAGACGCCGAAAAAGTTTTCATCCGGCGACGATGTCGACGTTAGTGAACGGGCCGCCTGTTTGTTGAAGCTGAGCCGGGGCGAGCAACCGCGCGCGCGTCATGAGTCGTGGAAGAAGCGCGCCTTCGCAGCTCTGGCCGCGATTACGGGAGAAGAGGAGCGGAAAAAATAATGGAGGGAAACGCGCCGTCGTGTCCCTAGAATTGTTTGTGGCGCCGACGGCGTCGCGCCCTCCAAAATTTTAGTTCAACGCAGGATTGCAACGCCGCGCGATTCTATTATAGAGAATTCATGAGCGCTTCTTTGATGCGCCGGGAAGACGCTCGTCCAGTTTGCTTATGATACCGGCTTCACTCGTCATCGCAGCAGACCGCGGCACCTTGAAGGCTTATCAGGTCAACGAAACGCCAACTCGCGGGCCAAGCTTAAAATTGATCCAGGCATTCGATATCACCGATGCGCATGGCAGACTCGTCGACAAGGTAACTGACTTGGCCGGACGTTTTCCTGTCACCGAAGGCGCGGGCGCCCATCGCGGAGCGGCGTCCATCGCCGAAACTAAACTTGCAACCGAAACCGATCGCCGGATTAACAAAGAGCTGGCCGATCAAATCGCTAAGATTGTTAACGGCAGTGGCAAGGAAGGCTGGGCCTTCGCCGCGCCGTCCGAAATTCATTCCGCGATTGTCGATCTTTTGCCAGACCGCGTGCGCAATCGAATTGTCGAGCACGTGAAATCCGATCTCGTCAAAGTTGAGCCGGCAAAATTACCGAATCATTTTCGTTCCCTTCGTCCGGTTTAAGCTCAATATTTTGTTATGCAACTGCCCGTCAAGATCACCTACCGCGGCTTGGATAAGTCAGATAAGATCGACGATCTCGTAATGAGTTACGCCGCTCGGCTTGATAAATTTTGCGATCACATTAACCGCTGCGATGTCGCGATCGAACAACCGAATCATACCCATCATAAGGGTAATCCTTATCGCTGCCGCATTGATGTGACGGTGAGACCGCGTCATGAGCTCGTAAGCGACGAGAAACAAATGGACAATGGCTCGCACGAGCCGCTCAACAAAGTGATTCACGACGCGTTCAAAACGATGGAGCGCCAATTGCGGCATCTCGTCGAAAAGCAGCGCCGGGAATAAGCTCGCAGTGTTTAGGTAGGGGCGATTGACCCAATCGCCCGCGAGCGGTTCGGTGAACCGCCCCTACCTCGCGTATTTTTCGGCGCCGAGAAAGTGAAGCGACACGTACGGCTTGTCACCGATGACCCAGCTGTCGTGCGGGATCGGCGGAATGTAGAAAAGCTCACCGGCTTTTAACTCAAACACCCGACCATCATCGAACGCCGCGGATGCGGTGCCGGAGAGCACCAAGCCGACGTGTTCAACATGACAGCGCGTCGCGCCGACACTTGGGCCAACATGCTCGCTCCATTTCCAACCGGGCTCGTAAGTCGCGCGCCCAATCGTTAGCCCGCCGATGTGCACCAATTCAAATTTCCCTTTTTGCATCACCCGCACTTCATCAGGCGACTCGAACCGTTTTAGGATTACGCCGATTTCGTTGCTAGTCATGCGATTCTGCCCAAAGACTTTCGCGACGCTTTAATCGCTTCCATGCATCTCTAGCACGATAGATCGGAATGTCCTTATAAGCCGGATCGGTCGTGCGTGTTGCTATTGATGGCGGCAAAACCGCTAAATTTTATCATCGGCTTGAGGACAAGCCGATCCACCTTAAACGCGGACTATGCCGGTGCGCCGCCGAGTGCGCCGGGGAGTGGCGGGGCCTCGGGACCGACTACGACCTGGCGCGGCGGCTTTTCGGGCGGCATTTTTTCGCCCGAAGTTGGCGTGACACCTGGCGGGGGATTCAACAATTGTCCGTGCTGGAGCAGTTCCTTAATCTGCAAGCCGTCCAAGGTTTCGTATTCGAGCAACGCTTTGGCGATCGAGTCGAGGTGGTCGCGATTGGCGATGAGAGTTTGTTTGGCGGTTTGATACGCGTCGTCGAGCAAGCGGCGCACTTCGCGGTCGATTTCTTCGGCGGTGGCTTCGCTGTAGTCGCGGTTACGAGTCAATTCACGGCCGAGGAAAACGTAATCTTCGTGTTCGCCGTACTCGACCATGCCGAGTTTTTCGCTCATGCCCCATTCGCAAACCATTTTTCTCGCCATCGCCGTCGCCATCTTGATGTCGCCGGCTGCGCCGGTAGTGACATCGCCGAAAACAATTTCTTCAGCGACGCGGCCGCCCATTTTCACAGCCAGACTCGCAAGAAGTTCGTTTTTGCGATTGGTGTACTTGTCTTCCTCCGGCAGCCACATGGTCGATCCAAGCGACGGGCCGCGCGGAATGATGGTGACTTTGTGGAGCGGCTCGGTGTGCGGAAGCAATTCGAGTAACAAGGCGTGACCGGCTTCGTGGTAAGCGGTGTTTTGCTTTTCTTTTTCGCTCAGCGCGAGACTGCGGCGTTCCTTGCCCCAACGGACTTTGTCGCGCGCTTCTTCCAGTTCGGAGAGCGTGATTCCTTTTAATCCGCGACGCGCGGCGAGCAGCGCCGCTTCGTTAATGACGTTGGCCAGCTCGGCGCCGGAGTAACCAGGCGTGCCGCGCGCGACTACGGCAAGATCGACGCCTTCCGCGAGTTTCACTTTCTTCGAGTGCACCCGCAAAATTTCTTCGCGGCCTTTCACGTCAGGAAGGTTGACCGTGATTTGACGATCGAAACGTCCGGGGCGCAGCAGCGCCGGATCGAGAACGTCAGGGCGATTGGTCGCAGCGATGATGATGACACCCTCCTGCGTGTCGAAGCCGTCCATCTCGACGAGCAACGCATTGAGCGTTTGCTCGCGCTCATCGTGTCCGCCGCCGACACCGTGACCGCGATGGCGGCCGACTGCGTCGATTTCGTCGATAAAAATAATGCAGGGCGCGGATTTCTTGCCTTGCTCAAACATGTCGCGCACTCGGCTCGCGCCGACGCCGACAAACATTTCGACGAAATCGGAGCCGCTGATGGAAAAGAACGGAACGTCGGCTTCGCCGGCGATGGCGCGCGCTAAGAGAGTCTTTCCAGTTCCAGGAGGGCCGACGAGCAACACGCCTTTGGGAATGCGGCCGCCGAGTTTCTGGAATTTTTTCGGGTCGCGCAAAAATTCAACCAGCTCCTGGACTTCATCCTTGGCTTCCTCGACGCCGGCGACGTCCTTGAAGGTGATTTTGTTTTTGTCACGCGCGAGCATGCGCGCTTTCGATTTGCCGAAGTTGAGCGCGCCTTTGCCGGCCATCCGGATTTGCTGACGGAAAAGAAAATAAAGCAGGGCGAGCAGGAAGAGAACCGGCCCGAAGCTCAAGAGCGCCTGGCCAAACGGATGGGATTCGGAGCGGATGTTCGGTTGAATTCCGGCGGCGGTGAGTTTGTCCTGCAAATTGTTGGTGAAATTCAAATAGATGGTCGTGCGAAACTGCACGGTCGCGTTTTGCTCGCCACCTGTGCCTTGGCGAGTGTATTTGCCGCGCAACTGCTGGGTCGGTTGCCCTTCCTCGACATACAAGGTGAGCGGCGCATTTTTGTCGTTTACGATTTGCTTGTTTTCGAGCAACTCGAGGAAGCGATTGTAGGGAACATCTTCCAGCTGCGGATAATTCCCGCGCCAGAAGAGCATCGCCAGAGCGAAAAAGCCGAAGGCGACTGCGATCAGGATGACGCCGCGCCAGTTGAAGCTCGGTTCGTTGCCGCGGGGCTTGTTCTCCCGTTGGGAGTTACGATCGGATTGTGGCATAAGGGGTGCGATTACTCGCGAATAAAGAGGTTAACATGAACATGTGGCATTGCAAAAAAGGTGCGAGCCGCACTGGCTTTATTGGGAAAGTGACGTGTGACACGTGAGAGATAAGCAAGGATCAGGCGAGGGAGCGCGTTGCTTAGTTTCTTAATCGCGGTAAAATTTCCATTCCAAATTGCCAAATGACTCAGCTCGTCTCAACAGTCGCGGAAAAACTTGACCGCGCGGTGCAAAAGGTAACGCCATTCGCGTATCGGGTGCGGCGCCAAGGCCGGCGTTTGATGCGGCGCGCCTTACGTAAACCGCGGAGCGTTTCGGAGGGTCCGAACCTGTTGCCGGTGCTGATCCAGGTATTGGCCAGTTTTTCCAAAGCCGACGGCGTTCTGCTCGAAGAAGAGATCGACTCGAGCCTGGGATTTTTGCGTTATGATTATCCCGAAGCCGTTTACTCGGAACTGCGTCAACTTTTTCGGCAAGCACTCTACGAGCAGCAAGATCTGGCGGCGATGGCGCAAAAGCTGAGCACGTCGCTCACGACCGAGCGCAAGATCATGCTCGGCGTTCAACTTTACGATCTCATTTCGCAGGCCGGCCTGAAGCAGGAACAGGTGGTGGCGTTCTATTCGTTCATGTCCCAACTCGGCATGGCCGCGCAGGCGATCGATATCGTTTATCAATTGAACGCGTCCGAAGACGCCGACCCATCGATTTATCAACGCGGCGCGTCGCCTTTGGAATCGCTCTCCTTTGCCAGCAACGGAAAAGCCGATGTGCGGATGAAAAATCTGGCCGAGAGCGATCGGTTAATGGCGTTTCGTTATCACGAGCTGATTCTGCTCAAGAATTACAGCAGCCAAAATGTTTCCGTCCGCGGTCGTCCGCTGGTGCGCGGCGGATTCTGCCGAATTTATCCGGGTCAGCGAATTTTGATCGGCGACCACGTGGTGACGTATCAGGAGCTGGCCCAATATTTCAACGCCAAGAAAAACGTCTCCGTCCCGCAAATTTTCGTCCGGGTCAACAAAGACGCGGATGAAGTGGGCCTGGAACGAGCGCGCACGCGAGAAAGCGCGCTCGAAATCGCGTTCGGATTAAAAGTGCGGGTGAAAGCGTTGCGCGATGTCGATGCGGTGCTGAACGGCGTGAAACTCAAATCCGGCGCGCAAGTGGAGGCGAGCCTCGACGACAAAATTCTTTTCCACAACGACAGCGAAATGGATCTGAGCGATCTGCGCCGGCGCGCCCGCGCGTTCGGTGGCCGATTTCAGCTCAAAGCTTCGAAATCGGAATACCTGGTTTCGAACGATCCAAGCAAGCTGCAGCCGGATGATATTTTGCTTTCGCCCGGAACGAGCGGCGATGTGTTGCTGAAAATTTTCTGCGATTATGACCAACGCGTCGGTCAATTGGAAGTCATTGAAGCCGATCGCCCGATTCTGGTCGGCGACGTGGCGGTAAGATCGACATATCCGCTGAGAGATTGCGATACGATTCGGATCGACGTCGGGCAGTTTCTGCGCTGCAACTTTTCCGAGCGCATCATCGAGGAAGAACGCAACATCATTCGAACCCTCGAGGTCAGTGAGGTCACGCATCGGTTCACCAGCGGCGACACCGGTCTCGAAGGAATTTCATTTCCGCTGACGCGGGGCGAGCTGGTGTGCGTGATGGGGGCGAGCGGGAGCGGCAAAAGCACGTTGCTCAGAGTGCTGGCCGGACAACTTCAGCCTTCCAGTGGCCAGATTTTTTTGAATGGTCGATCGCTCTATCCAAACCTGGACGATCTCAAAAAATACATTAGCTACATTCCACAGGAAGACGCATTCGATGAGCATTTGACCATCGGCGAGAACTTGCAATTCGCAGCCGCGATTCGATCACCGCATCTCTCCCGACGCGATCGAATGCGGCGACTGGAAGCGAAACTGATCGAGCTCGGTTTGGGGGAGCGCCGCGATGCGGTCGTTGGCGCCGCGATCAAAAAGACGTTGAGCGGCGGCGAGCGGAAACGGCTCAACATCGGCCTCGATATGATCGGGATGTCGGACGTTTATCTGTTCGACGAGCCGACCTCGGGACTTTCGTCGAAAGATTCCGAGCACGTGATCGAGATCATTCGATCGATGGCGCACAACAAGATCATTATTGTTACCATTCACCAGCCGAGCTCGAAGCTGTTCCAGTTGTTTCACAAGGCGATCCTGCTCGACAAAGGCGGGCGGCTCGTCTTTTTCGGGACGCCGACCGAAATGCTTCGCTATTTCGCCGAGGCCGAGGATCAACATCAGTTCGGCGCGGACTTGGGCGCGTGTCCGTCGTGCGGAACGACGCGACCGGAATTTATCTTCGACGTTTTGGAAACGCCGCTGCGCGATTTGAGCGGCGACATCATTTATGAAGAGAACAGTCGCGGTCAGTTGGTGGCGGCGCGCCGATATTCGCCGGAATTCTGGCGCGACAAGTACGAAGCGTTTCGATTGATCCAGGACGTCAAACAAGTTTCATTGCGCCGCGAGCAAGTTCCGCAACTGCCATCGGCGCCGGCGCAGAAACGCAAACACACACCGATCCGATGGCATGACGAATGGACGCAATTCCGTGCGCTGCTGCGACGATCGTTTATCAGCAAGCTGCGCAACCGCGCGAACATTTGGATCACAACCTGCGCCGCGCCGGTGCTCGCTCTTTTGATCGGCACGCTCCTGCGGTATTCGGAAAGCGGAAAATACGATTTCGCCTCGGCCTTTCACATTCCGACATATCTTTTCCTTGGGTTGCTGGTGGTGATGTTCCTTTCGCTCACCAACAGCGCCGACGACATCATCCGCGACCGGCCAACGCTTCAGCGCGAGCGCAATCTGGATGTGCGATTGCCGTATTACATTTTCGCGAAGATGTCTTCGTTATCGGTCTTCGCGCTGATCCAATGCGTGCTCTTCGTCTTGATCGGTAATTACGTTCTCGAGATTCGTGGCATGTTCTGGATCCACCTCGCCTTGATGTTCATGACCGCGGTCGGCAGTCTTGCGCTCGGCCTGCTCGTTTCGTCGCTCGTTTCCGATGCCAAGACTGCGGCTAACATTGTGCCGCTGGTCCTGATTCCGCAGATTCTGATGAGCGGCGCCCTTATTAAGTATGAGGACATGAACCGCAACCTCAGCCTGGTTTACTCGATGACCCGCTGGTTTCACGAACACCCGAGCAAAGACCGCGGCAAAAAAATGGACAGCAAATTGCAGGTGCCGTTTGTCTGCCAGTTTATCCCGATGCGCTGGTCCTACGAAGAAATGATCGTCGCGCAGGCGAAACTGAATCCGCTCACTTCGCGGCAGGACCGCGCTCAACGCGAGATCGATTCCATCGTCGCGAAACATCGACAAGATCCGGCCGAAGGAAAGCGGCTCGACGAATTGAAAGAAGTGCTCGCAGTTTTGTCCGGGCTCGAAGCGAAATCAGCCGACGAGCTCGATCATTACCTTAAACAGGTCGATCAGGTGCTTGATCGAAAGCGATCGTTCGACTCGCCGACGTTCAAAAAGGCGAAAGGTGAGGTCACAGCGGAGCAAGTTTACGTGAACCAGAAAGTTTCCGATCTGATTTCCAACGCGGAAATGGAGCAGAGCGATTATCGCCGCGGGAGCCGGCCCAATGTTTTCTTCGGCGCGGAGAAACGCTACCTCGGAGTCAAGATCAGCGTTTTCGTGTTCAACACGATTGTGTTGGTTGGATCGACATTGGGGCTGCTCGGTTTGCTATTTTGGATCCTCCGCCGCCAACTCGAAGTTCGACGAATCTAAAATGATGAAAACGGAAACCAACGGTGATCCGCGATTGATCGTCGCGGCCAGCGACATCGATGCGGACATGCTTTACGCGACGAAGTTTTGGGCGGGCGATCCGTTCATCTTTCTCCAGCAAAATGGAAAGCGCATAATTGTATTAAGCGATCTGGAGATGGACCGCGGCCGGCGGACAGCGAAGGTCGATGAATTCGCTTCGTTCAATCAACTCGAGCGGGAAGTGCAGGGCAAAGCGAAACAAGCGCCGCCATACGAAAAAGTACTCGCGCATTTTTTGCGTCAGCGCGGCGTGAAAAGCGCGGTGGTGCCGGCGAATTTTCAGCTCGGGTTCGCCCGTGCGCTTGCCAAGGCCGATATCGATCTTGCAACGACCGATGGTTTGTTCTGGCCGGAGCGCGAAGCCAAGACGGATGAGGAGCTGAAATTAATCGGGCGCGCGTTACGCATTACCGAAACAGGTTTGGCGCGCGCCATCGAAGTTTTGAAAGCGTCGAAACCGGCCGGCAAGAAATTGAGTTGGTCGGGCAAGACGCTCACCTCCGAAATGCTGCGCGCGGAAATCGACACCGCGATGTTGCGCGCCGGCGGCACACCGACGAACACGATCGTCGCCGGCGGCGACCAGGCCTGTGATCCGCACGAGCGCGGGTCGGGTCCGCTCCCCGCGAACTCACTGATCATCCTGGACATTTTTCCGCGCGACGCGAAGACCGGTTACTGGGGCGACATGACGCGGACCGTTATTCGCGGCCGCGCGAGCGAAGCGCAAGGCAAGCTTTGGGAAACGGTGAAGGAAGGGCAGGAACTTGCGCTCCGGGAAATCAAAGATGGCGTCGACGGAATGAAAATCCACAAGGCGATCCAAGCGCTTTTCAAAAAACGGGGCTATCCCACCGAAGTTCGCAACGGGAAGAACGTCGGATTTTTCCACGGCACCGGCCACGGACTGGGGCTGGAGATTCATGAATATCCGCGGCTTCAGAAAGTGACGCTGAAAGATCGACAAGTGGTCACGGTCGAGCCGGGCCTGTATTATCCGGGGCTCGGCGGCGTCCGGCATGAAGACGTGGTCGTAGTCACGAAGACCGGCTGCAAGATTCTGTCGCGGTTTCCAAAGCAGTTGGAGCTGTAGCCATCGCGTTTATTGCGCAACGCTTCGCACAGCGAAGCGGCTACAGGGTAAATGAACGCCGTGCGCCCTTGAGCGTCTAATTTAGGCAACTAGATTAAGACAGGCATGTTCTATCCAATCGGCTTTGGCGGAAGTAGTTGGCTGCTTTACATCGGTGTGCCCCTGATTATCGGCATCTGGGCGCAGATTCGCGTTAGCAGCGCCTTCAGCAAATGGGGAAAAGTGCGCGCGACCTCGAACATTACCGGCGCGGAATGCGCACGGGAAATTTTGCAGGCGGCGCAAATTCACGATGTCGATGTTGTGGAGACAAACGATTTCCTTGGCGACCATTACGACCCGACGAAGAAGCAGCTTTGCCTTTCCAGCAACGTCTTCAACACGCCATCGGTGGCGGCGCTCGGCATCGCCGCGCACGAGACCGGACATGCCATTCAGCACGCCAAAGCCTATGCTCCGCTCAAAGCGCGCATGGCCATTGTGCCCATGACCATGATCGCGTCGCAAATGCTCCCATTCGTCATTTTTGGCGGAATATTTTTTCGCATCAGCGGTTTGATCACGCTCGGTATTTATTGCTACGCAATCCTGCTCATATTCCAATTGATCACGCTACCGGTGGAGTTTGATGCGTCGCGCCGGGCGAAGATCATTTTGCAGCAAATGGGAATCGTGCAACCGGGCCAGGAAGTGGCCGGGGTCAATAAAGTGCTCAACGCGGCGGCGCTGACCTACGTCGCGGCCTTCATCGCCGCGCTCGGCAACTTGCTTTGGCTGTTGTCCCTGCGCGACCGTCGCTAAGCCGAGACCTGGTTGAAGAAGATGAACGCCTCTGCCGTTTTGCAGCCTGCTCGACGCCTGACCGATTTGTTGTCGTCCGGGCCGGATGCCAATGTTAAGTCTAAAAGACAAGCGATGGACGAGCCTCGGAAGGATGAAGACCAGCAATTGGTGGCGCGCACGCAAGAAGGCGACGCGAGTGCCTTCGATCAGTTGGTGGTGAAATATACGCCCCGTCTTTACGGCCTCGTTTACAACATGACCTCGAACCATGAGGACACGAACGATCTGTTGCAGGACATTTTTGCCAAGGCCTATAAGGCGATCCGCGGGTTTCGCGGGAAGTCCTCATTTTATACCTGGATCCATTCGATCGCGGTGAACATGACGCTGAATTTCCTCAAGAAACGCGGCCGGCGGTTTCAGCTCAGCCTGGACGATGTCGATTCCAGCATTCAGAGCGACAAGGAATTCCTCGAGGCGACGGCCTCCAGCAGCCCGGTGCGGGAAGCCGACCTTTCCGAGCTCCAAAAAAGGTTGAACGAGGCGATGATGAAATTGTCTGATGAACACAGAGCTGTGGTCACGATGTTCCATATTCAGGGGATGCCTCACGCAGAAATCAGTAAAATCTTGCGTGTTTCAGAAGGCACTGTACGATCCAGGCTTTTCTACGCCAACCGGCAACTGCAAAATTATCTAGACGAGTTTCGAAAAAATCCGGTTACCTGATCAGCGCCCATGGACGAGTTTAACGACAACGAAATAACGAAGCTGCTTCGCCTCAAACGTTACGAACAGCCGCCGCCCGGTTACTTCGACAGTTTTCTCCACGAATTTCATCGCCGTCAGCGCGACGAACTTTTACGGGAGCCGCTCTGGCGCATCTGCATCGATCGGGCGCGCGATTTCGTATTTTCCTTCAACCTCTCAACCCTCACTTCTTATCCAGCCGCAGTCACGGCCGTGCTCGTTTGTGCGGCGGTTATTTCGCTGCGGATTTACCAGGCGCCACAGCCGGCGACGGTTGCCGCGAAGGATCGATCAGTGTTAGTCGTGCCCGCCAGCACTGAACCAGAATGGACTTTGGCATCGCCCGTGGCGACACGGGTCTTTAACACGCGGTCGCTTCGCAATATTAAGGAAAGCGCCCAAACTCACCGGAGCGGTACGCCTCGCTATGTGCTCGACAGCGTGCCCGTGAGTTATGAGACGACTTTCAAGTTCTAGATTTTCGCTCAATCTCCCGTTGAGAGCGAAGTTTCCGATTTCCTCGCAAATCACATTTGCGTTGGCATTCCTCGCTGTCGCGGCCTGTAATCGCCATCAGACAGCGCGAGCGGAATCGAGCCCTGGCCAATCGCCCGTAGCGATTCAGCAACAACCTGAATCGATGGCCACGGTTAGCCGCGAGGTCAAAGATGTTTTCGAGCACTGCTCCAAAGCGGTAGTCAAAATCGAGGCGACCGACCAACACGGCGAACTTTCCGGCACCGGCTTCTTTGTCGATCCGACCGGCACGCTTTACACCGCCTATTCTGTCGGCGGCGAAGCTGAGAACATTAACGTCGAGTTCAAGGGCAAGAAATATCCGGCGCATCAGCTAATGGCCGATCTGCGCAGTGGGATCGCAATGTTGAAGGTCGACTTGGCTAGCCCAGCGCTGCCGATTGGAAATTCGGACCAACTCGAAATCGCTACTCCGGTTGTGACGATTGGTTTTCCACTCGACCTCGCCGAGACACCCAGCTTCGGCATGATCGCCGGGTTCGATCGCAAATGTTTCGGCGGCTATTTTCCAACTAAACATCTACGGGTGAATCTTCCGCCACAGCGCGGAGAAGGCGGCGCGCCGCTTTTGAATTTGAAAGGCGAGGTAGTCGGCATTCTGCTTTACACCTTTGAAAACAATTCTTGTTACGCGTTGCCGATCGAGGCTGCAGAAAAACTTCGCAGCGATTACGTCCGTTTCGGTGAGCCTCGGTATGGCTGGATTGGCACTAACGTTCAAGAGGCCGCCGCGCCAGTCGAGGGCTCGCGAGCTGTGACGACCAAGGTGATGAAGGACACGCCCGCGGCCGAGGCTGGTCTCAAGGCCGGCGACGTGGTCCTTCAAATCGGTCGGACAAAGGTGCATGAACCTGAAGACATTCTCGAAGCATCGTTCTTTTTAACGGCCGGCGACGCCGTGCCGATAACCGTCGCGCGTGGCGGTGAAAAGATCACGTTTCAGATTCAGGCGGATTCATATCCAGACGGGCGGCTGGCGGCGCCCCCATCGTTGAATCGCGCGATGCCGTTAAATCTGCAGTCTGTGCCGGAACGCACGCCTTAGTTGTAGAGGCGCTCGCCGCGGCGAGCGCCTATTTCTCCAGTTTCGGCGCTTGACCCAAACGCCGCTACAACATTTCGCGAAAGTCTTTTTCGCTTAGGATTTGCACGCCAAGATCTTTCGCTTTATCGAGTTTGCTGCCCGCTTCCGCGCCGGCGAGCACGTAATCTGTTTTCTTGCTCACGCTCCCGCTGACGTGACCACCAAGCGCTTCGATTTTGGCCGACGCTTCTTGGCGGGTCATAGACGGCAATGTGCCGGTAAGGACAAATGTTTTCCCGGCCCACGGCAGCTCCGCCAGTTTTTTGGCCGAAACTTTTTCGCTTTTCGGATGAATCCGTAATTGCTCCATCCGTTGAAGAATCTTTTTGCCGGCCGCAGATGCAAAAAAGTCGAGCATACTTTGAGCAACGACCCGCCCGACTTCGGTGACAATCCCCGCCTTCTTGTCGATCTTGCTCTTCGATGGCTCGGCAAAACCTGATTTAATCAATCGTTCGGCGATTTCTTTCGCGGCCTGCTTGTCGCCTTTGCTTTCATGGTAAGCGAGCACGTCGCGGAGAAGTTTGGAATTTGCCACCTCCTCGATGGTCTCGTGAAAACGCGCGAGATCCGTCGCCGTCGTCTTGCCAACTTCTGGAATTGCGAGCGCATAAAGCCAGCGTGAGAGCGGGAAAGTTCTCGCCCGTTCAATCGCTTGGATCGCTTTGGTAGCGTTCTTTTCGCCGAAGATGCGGGGATTTTCCTCAGTGCCGAGGTTCAACTTGCCAAGTTGCTCAACCTTCAGCTCGAATAGATCGAGTGGCTCGCGCACCAGTCCACGCTCGACCAGTTTGTCCGCGACGATACCTCCGACGCTTTCGACATCGAGGGCGCCGCGGGCTGCGAAAAACTCTACGCGCCGTGTAGTCTGCGCCGGGCATTGCAAGTTTTCGCAACGCCAGGCCACAAATTGTGGATCGCGTCGGACCTCGCCGCCACACACCGGACATTTGCCATGAATATGTTTGAGGAAATCGAACAGTTTCGCGTTACGCGGCCGTTTTGATTTCACGACTTCAACCACCGCCGGGATCACTTCGCCGGCTTTTTCAATCACGACCGTGTCTCCGATGCGAATATCTTTGCGCTTAATCTCATCTTCATTGTGCAGCGTTGCGCGCGAGACCGTGCTGCCGCTGACAAACACCGGTTCAAGCACAGCCACTGGCGTCAGAATGCCTGTCCGTCCGACTTGCACCTTAATATCGAGCAACTTCGTTTCGACGCGCTCGGCGGCGTATTTGTAAGCGATTGCCCAGCGCGGTGATTTCGCGGTGAAACCGAGGCGCTCACGTTGCGCGAGCGCGTCGACCTTGATCACTGCGCCATCGGTCTCGTACGGAAAATCATGTCGAATTCGGTCGAGCTTGCGAATCGCATCCAGAATTTTCTCGACCGAATCGGCCGACCACCAATTTTCATGCGTCGGCAGTCCAAGCTTTTTGAATAATGGAAAGATCTTCGAGTGAAGATCGACATCTACGCCTTCGGTCGCGCCGGTTCCGTAAAAAACCATTCCAAGCGGTCGCCGCGCGGCGACATTGGCATCAAGATGCTTGAGCGAGCCGGCGGCGGCGTTGCGTGGGTTTGCGAACAACGGCAACCCGGCAGCTTCGCGCTCTTGGTTTAGTCTCTTGAAGCCGTCTTTGTCGAGATAGGCTTCTCCGCGGACTTCGAGAATTTTTGGTGCAGCGCCACGCAATTGTTGCGGCACCGATCGGATCGTTTTGATGTTTTGAGTAATGTCGTCTCCGACCAAACCGTCGCCGCGGGTGGCGGCGTATTTGAGCCGACCGCTTTCGTACATCACCGACACCGCGACGCCGTCGACCTTCGGCTCGATCACGACCGGGATCTTTTCGTCCGGCAGAAGCCGCGTCATCCGTTTGTAGAAATTTGCGACCTCATCTTCGGAATAAGTGTTGTCCAGACTAAGCATCGGCACGCGATGCTGAATTTGCGCGAAGGCCTGAAGCGGCTTGCCGCCAACCCGCTGAGTCGGCGAGTCGGCAGTGACGAGCTCTGGAAACTTTGCCTCCAGATCGACCAGTTCTTTGTAAAGCCGGTCGTATTCGCGATCGGTGATGGTTGGCGCGGCTTCCTCGTAATAGCGGCGATCGTGCTCCTTGATCTCCTCTCGGAGCCGTGCGACTCGCTTAGCCGCTTGAGCCTCGTCTTTGGCCATAAGGCATGATACAAACAGGGCAAAGATCGACAATGAACGGCGGAGAAAAAATCCTGGGCGTGGAGGGTGGCGGGACCAAAACGTCATGGGTTTTGGTCGAGCGCGGGGAGAATGAGCTGCGCGTTTTGGACCAGGGAAAACTCCCGCCGGCAAACTTTCGCCTCGCTCCGCTGGACCAATTGCGGTCGACGTTTAGGGAGCTGCCGAAAGAAATCAATCGGGCCGGCATTTTCCTGGCCGGCTGTGGCACCGGGGAAGATCGCCAATCGCTCACGCGGCTCTGCGCCGAGATTTGGCCGCAGGCAAAAGTTGTGGTCGGCAGCGATCGCGATTCCGGTTTGGGCGCCGCGCTGGGCCATGGTGATGGAATTGTTGTGAACGCCGGAAGCGGCTCGTCCATTACCGGTCGTCGCGACAAGCGGATCGAAAACGCTGGAGGCTGGGGACACATTTTGGGCGATGCCGGTGGCGGTTATTTTCTCAGCCTGCAGGCGCTGCGCTTAATTCTGCGCGAATACGATCTGCATCGCGGCGAAGTCCAGTTCACGACCAGAGTCTTGCGAGCGTTGTCGCTGAATAATCTCGATGAACTCGTCGCCTGGGCGCAGACGGCCGATAAAATGGAAGTGGCAATGCTGACGCCGGTCGTCTTCGAAGCCGCCGCCGGCGGTGATTCGCGCGTCATGGAAATTATCGAAGAAGGCGCGCGCGTTCTTTGCGAATACACCGAAGCGGTAGCGACAAGATTACACGTCCTCGCGCCAAAGATTGTTTTGCTCGGGGGACTTTTTCATCGCGATTCGATTTACACCCATGCGTTTCGGCGGCGATTAAAGAAATGTTTGCCCGACGCGCGCGTGACGAACTCCGAACGAGCTCCGGAATTGGGCGCGGCTTGGCTCGCGGCAGAAATGCAGAGCTGGCCCGAAATTCACGCAGAATCTTCTCCGGACAAAATCGATGACTTGGCTGCAGCATTGACTGAGCAACGCAATCCGCGCTCGGAAAATCTCGAAAAGATGAGCGCGCTGGAGTTGGCAAAGCTTTTCGTAGACGAAGAAAAATTTGTGGGAGAAGCGTTGCGCGCGGTGAGTGCCGATCTTGCCCGCGCGATCGAGCTGGTTGCTGAGTCGCTGCGCAGAGGCGGCCGATTGTTTTACGTCGGTGCGGGCAGCAGCGGGCGGCTCGGCGTGCTCGACGCGAGCGAAATTCCGCCGACCTTCGGCGCGTCGCCTGAACTCGTGCAGGGCATTATCGCCGGCGGCGCGACCGCGCTCCACCGGAGCGTGGAAGGCGCGGAGGACGAGGGGAGTAACGGCGCGCTCGCAATTGATCGCCGCGGCGTCAAGGATGTCGATGTTGTAATTGGAATCACGGCGAGCGGTCGCACGCCTTTCGTCTTAGGCGCGCTCGAGCGAGCGAAGTCGTTAGGCGCGAAGACCGTCTTGCTCAGCTGCAATCCGGCGCGCGACCGGCAATTGGATGTCGATCTTGCAATTGATCTCGGCGTCGGTCCCGAAATTGTGACCGGATCAACGCGACTCAAAGCGGGAACGGCGACCAAGGTTGCGCTCAACATCATCAGCACCGGCGCAATGGTCGCGCTTGGCAAGGTTCGCGGAAATCTGATGATCGACTTGAACACTTCGAGCACGAAGTTGCGCGACCGGGCCACGCGGATGGTGGCCGAGTTAACAGAGTGCGACTACAATTCGGCCCGCGCGCAGCTGGAACAGAGCGGATGGGATTTGCGTGCTGTTCTGAAAAAGGCCGGTAAATAAAAGGGCGACATCGCCCGTCTAATTTTTTCGCACGCGCGATTGCGCATGGCGAAACGAACCCTAGGCAACAACCTCAAACGAAAGTTTTTTTATGCTTTGGACCATCTTTGTTATTCTGCTGATTCTTTGGCTGCTTGGTTTGGTCAGTTCCTACACGCTGGGCGGTTTTATTCATCTGCTGCTTGTGATCGCACTTGTGGTTTTGATTATCCAATTGATCACCGGTCGCCGGCCGCTGTAGCATCGCGCGCGTGAAACCAGCAGGAATTGTCGGAATCGTTCTCATCATCGTTGGCTTTGTCGGTTTTGCCTGGGGCGGGCTGGGTTGGAACGAGAAAAAGAAAGATGCGCAGTTAGGTCCGCTCGAGATAAGTCACACCGAAAGTCACGGGATTAGTTTTCCGCCGGTCGTAAGCGGAATCTGTCTCGTCGGCGGGATCCTGCTGGTCGTGGTCGGCAGCCGCAAGGCTTAGCGACCGTCCGGCGGTTCGCCGCCGGAGGCTTTTAGGACTGCGAAAGTCTTGCTGCCTTTGCGGTCGAGATAGAGAAGAACGCCGCGTTTGGGATCGGCCTTGTTTAAGGCTTCCCGAAACGTTTTCGCATCGGTCACCGGTTTGCTATCGACTTCGGTGATGACATCTTCGCGTTCGATCCCCTGCTGCGCGGCCAGGCTGTTTTCGGTGACGTCGGTCACGATGACGCCGCGCTGAACGCCGAGCTTAAAGCGTTGCGCCATTTCTTTGGTCAACTCCTGGACTTGGAGCCCGAATTTTCCCGCTTCTTCCTCGGGATTCTGCGGCGGGCGCGCCGGTTCATTCGAGGCGCGCGAGATTTCATTCGGCAATTCGCCGGTGGTGACCGGCACTTTAAGCGTTTGTCCCTTTCGCCAAACCGTCAGCTCGACTTTCTGGCCGATTTTCTTTTTCAAAATCTCGTGCTGCAGCTGCGAATCCGTGCTGACAAAGTTGGCATCGACTTGAGTGATTACGTCGAACGGCCGCAGATCGCTCTTGTAGGCGGGAGCGTCGGCTTCGATCGTTCGGACTACGACGCCTTTCTCAACCCCTTTGAACAGCTCGCGGATGGAAGGATCGTCGCCGAGCGTTTCGATTCGGATCCCGAGCCAAGGCCGCGTGATCTTGTGTCCCGCGATCAATTCTTCGCCGATTTCTTTGGCCATGTTACTCGGAATAGCGAAGCCCAGGCCGCGGTTGATTCCGTTAATCAGCGTGTTCATACCGATCACTTTTCCATCGATATCGCAGAGCGGACCGCCGCTGTTGCCGGGATTGATCGAGGCATCAGTTTGTAAATAATCCGAAATCGAATAGCCGCTGGTCGCGAGCAATTTGCTGCGTCCTTTGCCGCTGACGACGCCGTAAGTGAAAGTGTAATCGAGCTTGAATGGGGCCCCGATGGCAAAGGCGAATTGCCCAACTCGAACCGCGTCGCTGTCGCCCAATTGCGCGACCGGCAAATCTTTGGCCTCGATTTTAATGACGGCGATGTCCGTCTTCTCGTCAGTGCCGACCACTTTCGCCGAAAATTCGCGGCCGTCTTTTAGTTTTACCTCGATCTTATCGGCGGCTTCGACCACGTGAAAGTTGGTAAAGATGTAGCCGTCCGGCCGGACGATGAATCCGGAGCCTTCGCTTTGGATCGGCTCAAGATTTCTCTGGTTTCGCCGGGGATTATTTTCGTCGGGTGGCCCTTGGAAGAACAAATCCTCGAAAGCGGAGGTTTCGTTGTCGCTCTTTTTCGAAATTTCGATAATGACAACACTCGGCGCGACAGTCTCGAAAACCTTGGCGAAAGCATTGTTCAACTGATGAACCACGTCTTTACCCTGCTCCGCTGCGGCCGCTGGAACCGTCGGCATCGGTGCAATCTCCGGGGTCGCCGCTAGGGTCGACAGCGTGCTCACCGTGGCGATAAGAACTGAAATTGAGATCAAGCGCATCGGTTCGAGGTTGGACAGCACCCAACATGCAACGTTCAACGTCCCCAGTCCACCGGACGGGATACCCCAGGGCATGCGAATTCCAGCGGTTGCGCCGCTTGACTAATGGTATACTATCGGTCGGTCTCTCTCCGGATATGCGTTCAACTAACTTGAATCGGGCCTTGGTTGCCGCCTTGTCCGCCGCCTTTGTGCTAGTGGCGCTACGGCTTGCATCCGATCACGGCGCTCCCAAACCGATTCCCGCGGAAGACTTTGTTCGCGCGATGGATTCGCATCAAACTTCGTTGATCGATCGTTACTTTCGCGAGCATCAGAATCCAAACGTCCGGGGAGCGAATGACCGCTCTTTGCTTTTCACTGCGATTTTGCGGGAGGATGGGGTTGTCGCGCGGAGATTACTGGATGCCGGCGCCAGCGCTGATCTGGCGGATAACGCGGGAGTAACTCCGTTAATGGTGGCGGCGATGCATGGCGACTTGGAGTCGGTTCGGGCGATGGCTGGACATGTTACCGACATTACTGCCAGAGACCGTGCAGGTCATTCGGCGCTCTATTATGCTGTGACTGCGCAGAAACTCGAAACCGTCGATCTTCTTTTGAGCCTGACGCCGAACCTGGAATTGGCTTACGGCGACAGTGGTGAGCTGCTGACCCTTGCTCTCGGGAGCGCCAACACTAAAATTGCCCAGGAAATTCTTACGCGACTGCCGCGGCTTGAACAGTGGAGTCCCGGCGCGTTGCGCGCTTTGGATAATGTTTTGCGCGCGGGGGATCGCGAATCAGTCCGACTGCTGCTTTCGAAACACATCCCTCCGCCTACGCCGGAAGGGAAGCGCGTTCCGCTGCTCGCCTACGCGATCGCCACTGACAATGTGCCCTTGGTTACAACCTTGTTGGACTGCGGCGCGGATGCGAACACGACCCTGCCGGCAAAATATGACAAGGAATTTCTCGACGCGCTTCCGTCGAAGTCGTTTCGCAATTACATCGAAGACGACCGCAACGTCACCTGCCTGATGCTGGCGGCCGGACTGGGCCGCACCGATTACGTCCGCGCGCTGTTGCAAGCAGGCGCCGACCGCAACCGGGCCACCGGGCGCTATAAGATGATTGCGCTCTATTTCGCGGCTGAGCTCGGCCATTGGCAACCGGCGCAAATTCTCCTCGGCAGCGGACCGTCGCCGGAGAAGCTTCGAATTGAAATTTCGCTCTCTTCCCAGCACATGGCGCTGATCAAAGACGGCGTGCCGGTTTTGAATTCTACCTGTTCCACCGGCCGCGAGGGCTATTCGACCAAGCGCGGGTATTTCGTAATTACGGACAAAGAACGCAATCATCGTTCCACGATTTATCATGTCGATATGCCCTACTTCATGCGGTTGAGTTGTCTCGATTTCGGCATGCACGAGGGCGTTGTCCCCAATTACCCGGCCTCGCACGGTTGCATTCGTTTGCCCGGCGAAACGGCGAGAAAACTTTTCGCGGAAATTCCCATCGGCACACTCGTGACGGTGCAGTAGGAGCGGTTGCCCTCTAAATGGCGAGTGCGCGGCGCACTTTGCGGTGCGCGCGTTGACACGATTCTGACCGGTCTTAGCGTTTTCGTCCTTACTCAAATGGAAGCTTTTCGAAATGGTGATGGAAAAGAGTTCGTCTCACATGCGCCGGGCTATTGGCCGCAAATCGCGCCCGAACTTTGGAACGATTGGAAATGGCAGCTCAAGAACCGGGTTACTTCGCTCGCTCAGCTCGAGTCCCGCGACTGCGGGATCAATCTCAGCGACGAGGAACGCAGCGGGGTGCTCCTTTCGGGAGATAAATTGGCGCTCGCGGTCACGCCGCACTTTTTCAATCTAATCCCGCGCGAGAAAAATCCGGACGATCCGATCCGGCGACAGGTCATTCCGCGGGTCGAAGAGACCTGGGCATCACCCTACGATATGGCCGATCCTTGCGGCGAAGATTCACACATGCCAGTCCCCGGATTGGTCCATCGTTATCCCGACCGCGTTTTACTTTTGGTGACGGATCGTTGCGCGGCCTATTGCCGATATTGCACCCGCAGTCGCGTAGTCAGTGGCGTTGGCGAACAGGAACTGCACACCGATTTCGAGGAAGCGTTTCGTTATCTCGAACAACACACCAAGGTGCGCGACGTCTTGTTGAGCGGCGGGGACGCGTTGATTTTCAGCGACGATAAGATCGACAAGTTGCTGTCGCGACTGCGAGCGATCTCCCATATCGAATTTCTACGCATCGGCACCCGGGTTCCGATTTTCCTGCCCCAACGCATCACGCCCCAGCTGTGCGCGATTCTTGCCAAACATCATCCGCTCTGGATGAGCGTGCACGCGAACCACCCGCGCGAGCTCACGATCGAAGTAAAAGAAGCACTCGAACGGCTGGCCAACGCCGGAATTCCGCTTGGCAATCAAAGTGTGCTCCTCGCCGGCGTGAACGACGATCTCGAGACGATGAAGACTCTCGTGCACAAACTTCTCATGTGCCGCGTTCGGCCGTACTACATTTATCAGTGCGACCTGATCAACGGTTCGTCGCACCTGCGCACGTCGGTCGCGAAAGGGATCGAGATCATCGAAGGCTTGCGCGGGCACACCACCGGTTACGCCGTTCCGCAATACGTGATCGACGCCCCCGGCGGCGGCGGCAAAGTACCGATCAATCCCGGCTACGTTCTCTACCACGACAACGAAAAAATCGTGATCCGCAATTACGAAGGCAAAATCTTCGAATATCCGGAGGCCGGCGGCGATCAGTCAGTTCAATTTGCGCCGCAGCGCGAGTATCACGACGAGTATCTGTATTCGTAATTGTCTTCTGTCATTCCGAGCGAAGTCGAGGAATCTCTTGCTATTTCCGTTCAGAAATATTTAGAGATGTCTCTACTTACGCTCCCGCTAGTGCATCCAAAATGTTCCCATAATCTTAGTTTGCCGCAGTGCGGCATGATTCGGTCGACATGACAATATGCTAACGCTTGGCCCGTCGTATTTCCTCCAGCTTCTCGTGTCGGCTTTCCTAGCGATCCTATTTCTGCAATCGGGCATCGACAAAATCGTCGATCGACAAGGCAATCTAACCTGGCTAACCGGCCATTTCTCGAAAAGCCTGTTGGCAGGAGTGGTACCGCTGTTGTTTGGAGCGCTCACCATCATTGAATTAGCAGCCGGCGCACTGAGTGGAGTTGGGCTTCTCGCGCTGCTCTTCACGCACAATCCGATGATCGCATTTTACGGCGCGATTGTTTCGGCGATCGCGATTCTCTGTCTCTTTTTTGGTCAACGAATAGCCAAAGAGTACGCCGGCGCGGCGATTCTGGTTCCGTATTTTCTGGTGGCGCTAGTTGCGATTTACTTACTCGGGCGCTGAAATAGGCACGAATTTTCGTCGCGGTCATTAGTGCCAATTAGTGTTCATTCGTGGTTAATCGATTTTACCGAAGACAACCTCGCCGCCGATGATCGTCATTTCGGCGCGTGTTTTGAGAATTTCCGGCTCTGGAATCTTCATGATGTCTTGCGAAAGCACGGTGAAATCGGCGAGCTTGCCGGGTTCGATCGAACCTTTGTCGTTTTCTTCAAACACGGCTTGAGCCGGCCAGATCGTAAACATTTTCAACGCCTGCTCGTGCGAAACCGCTTGTTCGGGATGCCAACCGGGACCGGATTCGCCTTTGATGCTTTTGCGCGCGACTGCGGCGTAAAACTCAATCATCGGTTCACCGCGCTCGACCGGCGCATCGGATCCGCCGCAAATGATAACTCCCGATTTCAGAAACGATTGCCATGCGTAGGCCCCGGCAAGCCGGTCCATTCCAAGTCGCGCCGGGGCGAAAAATAAATCACTGATCGCGTGTGATGGTTGCATTGATGGAATCACGCCGAGCTTGGCGAACCGCGGGAGATCAGCGGGATCGACAATCTGTGCGTGCTCGACGCGCCAGCGTGGCTCTGCGATTTTGCGTTCGTTAGGTGGAACCGCTTTCAACGCGGCTTCGTAAAGATCCAGAATCGTTCGATTGGTCCGGTCGCCAATCGCGTGCGTCTCAACTTGAAGGCCGCGGCGCAACGCTTCTTCGAACATGGGACGAAGCTCTTCGGGTTTCTCTGTGAGATAACCGGACGCATCGGGCGCGTCGTTGTACGGTTTTAACAGCGCCGCGCCGCGCGAGCCGAGCGCGCCGTCGAAGATCACCTTAATGGTTCGCTGCGTGAAGTGGTGATCGAACGCATTGATTGTCGATCCTTCGCGCAGAAAGTTTTGCGCGTCCTCGCCCGGACCAAAGACGCAATTGACAAATCGAATCTTCGCTTTGCTGGCAGCATAAACTTTTTTGATTAGGGCAATATCATCCTTGTGGCTGCCGGCATTTTGAATTTCGCACCAGCCCAGCCCGATCTCGCGATTGATGCCGGTCAACAGCGCCTGCTCGCGTTCGTGTGCAGTTGGTTTCGGAATATTTTTCTCAACCAGGTCCTGCGCGTTATCCAACAACATCCCGGTCGGCTCACCAGTCGTTTTATCCTTTAGAATTTCCCCACCAAACGGATTCGGGGTGTTCTTGTCGACCTTGGCAATTTTCAGCGCGGCAGAGTTGGCGACCGAGGCGTGACCATCGGCGCGGGTGACGAAGACCGGATTGTGTGGCGCTACTTTATCCAAGTCCTGCCGCGTCGGAAATTGGGCAGGTTTCCAAAACGTTTCGATCCAACCGCGGCCGGTAACCCATTTGTCCGGCTCGGTTTTCGTGGCGCGCTCTGCAACCTTCGCCAGGAAATCCATCAGCGTGTTTGTTCCTTCCAGGTTCAAAGTCAGCTCGCGTTCGCCGATTCCGAAAATGTGACAATGCGAATCGGTCAGGCCTGGAACGACTGTTTTTCCGCCAAGATCAATGGTGCGGGCAGCACGAAATCTTTTCGTGTCTTCGTTTGAGCCGACGAAAATGATTCTGTCTTTTCTGACCGCGACCGCTTCAGCGTGCGGTGTTTTTTCGTTAACTGTGTAAATGTTCCCGTTGAAGAACAGAAGATCGGCATCCTCGGCCGCGCCTATTTGTGAAATTGGGCCGAAGGCGGCCAAAAAGAAGACAAAAGAAATACGCGCTTTCACTTGACGCTTCCCCGAAGTTTTGACGTGATCATTTTGCGAAACGGCAACTTTTCCGTATCGGAAGAGTTGGCGGGAATTTAGATCGACATGCTACCTACGAGTTTTCTTTTGCCGAGCGAATTTCGATTCATAGAGTGATGGTTTCGATGCACGCACATCCTGAGAGGGATTCGAATTCGTTTCTAAGTTGGCGGCCGTGTTGGCCCGGGCAGGGCGTCCGCTGATTTTATGGCGAATTTTTTCCCAAAGTGGACGAACTGGCTGCCGCTGCAAATGGCGATCGCCGGTATTTTGATCGCGTGCGGATTGACTGCAGCCACGTGGTATTACGTCACGCCGAAATATACCAAAGTTGGTTATCAACCGATCCAGCCGGTGCCATTTCCCCACGATATTCACGTGACCCAGCTCGGAATGGATTGCCGCTATTGCCACAGCTTCGTGGAAGTGGCGGCGCATTCGAATGTGCCAAACACCCAGACCTGCATGAACTGCCACTCGCAGGTGCAAAAAGACAACCCGAAGCTAGAACCGGTCCGACAAAGCTGGAAGACCGGCAAGCCGATCGAGTGGGTATGGCTGCATCGCACGGTAGATTACGTCTTTTACGATCACAGCGCGCATGTGAATCGCGGCATTAGTTGCTTCAGCTGTCACGGTTCGGTGAATCACATGTCGACGGTGTCCATTGCCAAGCCGCACAGCATGGCGTGGTGTCTCGAATGTCATCGCCACCCCGAAAATTTTCTGCGCCCGCAGGAAGAAGTTTTCAATCTCGATTGGAAACCTGACGATGTGAAACCGGCGGAGTTCGTCGCCAAATACGGAAAGCCAAAGGACGTGAACGAGGACTGGTCGAAGAAGAAACATCTGACGCAGCCAGAGATCGGTCAGACATTGAAGGAACGCTGGAACATCGCTCCGAGCACAAATTGCCAAACCTGCCACCGATGAAACGCGTCTTTCAACGTCCACCCGAGCCGCTGACCGGGAAAAAATACTGGCGCAGTCTCGGCGAATACAGCAACACCCCGGAGTTTCGCGAATGGCTGGAACGCGAATTTCCGGCCGGCGCTTCGGAAATTAGCGAAGACGAATGGTCGCGGCGCGATTTCATGAAGTTGATGGGGGCTTCGATGGCATTGGCCGGTCTTGGCCTAACCAGCTGCCGACGTCCGGAAATGCACCTCGTCCCGTTCACGAAAAGCGCTGAGTGGACGATTCCAGGAAAATTTCTCTACTACGCCACCGCGATGCCGCGGCGCGCCGGCGCAATTCCGCTGATCGCGACCACTGTCGACGGCCGGCCGATCAAACTCGAAGGCAATCCGCTTCATCCCGCCAGCGCCGGCGCGACGGACACATTCGCGCAGGCCTCCGTTCTCGATCTTTACGATCCGGCGCGATCGCGACGATTCGTGAATCGCGGCAAAGATTCCAATCGCGGCGAGTTTGATTCCTACATCGACAAGCTGCGAGGGCAACTCGGCTCCAATGGCGGCGACGGTCTGGCGTTTCTGGTTGAGGAAGCGCATTCGCCAACACGCGAGAGATTACGCGTCGATTTGGAAAAGGCTTTTCCAAAAATGATGTGGTGCGTCTACGAGGCGGCGTTGAGTGAAGCGCAAAATTACGCGACTCGCACCGGTTTCGGCGAAAATGTGCGATTGATCCCGCGCTTCGATCGCGCCGACGTGGTCTTCGCGCTCGATAGCGACTTTCTCGATTGCGGCGAAGGCGATCTGATGGGCGCTCGCGCGTTTACGCAGCGACGCCGGATAAAATCATCGAAGGACACAATGAACCGGCTCTACGTAGTCGAGAACCGGTTCACGATCACCGGCGCGATGGCCGATCATCGGTTGCGCTGCGCCGCGAGTCAGATCCCGGCGTTCACCTATGCGCTTGCTGGAAAAATTGCCGACGCCACCAAAGATGCGGGATTGAGCTCGGTTTTGGGTGCGCTGACTGCGGCCGTGCAAGGCGGCGCGGAATTCGATGACGAATGGCTGCGCGAAGCGGCGAATGATCTGATTGCGAAATCGGGCGTGAGCATCGTTCTCGCGGGGCAACATCAACCCGTCGTCGTTCAGCTGCTCGCCTACGCGATGAATTCGGCGCTGAAAAACATCGGACGCACTGTTGTCGTCCGAGAGTTTCCGCGAAACAAGAACACGAAAAGTATTTTGCAGCTGGCCGACCGGATGAACCGCGGCGAGATCAAACACCTTTTCATTTTTGGCGGCGACCCGGTTTACAACGCCCCCCGCGCGGTTGCGCAGGATTCGGACAAGAAAACGCCGATCGATTGGGCGGATTTGCAAAAGAAAGTGCCGGAAGTAGTGCGGCTCGGTTATCACGAAGACGCAACATCGACAATCAGCCAGTGGCATGTTCCGTTGGCGCATTATTTGGAGTCGTGGGGCGACGCGCTGACATCGGACGGCGCCTACTTGTCGATCCAACCGATGATCCTCCCGCTCTTCGGCGGTTTGAGTGAAATCCAAATCCTGAACGCACTGCTCGGCGGCTCCCGCGGTGGCGGGATGGAAGGTCCCGAACTGATTCAGGAAACTTTCCACGCCACTAAACCACCGGGCGACTTTCCGACTGCGTGGTCGAAATTCTTGCGCGACGGATTTGCGGCGCACATTCCGTTGCGCGATCGACCGGTTACATTTAACGGCGGCGCCGCCGCTCCGCTGGCGCAACAACTTTGGGCGACAACACCTGCGCCGACGCAAGATTCGCCCGAGATCGTTTTCGTTCGCAGTTACGCGATGGATGACGGCCGTTACGCCAACAACGGCTGGCTCCAGGAATTACCGGATCCGATCACAAAGCTGACCTGGGACAACGCGGCAATGATGAGCCCGAACTTTGCCAAGTCGTTAGGCGTGGAGACCGGCGACCTGATCCAAATCGCGATTAACGAGACGGCAAAAGACGCGAACGACCAACCGATTCAACGTGAACTCGTGATTGTGGCTTACGTTTCTCCTGGACACGTTGACAATTCGATCACGATTCCGCTCGGGTACGGTCGCAAGAAAGCAGGACCGATCGCGGAGGACACAGGATTCAACGCCTACTTTTTGCGGACGGCGAACAATCCGCATTTCGCAGTCGTCGACGGCAAGAACATCGAGAACGTGCAGGTCACGAAAGTGGGAAAGAAATATCCACTCTCGATTACCCAAGATCACTGGAGTATCGAGGGCCGTGGCGTGGTGCGCGAAGCGACTCTGGATGGTTATCGCGAAGACAACGAGTTCGTGAAAAAATGCGGCGGCGCGGACGAGCCGTCAAAGACGTTCTCGCTTTACTCGCATCCGCCGCTGGACGCGCCGCAGCAGTGGGGGATGAACGTCGATCTTAACGTTTGCACCGGTTGCAGCGCGTGTGTCGTCGCCTGTCAGGCTGAGAACAACGTTCCAATCGTTGGCAAACTACAAGTCTCGCATGGCCGCGTGATGCACTGGCTCCGGATCGATCGTTACTACGCCAGCGCGAAATCGTTCGACGAAGACAACGGCGAATTTCCGGAGAATCCGGAGGTTGTCCATCAACCGATGATGTGCCAGCACTGCGAAAACGCGCCGTGCGAAACCGTTTGTCCAGTCAATGCCACGATCCACAGCGAGGACGGTCTCAACGTCATGGCTTACAACCGCTGCGTCGGCACCCGCTATTGCGCGAACAATTGCCCGTTCAAAGTGCGCCGATTTAACTTCTTTGATTACAACCAGCGGCCAATCGCGAAAAAGAAAATCGCCGGCGAATTTGGGATTTATCGCGAGTACATCGCGCCATTTACCGAAAAAGGCGCGCCCGACGTCACCAAAATGCAAAAGAATCCGAATGTGACGGTTCGGATGCGCGGCGTGA
Organism: Chthoniobacterales bacterium; assembly: GCA_035568175.1. Classification (GTDB taxonomy): domain Bacteria; phylum Verrucomicrobiota; class Verrucomicrobiia; order Chthoniobacterales; family UBA10450; genus AV40. Next base: position 375,557 of record DATMON010000018.1, read on the forward strand.
TGGAGAAATGCACGTTCTGTGTCCAACGAATTGAGGAGGCGAAGATCGCGGCGCATGTCCGTGCTGGCGCCTCTGGTAAAGATCTAAAAATTCCGCGCGATTCGTTTACCAGCGCCTGCGCGCAGGCCTGCCCGCACGAGGCGATCACTTTTGGCGACATCAAAGATCCGGAAAGCAAAGTTTCGAAGATGAAACAGCAGGACCGCAACTATCGGCTGCTGGAATATTTGAACGTGAACACGCGCACGAGTTATCTCGGACGCATTCGCAATCCAAATCCGAAAATGCCCGACGCCTCCAACATTGGCGTGGCTTCTCCGGCAGAGAAAGCATGACGATGTCGATCTTAACTAAATGAACGATTGGCCTACCACACAGGACGCGATGCAGGAAGAAGCCGTGACAAGCGTTGATCGTCCGCTTGCGCGCGTGCCGCTGGTGTTGAATCGGCGGAATTTCAGCTGGCTCACCGAACGCATCTCCGGGGTGGCCGAACAACCGGCGCCGCGTTGGTGGTGGGTTTGTTTTACCATCACCGGCTCGATCGCCATGTTCGGTTTGTTCTGTCTCGGTTACCAAATTTCCACCGGCGTCGGGGTCTGGGGAAATAACATTCCGAACGGATGGGCCTGGGACATCACAAACTTCGTTTTTTGGATCGGTATCGGACATGCTGGCACACTGATATCCGCAATCTTGTATCTGCTGCGGCAGAAATGGCGGACCTCGATCAATCGCTCGGCCGAAGCGATGACGCTGTTCGCGGTGATGTGCGCCGCGATTTTCCCCGGCGTGCACGTTGGCCGCGTCTGGATGGCGTGGTATTTGGCGCCATTGCCTAACAATTACGGCATCTGGCCGAATTTCCGCAGCCCTTTGATGTGGGACGTGTTCGCGGTTTCGACCTATTTTACCGTCTCGGTTTTATTTTGGTACACGGGTTTAATTCCGGACCTCGCGACGTTGCGCGATCGTGCGACCACCAAAATCAGAAAATTTTTATTTGGCGTTTTCGCGTGCGGCTGGCGCGGCTCGAATCGCAACTGGCGTCATTACGAAATGGCGTATCTGCTTCTGGCCGGTCTTTCCACGCCGCTGGTGCTTTCCGTTCACAGCGTGGTGTCATTCGACTTCGCGTCGTCGATTTTGCCGACCTGGCATACGACAATTTTCCCACCTTACTTCGTTGCCGGCGCGATTTTCGGCGGGTTCGCCATGGTGCTGACGTTGCTCATCCCGGCGCGGGCGATCTTCAAACTCCAGGACATCATCACGCCGCAGCACATCGACAAAATGGCGAAGATCATTTTGTTGACCGGTTCGTTCGTGACCTACGCCTACGCGATGGAATTTTTCGTGGCCTGGTATAGCGGCAACGCTTACGAGCGGTTTGGATTTTGGAATCGCGTCTTTGGGCCCTATTGGTGGTACTGGTGGACCGGAATGTTGTTCTGCAACATCCTTTCGCCGCAACTCTTCTGGTTCCGCTGGTGCCGGCGAAACATTCTGGTCGTGTATTTCGTTTGCATGTGTGTGAACGCGGGAATGTGGTTCGAGCGTTTCATCATCATCGTTGGCGGCCTGCATCGGGATTTTCTTCCGTCGTCGTGGGGCATGTTTATCCCAACCTGGGTCGACATCTGGACGTTCATCGGCACGCTTGGGATTTTCACCTCGCTGTTCCTCATGTTCGTCCGGTTTCTGCCGATGATAGCGATGTCGGAAGTGAAGATCGTTTTGCCGGAAGCCGACGCGCATGCGCATTCGCCTAATGGCCATCATCCCGTCGCCGCGGGTGGAATGGAGCGCACATGAGAACGCCATATGGTCACGACGTTTACGCAATGGGGGCGGAATATCCGAGCGCGTCGGCCCTTTACGAAGCGGCCAAAATCGTGCGCGACGCCGGGTTCAAACGTTGGGATGTGTTTTCGCCGTTTCCAATTCATGGCATGGACGAAGCGATGGGCCTCGGGAAATCTTGGCTCAGCGCAGTGGTGCTTGTCGGCGGCATTTCCGGTTTGCTCACGGCGATGCTCGTCGAGTTCGGTCCGTCCTGGGGATTGTATCGCCTCGTTGTTCACGGAAAACCGTGGGACTGGAAAACGGTCCCGGCGTTTTTCCCGATTATGTTCGAGCTGACGGTTCTTTTCTCCGCTTTCGCGGCGTTTTTCGCGGTCCTGATCATGAACGGTCTGCCGCGGCCGCATCATCCGATCTTTAACTGGGAGCGGTTCAAACGAGTCACTAATGACGGATTTTTCCTCGTGATCGAAGCCCGCGATCCGCGCTTCACCGAACTGGAAGCGCGCGAATTACTCGAGCGCAGCGGTGGCCAAAACATCACCATCGTGCACGAGGACTGATTATGTTGCGCGGATTCCTTTTAATTTCTTTGTTGCTCACGATCGCGGCTGTCGCCGTGCTCGGGTTCCGTGGAGAAAAAACGACCAATGAGCCGTGGGAAATTTTTCCCGACATGGTGCGGCAGATGAAAGTGCGCGCGCAATCGCCGCTGAATTTTTTTGCGGACGGCCGCGGTCCACGCATGCCGGTGAACGGAACAGTGCCGATCGGTTATGAAATGCCCAAGCCACAATCGAGCGGCGCGCCGGAGTCTCACTCCGCTGCCGGTTTTAGTGTCGGCACCGATTACGTCAACACGGGCAAGATGGGCAATAATTGGGGAACCGGGATCCCGGTTCCGGTGACGGCGGAATTACTGGAGCGCGGGCGCGAGCGTTTCAATATCACCTGCGCGATGTGTCACGGCATGACTGCGGCAGGAAATGGGATCACAAAATCATACGGACTCGCGACCGTCGTGACGTTGCAGGACGATCGCATTCGCAAAATGGCCGACGGCGAGATTTTCAACACAATCACAAACGGCAAGAACACGATGATGGCCTACGGACCAAACATCATGGTGCAGGATCGCTGGGCGATCATTGCTTACCTTCGCGCGCTGCAACGAAGCCAGAATGGGGCGATTGCCGATGTCCCGCCCGAGCATCGCGCTGATTTGGAAAAACCAGCCGAGAACAAACCCCCCGAAGCGAAGTCCGCGGAAGGGAAACCGGCCGAAAACAAAGCGCCGGCCAAACCGGAGGCCCCGAAGAAGTGAGCGATCGTTTGCATAATGCGCCGACACCGGAAGGCGAGCATTTCGAGACCGGTCGCTTTGCCGGTTTGTCGGTCCTGCTCGGTGTGGTTGCATTTGTTGCGCTGGCATTGTGCGGCGCGGGCGCGGCGATTGATCCGACGCAGTTCAGTTTCTCATGGCTCTTTGCCTTTGGGTTTTTCTTCACCCTGTGCGCCGGCTGTTTCTTCTGGACGATCGTGCATTACGCCACCGACGCGAATTGGACGGTGGTGGTGCGACGTCAGCTCGAAAACATCGCCGTGCTCATCGCAGTGCTGGCGATCTTTTTCATCCCGATCCTGCTTTTACGACATCATCTCTACGAATGGATGAACATTGAGCCGGGAAAAGAACCGAACCTTGATTCCAAACGCGCGTATTTGAACCTCAGTTTCTTCATTCTTCGGGCGGCTTTCTTCCTCGGATTTTTCATCATCGCGTCGCAGCTGCTGAGAAAATTTTCCGTGCGCCAGGACAAGGACGGCAATCCGCGGTTCACCATTTGGCTTCGCAGAGTTTCGTTTGTTAGTCTGCCATTATTCGCATTGTCGGTAACCTTCGGCGCCTACGATTGGTTGCTGGGTCTCCAGTATCGCTGGTTCTCCACCATGTTTGGCGTCTACATTTTCGCCGGCGCGGCCGGCAGTTCGATGTCGTTGCTTGTGCTCGTCATCACTGCGCTTCAGCGCGCCGGTTACCTCAAGAACGTGGTCACGCCCGAGCATTATCACATCATGGGGAAGTGGATGTTCGCCTTCTGCGTTTTTTGGGCCTACATCGGCTTCGGCCAGTACATGCTGATTTGGTATGCGAATCTTCCGGAAGAGACCCAATATTTTCTAACCCGAAATACTGAATCGTGGTGGGGCGTGAGTATGTTGCTGGTCTTTGGCCGGTTCTTTGGACCGTTCGCCATTCTGCTTTTGCAATCGATTAAAAAGCATCCGCGCCAGCTCTGCTATGTCGCCGCCTGGATTTTGTTCATGCAAATGCTCGACATCTATCTCGTGGTCTTGCCGGCGCTGCATGGGACCGGCGTTCACGTCAGCCTTTGGGATTTTGCCGCGATCGTCGCCATCGGCTCGACGCTAGCCTTCGTTTACTTGCGCATCGTTGGAAAGACTTCGCTCTTTCCAGTCCGCGACCCGCGCCTGGTCGAATCTTTGAATTTGGTGAACTGAGATGGCCAATCCCGAACAATTTCAATCGCCTGCGCCGTTTTCGACATGGGTCGGCGTCGTCCTGTTGTTTGCGCTATTCGGCATAATGGTCGTGGCCGTGATCGGGCCCGCGCCGCGCGGTGATAATTACGAACGCATGCGCGCGGAGGCGCGCGTGAAAAAGCTAAAAGACGCGCGCGATGAGGACACCAAAGCGCTGACGAGTTATGCCTGGGTCGACAAAAACAAAGGCACAGTGCGATTGCCGATCGATCGCGCGATGGAATTAACGATTGCAGACCTCGCGAACAAAAAGACCGCGTCCGCATACGCGATTGCGTCGCCGGAATCCTCTGCAGCGCCGGGGGGCCCAGCATCGGCATCGCCGGCGCCATCTGCTTCACCGCAAACAAGCGGAACGCCGAAACCAACTTCAGTTGCCGGTCCGAATTCGGAAGCGCGTGGACAACCTGCCGCGGCAGTGAACCCACCGGCGGTGCAGCCATCGACGCAGCCAGGAGCTTCTACCTCTCCAGCTGCCTCATCGAAATCGTCCGGCGCCGCGCCGGCCGCGTCGCCTTCAGCAACTTCATCACTAACGCCGCCGGGAAGTCCATTGCCGGTTCGCGGAGCAACTCCGGGACAATTATGAAGATGTCGATTTTGCCTAACGAATGACTCCAGCCGCTGACATTCCTTTAAAAGAACCGACCGTTTCAGCCGCCGCCGGCGACACGGAACAACTCGAGCGCGCGCGCATCGATGCTTCCACGCGGGTGCCGGTGCTGATGTTTTACGCGTCGGCGATGGTTTGGTTATTAATCGGAACGCTGCTCGCCGGATTCGTTTCCTTCAAATTGCATTCACCGGATTGGCTTTCGGACTTCAGCTTTCTGACCTGGGGCCGGCTCCGCCCGGTGCACATGGACGTGATGATTTACGGCTGGGCGTCGATGGCCGCGATGGGAACGGCGATCTGGCTGATGGCGCGATTGTGCCGGACAACTTTGCGGCATCCGTTGCTGATCGTCACCGGCATTTGGTTTTGGAACATCGGTGTCCTGATTGGCGTAATCGGAATTCTCATGGGTTACAGCACTGGCTACGACTGGCTCGAGTTCCCACCTTATGCCGCGGTTGTCCTTTTCGTCGCTTACGCGCTGATCATGTCGTGGGCAGTATTGATGTTCCGTTTTCGCCGCGGCGATCAGATTTACATTACGCAATGGTATTTGCTCGGCGCGTTTCTCTGGTTTCCATGGCTCTACGCCGCGGCGCAGGCAATGTTGTTCATCGTGCCCGTGCAGGGCGTGATGCAGGCTGCGGTCGGCTGGTGGTACGCGAATAATCTCCTGTTTCTTTGGTTCGGCGCGATCGCTCTCGGGACCGCTTACTACATGATCCCGAAAGTAATCGGTCGCCCGGTTTACAGTTATCATCTGGCCACGATTGGATTCTGGACCTACGCGCTTTTCTCGAGCTGGACAGGAATGCAACGCCTCGTCGACGGGCCGTTCCCGGCATGGATGATTACGGCGAGCATCGCCGCAACGATTCTAACGATCATTCCAGTCGCGACCGTCGGGTTAAATCATCACATGACGATGCAGGGATATTTTCCGGTGATGCGTTACAGCCCAACGCTGCGCTTTACCGTGTTCGGCGCGATGTCGTACACGGTATTCAGTGTTGTCGGAATCCTGATCTCCCTTCGCTCAACCGCACGCTATCTGCATTTTACCGAGGCCAGCATCGCCTATTCGCACATCGGTCTCTACGCCTTTTTCACCATGATCATGTTCGGTTCGATGTATTACATCGTGCCGCGCCTGGTTGGCCGCGAATGGCGTTATGCCACACTGATCAAGCTGCATTTCTGGGCGTCGGCTTACGGCGTTGGATTGATGTCGTTAATGCTGTTGGTCGGCGGGGTGACTCAGGGCGCCGATCAAGATGATACTTCGATGACGTTCATCGAAAGCGTGGCCAGCGTGTTGCCGTATTTGCGCGGTCGAACAGTCGCAGCGCTTTTGCTGATGGCTTCGCATTTTATTTTCGCGTTTCATTTCGGTCTGATGCTGTTTGGTCTTGGCCGCACCTCGACCGTGCCGACATTTTTGAATCCAGTTGAAGCCGAAGGAGCGGAGCCGCACTTATGAAAGGCCTCGTCTCGCTTTTCATCGGCCTGTTCGGAACGTTCGCGTTCTCGTGGGTCGGCTTGACCGTGATTCCGAACCTGCAAATTGGCGCGCTCAATCCACAAATGGACGAGGAAGGCACAGACATTTATCCTGCGCCGAAGTCGGGAATGGCCGATGTCGGTCGGCGGATTTACGTGGCGAACGGGTGTATTTATTGCCACAGCCAGCAAATCCGCCCCGATTACGCGTCTTCCGATGTCGATCGTGTCCGGGACGCAGGGCCGTCGCCTCGTCCGAAATGGGCTGAACGCCGCAGCGCCCCGCGCGATTACATTTTTGATCGCCCGGTTGTGCTGGGACAGGAGCGAATGGGCCCCGATGTGGCGAATCTGGGCAAAGCTGCTCCAAGTGAAGAAGAAAGTCCGGCAGGGGCTCCCGCTGCGAACGCTCCCCCGACCTCGCCAGCGGCTGCGCAATCACCGCCGCCAAATGCAGCTGCAGCTAAACCGGGAACCAGCGGTCCACCGGCCGCGCCCGCGACATCCGCCGCGCCGCCAGCGGGCTCTCCTCCAGCTCCGTCCGCAGTCGTCGCGAATCCATCACCGGCCGCTTCGGCTTCACCAAATCCAACCGGCCTGCCGCCAGCTTATTCCGCCGCCTGGCATCATCTTCATCTTTATTCGCCGCGCAGCATGAGTCTGGACAACCGGGACTCGACCATGCCGGCTTACAAATTTCTTTACGAAAAACATCCGATCAGTGGCGAGCGTTCGGCCGACGCATTGCAACTCCAGGGCCCTGACGCGCCGCCTCCGGGCTGGGAAATTGTTCCGACCTACGATGCCAAGTGTCTCGTTGCTTATTTGATGTCGCTCGATCAATCGCATCCGCTCAAGGAAGTTAAGACCGCAGCGGGAGGGGCGCCGCCAGCGGGTTCGCCTCCAGCAGCGCCCGCCGGATCGCCACCGCCGCCGGCACCGAAGAAATGAACGACCAAACGCCAAATCCCACGTCGCTTACTCGCCAGGGAATGGATTATGGTGAAACGGCCGACGTTCAAGAAGTGCACGCCGCGATTCAGCGCGAAAAACGCGAGCCGCGCGTCGGCCTTGAGCCGCTCTCGATCTGGTTGATCGCCGTTTACGGCGTCGCACTATTTACTGGTGGCGCGTATCTCGGCCGCTTTTCCGGAAATTTTTCCGGAGACAGTTTGGACATCGCTTACATCCCATCGAAGAAGGCAGGGCCGGGTGGCGGACCTAGCGGAGGACCAGAAGCGCCGCAGACTCCGTTTGATCGCGGTAAAAAAGTTTTCGCTGCGAATTGTCAGACCTGCCATCAGGCAAACGGCCAGGGCGTTCCTGGCCAATATCCTCCGCTCGCTGGGTCGGAATTTACCAACGGCGGTTCGCATCGCATGGCGATGATCGTGCTCAAAGGATTGCAAGGGCCGGTCAAAGTTAAAGGACAACAGTACGGTAGCGCGGTGATGCAACCATGGGACAAAACGTTGACCGATCAAAAAATTGCGGATGTGATGACCTACGAACGAAGCGATTGGGGGAATAAAGCCAGTCCGGTGACTGCTGAACAAATTGCGGCCTTGCGGAAAGAACTCGCCAGCCATCCCGAATCGTTTGGCGAACAGGATATCCTCGCTGCTCCGGATGAAGATATTCCGGGCGCAGCTCCCGCAGCTGGCGGTCAGCCGCCGAAACCGGGCGAAGCCGCAAAACCTGCGCCGCCTCCGGCGCAAAAAACGCAATAACCCGTTACGCGACCGCGTCGGCGATTACTTCGGCCATGTGCTTCGGCCAGACGCTGCTAAGATCGATAATCTGATGGCGGCAACTTGTGCCGGAAGCGACGACGACGTCGGCATGCTCATTGTCGATCTTGCGAAGCAAATCGGCCGCGACTTGACGCGAGAGTTCGTATTTCTCAGCGAGGGCGCCAAATGCGCCTGCCATTCCGCAGCATCCGGTATCGAGCAAAGTTGCTTTGTGTCCGGGCAGTCGCCCTGCCAGATGCGCCATGAATGCGGGATTCATCAGCGACTTGGCGTGACAATGGGAATGAATCGCGACGCTGGTTTCACGATGCTTAAACGCAAGCGCATCTGGTTCCCTCTCTAACAAATCGTCCACGAATTTTTCGAAGAGGAAACAGCGCGCCACTATCCTCTCCGCGTTTTCGATTCTCAGTTCGCGATAATCTTCCACGAACATCGACCAACACGACGGTTCGAGAAAAATGATGGGAGGTTGAGAAGTTGAGTCGTTGAGCAGTCGAGCAGTTGAGAGAAGTTCGACGTTATGTCGGCCAAGTTCTGTCGCGGCATCGAGATTTCCCTGACTGAACGCCGGCCGGCCGCAACACTTCCGATTTTGCAGCAGCTCAACTTCGAAGCCCAGCGCTTCGAGCACTTTCACCGCCGCGATTCCGATGTTCGGTTCGTGGTAACGAACAAAGGTGTCGTCCCAGAGAATGATTTTGCCGCGTTTATCGGAGGGACGCGCTTCTGCGCGTCTTGGCCCTGCGGAAGCAGGGCCCTTCGTTGTGTGCTGCTTAAACCAGCGATCGAATCGGTTGGGCGTGTAATGGGGTAACGATCGTTTCGCCGAAATTCCAAGCGTTTTCTCCATCAAACTACGAACGGGTGCAAGATCGAGAGTTGCGTTTGCCAGCCATGGAACGGTGCAGCCGATTCGGCCTAACAGATCGACGTCGCTGAAGAAACGCTCGCGGAGTGGCAAGCCGTCGCGTTTGTAGCGCGCGTAAAGCATTTCCGCTTTGAGCAACGCGAGATTCACGTTCGATGGGCATTCGGGTGTGCAACCTTTGCACGAGAGACAATTGCTGAGCGCGGTGTCCAGTTCCGCTGATTTCAAGGGATCATGTCCATGGCCGCGCGATTCGAGCGAACGCCGGATGATATTCGCGCGACCGCGTGTCGACATGACCTCGTCGCCCGTGGCAATGAACGTCGGGCACATGATCGGCGCGTCTTTGCGGCAACCGCCACAACCGTTGCATTGTTCGAGATTGCCGATGAACGAGCGGTCCTTGAAGGCGAACGCCAATCGCGGCTCGAACGGCAGCTCGATCGGTTTGGTGAAGTTGTTGCGAAGGTGATTGTCGATTTTGTAGGCGAACCCGAAAATTTTTCCGGGATTGAAAATGTTTTTTGGATCGAATGTACGCTTGATTTCGCGCATGACATTCAGGAGCGCATCTCCAAGCTGATCGCGCATGTATTCTGCGCGGGCGATCCCGACTCCATGCTCGGCTGAGAGCGAACCTTTAAACTGTCGAACGAGCGCGGAAGTTTGATCGGCCACCAGCCGGAATTTTCGCAAATCGTCCGCGCCGTGGAGATCAAGAACCGGCCGGACGTGGAGCAGACCGCTCGCTGCATGACCGTAGTAACTCGCTTCCAGTCCGAGCGATTTCATAATCGACTGCAGACCGCGGACGTAATCGGGTAATTGCGCCGGACGAACGGCGGCGTCTTCAATGAATGCGACTGGTTTCGCTGGACCAATGCAACCGGTCAAGAGCGACAAGCCGGCCTTGCGCACCATCCAAACAAGATTCATTTCGTTCGCGTCGCGGCAAATCTTCGTGCGCAGCCCAAGATTGCGCGACTGCAAGATCGACAACTTCTCCGAGACGTCGTCATAGAATTCGACAACCAGAATCGCTGCGCATGGATTTGTATCGAGCTCGAGCAAATCGCGCGCGGCTTGGAAATGGAGTTGTCCTTTTGTTTGATCGAGCAACGGCCGATCAATGTGCTCGATCGCGGCCGGCTTGAGATCGATCAGTGCCACGGTCGCTTGCATGGCGTCGGTGACAGATGCGAAAAAGATCAGACCGAGCCCTTTTTCACCCGGTAGCGGTGAGATTTTGAGCTCCGCGGAAAAAATCGCGGCGAGCGTTCCTTCGCTCCCGGCCAGAATTTCGTTCAAGTTATTTGGAGCGCGCGAAAATCGCTCGATGCCATACCCAGGCCAGCGCTTCAGTAAGCCAGGCGGCCAGCGCTCAGCCATTTCGCTCGCATGCGCGCGAATGAGATCGTCGATCTTGTTTTGTTCCTCTCGCAACGCTTCGTGCTTAGGACCAATTGTAACGATTTGCCCGTTGGCCAAAACGATTTCGGTCGAAAGAACGTGATCGGCCGTCGTGCCATACACCGGAACGTGCGCACCAGAAGAATTATTTGCGATCATGCCGCCGATGGTGGCGCGCGAACTGGTCGCGACGTCGGGGCCGAAACAAAATCCGTGCGGATTAAGAAACGCATTTAGCTGATCGAGGACCACACCGGCGCCGATCCGGACGCTGCGATTGTCGATGTTGAGATTGTCGATCTTGCGGTTGTGGCGCGAGAAATCGACGATCAATCCTTCGCCAACCGCGTTCCCAACCAGGCTTGTGCCGGCGCCGCGCGGTGTAACCGAAATGTTATCTTCGGCGGCAGCTTTGATAACGGCGCTGGCGTCTTGCGCGCTGGTTGGAAAGGCGACGCCGAGAGGCTCGATTTGATAGATCGACGCGTCAGTGGCGTAAAGCTGGCGGGTGAGATTGTCGAAGCGCACGTCGCAGCCGGAAGCGCGGATTCTTTGTTGAGCGGCGGCACTGGTCACTGGGCGGCTAATTTATCACAAGAACGGTGACGTGAGGGTGCGATGGCAAATGAAATGCTATGATTTTTGCCCGGCAGTGAGCAGCACGCTGAAAAGCAAGATTCGTTACAACGGGCAGGAATATTCCAGTCCGGCAGAATTGCCGCCTGAGGTCCGCATCGCTTACGAAAAAGCGCTGCACGACGGCACGGTGAAGAGGAAATTCGTGTTTAACGGGGAACAGTTCGCGAATGAAGACACGATGCCGGCCGACGTTCGCAAGTTGTGCGACGACGTGATGGGCGTAATCGAGAACAATGGCGAAGTCACGATTCCGAATGGGAAACCCGAGCCACTTCTAACCAAGCGAGAGATCGTAGTCGTTGGACTCTTTGCCGGCGGGATTATTGCGTTGGTCCTGGCGCGGTTGGTAATGGGTTAGACCGGCGTCTCCGAAAAGAGAGGCATCTGCATTTCTGCGGGCGCGCTTTCGGCGAAACGCACACCGATTCCAATCAGGCGCACCTTTTTACCGGTGCGCGCAAAAGCTTCCGCCAGCAACGAACGGAACGCGGAGAGTGACGGCTCCAAACCCGCGCGTTCGGCCGTGGTCCGGGTGAAATCGAAAAATTTCAGCTTCACGAAGATCTTGGTGACGCTGCGACTGGTTTCTTTTTGGGCCAGGTCGGCCATAAGCTCCTCAAAAAGTTCGGCGAGACGCTCTTCGCATTGTTCCAGCGTCTCGAGATCGCTCGGAAAAGTTTCCTCGGTGCTGAGCGATTTCCGCGGCCGGTCAGGTTCGACCGGTCGATCGTCAATTCCGCGGCAAAGATCGAAGAGTTCGCTGCCGAATTTGCCGAAAAGATCGACCAGTTCCGGACGGGTGAAACGCTGAAGCTCTCCGCACGTTTTGACGCCGAGCTCCTGCAATCTCCGCTCGGTCTTCGCGCCGATACCCCAAATCTCCCGGACTGGTAAAGCTTGCATGAATCCAGACACTTCAGCTGCGGTCACCTCCAATTGCCCGTTCGGCTTTCGCATCGCGCTGGCGATCTTTGCGATCAACTTGTTTGGCCCGATGCCGGCTGACGAAGTCAGTTTCGTCTTTTGAAAAACTAAATCGCGAATCACTTGGGCGAGCGGTCCGGGCGCGCCGGGGTGCCCCGTCACGTCGAGATAAGCTTCATCGAGCGAGAGCGGCTCCACCAGTGGACTGAAACGGTGCAAAATCTCCCGGACAACGGCGGCTTCGCGCCGGTAAACGTCGAAGCGTGTCGGAAGGACGATCAAATTGGGACAACGCTGCAGCGCCATAAACGTCGGCATCGCCGAATGAATGCCGAACGCGCGCGCTTCGTAATTGCACGTCGTCAGAACGCCGCGACGATCGCGTGCGCCGCCAACGCCGACCGGTTTCCCCCGTAAAGCGGGTCGGTCCCGCACTTCGATGGCCGCGTAAAAGCAGTCCATATCGAGATGAATGATTGCGCGCGGTAAGGCATCACCTGTCACTCGCCAATGTAGCTTCAAAACATGGCAATCTCATGTTCGAGCGCTCACGTTTGAGTTGACTAAAAAAATTGAAATAGCTAAACATTGATCTGCACTTGCAGGCCATGTCTCTCATTCCGAGCGAATCGTACAGTTTTCCAGACCATTTCACGCGCACGGTTGTGCCTTCGCGCAAACCGAAGAGCGAACAGGCTGAACCGGCACCGGTCGAGACCCCGCGAAAAAGACCTGCGATTGTGCCGCTACCTAGTCCACAAGTGCGGCCGGCTCCAGTGGTTCGCCGGGAAAATTCCGAACCAGTCCGGAGCAAAGCGCCGGCTCCTGCGCCGAATCCAGCGCTGCGTCGGGTCAGCGCGCCGCCAGCGCGACTCCCAGAAGCGCCGGTCCGGAAGATAGCCCTTTCGGCCACGTTGAAACCAAAGATCCGCTGGAACATGCGCGCACCGGCAATGGATCCTGCTCCAAACGGAGTCAATGGTGAGGAGCAAATTCCGCACGCCCCACCGATGGCGCCCGCGGAAAACGTGATTCCAATGAAACCGGCCAGGGTTGCGCGTCCGCCGCGGATGATGCCACCTCCTCAAGCCGACATCGTTCAGACTCCAATTCCTAAGGCGCCAGCTAGACCCGTTGCCCCGGTGAAGGCGGCAACGCCAGCAACGATGGTTCAGGTGCAATCCGGGAATGGAACTCCGCGTCCGGCCGCAGTTTCCAATCCGCAAGCGGACTTTTTTGAGACGTTCGCCCAAACCGGCGAGACCGCTTTGTCGAAGCGGCGGCGCAAAGCGAAAATGCGTCGATTCATTGTCTGCGAGAGTGCGGCCTTGGCCGTCCTGCTTCCGCTCGTGATCTTAGGGTTGTCGAGTCATCCAGCCAATGTCGCGCTCGTTTGGATCATCAACATCTTCACGATCACTTCTGCGGTTGCTGCCGCGTTGTTGCCGATTTTCTTTTTCGCCTTCACGCCCACGCTGCCTGAAATCGAGCGCTAAAAATCGATTCCGAGGTTTTACAATCTCGACATCTAACCGGCAGGGTTGCCTTTTTGCGCAATTTACGCGATGACGGTGAACGATTATGAAGTCGTCGGTAACGCGGGTCTTCATGGTGCGCCATGGCGCGACGGTCCTGAGCGCTGAAGATCGCTTTGCCGGCGCGACGGATGTGGCGCTTTCCGATGAAGGCCGCGGACAAACGCGCCGGTTAGCCGATCGTTTGGCTCACGAAAAAATCATGGCCGTCTACGCATCGCCGCTGGGTCGCACGGTTGAAACGGCCAGCATTTTGGCGGCACCGCATAAACTCGAAGTCCAGACCCGGGACGGGTTTCGTGAAATCAACCATGGACGCTGGGAACAAATGACGCGGCGCGAAGTCGAAGAAAAATTTCCCGAGGAAGCGGCCGAGTGGGAAAAAGATCCTTACACTTTTGCGCCGTTGGGCGGCGAAAGTGGATTGGCGGTGACGGCCCGCGCGCTCCCGGCGCTGATCGAGCTCGTCCGAAATCATCCAGGCGAGAATATTCTAGTGGTTTCGCACAAGGCGACGATTCGATTGTTACTGAGCTCGCTCCTCGGATTCGATCCGCGACGCTATCGGGACAATCTCGATCAAAAACCGGCTGCACTGAACATTGTCGATTTTCGCGATGCCACTCGCGCGCGGCTGACTTTGTTCAACGACACATCGCATTACGACAAGGCGGGAAGCGCCATTCCCGAAATTCCGGAGTCGCGTTTGTCGAAATGGTGGAACGCGCGTGGCGCGTAGCGCATAGCGCATTCGATTTTACTCATACCTTCTCTGTTTGTTTTCTGTGGTCGAGAAGCTTGCTTTTAAGCTTCGCAATTACAGCTTCGAATTCCTTCTGACTGACCAGGTCGTCCATTTCGTCAGGATCTTTTTTGACGTCGAACAATCGATACGGCTCGCTCTCGCGGTTCAGCATCAGTTTCCAGTCGCGATCGAGATACATCATTTCGAGCGCGAATTCTGCCATGGCAAACTGCCGGTGTTCGATGTTTGGGTCCTGAAGAAGGGGACTCAGTGACTGGGCGAAGTGAGCATAATTGATTTTTGCTCCGGCGAAGTCGCTCAGTGTTGGGCCAGCATCAAACAATTCGACCGGAGTATCGATAATTTTTCCGGCGAGAGATGAGCTTTTCAATTCGGGCCCGCTTACAATCAGCGGAATGCGGACTGCTGGATTTAGGAAATTGGATTTGTGGATCAGACCGTAGTCGCCATTCATCTCACCGTGGTCGGAAGTGAATAAGATCACGGTTCGGTCCAACTCTCCCCGGGTTTCAATCTTTTTGAGAATCTCCCCGATTTGATCGTCGATCAGCGTTACTTTTCCCGCGTAACTGGCGCGTAGCTCCCGCGCATTGTCGATCCCGCCTGGAGACTCAGCGAATTTTCTGTCCAGTTCGCCGGTCGGGCCGTGATCTCGGATGCGAGGTCGCTGAATCGGTTCCGGCATGTCGTCCGGGCGATACATGCTCGCGTAAGGCTCGGGCGTGTCCCATGGTTCATGTGGTCCGGCGAAACTGACCCAGCAAAACCAGGGTTCGGAGCGTTTGTAATTGTGAAGATAATTTTTGGCCTGCTGGCCGACGTAGACGTCGTAATACTCCGCCAACGGAAGCGGCGACGGCCGAACCAGTGTTTTGTTTTTCCCAGTTCGTTCCGCAATATCTTTCCGAAAAACTTCGAGCAGGCCTAACGACTCCCAGCGTGCCGTCATATGACAAGTGGTGTCGACGCTGGCGCGCGGTCCCCTGATTTCATCGACATCATCCAAGCCATAAGAATTTAGAACGTGCTCGAACTTGCGGATGTCCGGCCCGCGTCGATGCAAGGCTGCTTTTCCGAACAAGCTCGTTCGGTAGCCCGCATTCCGGATCGCAGCCATCCAAGTCGGCGTTCCTTCCGGCAATTCGAATGGGCAATTATCCCAGACACCGGTGTTATGTGGATAACGCCCGATCGCGAGCGAAAGTCGTGCTGGAAGGCAGACCGGCGAATTCGTCACACAATTCGAAAACCGAATCCCCTCGCGCGCGATCCGATCGATGTTCGGAGTTTTGATCCAGCCTCCGGTGCAACCAAGCCCGTCGGCGCGAAGCTGGTCGCACATGATAAACAAAATATTCGGCTTCACGGAAGAATCAGAGTTTAAAAAACGACCTGAAACGGTGGCGGCGATTGCGCCGAGTGTAAATAGCGTCCGCCAGTTCGCGATAACGTGCGTACGACTCTGAAGCGTAAAATTTCTGTAGGTCGCAATAAGAATCTGAAGCTGAACCGACGTCCAATTGGAGCGTCGATTTATTATTCCGTCCCAACGCCGTGAGCAGGCGATGATTGGATGCTTCGAATCGGTTGCGCAATCGCTCCAGGTCCGCACTGCTCAGAAGACTCCGAGTTTCATGAACGCCGAGACGCCGCGACGCTTTTTCGCTTGCCGCCCGGCGACGAAGAAAATCCGCGTAGTCGATCGGAATTTTATCGAGCAAATAGGCCAGCTCGTAAACACAGAGTGAAACCTGCGCGCGATCGATGTCGATCAAGTCTGGCACGGGTTCAAGTCCGGCTGCAGCGATGAAAGCGCCGAAGACATCCGATGCGACCTCGTCGTAGAAGATAACTTTGCAATCTCCAAAAGCGTCGTGCCACGCTTCGTAGTGAGCGAACCAGTCTGGACGGCACAGACGTTCGCCGTCTGTGTCGCAAAGTCGGGCGACAAATGTGCTGATGTCTTCATCGATTTCGTTCACCTTCACCATCTGATTGAAGTAGGAATCGATCCAGCGGTCTTGTCGTCGTACAAAGAGAACAACGACGCAGGGCGCAGTTTTCGGAAGCAGCTGGCGCAATCGGCGTGCGTGATTCGGCCGAAAATTCTCGGCTGAGAGCACGACTGACTCCGAATCTCGCCGCCAGTCTTGGAGAAGTTCGGTGACGAGTTTTTCAGGATCGAGAGCGCTCACATCGATTTTAGGAAAGGCGCGTTGAAAAGTCAGCGACGGCCGTCGACTCAAAGCCGTCGCCAAAAGTTTCGCGTTGCCGGCCATCTCAGCGACGAGCGGAAGGACGGGCACGTAGATACCGTGCTTGCGGAGATGGGTTGGATTAGCACGCAACCGACGTTGCAGATACGTCGACGCGGTTTTGGGAGCGCCGATGTGAACAACAATGCGCGGACTTTTCGCTGCCATCACAGCGGAACTTTCACCGCCTTCACGAGTTTGCCTTTCTCGTATCGGTGGAGGTAGCCTTTTTCAAGAGACGCAGCATTCGCTGGGAGGGGCTCATACGAATGCCAGATGCGGATCGAACCGCTGATCAATTCGCCGAAAGCGCGGTAATTGAAACTGGGAGAAAGGGTGTGAGGATTAAAACTCTTCAGCTCCATCGCCAGGCTCAGATAAGTTTGATCGCTCCACACCTTGTCCCGGTATTTTTGCGCCAAGGCGAGCGTCAGATCGAATACCGCACGCACCTCCGGTCGGTGCGGCTGACAAAATAGCACCCCCGAGTTGTAAATGATTTGGCCAAGTGGCGTGACTCCCTCGTTCAGCATCACCTGACGAAAATCGCGAAAATCGGCCAGCGAATAATGCGGCGCCGGGACAATGGCAATGCCGTGTTGCTCCGCCTTTTCGAAACCGAGCGATATGTCGCCAATTACACGCGTGTCGGCATCGAGAAACAACGCGGTCTCGATCTGTTCTGGCAAACCAGGAAAAAACTCGGTCTTTTTCGCCTTCCCTGAAAGCTGACAATCGCACCGGACGACTTCAATCCCCGCGGGTAGAGCACTCACGGGAGTGGCCGCGTCGGTCATCAAGAATATCGGATACGGCGGGAGCTGGCTTTCGCGGACACAACTCCCGACGCGATCTATCCATTCCGCGCCCCAGGCAGGAAAGACAATTGCGCGGTTGCTTTTCATCGACATACTGAAATTGCGGCAGCGCTGGATATTGCTCACCAGCCTTCACCGTGGCAAGTGTCGGCGTGGCCAATTTCGCTCCATTAGTAATCGGTGCGACCGGCGGCTCCGGAACGCGCGTGATCGCGCGCATCGCCAAACTGGCAGGCTATAATCTTGGGGCCAAACTGAATTCGGCTGAAGACGCGCTGGAGTTTTATTCGTTCCACGACCGCTGGATTAATCCATTCGTTTCAGCGCAGCGCCGCCGAGAAAAAGTGACGCCCTGGCAATCGGCGCGGATGAAAGAAGATTTCCACGCTGCCCTTGCTCGTCATATCCCGGGGGCGGAGCGTCGCGGAGCACGTTGGGGCTGGAAAGCGCCACGAAGCATTTACTTGCTCGCGTTCCTGCATGCGGAATTTGCGCAATTGAAATTCATTCACGTATTGCGCGACGGCCGCGATATGGCGCTTTCCCAAAACCAAAACCAGATCCGCAAACATGGTCCCGCCGTGCTGAGCTGGGGCGAGCGCCTGTTTCGGACGGCGCCGGAGTGCTCGGCGTTGCTTTGGGAGCGGGTCAATTCTCAGGCTGCCGATTATGGCGAGAGCAGCCTTCGCGAAAATTATCTTCGCGTTCGCTTTGAAGATCTTTGCGTCAAGCCGCTGGAGACCACGGTCCAACTCCTAAACTTTCTAGAATCGACGATTGATCCCGAACCGATCGCACGAACGGAAATAACTCCGCCCGGGAGTCTTGGCCGCTGGCGAACTTGTTCGCCGCAGATTGTTACCAAGCTTGAGACGACGGCGTCGACTTCGCTTCGACGATTCGGATACGTGGAATAGGAGAGAGCCCTGGAGGCGATGCTCTACGACCGACGGAAGATCGACAATCGATCAAATTCGGGCTTTGCAATGAGACTTTCCCTTTCAATATTGGGAGGCTAACTTTTTCCCGAATGGACGCATCCACTTCTCTCGAAACACATCACGACCCTCATGCCCACGCCGGGGAACACGAGCATCACGAGCTCGGATGGTGGCGAAAATACATTTTCTCGACCGACCATAAAGTCATCGGCATCCAATACGGGCTTTGCGGTCTCGTTTTTCTCTTCTTCGGGTTTTGCTTGATGATGATCATGCGCTGGCAGCTGGCGTATCCCGGCCAAGCCCTGCCCGTAATTGGGAAGTGGCTGCCGTATTTCTTCGGGCCCAACACCATGCCCGACGGCAAGATGACTCCGGAGTTTTATAACTCGCTCGGCGCGATGCACGGCACCATCATGATCTTCCTGGGCGTAGTGCCGGTCGCGTTTGCCGCGTTTGGGAATTTTGTGGTGCCGCTTCAAATCGGCGCGCCGGACATGACCTTTCCGAAAGTGAACGCCGCAAGTTTCTGGGCGTTCGGCGTCGGCGGAGCGATCATGTTGACCAGCTTTTTTGTTCCCGGCGGCGCGGCCAAGGGCGGCTGGACGTCCTATACACCTTTGTCCGATATCTCTGACAAGGGCCCGGGGTTCCATCCGTTTCTCAACGGGCAAACGTTGTGGCTCCTCGGATTCATTTTCCTGATCACTTCGTCATTGCTCGGCGCGGTCAATTTCATCACCACCATCATTCAACTGCGCGCCAAAGGCCTCACTTGGATGCGCCTCCCATTTTTCGTCTGGGCGCAGTTTGTCACCGCGTTCCTCTTATTGCTCGCATTTCCGCCACTTGAGGCGGCGATCGTCATGCAACTGATGGACCGCACGGCCGCGACCAGCTTTTTCCTGCCGGCCGGAATGATCGTCAACGGAGCGCCGCTCCATATCAGCGGCGGCGGCAGTCCGCTTCTATGGCAACACTTGTTCTGGTTCCTTGGGCATCCGGAAGTCTACGTGTTGATTCTGCCCGCGTTCGGAATCGTCGCCGAAATTCTCGCCAACAATTCGCGCAAACCGCTCTGGGGTTACAAATCGCTCGTCTTCTCTGTCCTCGTGATCGGCTTTTTGTCTTTCATTGTCTGGGCGCACCATATGTGGCTGACTGGAATGGGCTCGACCGTGAGCGCGTTCTTCCAAACGACCACGCTGCTGATTTCGATTCCGTCGGTCATCATCCTGAGCGCGTTTTTCATTTCGCTCTGGGGTGGATCGATCCGGTTCACCGTGCCGATGTTGTGGGCAACTGCGTTTCTTCCCATGTTCGGGATTGGCGGACTGACAGGTATACCGCTGGCGTTTAATTCAGCCGACCTATACTTGCACGACACCTATTACATCATTGCGCATTTCCACTACATCGTCGCTCCGGGGACGATCTTCGGATTGTTTGCCGGAGTTTATTATTGGTACCCAAAGGCGACCGGCCGCATCATGAACGAGTTCTGGGGCAAAGTGCATTTTTGGCCGTCCCTCATCTGTATGAACGTAATTTTTCTGCCGATGTTTTTGCAGGGAATGCTCGGAATGCATCGCCGCTGGTACGATGGCGGCTCGGGCTGGACCCTTTCCGGCGAACACATTTGGGGCCTCACCGGGTTTCAATGGAACACGCCAATTTCGTGGGCGGCGTGGATCATGGGACTCGCGCAGATCCCGTTCATCATCAATTTCTTCTGGAGCATCAAGCACGGGAAGAAGGTGAACGACAATCCCTGGGAAGCGACGACGCTGGAGTGGACCGCACCTTCACCGCCCCCGCACGGAAACTTTGTTATTACCCCGGTTGCTTATCGCGGTCCGTACGAATACAGCCTGCCCGGTCGCGAAAAAGATTTTACCATGCAGAACGAACCGGTCGAACCGGCCGAGCGATCACGCCGAACGGCCGAGCCGGCACTGGTGCATTAACGAATGGAAATCCCGTACACAATATCCACTCGACCAGACACCGGTCTGTGGAACGCGAAGATCGGCATCTGGCTGTTTCTCGCGTCCGAGGTAATGCTCTTCGGCGGACTTTTTTCCGCCTATGTTTTCCTTCGGCTCGATGCTCAACCGGGCGAATGGCCGCACGGCCTTCTCAACGTTCCAGTCGGAACGATGAACACCGCAATCCTGATCATGTCCTCGGTCACAGTCGTTCTGGCGTGGGCCGCGCTAAAAATGCGCCGTTATCGCGCCTACTGGTGGTACATGCTCGCCACCATTATTTGCGGCATCATCTTTCTCGTCGTTAAGCTTTATTACGAGTGGCCTCAAAAGTTTGAACACTACGGCGTTTTCATCAAACCTGCTGCGCTCGAAAAATACGAGCCGTACCTTGGCAATAATCGCCGGAACGAGAACGGGATGGAGCCGCGAATCGAGATCAGTGGTCATCTCCACAATCCGGAAGCGCTCAAGGACACGAATATTAAGGAGTACGAAATCGGGCTCGATCCGGTTTACGTGGATCCCAACAATCCAACCAACGATCGTCCGCACTTTCTTTACGTTCCGCCAACGGACCACATCGCGAAGATTGAAAAGGAAGATGTTGAGCGAATCGATTCATTCGGACCATGGCACAGTGCATATTTCGCGAGTTACTTTACCATTACGGGTTTGCACGGAGCGCACGTGCTCGCCGGCGTCCTCGTTTTCATCTACATGTGGTTGCCCGTTAGTAAAAGACTTTACCAGCGCAATCCCGAACACCTGGCCAATCGGGTCGAAGTCTGCGGCCTCTTCTGGCACTTTGTCGATCTTGTCTGGATTTTTGTCTTCCCGCTCTTTTATTTGCTCTAAACCATGAACAACCCACCTGACATTTCCCAGGATCCTGCCGAGCACGAGGAATACGCGCACAATGTCCAAAAACATGTGAGGGGATATCTCACCGTCGGTGCGCTCCTGCTCGCGTTTACCGGGATCACCGTCGCGCTTTCCTATGTCGATTTCGGCACCCGCAAAGCCAACATCGGGGTCGCCATGCTTGTCGCTATGATAAAGGCGGGACTGGTTGCGGCGATCTTCATGCACCTGGCCGCGGAAAAGCGCCTGATCTATCGCGTCCTGATTTTCACCGGTTTTTTCGTCTTCGCGCTTTTCTGGCTCACCTTTCTCGCCTGGTACAATCCCATTACTCGTTAAATGTCACTCAAAGCGTTCCATATCATCTTCATAATTTTTTCAACACTGCTCGCCTTGGGCGTCGGTGGCTGGTGCATTTGGGTGAATCTGGTCGAGGGCGCGCCGGTCTACCTCGCGGGCGCGGTCGCTTCGTTTGCCTGCGCGCTCGCGCTCGTCGTCTACGGCTTTTGGTTTTATCGAAAAATGAAACGGCTGCGCATTATCACATGACGAAGTTTTTGGCGATATTGTTGTGGTCCATGTTGCTCATCGCGCAGCATGCGAGCGCGTGTCCGTTTTGTTACGGTGCGAAGGACGGCAAATCGACTGAGCACATGGCGGTGGCCATCTGGTTCCTTTTCGGTGCGGTCATGTCGGTGATCGGTGGAATCGGCGCGTTCAGCTTCAAGATTTGGCGGCACGGCCGGATGCCGCTTGAACCGCATCAGGAAATTAACGAAGAAGATTTGGACAAATTCGATGACTAGCCTGGCGCTCATTAACGAATTTCTTGGTCAACCGCCAAACGCTTCCGAGCACGGCTACCAGATCGATCACATTCTCGAATTCTCGCACTGGTTCATGGGTGCGCTTTTCGTCGGATGGTCCACGTTTTTCGTTTTTGTGCTGATCCGTTTTCACCAGAGTCGTCAACCGAAAGCCGATCATGCCGGTGTTCGCAGCGGAATTTCGACGCACCTCGAGTTTTCGGTCGTCTTGATCGAAGCCGTCTTGCTGATCGGGTTTGCGATTCCACTGTGGGCGAAACGGGTGAACGAATTTCCACCGACGCAGGACGCGATTCTGGTTCACGTCGTTGGCCAGCAGTTCAACTGGACCTTTCACATGCCGGGACCGGACGGCCAGTTTGGACGGCGCAACGTTGATTTGGTGACCAATTCAAATCCGCTTGGCATTGATCCGGACGATCCAGCCGGGAAAGACGACATCGTTGTGCTTGGCGAATTGCATGTGCCGGTCAATCGCCCAGTCATTATCGAGCTCTCTTCAAAAGATGTGATCCACAATTTTTGTTTGCCGCACATGCGCATCGCAGCGGATGCGATCCCCGGTTCGCTCATCCCGATGTGGTTCAAGCCAATCAAAGCTGGCACCTATGAAGTGGTTTGCGGTCAGCTCTGCGGTCTCGGTCATTATGGAATGAAGGGAATGGTCGTAGTCGATGAACCGGCGGAATATCAAGCGTGGTTGAAAGAACGCGCTGAATTAGCCGGGACACAGAACGCGCCCCCGCCGGGCGTGCCGAAAACAGAAAATCCCGCCGCAAAACCGGAACAGAAACCGGCCCAACCCGCGCCAACCCCGAGCGCCGAATAGTCGAAGCGCACAAACGTGGCGCAAAGATCGACATCTACGCCGCCCGTCCGCCTTGGACCGCGCGGGCTCAATCGTTTCGCCTGGTTCATTGCCGGCGCGACGCTGCTGCTGATTTGCAGCGGCGGAATGGTCACGAGCAAAGGCGTCGGCCTGGCCGTCCCCGATTGGCCAACTACGTTCGGCTACAACATGTTTCTCTTTCCGGTCTCAAAATGGATCGGTGGCGTTTTATTCGAGCACACCCATCGCCTGATCGCGTCGACGGTCGGATTTCTCACCATTGTCCTCGCGATCTGGCTTTGGCGAGTCGAAGATCGCCCCGCGATTAAGATGCTCAGTCTGATCGCGGTTGCCGGCGTAATTCTGCAGGGAATTCTGGGTGGCTTGCGCGTGACAATGCTGAAAGACCAGATCGGGATTTTTCACGCCTGCCTCGCCCAAGCGTTTCTGGGGTTGATTGTGCTGATCGCCCTCGTGACCACGGAATTTTGGCGTTCGCTCGCGCCGGAACATGTCGATCTTAAAAAATTCGCGCCGATCAAAACACTCGCGACCGCAGCGACAATCGCGATCTACGCGCAGCTCGCGCTCGGCGCGACCATGCGTCATCAACACAAGGATTTGGCGCTTCTCGATTTTCCCACGGCGAACGGCACGTGGATTCCGGACACGAGCGCGACGGCGCTAGCAAAGATCAACGCGTGGCGAGACGCGCGTGCGCTTTCCGACGTGGATGCGTTTCAAATCTGGCTGCAAATGGCGCATCGGTTTCTCGCGGTCGTGATTGGCATTGCCGTGATCGCCTTTTGCGTTCGTGTCCTGAGAGAGGCGGGCGATGTGAACGTACTTCGGAGAATGTCGATCTTGTGGATCGTTCTATTCTTTCTCCAGTTCACGCTCGGAGCCTGGACGATCTGGAGCAATAAAGCGGCCGATGTTGCGACGACACATGTCGCCGTGGGTGCGATCATGTTATCGTTTGGCGTGAGCGTCTGGGCAATTTGCTCGCGCGTTTTGGAAACAAAGAATTTATGAAAGCCGTGACAATCGAGTCCACTCAGACCGAAACTCGAAAGGCGTGGTCCGGTTTCATTCGCGATTTGGTTGAGTTGGTGAAAGCGCGGCTCACGTTGCTGGTCTTACTCACGACAGCAGTCGGTTTTTATTTGGGTGCCGAAGGTCCGATCAACTTCGGGGCGCTGTTGCACACAGTTTTTGGGACAGCGTCCGCCGCCGCCGGCGCAGCCGCGCTCAATCAGTGGTGGGAGTGCAACCTCGACGCATTGATGCAGCGAACACGTTCGCGGCCGGTTCCGGCCGGGCGAATGCGGCCGCGGGACGTTGTCATTCTCGGCGCCGCATTGTCGATCTTCGGCGTGGCCTATCTCGCCTTCGTCTGCAACGCGCTGAGCGCGGCCCTCGCCGCGATCACCATCATCATTTATGTCTTCGCTTACACGCCGTTGAAACGGGTGAGCACGTTCAACACTGCGCTCGGTGCGGTGCCAGGTGCCTTGCCGCCGATGATCGGTTGGGCTGCGGCACGCGGAACGTTGAATGCCGGCGCCTGGAGTTTGTTCGCGATTTTATTTTTGTGGCAATTGCCGCACTTTTTCGCAATCGCGTGGATGTGTCGCGACGATTACGCCCGCGCCGGTTTCCAAATGATCTCGAGTGATGACCGCAGCGGCGAACGCAGCGCCAGCCAGAGTGTCTTCTTCTGCATGCTTCTTTTTGTTGTAGCCGGCTTGCCGGCGTTTCTCGGGATCGCCACCGTTCTCTATCTTTTAGCCGAGCTAATTCTTGGTGGCGTATTTATCGCCGTCGCGATGCGATTTTTGAAAACGCGCACGGTGTTGGACGCGCGGCGATTGTTTATCACATCGATTATCTACCTGCCGCTACTCCTCGGCGCGCTAGTGTTGAGTAAAGCATGAACGCAACCATGACCACTTCAGATCGCCCCGCGCCCAGAACCGCGACCATTTGGAAAGCCACGCTTATCGCAATTCCGATCGTTACGCTGGCGCTCTTGCTTTGGCTCCGACAACTGGAAGTGAACGCGCTTCGCCAGCGTACCGTTTCATCTTATGGGAGCGTTCCCGAGTTCGAATTGGTCAATCAGGATGGAAAAGCTTTCGGCTCCCACGAATTGCGCGGCAAAGTCTGGATTGCCGATTTCATTTACACGACCTGTCCGGGGCCGTGTCCAATGATCAGCAGCCGGATGAGCGAACTGCAGAAACCGTTCGAGAAAACAGATGTCCATCTCGTTTCATTCACTGTCGATCCCGCCAAAGACACACCGCAGGTATTGCGTGGTTACGCCGAAAAGTTGCAAGCAGAACCGGGCCGATGGGATTTTCTCACTGGTCCGCAATCGACGATTTACAATTTATCGCGCAACGGATTTAAACTCGCGGTCTCGGACGGGAGCGAGGAGAGCGGAATTCCGGTGCACAGTACGCGAATGATTTTGGTGGATCGACATGGCGCGATTCGCGGTTATTACGACGCGGCTGAAGTTGACGCGGTCACCAAAATGGTGGCCGATACAACCCATCTCCTGCGCGAGCAGCCGGGAGAAAACGCGATTCGCTAGGTCAGAAAGATCGGTCGCAGTCAGCGGTTGTCTTCAAACCAACTGACGATCTTGTAATTGTTGATTATGCCGGTTGAGCCGAGCCTCTCGTCATAATGCAGGTTCGACACGCCCGTCATAGTGACGGTCTTGCCAACAATCGAGCCGTAGACGTGCCCGTTCGTTCCGGCTCCATTCACTGTCACGTCGTGTCCCGGTGCATAGATCGACGCAGTGATCTGACTATTACCGCCGATGCTGACATGCTCCGAAGAATTCGTTGGAGGCTGAATGCCGTACAACATGAGATCGCCAGGCTGATTGTTGGTGTTCAGGACGCCGTTTCCGCTGATGTCGACGTTGCCGGCGAAATAAATCGTAGCGGTGACTCCAGGTTGAATGACGATTTGCCCCGTCCCGCTGACCGAGATGTCGCCGGTCACATAGATTTCGACGTAGGTCTGGCTGCCGTTAGCGTTTCCAGCGATCGTGAGCGTTTTATTTCCCGACAACGAAATGCCCGTTAAAACGTAGCGCGATGCCGCTGAACCTTGCGTCGCGTCGGCGTTAATTGTGGTCGTTCCGGTTACGGATGAAGGCGACGAATTCGACGATGGCCAGGAAGGAACGCCAATCGGAATAGGTTCCTGATAAAAGTCCGTGCGTTCCACGCCGGTAATGTTGGCCGCGCCGCTGACCGTTCCGGCATTGGTGGCCACGTCTCCAAAAATTTGCGCATTTCCGGCTTCGATTAATTGTCCGTCGGTAGCGATATCGCCGTTCTCTTGACGTTTGGCCGGATCGTAGAGGCCATTGGTTGACTTGGTTGGGTCACTTGAATCGTAGCTGTCGACGACAATGTTTTGATTCGTCAAATCGACGACCCCGACCGACATGATGGCCTGGTCGAAAGCAGAAACGGGTCGGACGATTGCCTCAATCCTGCGCGATACTTGCGGTGAATAGACGGGCTGCGATATCAGGAGTCCGCTGGTAAAACGCTCCCAGCGCAAGCTGAGCCGCCGCAGTTTTGTATCCTGCGGATTGTCACTCACCCTGGCCGGACCGGTAATCGGAATCGTGCCAACCGTGCGGATCCGATAATATTGCCACGAGTTCGTCGGATCGACGAGTTGTGCGGGAGCGTCGACATTCGTATCGACGGTCATTGGCGTTCCATTGAGGCCGGCGTTCGGCACCGTTGTCTGTTCATAACCGGTTACGCCGTTTCCCGGCGGGTTATTCCAACCTTGCCAAGCATAGTTCGGCTGAGGGTAAAGCGATTTGCGAAGCTCGACGATCGCGAGATCAATCCCGGACTCCGCCGCGAGCAACGCCTCCTGCCATGTCGATGTCTGAAGCGCGTTTTGATACTTGGCCGTCACCAGCCGAAGTGTTTCCACCGCTATCAAAGAAAGGATGGCGATGACCAGGACCGTCCAAACCAACACGCTGCCCCCTTCGGTCGAATCATGACGGCGCATTAGTAAACACTGCTCTGGATGTCGGTCCGGCTGTTGCGCAGCAGAGTCGTATTGTAAAATGCGGTCGCGGTTGTTGCCGCCGCAGATGCGCCACCAGAATTGAAGGTCGGATTAAACGTGATTTGAGTTGTGACCACCTTTCCGGCATCGGTAACATCGAAAGTAAAGTCTTGAACGTTGACCGCCAGGGGCAGCGCCGGAGCATTGTCCTGCTGTCGGTAAATGGTCCCGGCCATCAGATAATAATGGACTTTGACCGAGCTGCCGCTCGCTCCATAAAAGACACCGCCTTGACCATCTAACGCAGGTGTTTGGGGATTACTGGTCTGGTCGTAATAGGCCGGGATGTAGATTGTCGTGTCGTTTTTGGCGGCTTGAACAGAGACAGCGCGGCGCAAATCAAGCGCCATGTAATCTGAAATGCGCATTTCATCGGCGTGATTGATGGAAAAATCGCTGGTCGCCACGTAATTTCTTTCCAACGAAGTAAAGCCCATCAACAGGCCGAGGCTGATCGAACAGAAGATTGATGTTGAAACGATCAACTCAGAAATCGCAAACCCGTCTTGCGTTTTTGGCAAAGATCGAAGGCAAAACACAGTTACCATTTTGCGACACCTCCCTTAGCCAGAATGGCAACAATTTGCCGCGAGATTATCCGGTCAGGCGCGGCGGTGTAATTTACTGTCCAGATGATTTTTATCGCGTTCTCGCCTAGCAACGCCGAGTTGTTAGCGACGATGGTGACCGCGCCACTTGCTCGGGTCAGTTGCGTGTTCCCAACGGTGCTGCTGCCGTAAGGTACCAGGGTCAACGTTTCGCTGAGGTTTGTTAACTGATTGGCGCCGGGTGCATCGGTATTGAGCAAGTTCGTCAGCAGCCAGTTGGCATCGGTCACCTGGTGCCAGTTCGCGATCCGCATCGCTTCGATCCGTTGCTGCAAAACCTGACTTGCGCACGCCGCCTCGCGTGCCATTTGGATCGTGTCCATCGCGGAAGAGTTCAAGAGAAAGAGGGACCCGAGAAACAAGGCGGAGATGGCGGTAGCGATCGTGCATTCGATTAAAGTGAAAGCGGTTTGCTCTGTCGTGAGATGACGACGCATTCTGCATTGAAGAGCCAGCACCTGACGTACCGAATTATGGTAATTGTAACGAACCGCAGGAGCGAAATCTTGTCTGTTTGGCCTGCAATATCCGATCAACCGACTGGTTCCGGTCCAGCCGTGGAACCTTCGTCGCGAACCATTTGCAAATAATCGCGGTAATCGCCCTTGGGCAGCCGGTCGATGATCTTGGCCAAATCTTTTTCGTCAATGAAACCCATCCGTAAGGCGATCTCTTCGAGACACGCCACCTTGAGTCCTTGTCGATGTTCGATCGTGGCGATGTAGTTGCCGGCTTCGAGCAAACTCGTTTGCGTGCCGGTGTCGAGCCAGGCCATGCCGCGGCTGAGCAACTTCACATGCAATTCATTCTTCTTGAGATAGAGCAAATTTAAGTCGGTGATCTCGAGCTCGCCGCGCGCAGATGGACGCAATGTCTTGCAAAGATCGACAACCTCCTCGTCGTAAACGTAAAGACCAGGCACGGCAAAGTGGCTTTTGGGCTTCTTTGGTTTTTCTTCGAGGCTGATTGCTGTCCCGCTCTTGTCGAATTCCACGACACCGTAGCGTTGAGGATCGCGCACCTGGTAACCGAAAATGCACGCGCCTTTTTTGATCGCGAGCGCGTCCCGGAAGAAATCGAGTTTTCCGTAAAAGATGTTGTCGCCCAGAATCAGGCACGCGCCGGAGTCGCCAAGAAATTTTGCACCGATCACGAATGCTTCCGCGATGCCATTCGGTTTCGGTTGCTCAGCATATTCGATCTTGATTCCAAGCTGCCCGCCGTCTCCCAGAAAATCTCGCAGCATCGGCAAATCCTTCGGCGTCGAAATGATCAGGACCTCGCGCATTCCGCCGAGCATGAGTGTCGCAAGCGGGTAGCAGATCATCGGCTTGTCGTAAACCGGGAGCAGCTGCTTGCAGACGATCTTGGTGATCGGAAAGAGCCGGCTGCCGGCGCCGCCTGCAAGAACGATGGCCTTCTTTGTCATGCGCTGACGTTATATGTCAGCAATTTGGAAACCGGAAAGGGCAAATCGATCAGAAACTCAGGAAAATCGCACGTCTTTGCCGGGGTCCATTTCGAAATCGAGGTTGAGTGAGTCGGCCGTGTTCGGTTTGATGATTTCCTCCATGAATTTCACGAAAATGGGGTCCTCTCGAAAAATAGCGAACTTGTCCATCGATTCGAAATCGATCGCGATGAAGAACGGCCACTGCAGCTCCGGGTCGACCCGTTTGCCGCATTTGATGTTGAGCACCTCAGGAATCTTTAAGAGCTGCATCCGTGTGTTCATCATCATCTCCTCGACACGAGCGGGAGTGACCTCAGGCTTGAGTTTATAAAGGACGATGTGGTGAATCATGGAAGGCTAAAGCTATTAGGCGCTCTCGGCAGGCCGCGCAAGTGGTAATCGGTCACCATAAAATCAAAAATATCGATGGACGATTCGGGCTCAAACAATTCTAAAATGGGGGCGATGACCAAGCATCGAGATGTTTGGGTAGCGAGCGCGCTAGCTCTGACCGCGCTCGTTCTTTTCTATTTGTCGATCAAGGCAACGCAACAGCACTTCGATTATACCGCGCGAATCGCTTCGGCCCTTTTGCAAGGCGATCTCGGCCTTCGCAACCCGGCGCCTTCCTGGCTCAACGAAATGGTCCCGGCGAACGGCCGGTATTACTCCGTGTTTCCGTTGGGCGCGGTTCTGAGCATGATGCCAGTCGCTGTCCTACAAAAAATAAAACTGATCCGTGAGTTTCCGGGACACGCTTTGGCAGCATTGATCGCGGCCCTGTCTGTTTGGTTCCTGTTTCGTTTGTCGGTGATCGGACCTGAATCGGTGCTCAAGCGAATTTTACTTTCACTGGTGCCCATTTTTGGAACGTGGACGTGGTGCAATCTCGGCTTCGGCGGCGCGTGGCAGCTGGCTCTGGGCTTTGCCGTGCTCGGAGAGGTAGCCGCTCTTTATTTTATTCTCGTTGAATTTCGACCGCTTTTGGCAGGAGCATTTTTCGCTCTCGCGATTGGCAATCGCACCGAGTTGGCTCTTTGCCTTCCCATTTTCATTTATTTTTTGGTCAGACGAGTCGCTCCCGACACGCGGGATTTAAAATCGCTGGTGCAACAATCCCGCGAAAAATCGCGCGTCCTCATTTACTTCTTGATTGTTCCCGCCGCTCTCGGTCTGTTCACCGCCCTTTACAATTACGCGCGCTTCCATTCGATCTTTGATTTTGGCTACGCGCATATTCCGAACGTTCTGCAGGAGCCGTGGTACCAGCACGGACTTTTCTCGCTTCAGGCCATACCCTGGAACATTCACAAAATGCTATTCGAAGGTTTTCGGGACGCGCCCGATTTTCCATTCGTTAGCTTTTATCCGTTCGGTTGTTCAATTTTTCTCGCCAGTCCCTTTCTGTTTCTGATTTTTCGCGAGGGTGGACCGCACAAGGCCGCGGCTTGGATCGGTATAGGTTTACTGACGTTCGCGCTCTGGGCGCATGGTAATCCCGGGGGCTGGCAATTCTCCTACCGCTACGCGATGGTGCTTCTGCCCTGGATGTTTCTTTTGTTGCTTGGCAACAGTCCGGCGAAAATTTCGGTGATCGAGCTGTCGCTTTTTGTTGTTTCAGTAACGATCAATGCGTTCGCCACCTATCAATTTCTGTGGACGAATCAAATTCATCCCTGAGGGGCTGAAGAAACTCTGCGCATGAACGAAGCGACACGGTCGAGAGCGCTGAGATCGATAATCAACGAATGGTGGTCTCGTGTCACCGACCTGCTGCCGCGCGACGACTGGCTCGTCCTCGGGTGGGCGATGGCGATGAAAGTAATACTTTTAGCTTTTGGCGTCGCCAGCTATCAGGCCCTGGAAGACGAAAAAGTGCCTTTCGGCAAGGCCTGGTTGGATATCTGGAATCAATGGGATGGCGTCCACTTTCTGCGCCTGGCAGAGTTCGGCTACAGTGCCTCGGACAAGTTCAAAGCTTGGTTTTACCCATTCTACCCGTGGTGTGTTCGCTTATTCTCCTACATCTCCGGCGATTTTTTAGTCGCCTCCTTCGCAGTCTCCGGCCTTGCCTTGCTCGCTGCCGTTGTCGTTTTGCGACGCATTGCTGCGCTGGAATTGTCCGCGCCTCTTGCCAGTCGAGCCGTTTTTTTCTTTCTGATTTTTCCGACGGCATTCTATCTCCACATCGGCTACACCGAGAGTCTCTTTCTCGCTTTAGGACTTGGCTCAGTCTTCGCCTCGCGCAAAGAACGATGGTGGCTCGCGGGCGTCCTCGGCGCGTTCGCGTGGATGACGCGGGCGAACGGAATCGTTTTGTTGCCTACCCTGGCGGTGGAAGCTGGACACCAATGGTTCGTCGGCAAACGCTGGCGATGGCAGTGGCTCTGGATCGCGCTAGTGCCTGCCGGGTTCGCAGTTTATTTGTTTCTGAACTGGCGCGTCTCGGGTAATTCGTTCGCATTTCTGCGGCTGCGGCGCGAGCTGTTTCACATGACTTTCTCGTGGCCTTGGAACGGGATCGCCGACTCCTTTCGCAATCTGAGGCGGGATCCCAACGAAGCGGAAATAGTTGGGACCCAGGAAATCATTTTTACCACGCTCGGCTTTGTCTGCACCGTCGCGAGCTGGTTCAAGTTTCGACCGATCTATGCGACTTGGATGACCGCGAACTGGTTACTTCTTGTCTGCGTCACTTTTATTGAAAGCATGCCGCGCTACGCGCTGACAATGTTTCCGATTTTCTTCCTCTTCGCTCTCGTCAGCAAGAGTCGCTTTTGGAGCGCGGTCATCACGGTATGGTCACTTCTCTTCTTCGCGCTCTTTAGCAGCCTTTTCGTTCGCGGTTGGTGGGTTTTTTGAGCGAATAGCAATCTCATGAAGAAATTCGTGCCTGCCGGTCTCCTTATCACATCGTTTCTTTTGTCGATTTTCGCTGCGTATCGGGGCGGCTACATCGGTCCGGACTACTACACGCATCTGGCGCGGATGATCGAGTGGCCGAAAATCTTTGATTTCGGTGCGACGAACCCGCCCTTGTATTATCTGCTCGGTCACGGGCTATTCCGGATCATTGGCTCAAGGAACGCATTTCCGATTACTCTGTCCATCATCCAGGCGGCCGTAAACGTCATCGCGCTGTGGTGGTTCTTCGTTTACATCGAGCGACGCTTCGCGTCGCCGATGGTTTATGCGGGTTTCGTCGGGTTGCTTACGTTTTTGCCGGTGCGAGTCATCCACGCGGCGACGATTGGGACTGACTGCATGACGATCCCGCTCTTCGCTCTCGTGCTTTTTCTTTTCAATAAGTTCTCGAGCGAAGAAACGTCTACGCCCAAAAATGCCGCGTTATTGGGATTCGCGCTCGGTCTGTCTGTTTTTACCAAGTACAGTTTCATGGCTTTGCTTCCGATCGTGTTCGTTGTCTTCAATTGGATCGGGACAAAACGCGCATGGAGGCTCCGCCGATTCGCCAACATCTGTGCTATTTCCCTGGCATTCCCCTCCGCTATCACGGCCTACAGTTTTTGGGCGAGCAGTCAGGTCCATGGGTATAACACCGAAAAACATTGGGCCCGGAGCGGGATCCCGGCCGATATGAACTACAAAGATATTTTTTCCATCAAAGCCAACGACATCCAGCTGTTTAAGGCTCCTGAATATTTCAAACGTGACATCCTTGTCCCGCATAAATACAGCTATTTGGGCTTATCACACTTGGGCGTCTTCAGCGACCCGATGAATCTCTTTCAAGATTTGAGCGTGCCTCAGCGCTTTGGGAGCATTCTTATTCCCGATCAGAAAACGCGTCGCCCGTGGAAAACTACGGTGATGGAGGTGTCGAGTTTTCTTGGAACTCTGTGGACTGTTTTGGCTCTGATAGGGACGCCCTGGAGCTTCGTTCGAAGTTTGAGGCACTTATCTGCCGACAAACTCCAACTTGAAGATAGCGCGATCCTTCTTGGGATAGCCTATTTTCTCCTAATGTTCCTGCCAATTCCGTTCGTTCACGGTGGTGCCCTGTTTGGCTATTGGACACCGCGACTCATTCTGCCGGCGTTGCTCTGTTTCTTCCTCGCGGGATTTCTCTTGGTCGATCGAAAGATTGCGCATCGCCGTGAAATCATTCCCTTCGCAGTGTTCTTGCTGGTCCTTCTCCAGTGCGCCGTGGAAGTGGCCTTCCTCATCTGACCGCATCTTTCCCCGAGATCGCACTCCAGAAATTTCGGGTCTCGACCGGCAGATTTGAGTCAGACGCCAGGTAATAAGCGGTGGCCAGTAAGTTGATGGCGCTCGAAACTATGATGAGTCCGATCACGGCGTGACGCATTCGGACGAGCAGAGTTCTGCCTGCGCTCAGAAAAACAAACAGGCAAGAAATAAGAAGTGGATAAAACTCCACGGTGTAGCGTTCGGCCAGCGCCAGGTACGACAGGACACAAACCGCCTGCGCGAAAAAGGCTGCCGCAATCCAGCGTTGAAAATAATCGGTTCGAGTTCGCCAACAAAGGAAAGCTATTCCCACTGTCGCCGTGACAGCTAACCAGCTCGAGCACCACGGAATGGAAATAAAGGTTTCACTGACCGGGAGCGAGAAAACGCCAGGGTGCACAACAGGGTGGCGATCGACCCGGACAAACGGAGGATGCAAATGAAACGATGGCGGAACCAGACTGAAGTAGTCTGCAAAGCTGTATGGCACACGGCTCAAATTGAAAGTCCCATGCTCACGAGCGAACTCCCGGTGAGGTGAATTGATGTAGGATTCATAGTTCGCTCCGGTAAGGTTACCGAGCTTCGCGTAATTGAGCAGCAGATAAGAGGCGAGCGCGAGTCCGAGTGTCGCCCCAAGAACGGTGAAATTGAGCAGCCGTTTCTCTCGTGGGATTTGCAAGGCAACGAGCGGCGCAATGATTACGAGCGCGGCTCCAAACGTCGCCCGTGAAAACAAGGCCAAGGCGGCGCAGACGGAAAAACCGGCCAGCGAAAGAGTGAATGCTATTCCTTCCGCGCTGCGACAACGCCAAAGAAAGAAGAGCGCAGCAACCGACCACGCGAACCCCCAAATTATCGCTTCGCTATAAATCGAAAGATTGCCGAGAAGAGAAAGCAGCGGCGTCCCAAAAACAAATCCGATCAAACACGCGCCGCCCAGCCAATTTCGCGCGCGCACACAAAGCGCAGAGCGACTTAATGCGGTCGAGATCAGTCCGGTAAACGCAAACAACGCAAGCTCACCGGCCAAAAAGCCGGAAATGCGCGACCACTCGCCCCGGCCAGCCGGATAAACAAAATTTAGCGGAATCCGCAATAGCGCGGGGAATGGCCCGAAATACATGCGGGTCTTCCCGTTGACGATCATTGTCTCCCAGCGGATCGCATCGGCGTCGACATCGATGTTCCCGCGCAAAAAATGCTCGGCCTGCGAATCGAACGCATCGCCGAGCACTTCTTTGACGAAGATTTCCTGACCGCCCGTGGTTGCAATGATCCAAATCAGGACGCTCAGCACTAACGCCACCGGCCAAAGCCGCGGCGAAGATACGATGTCGATCTTGGAGTCGATCGCTTCTACTTTCGAAAATCGAGCGCGCCTTTTTTCAGCGCGTAAACATAGCCCACCATCAGGATCGCAATGAAACTGAGCATGCTCCAGAAGATCAAGCTGCTGTGCGCGATCGCTTCTTTGTACACGACCGCCCACGGATACATGAAGACGATCTCGAGGTCGAAGAGGATGAAGAGCATCGCCACGAGATAGAACTTCACGCTAAAGCGCGGTTGTCCCTCGCCTTGCGGAATCATCCCGCATTCGTAGGCAGTGTCTTTCGCGGGTGTGCGTCGCCCTGTTTTCCCGAGCAGCACGCTGATCAGCAGCGCCGACGCGGCGAATCCAATTGCAACAATGATCTGCAGGAGGACCGGCAGATATTCTTGAATCATTCGCGGCCTCGAAAGGCTGGCGCGGAACTGTCGCGATTACTTTACCGCGGCCAGTCTCGGACCGGGAATGTGTCCGTTCTGCGGGGCAATGGCCTTGGCCAGCGATGAGGGCAGGCCCTTGTATTTCTTGCCATTCTTTTTCACTGCGCCGCGTGCGACCAGGTTCTGCAGCTTTTCGTAGGCACGCAGCCGGAGCATTTCCTCGCCTCCGCTCGCGGCGTTTCGCGCGCGAAGATTCTCGTGCACAATATCAAAGAGTTCCTTGAACTCGTAGGAGGCGCGACGAGAGAGCACCGCCACCAGTTCCTCGGTCACCAAATCAGGAACTCGACGAGAAAATGCGTTTTTCTTGAGAATAGCCATAGGTCGGCAACAGTAGCACGTTTTGGCCAAACTAACAGCACAATCTGACACTCGCCGCTAACTTAGACTATGCTAGGTAAATCGCGCCGAAATGGCCCACTCAGATCGTTCGTTTTCTCGAGTTTAATCGCCGTAGTGGCGACTGATCACCCAGAGCGCCGCCGGCAAACCAAGTCCGATATCTAATGTCACTGGACCCGTCGATTCGGTCATGTAGCCGTCGGCGTCATATCGTTGGGACGAAACGATCGGGCTGAGGTGTTTGATTACGATTTCTGGCGGCGGCAGTTTGCCAACATCGACATAATCCGAGATCGCCGGCATGAAGGCCGCGCTCATGAGTAGCATCGGACGCAGGGCCGCGTCCAGTCGCGAGTAAAGCAGCGCCGTGTCCACATAAACGAATGCGTCTGTCGGTGGCGGCACTGCGCGCACGGCCGATTTGTAAGTGGATGAATTGGCCAGCCCACCGGACGACTTCATGCTTCGATTGATTGCCGATTCAACCGAAGCCGAATCGAGCCCCGCAATCAGGACCTGGTTCGAGAATGCAATTGTCGGTGTGATCGCGAACAAAGCCGCCGGCGACTGCATGTAAAAATAAGCGACGCCATTCTTTTCAGTTTTTGTCCAGGGGACGTCTTCATCGATCGCATGGGTCAACGCATTTACGATTTTGTTTGCGCGGACCGGATCTTTCACCCGCAAAGTGCTGATGATCGACGGCCAGCGCGAATTCTGCGGCCAATCGGCAAGCGATCCTAGCTCCAGATCGAACGCCGTTTTCCAATCATCCACCGTCACGCCGGCGCGCGTAGCAGCGTCGAAGACTTTCTGCAACCAGCCTCCAACCGGCAGACCTCCCTGGTTTATTCTGGCAAGTCTGTCGGGATTAAGCAATGTCGCGAGATACAAGAATGTCTCCGATGTTCCGAGCGCGAGAGACGATTGCGTCAGCGTTTGCTCCAATTGTGCCCTTGGCATTCCAACAAACAAAACGTCGCGAATTTTGCCTTTATCGAATCTCGTCGCCGCGCAAACACTGCGGATTTGATCGACAACCCCGTTCTGATCGGTGGAGACGCCAATGGCATTGCGCAGGGCCGTTAATTTTTCAGATAACGCTTTTGGCTGGAGATAGAACAGCAGCGCGTAACTTGCCGGCATATGTTGCATCGCCCCGCGAAATACGTCGTCAGCGTCCAATGTCGTTTGTCCCTTTCCGCCACCGGAGGGAGCCGCCGTGCTGGAATCGCGGCCGTCGACGCGGTCGAGCACCGCTTTCAATTCGGCCAGATCGTTCGAAGCCAAGAACCATTGACCGTCGTAAACCGTCGCCACCTGGTTTGGCGCGACGCCCACGATGTCGATCTTATGTTGCTCGTAATCGACGCTTTCGTGTGCGGAAGGGTCGCGCGCGATCTGCGACCGCCATTTGCCAACGATTTCTTCGGCATTTGATTGGCTTCCACGAAATCGGAAACCACCGACAAAATGCGGGTTGTTGTTCTCAATCGACGTGACCGCTATAAACGCGTCTTTCGGACTGAGCCGCGCGATATCAGCCGCAGTGTCCGCGGCCGTGGCGCGCTGCGGAACTCTCGAGAGCGGTTTGTTCAGAAAATCCTGGACTGCCGGCTCCTGATAGAGCTTGTAAAGGTCGCTAGCGTGCCACTCGTCGCGCGTGCGATTGAAATCCGGAAAGTGCGCGAGCGCAATCGTTCCTCGCGGCAACAACGCAGTTACCGTTGCGTGCGGGGTGCGCTCGGCGCGGCGCAGCCCGTACAAAATACCGACGGCCGCGAGAGCCGCGATCAACACCATTAAACCAAGACGCTTCATGAGCCGCCTTCCATCAACTATCAACTCTCAACTATCAACTCGATTTGCGTTACGCCCGGGGATGGAATTGTCGGTGCACAGCTTTCAGACGCTGTTGGTCGACGTGCGTGTAAACCTGTGTCGTCGAAATGTCGGCGTGCCCAAGCATTTCCTGAATGATGCGCAGATCGGCGCCGTTGCTCAGCAAATGGGTGGCGAAGCTGTGCCTGAGCAAATGCGGATAAATGTTCTTTTCCAAGCCGGCCATTCTTGCCTTTTCTTTCACGATCTGCCAGATCCGCGCGGTCGTTAATTTCGTTCCGCGCTCGGACAGGAAAACTTCGCTCCCGCTTCGGCGCTTCACCAGTTTCGGTCTTTCGGCCGACAAATAACACGCGAGCGCCTCACACGCCTTGTGCCCGACCGGAACGATCCTCGTTTTGTTTCCTTTGCCAATTACGCGAATCGTTCCTTCCTCCAGAGAAAAATTCTCCAGCCGCGCATTGGCCAGTTCGGAAATGCGCAGCCCGCTCGCGTAAAGCAGCTCGATCATTGCGCGGTCGCGCAAGCCGAGCGGCGCCTTCGTGTTGATGCTGTTCAGCAATTGTTCGACCTGCAATTCGTTCAACGTCTCCGGCAAATAACGCTCGATCCGCGGAAGAGTGAGCGCTTCGGTCGGATCCCGCTCGATCTCGCCTTTGCCAGCGAGGAATCGGAAGAAAATCTTGAGCGCAACTACGATCAATTTGATCGACGCTGCCGAAAGCCCGGTCCGCTTCTTTTCAGCGAGATATTCGCTGATCATCGGCAACGTGACTGCTCGCACTTTGTCGATCTTACGCTGGCGTGCGCCCCAGCTCGCGAAGTCGTTCAGCGATCGCTGAGTCGAAAGCTGGTAATTATCGGAAAGCCCGCGTTCGACCGCCAGATAGCGGATGAACGACTCGATCGCGCTTTCCACGCGCGGAACATCAAACATCAAACCTCAAACATCAAACATCGGCTCCCATCTCCCAGCTCCGTGCTTCCAAGCTCCTCGCCCCAGGCAGCCCGGGCGTCCGTGCGCGGCGATTGACAATGGAAGCTCAAATGTCCGATCATTTGTTGAGGATGAGCTTGGATTTGAACAGCATTCTGAAGGATTGGCCGCATGAGAACCGCGCCATCAAGGTGCGCAAGATCCTCGGATTGGACGGCCGGCAAAAATTGCAGCTGCGGATCGATCTCGGCGTTCTCCAAATGGAATTGGCCGGTCGGCCCGATGGGATGCGGCCGCACGGTTGCGAATCGCTCCTGACTTATCATCAACTTCGCGCGGCGCGCGCGGAAGGACGCAACGAGAGCTACGAGCTCACTCCCGAAGAATGCGCCGAACTTCAGCAGGAAGGCATTCAATATTACCATCGCTATTTGAGTTTGTTTCAGATCAACGATTTCCACGGCGTCGTCCGCGACACCCAGCGTAATCTTGAACTCTTCGACTTTGTCGATGCGCATACCGAGCGCGACGAGCTTTCCTGGACGCTCCAGCAATTTCGTCCCTACGTGCTGATGATGAACACGCGCGCCAAGGCTTCCATTTTCCTCGGGCAGGGGAAATTTCCGGAAGCGATCGCCGAGATTCACCGCGGACGCGATGCGATCGCCGAATTCTTTCAGAAATCGAATTTTCCCGAGCTCGCCGCAAAAAGTTCCGAGATTCATTTCCTCGAGGAATGGCTCAATGAAGTAAGCGCCAAGCGTCCGCGTTCCAAACTCGAGATCATGGAGAGCGAGATGGAAACCGCGGTTGCGAAAGAACTCTACGAACGCGCTGCGGAGCTCCGGGACGCCATTCAGCAGCTGAAATCGAAAACCAGCGGCGTCGCAAGCTGATTTTCTGTGGTGGCAGGGGTCTCGCCTGCGGGTGAGAGGACACAAGGCAGCCGTCAGTCCGAGTCGGGCTTCATCCGACATTTTTGCTTGTCGAGAACTGCGGCGCCAGGGTGAAATGGCACTGTGAAGATTCTTTCGATTGGTGCCGCCGTTTTAATTGGCGCAGCCGTCTCGATTCCAATGGTGACGGAGGCAAAGTCAAAATCGAAAAAAACCACGCCGGTCCGGGCGGCCGATATCACCGATAAAATCAGCGCCGTTCATCTTGCTTCGATCATCGTGAGCGTGCATTCGCCGCCCGCTTCCAAGGAATATAAAGTTACGCCAGCAACAAGGATCACCGTCAACGGACGACCCGCCCAATTGAGCGGTCTCGCCACTGGAATGGATGTCGTCGTTGCGTCGGCTGCCGACGGAGGAACCGCCGCCACGATCGACGCGAAAACGGCGAAGCATTAAACAAGCAACTAATACCAACTAACCGCTAACAAATCACCAACCCCCAATGCGTTTCCTCGCGGAAATCATCGTTGTTGGCGCGCTGATTTACCTCGGCTGGGCAACACCGTTCCGCGATTATCTGCCTGCCAGCGTCAGCGGCGTCGCCAAATCATCGACAGCACGCAGCAACGCGCCAGAACCGCGATCCCAATCAATCGGAAGATCGACATCTATCCCGCCCGGCGCATGGATGTGGGGATCCAAACCACCATTCAGCGTTTGATCGACCGACTCCGAAACGCGGGCCGTAATATCCTAGTCAAAAACTTCTTCGAGTTGTTGACCGATCACGTCTCCAGTGAACCGATCAATCGCGACGTGCAGCCAGTACCGCTTCTCTCCTTCGACAACGAAATCTGAGAGCGTACTCGCCGTCGGCGGATAACGCCCGGATTGTGCGATAACGTCGATCATCAGGCCCCAAGTCCTTGTCTGAGTAACTTCTGCGAGGGCTCGTGCGACTGTTTCCTTGGTTTCCTCCGTCGTGCCGATAGTTGTTGCCGAAGCGGCAACTAACCGCGTGATCTCTCTTCGGCCCAGTGCAGATTTGATCAGCGTCCCTTCTGAACCACTTGCTGTACAGGCAACGATGCCAACGTTCGGCGCCGGCGTCGGACTTTCTGCTGCATTATTAGCGGCCGCTTGCCCGACCGTGGCTGTGGGAGTTGGAGAGGCATCGAGACCAGCCACGGTTGTTGCCGCACCCTTCAACAATGCTGCGATAACGGCCGGATTCTGTGCATTCAAATTTACGGTACCTTCTCGTAGGAGTGCGGTATTGTATGTGAAAAGGTCGAGAATCGATGCATCTGGACTAGCGGGAGTGAAGAAATCCAGAGTTGTAGGTGAAGGGGGAGTCGGCGTTGGATTCGGTTCTGTGCGGAATGCATATCCAAATTCACCGACATTACGAAATGGTCGGTTAAGCATCACATAACCCGAAATGGCAGGCGGCGGAGTAGGTGACATTCCGCTGGGCGGCGGAAAAGGTGATACGGTAGGCATGGGCGACGGACTCGGTCTCGCTGGGTCTGTATTCTCTAATCCGAAGGCCCAGCCCCCATTGTATTCGATCATCGTTGTAGTTGTTCCAGTCGTTGGGTCTGCCGAGGTGTCGTCGTCGTATTGGTCGATGATGGCTGCGCCGATTGAGAGCGTAGTGAAAATGTGACCTGCATCATCGGAGTTCGTACCGTTCAGAGCATAATTCAGAAGCTGGAAGAACTCTGGGTTTGTCGTGAAGGCTGGAATCCGATCCTTCATCGGTCCTCCTACTGAACCGACATATTGCCAATGGCCCGGAAGTGCGCGCACCGGTGGGGGGCCAGCAGTACCGGCTGTGCCGGGTTTCCATGTAAGGCCAAAGTATTTCTGAATATCAGAACTCGCAGCGCCGGGCTTGACCAAGTTCAAATTGCCAATAGCAAATCGTTGGCTCAAGGCTGCCGAGCCTGCAGTCCAAGTGGGTAAATTATTTTCGCGCGAAAAAGTTCCCAGGAACTGAAGCATGTTAACGGGCGCGGAGAGTTTGCTTTGAAAAAGCTCGATGAGTTCTTTTCGACTGGTGAAGACCTGATCGGTTCGGTCGCTATAAACTGTTGTAGCCCCCGACCTGAAGTCACGAGTCGTATCCAAGAAATAATTGAGGAAATTCGAAGGATCAGGTGTCGGTGACAGGTTGGGAAATGTCCCGGACGATTTAAGTGTCGCAAAGTTCCGCCAGGCGACAATTTTGCTAATTGTCGTCGGATTTGGAGTAGATCCCCCCGCCGTGATCTTCATCCCTGTGAGATCGGCGAGCGCTGGGCTCCCTTTTCTAGCTAACACTGTCGCCGAAGGACTAGGCGAAGGCAGGCCAACTACGTTGGCATCAAGCAAGCCGCCTTCGTCATACACAGCGTAAGCATATCTCCCGATAGCATAGTTAGTATTTGAAGCGGTTGCATCAGATAAAGCGGAATTCCAACTACTGAAAACAGTTGGGCCGTTTCGTGTTACCAGAACCCAGTCAGGTGCCCAATAATTGGGACCCGTGAATCCCGATGTTATAGGATCGGAAGTACTGTCACTGGTATTCGACTTGGGTATTAAGTAATGGCTGTTCCAGCGCATCAAAGATACCGATCGACCGTTCAGCGAAACATCTGCCATCGAGTTTACAGTCGAGGCGCGGCTGGGTGGCGCCGGAGCAGTAATGGCATCAGAGCGCACGCTGCGTCGAATCATGTTGGGAATTGCAGGTGTCGAACCGGAAGCGGGTCTCGGACTTCGTTGTGGTGTTATGTTAGCGTTGGTGGGCGGCGTTCCTCCAGTTGCAATTTCTTGCTTAAAGTCGGCAACAATTAAGTCTAGGGCGCTCCGTGCCAGCTGATCCGATTTCGCATCATTGAAACTGCCATGAGCAATTTGCCGATCAATCGCCGTGCGTGAGAGGTATGCGACTATCATCCCCGCGAGAAGGACGAGAAACGCGAGTACGATTAAAAGGGCGACTGCATTCTTTCGTGTTCTTGCTGAAGGATGCAGTAATGAGTAAAGCATGTTTCCGCTACAGGTGGAAATAACGCTCGTAGACGCGTACACCGGAAACGGCAGACTGCGGCATGTCGGTCACTCCAGCTAAGGTCGTTTGCCACTGACTTAGAAGGTCACCTGGCTTCATAGATGTTGTGAAGTCGGCTAGGCGTCCCGCCAGAGCGGTCACCTGTGAGTCGGACAAAAGCACTCGACTCCGTGGATCGAGGGTTGCGATCGCAATTGCGATGGCGGCTACGTTCTGAATTCCAGTCGGCGTGTCGGAAAGACTCCCATTTTTCAGCAAATAGTAATATTCGAATCGAAAAACATTGGGACCGATCAATTCGTAGTCAGGATCAGAATTGGCATTCGTCGCAGTTGGCCACGTAGCGCCGATCGTTAGCGGCATGAGAAGTATGGGCGCATTGGTCGCCGAAGCGCCATTCCATAATAATCCCTTCGCGAGCCGTTCGAGTTTATTGAAACGTCCGGAAGCCGAGGTCGAATTAATCCGGTAGCTGACAAGTGACAGTGGGCTTTGGAGAGTGCTTGATGGGTAGTAGCCGGCGACTGTGCTATAAAACGCGATCTGATCATTTCCTGTCATCGATCCACCAATCGAGTTTGGCGCCGTAGTGTTTTTTCCAAAGAAATCAAAGTCACTTCGCGTCACCATCTGCGAAAAATCGACGGCCATTCGATCAAATAAAGGACGCAGCTGCGCCTCAGCGTCCATTCGCCTGTTCCCGGACATGGCGACGGTTGCCGTATTGGTAAATAGTCGGCTCACCAGCAAAACTAGAACAACTAGGATTGTGATCGACACCAGTAGTTCAACTATCGTGAAAGCGTGTGCGGCCTTGCGCATATGGATTTAGTTCCGATCGAAGGCAGCAAAAGTTTCCGCAGATCCTTGGGCGTTCGTAATTGCGGCGGCTGCGGGCCAGGTCACTTTCAAATCCGCAAATGTGGCCCTTTTCGCACCGCCGCCGTTGGGAAGAAATGTTATCGTGACCCGGTAACGCGAATCCGACTGTTGAGACGTCGCGGACTGTCTAGCGCTGTTAAAGAAAAGCGTCGTAGCTCCAGTACTCCCAGCAGCCGGAATAGGAATGCCAAGTTGAATTGAAGTCGCTGCGTTACCACGAGGACTCGTCACGGGCGTCGCGTGTAAATCCGCGATAAGCTCGGAGAGGATGTCGGCGGAAACTGTTTGCTCAATAGCCCGGTGACTTGTTTGTAGGCCGATCGGAAGCAAACTGAAAATTGCAACCAGACAGATCGCAGCAACTCCTAGTGCAAGGGCTACTTCGATCAGAGAGAATCCACTAACGGCGCGAGTCTGCATTTTATCGTCTGTAAATCTTAACGTTGCTTGCAAATCCACTGATTTGGAGTGCGACGACGTTACCATTGAAGACGACCGCGGAGGTTCCTGAACCACTGATGGGGACTGGTATGGCGCCAGCATGGGTTTGCACGAGGCCGATTTCAACAACGCGGCGAACGTTATAAGTACTATTAATCCTGCACTCGCCGGTCGGACTGAACTGAAGTGTCTTCTGAAATGTGTATTGCCCTGTCGGAGCGGGGCTGCCGATTGGATATTGAAAAGGGAACTGGGAATTTGTGTTGGGCGCAGTGTTCGGAGCTATGGCATTGAGCTCGCCGAAACGGGCGTCATTATAGCCGTTGAAAACGTCCCAATCAGGGATTGGGCGCGTATCAAATGTGTCACCCGTCCCAGTCCCAACGTCGAGCAGAGGAAGATGACTATTGTCGACCTTCATCAGTCTTCCGACCTGAATTAGTTTCGTTGGATCGATCGCCCCGGGCGTGCCCGATTTATAAATTGTCGTTCCATCCTTTGAGGCAACGATTGACATTACAAGTCTTCCATTGCCCGAAGTGGCCGGGCTCGTGGATGTTTTAGAACTGTCCTCTTCATAAAATCCGACCCACGAATACGTGTTGTTTGCTTTTGCGTACGTTCGTGCTTGCTCCAGAATTCCTTTGATTGTGTAGGCGTTAGTTGTGATGTCGTTACCCCCGCTAAGGTTTGTGAAGGCGGGAACAACAAGGACCATCAACACCGCGATG
Source organism: Chthoniobacterales bacterium (assembly GCA_035568175.1). Classification (GTDB taxonomy): domain Bacteria; phylum Verrucomicrobiota; class Verrucomicrobiia; order Chthoniobacterales; family UBA10450; genus AV40. The sequence goes on from DATMON010000018.1 coordinate 419,768, forward strand.
ATGGCGATGACGATGAGCAATTCGAGAAGAGTGAAACCTTCGCGAAATGCGAATCGCAAAGTGCGAATCGCGAAACAATTGCGGACGAACACGAAGAAAATTATATCGGGACAAGTAACGAGTGAGAAGTGACAAGTGACGACGCGATCTAAATGCGCAGGATCGATCCGCAGATTTCGCAGATGGATCACCTGAACCTTCCTGATTTCCTGATTTCTTCATTCCATGTTTGGTGATGAGTGACCAGTTAGGTGTGACGAGTAGTCAGCTTGATCGAAGGGAGCAGCCGGAATCCGAATAATCCGCCTACTCCGCAGTCTTCAAGCGCCACAAATCCAGTGGTTTAGCGGGATTGAGAATTTCGCAGATTTAAGAGGGAAAATGCCCGTTCCCGAGGCGTAGGGGCATGCTTCTAGCTTTTAGAGTCTGACGTGCTGGAACACGCGCTTTCTGCGGAGGAGCATAGCCAGATTCTCCAAACGATCGAGATGTTTGAGGCGATCACTCAAACACAGCCCGAGGATTATCAATCGCTCGAGATTTTAAGGGAGGCTTACACCAAGATCGGGCGTCACGATGACGCGCTCCGGACTTCGCGGAAACTGGCGGAAGCGTATTTCACTGCCGGCTCCTACACGCCCGCTCTTCAGCAGTGCGAAATGATTCTGACCCGCGAGCCGAATGCGCCCGAAATTCTGGCGATGCTGGGCGAGATCGAGTCGCGTTTGCAGGCGTCGGGCCAGGCGATCATCGATAAAGATAAATCGAGGCAGACGAGCGGTCTGGTCAGCAGTCCGTTCACGCGCAACGACGGTTCGCTCATTTCACCGAGTGTGGAAGGCGCGTTGATCGATGTCGATCCATCGCGCGGGAAAGGTTTGGGGCGGATCACGAATTTGCACGAACGCGGAGACGATCATCTCGCGAAATTTCTGATCGTGCAGCAGCTCTTCGGTGAAGAGCAGGTGAACGCCGCGCTCGAGTCAGTGAGCGCGGCAAACAAAGATTTGAATGGGCAGGCCATGGCGGTGTCGATGCTGGAAGAGCTTTGCAAAGATAATCCAGCGCAGGTCGATGCTGTGCTCTCGGCGTTGATCGACCGGACAAAATTTGCCTACGTTCCGCTCGAATATTACGACACCGACCGGCAGATCGCGCCGATGTTGCCCGAAGTTCTGACGCTCGGCCGGCTGTTTGTTCCGTTCGATCTGGTCAGCCGCACAATCATGGTGGCGTGCTGTAATCCGTTTGATTCGGCCGGCCGCGACGCAGTCCAGCAATCGGTCGATTACACAGTTTCGTGGTACCTGGCTCGACCGTCGGCCATTGTAAAAAGTTTGCAGTCCATCTACCGGCTCGAATCCCGGGCGTAACCGTTCATGAGAAGTAAATCTTTCGGCGAACGGATCGCGGATGTGTTGATCGAGGAAGGTCTTCTCCTTCCCAATCAACTCGAGGAAGCCATCGGCATTCAAAAATCCGAAGGCGGCCGGTTGCTAAAAATTCTGACCGACCGGCAGTTTGTCACCGAGCAGGACATGGTCTTCAGCATGGGCCGTTGCCTGAATACGCCGCCGGTGAACCTAACGCGGTTGCGCGTGCCGGAAGAAGTGATGTCACTGGTGCCGCGCGAGATGGCGAAGGCGAACCGGCTCGTGCCGATCGCGCGTTTGGATGGGAAACTTTTCGTGGCGATGGCTGACCCGACGAACGTCCTCGCAGTCGACGACCTGAAACGACGTGTTCAACTCGAGATCGTTCCGATGATCGCGACCGAGCGCGCGGTGGCGGAGGCGCTCAGCGGCGCGCATGGCGCCGGCAACATGAGTCAGGTGATGAAGAAGGTCGCGGAGGAAGCAGCGCAGTCCGCGGATTCCGTTGAAGTGCAGGCGAACAAGCGCGAAGAGATCGACCTCGACCGCCTGGCGCACGACAGCGAAGACGCGCCGGTCATTAAGATCGTCAATTTGATCCTGGCCCAGGCGGTAAAAGAAAAGGCGTCAGACATTCATATCGAGCCGTTTCACAACACGCTCAAGCTTCGTTACCGCATCGACGGCGAATTGATTCCAGCTGAGTCGCCGCCGAAAGCGTTGCAGCTCGCGATCACGTCGCGCATCAAAATTTTGGCGGGACTGAATATTGCCGAACGACGCATTCCGCAGGACGGCCGGTTCCGGATTCGCGTGCTAGGCAAAGAAATCGATCTTCGTATCTCGATTCTACCCACGGCGCACGGCGAAAAGATCGTCATTCGTATTCTCGATAAGGCTTCGCTCACCGGCAGCATCGACCAGATGGGCATGGACGCCGACACGCTCTCGAAATTCAAGAAGGCGATCGACGCGCCGCACGGAATGATTCTCGTGACTGGTCCAACCGGTTCCGGTAAAACGACCACGCTCTACTCGGTGCTGCAGGAATTAAACAGCCCCGAATACAACATCGTGACGGTCGAAGACCCGATCGAGTACGAGCTGGCCGGAATCAATCAGGTCGCGGTGCGCAGCGATATCGGTCTCGATTTCTCGTCCGCTCTGCGTTCGATCCTCCGTCAGGACCCCGACATCGTGATGGTCGGCGAAATTCGCGACAACGAAACCGCCGACATCGCGGTCAAAGCGGCGCTGACCGGTCACCAGGTCTTGAGCACGCTACATACGAACGACGCCGCCGGTGCCGTTACTCGTCTGGACGACATGGGGATCGAGCCGTTTCTAATTTCCAGCTCAATCCTGATGGCGTGCGCGCAACGACTGGTTCGGCGGATCTGCACGAATTGTAAGGAAGAATTCGTTCCGGAACCGGAATTGATCGAGAAGCTCGGGCTGGGGGAAAACAAAAGCACAGTTTTTTACCACGGAACCGGTTGCGACCGTTGCAAGGGGCGCGGCTATCTCGGTCGGGCGGCATTAATCGAAGCGCTGCCGGTGAGCGAAGCGATTCGGCGTTTGATCATCAAACGTGCCTCAGCTGCGGTGATCAAAAATCAGGCGGTCACCGAAGGAATGAAAACCTTGCGCATGGTCGGAATTGAGAAATCGCTAGAGGGCATAACCACGCTCGAAGAAGTCTGGCGAGTAACGGCGGAGGACCGTTAATACCGTGACAATTCCTTTTCTCGAGCTCTTCAAGAAATTCACCGCACGCTTCGCACCCGTGACGACCGAACCAGCCGCGCCCGCGGCACCGACGCGGGTGGTAAAAAAACCAGCCAGCGAACGGCTGAGCAAAACGGTTTTGCCGCACGCGACGCGTTCGTTTTCACCGCCGGATCCATTTCGGAGCGCGGCGGGCGCAACCCCAGCGCGGACCGGCACGCCTCCGCTTGAACTCGGCGCTCGCAGAATAACGGCTTCACCAAAAAAAGCGCGCTCCAGCCATCTTCCCCTGGCGCTCGCGCGAGCCCTCGAGCCGAAACTGGAGCGCGCCATCTCATTGCGGATCGCAGATTTCATTGATCGCGTCCCGACAGGTTATATCAAGCCGGTCGAAATCCTGGACGCGTCCGCTCGGGTTTCGTTGAAGGCATCCGAGATCGAAAAAGGAATGCCGGACAAGAACCCGACCATTTCGCTGCCCAGTCTTTATCAACAGGTGCCGGAAATTTTTGTGCGCGGCGTCCGACCGGACGACGACACGCGCGTTTCGCTGCCGTATGAAAAAGTGCTCGAGCAATTCAAGAGCGCGAATGTCCGCAGCGATCAGCTGCGCGATCCGGCGGTGCCGCAACTCGATACGCCGATTCTGAAGGCGACGATCCAGGATTCGGAGCGTTTCGGAACCAAAATCGAGCCGATCGAGACTTCACCGCTTCCGTCGATACCGATGAAGACGGCGACTGCGGAATCAATCGCCGCCGCCGAACCGGACGCGATTGTGCAAGAAACGACAAAATCGACGTCGTCGGATCATCCGGTCGTTTCACTTTATTCGCCGGAGCTCAAACCGAAGAGCGAGCTGCCGGCCCCTAGGAGAATCCCTTTTGAAGTTTCGCCGAATGGAACGGGTGCGTCCGCATCCGAGAGAGTTCCAGCCTCTAGCGGGCCGCCCGTTCCAACTCCCTTACCGTTTACGCCTGAGTTGCCGAAGATTGCGTTTCAACCGCCGGTCGAAAAACCAAAAGCGGCGCTGACGAAAACGCTCCCGCAACCGTCAGCTCCGAAGCCCGGGACAATTTCTGCACCGGAGAAGGACGAAACGCCGATTACGCTTTCGCTGAAAGTCGTGCTCCAAAATCTGCCCGCCTTTCAATTGAATGGCGATGTCGGGACTGTTTCGGATGAGGACCGGCTGGAGCTGCCGCTCGCATTGATTGAGACACAATTGGCCAGTGGACGGATATCGATTGCGCCTGAGGTTTTCCAAGCGGCATTGCCGGAAAAACATCGCGATTTGTTTCAGATCGACGAGGCCAAGATGCCGGTCGCGTTGCCGCTCGAGGAAGTGCTGAAGAATCTGTCGGCGACGATTTTGAAACTTCGCGACGATCAAGAAGACTTCGCGCTCGACACCGATTTCGAGACGCCGTTCTCGATCAAAGCAAAAGAGGACGCGCAACGTCTCGCGGCCGAGAAGGCGCCGACCGAGAAAATTGTCGACAAAGCGACGGAGCAATCAGTCGCCGAGGCGAAGATCGACATCGCACCCGGCGTCGAGAAAAAGATAGACCCGAAGGAAATCGTCGCTCAAGCATCCGGACTTCGGGGCGTGAAAGCGTGCGCAATCACATTTTCGGATGGTTTGAGTTTGGCTGGAGAACTACCCGAGGAAATCGCAGCGGAAGGATTGTGCGCGATGGCGCCCGGACTGTTGGATCGAGTTGCTCAACACGTCCGCGAGACGAAGCTCGGCTCACTCGTGGCGGTAACGCTCTATACGAGCGGCTCGGCAGTAAGCTTTTTCGCGCAAGGAAACATTTGCCTGACGGCATTGCATGCTGAGGGCTCACTCCCTCCGGAAACTCGGAAGCAAGTTGCCGAACTGGTGCAGAAACTTTCGCGCACTTACGCGCAAACGGAGAAGCCGCATGTCGATCATTAATTACGCGAGCCGCGAGATTCAGTTCAAAATTGTTTACTACGGTCCGGCATTGTGCGGCAAGACGACGAACCTCAATTATATTCATCAGCGAATTAATCCGCTGAACCGCGGCGACCTGGTCTCGCTTGCGACTGCGACCGAGCGCACGCTCTTTTTCGATTTTCTCCCGCTGAATGCGGTCGTGATCAAGGGATTCGTGACTAAGTTTCAACTCTATACTGTTCCTGGCCAGGTCATTTACAATGCGACCCGGCAACTCGTGTTGCGGAGCGTGGACGGAATTGTTTTTGTGGCCGATTCGCAGTGGGAAAAAATGGAGGAAAACGTCGAGAGTTACAAAAATCTCAGCGACAACCTCGCACTCCAAAACATGGCGATCGACGAAATCCCATGTGTGCTGGAGTACAACAAGCGCGACCTGCCGAACATCGCACCGGTCAACTACATGGAATACGTTTTGAACAACCGGAAGAAACGGTTGCAAAGTTTCGAAGTGATTTCGAGCAGTGGGCAAAACGTGTTCGCGGCGCTGAACGCAGTCTCCCAGATTCTTCTCCACAAATTCAGCAAGCAGAGCGAGGCCCCGCAAGGTGCGCCCCTGCCAGTGGCGATCCCAGTTGAACCGACCGCAGCCCAAAAGCAAAAGCTCTCCGCATGAACGCAATTCCGGTTCTAACAATCGAAGATGTAGCCATGCTCGATGGGGTCCTCGGTGATTTCTTAAAGAAAACCGAATCCGATCTGACCGTAGTCATTGATCGCGGCGGCAACGTAATCTCGCAGTGCGGTGACATGGACGTGATGGACGTGACCGTGATTGCGGCGCTGGCGGCCGGATCATTTGCCGCCACACGCGAGCTCGCGCGGCGCATCGGCGAGGTGGAATTTAATGCTCTCTATCATCAGGGTAACGGCAGTCACATGTTCATGAATTCGGTCGATGATGAAACGATCATGATCACCGTGTTCGGCTCGCGCACGACGGTGGGCTTGGTGCGTTTCTATTCTACTACCACCGCGCAAAACGTGGCCGATGTTTTGAAATTGCTCCGGCGCCCTGCGCACGGACTTTCTTTCGACGCGAAAGACATTTCGGCGGCGCCGGTATTTGTCGATCATCCATAAAGCACGCGACTGAGGTCGCGGCTTTCCCGTTCCTCTACCGCTTAATCTTCATCTGCCTTCTGGAGTAAGAAGAAGAGAGCAGAGGTAGAGGAAGATTAAAAAATAGAAAAGGGACGGACCTTTCGATCCGCCCCCTCCCTGCCTACGAGCTTCTCCTAGCTCTTGTCTTGGGAAATCAATGTCCTTGTGAGTTTTGCGAGACCACTTCGTTGAGTTTGAAGATGGGCAGAAACATCGCGATCACGATTCCGCCGACGATCACACCCAGGAAAACGATCAGCATCGGTTCGATCAACGAGGTGAGGGCGTCGAGCATCGCTTCGATTTCTTCGTCCCAGAAATCGGCCATTTTCTCGAGCATGTTGTCGATCTTGCCGGTGGCTTCACCCGCGGAGAGCATTCGGAGAAGCATGGGAGGGAAAATCGATTCCTTTGACATCGCGACGGACAGGTTGTCGCCTTTCTCGACATCTCCAGCCACGCTCTTAATGCTCTGTTCCACTACGTGATTACCGGAGGTCCCACCGACAATCTCCAGCACTTCCAAAATTGGTACGCCGCTGCGGATGAGCTGAGCAAAGGTGCGCGCGAAGCGCGACATGCAAATCTTGTGCACGAGCGGGCCGAACACGGGCAACTTCAATTTCCAGCGGTCGGAGAATTGCTTGCCGCGTTTGGAACGGAGAAAGGTCCGGATTGCAAAAATCGTCCCTCCAATTCCGAGCACTAGAAAATACCATTCAGCCCGGACAAAATCACTCACGTCGATCAGGAACTGGGTCGGCGCGGGCAGCTTTGCGCCGAAATCCTTGAAGATCTCGCCGAAGATGGGTACCACCCGGACGATCAAGAATGTAGTAATCGCGAACGCGATGCAAATCACGATGACCGGGTAGGTCATTGCCGATTTTACCTTCTTGCGCAAACGGGCGCTGGCTTCGAGAAATCCGGCGAGGCGCTCCAAAATCTCGGCAAGCAAACCGCCACTTTCGCCGGCCTTCACCATACTGACGAAGAGTCGATTGAAAACCCGCGGATGTTTCGCGATCGATTCGTGAAATGTTTCTCCGCCTTGCACGCGCGTAGTTACGTCGCTGACGACATGGCGCAGACTGCGCTGGCGTTTGGGATCGCACTGGTCGTAAAGCGCAGTCAATCCTTGGACCAGCGAAATGCCGGCCTCGATCATAGTCGCGAGCTGGCGCGTAAAAAGGACCAGATCGGTTTCTTTGACCGACCAAGTTTTCTTGCGGGAGCGGCTGGCGACAGATTTCTTTTGGAGCGACAACACCATCAGGCCGCGGCTCATCAGACTGGTGACGGCGTTGTCTTCGTTAAGGGCGTCTTGGATGCCAGAGACGATGCGGCCGGAGGCGTCTCGAGCTTGGTAGGCAAAGGTGATCATGTTATAATTTCTATAATCACTAAAGCACCTATAGTGCCACCGCCTTGCCTTCCCCGGAAATCCCCCCAAACTAACCCCCGTCATGCCTGTCGCTTGCGACTTGGATCAGCCTTTCCCCGGCCTCTTTTTCTGGCAGTACTACGACCCCAAAATCAAAGCTGAACTCTGCTCCAGTGCCATCCTGGCTGCCGGAAAAATCTACCTGGTCGATCCAATCTTGCTGGAAGCTTCTCAGCTTGATCGCCTTTGCCGAAAAGCTCCCCCGGCTGGGATCATTGTCACGAACGCCAACCATGCGCGAGCCTCCGCCTACTATTCGAGGGAGCTCTCTGTGCCGATTTTGGCGCAGTCTGCCAGTTTTCGAGACAAGAAGCCGGCCCAGTTTGTGGAGATCGCTGGCGGCAGAAAAATCTGCCCTGAACTGGAGGTCATCGCGATCGAGGGGGCCGTGGATGGCGAGATCGCGCTCTACGATCCATTAAAGGGTGGAACGCTCATTGTCGGTGACGCTTTGATTAACTTCGAGCCTGCCGGCTTCGCAGTTCTTCCCAGGAAATATTGTCTGAACGAAAGACAACTTCGGCAATCGTTATGGGAACGTCTGACTCGTCCAGTAGAGCGCATCCTTTTCGCCCACGGCACGCCGATTCTTTCTGGCGCCAATGCCCATTTGCGGCGCTTCCTGGAAACTGATTCCTAGGTCGGCCGTGTGAATTTCGAAGATCGACATCTTCAGGACGAAACGCGGTCGAGCAATGCATTCAGCCGTTTTCTGCGACTGATTCGTTTTTCGCACACGATCTTTGCCTTGCCATTTGCTCTTGGCGCGCTCGTTGTGGCGGCGAATGGCCTCCCCTCAGGCCGAACGCTGCTCCTTGTTCTCGTCTGCATGGTTTCTGCGCGCACCGCGGCGATGCTTTTCAATCGATTCGTCGATTGGTCGCTGGATCAACGCAATCCGCGGACTGCTTCGAGACATCTACTTCTATCGAAACCGGCCATTGCCGCATTGCTCGTCGTCAGTTCGGGGTTGTTTCTGACCGCCGGCGCCGCCATCAATCGGCTCACGTTTGTGCTCTCCCCGCTCACACTCGCGATCGTTTTCTTTTATTCGCTGACGAAACGTTTCACTACTGCGACCCATTTTTTTCTTGGGTTGGCGCTAGCTATCTCTCCGATCGGCGCCTGGATCGCTCAGCGAGGAGATGTTGAGCTTGCGCCGTTTATCTTGGCGATCGGTGTCATTTTCTGGGTCGCTGGCTTCGATCTGATTTATGCGACGCAGGATTTTGAATTTGACCGGCGCGAAGGGCTTCGCTCGTTGGTCGTAGCAATGGGGATCGCGCGCACTCTCCGCCTCGCCCAGCTACTGCACGTGCTCATGCTCGCGATGTTAATAGGTTTCGGTTTCGCTGCGAATCTTGGAACCATCTATTTCAGCGCAATGCCGGTCGTTGTCGCCGCGCTTGCTTATGAACATCGCAGCGCACGATCACTCGACGTCGCCGGCATTAATCGCGCGTTTTTCCAGAGCAATGCCTTTGTCAGCGCTGTTTTTTTGGTTGCGGTCTGCTTGGACCGCCTTGTCTAAGAAATGCTAGTCCGGCCCGGACTTACATCGCGTTCAACTGCGCGACCCGTTGCGCGTGGCGGCCGCCTTCGAACGGCGTATCCAGCCAGATCTGCACAATTTTCAGCGCCAGATCTTCGGGGATCATCCGCTGACCGATGGAGAGGACGTTGGCATCATTGTGCTGGCGCGACAATCGCGCGGTTTCCTCGTTCCAGCAAAGCGCGCAACGTATCAGGTGCACTTTGTTCGCAGTCATCGCTTCGCCGTTGCCCGATCCACCGAAAACAATGCCGCGCTCGCATTCGCCGCGCGCGACCGCTTCCGCCGCCGGCCGTATGAAGACTGGGTAATCGACCGGATCCTCGCTGAAAGTGCCGCAATCCTTCACCTCGTGACCAAGCGAGACGAGAAGTTCTTTAACCTTCTCTTTATAACGAAAACCGGCGTGATCGCTCCCGAGTGAAATTTTCATGGGCTTGTCCTGTCTAGCAAAGTCGAGACATCTCTTACTATTTCCGGCCCAATGGAAGCCAGCTTAGAAATATCTGGAGATTCCTCCACCACGGTCGAAATGACAAGAATCAGCTCCCGTGCAGTTTCGCGAGTTGGCTCCAGATCTCGCGTTCGCGTTCCGATAATTTTTTTGGAATATTTATCTGCACGACGACATAGAGGTTGCCGCGTTTCCCGGAGATACCCGGCAAGCCTTGTTCGCGCAATCGGAATCGCTGACCGCCCTGCGTCCCGGGCGGAATTTTCAGGCGAACATTTCCTTCGAGGGTCGGCACTTTCAGCTCTGTCCCCAACGCTGCTTGCGATGGCGCAATCTTTACTTCGTGAATGAGATCGCTGCCCTCCACGGAAAAATCTGGATGTTTCGCGAGGCGCACCCGCAAGAAAAGGTCGCCGCTTTTTCCGCCGCGGGCACCGGCTTCGCCCTGACCCGCGAGGCGAATGCGCTGTCCTTCGTGAACGCCGCGCGGAATTTTCACCTGATAGCTTTCGACCTTGTTCGAGCCGGCGCGGCGTAGCGAGACCGTGCGTGTCGATCCGCGGAGCGCTTCTTCAAGCGTGACCAAAATGTCGGCTTCGACATCTGCTCCGCGCGCTGCGGTTGCTTCCCGTCCGCCGAATCCGCCGAAAGCTGAGCGGCCGCGGCCACCGCCGAAAAACGCTTCGAAGAAATCGCTGAACCCGGTGCCGCCGAACTCGAACTCAACTCCCCCGCCACCATCTCCGCCCCATTGATAAGACCCGTCGCCAGGTTGACCGCTCCACTGCGGCGGCGGTTGAAAGCCGCCGGGCTGGTTCCAATTCGCACCCAGCTGATCGTATTTCTTGCGCTTCTCCGGATCGCTCAGGACTTCATAGGCCTCGTTGATCTGCTTAAACTTCTCCTCGGCGACTTTCTTGTCCTTGGCGACGTCCGGATGATATTTGCGCGCCAATTTCCGAAACGCGCTCCGGATCTCGTCCTCCGTTGCGGTTTTGGAAACACCGAGCGTTTCGTAATAATCTCTGAACTGCACTGCCATTGAGCCTCAACCTTGTGCCGCCGATCAATTCGCGCAACCTTGCCCGGTAATGCGCGACCTCGGAAAATTCCTCGTCATGATCGGCGCGGCCGCCGTTGTGCTCGGTGCGATCTTGTGGAGCGGGTTTGCTCCCAAATGGCTCGGACACCTGCCGGGCGATATCCGGATTGAGCGCGAACACTCCGCTTTTTATTTTCCAATCGTTACCTGCATCATCGTCAGCATCGTGCTGAGTCTGCTCTTCTCGATTTTTCGACGCTGATGCCGGCGTTGACGAAACAGCTCGTTTTAGATCGACATGTCGCGCGGCTGGTTCGCTGCCGGCGTTGCCCGCGAATGAAATCGATCGCGGTCTCCGGCGGCGCGGTCGTTAGCGGCGTGATGTTGATCGGACAGGCGCCCGGTCCTCGCGAGCCCACTTTGAAACGCCCATTCGCGCACACGGCTGGGCAAACACTTTTCCGCTGGTTCGAACAATTCTGCGGGATGAACGAAGCCGCCGTTAGATCCACAATTTATTTCGCCGCTGTGTGTCGCTGTTTTCCTGGAAAATCTCCGGGCGGGACCGATCGGGTGCCGGCGCCGGACGAAATTCGAAATTGCTCGTCCTGGATGAACGAGGAAATCAAAATCCTGAAACCGCGTCTGATTATTGCTGTCGGGCGATTGGCGATCGCGCAATTCATCGAGTGCACGAAATTGGATCAAGTGATCGGTCGCAAATTTCGCGCGCAGCGCGCCGAGCGGATCTTCGATCTGGTCCCGCTCCCGCATCCTTCTGGCGCTTCGCCCTGGCACAAAATTCCACCCGGGAAACAATTGTTGGCTAAAGCCATGCGCAAAATCGCGCGCCATCCGTCGATCCAAGAGCTCGCACAAAGGTCGCGACGCTAAAATTCTAGCGTTCCTTTGTGTCCTTTGTTGACTTTGTGCGAGAATCTCACGTGAACGTCCCGACGCGCGCTGAGGTTCCCGAATCCGATAAGTGGGATCTGGCGCATCTCTTCGCCGATGTCGGCAGATGGCAGGAAGATTTTAAGTTGGTGCAGCAAATCTATCCGCGGATCAAAGAGTGGAAGGGAACGGTCGGCCAATCCGCCAAAAATCTGGCTGAATGTTTGGAATTCGAGAAGGAGCTCGATCTCAAACTCGAACGGCTTTATCACTTCGCGTCGCTTCAACTGGCCGAGGATAGCGCCAACACTGAATACCTTTCGCGTGTCGGCCAGATCCAAAACTTGCTGACCAAAATCGGCGAGGCTTTTGCGTTCGTCGTTCCGGAAATTCAAGCGATCGATGATCAGACTTTCGCGAAGTTTTTGGCCGACCCAGCGCTGGCCGATTGGCGGATCAAGTTGCACAAAATTCGCCGGCTGAAGCCACATGTACTCTCTGAGCCGGAGGAACGCATTCTCGCTCTAGGTGCTGCCGCGCTCAGCGGTTACGACGACACATTTTCGCAGCTGACAGATGTCGACATGAAGTTTGGTGTGCTGGTCGATGACAGCGGCGGCGAAAAACCGCTCACCCAAAGTTCGTTCAGTTCATTTTTGGTGAAACGCGATCCCGCTTTACGCAAACGCGCTTTTGAGCAGTTCTACGTCGAGTTCCAAGATCATCAATACACCCTCGCCAGTTCGCTCGCGTATTCGGTCAAAGCTGATGTGTTTCGCGCGCGGGCCCGAAACTATTCTTCGTCACTCGAAGCCGCCTCGTTTCCTGACAATGTACCTTCGGCGGTCTACGAAGGGTTGATCAAATCGGTGCGCGCAAATTTGGCGCCACTCTTTCGTTATTTCGAATTACGACGGCGCGTGCTCGGCCTGAAGGAGCTTCATCACTACGACACTTACGTGCCGATGGTGGCGGAGATTGAAACGCACATTTCGTTCGATCAAGCGGTCGAGCATGTGGTCACAGCATTGCGGCCGCTCGGACAGGAATATGTCGATGTCCTAGAGAGGGGTTTGCGCGGCCGCTGGTGCGATCGTTATGAAACGAAAGGCAAACGCAGCGGCGCGTTTTCATCCGGAAGTTACGGCGCGCCGCCTTTCATTTTGATGAATTACAAAGATGACGTGTTCGCCGACGTTTACACGCTCGCGCACGAAGCTGGACATTCGATGCACACCTGGTTCTCGCAAAAGTCGCAGAAGTACCAGGATTACGATTACCCGATTTTCCTGGCCGAAGTGGCGTCGACCTTCAATGAAGAGTTGCTCACCCATCATCTGCTGGAGCAAACGCGCGATCCAAAAATGCGCGCCTACATCATTAATCGACAGATCGACGACATTCGCGGAACTCTGTTCCGGCAGACGATGTTCGCCGAATTCGAGAAGGTCATTCACGAGATTGAGGAAAGCGGGGACGCGCTGACCCTGGACACTTTCAAATCTGAGTATCACAAATTGCTCGCCAGTTATTTCGCGGAAAATTTCGTGCTCGATCCTCAACTGGATTTGGAATGTCTGCGCATTCCACATTTTTACGGGGCGTTTTACGTTTACAAATACGCCACCGGGATTTCCGCAGCGGTGGCGCTTTCAGAAAGAGTTTTGCGAGGCGATGCAGGCGCGATTGACGCTTATCTTGGGTTCCTGAAATCGGGCGGCTCGAAATTCCCGCTCGAAACATTAAAGGCAGCGGGCGTGGACATGACATCTTCAAAGCCGATCGAAAGCACGTTGCAGTTGTTCCAACGCCGGCTTCGCGAGTTGGAAGAATTGCTATTGTAGCCACGGCGCTGTGCGCCGTCCAAAACCGCCCACAGGGCGGTGGCTACCACGCCCTTGGCAAGCTCTTTGCTTAAGGGCATGTGTGGACTTCGAATGGCGATTGCGGGCGGCGGCCGGATATGCCGAACTCGGCATGAACCGCGAGTCAATCGCCGAGCTAAACGCGATCGACACACCATCGCAAATCCGTCCGGAGGTCCTGCAATTGCGCCTCCATCACCTGATGCGAGAGAAAAAATGGGCGCGCGCTTTGACGGTCAGCCGCAAGCTTTGCCAGGTCGCGCCGCACTGCAGCGCGGGATATCTTCATGCGGGGTTCTGTTTGCACGAGCTTGGTAAAACTCTCCAAGCGAAGAAGCTTCTCCTCAAAGGACCGGTCGCACTCCTGCGCGAGCCAATTTACTACTACAACATGGGCTGCTATGACGCGCTTCTTGGCAACCCAAAATCGGCTCAGGTGCACTTGCTCACCAGTTTCAAAATGGATCCGTCATTTCGCGAGATCGCGAAGAAGGATCCTGATCTGGAAGCGGTCCGGGAATTGATCTAAAGTCTCTTCTTCTGTGGCGGCAGGTCCGAGCCGGACTGGCATTGTCTCGGCTGCTTTAAATTATTGCAGGCGGTACGCTTGCCACTACAGGGTTGCTGAATGCAGCTCAATACAGACGAACTTCGCGAGCGTCTTACGCCGCTGTTTCAAGAAAATTTCGAGAAGTTCGGCGAGCTCGGTGCTGCGATTTCGGTTTGGCAAAACGGAAAGGAGTTGCTCGAGCTTCACGCCGGATTTCGGGATGCGCGACGCGAACAACCTTGGACGAAAGACACACTTGTTCTGATTTGGTCGGCTACAAAAGGACTCGGGAGCGCCTGTCTTTTACACGTCTTGCAGGAACGCAAGATCGACATCGAACAAAGGGTAGGGGAATTCTGGCCCGAGTTTGCGCAGGCTGGAAAGGAACAGATCACGCTCGCGCAGTTGCTCTCGCATCAAGCAGGCTTGGCTGTGCTTGATCAAAAAGTAGACGTGCTCGATTACGCAGCGGTCATCAACGCGCTCGAAAAACAAGCACCGAACTGGCCGCCGGGAACCGCGCACGGTTATCACGCCCGCACGTTCGGCTTTCTGCTCGATGAACTCGTTAAGCGAATTTCCGGAACAAGATTGGGTGAATATTGGCGAAGAACTTTTGCCGACCCGCTCAGCCTCGATCTTTGGATCGGTTTACCGGAAAAAGAAAACGCGCGCGTCGCGACCATGTATGCCGCCCGAGTTGGTAAAGTTGGTAAACCACATGGGCCGAAAAACCGCCAGTCCGGCTCGGACTTTTATCTTGAAGTAGCAACGAAGGGGACGTTTCCGAACAAAGTCTTTACTTCACCGGCCGGGCTCCAAGCCGTCAGCGAAATGAACAAGCCGGAGATCCGGGCCCAACCGATCGTTTCCTTCGACGGAATCGGCAGCGCGAGCTCGCTCGCTAAATTCTACGCGATGCTGGCAAACGCCGGGTCCGAGCCGGATGGGCGACTTACGGAACCCAATACTCGGCAATTTTTCTCGGAACGAACGCTGGGCTGGATGACAACGACATTGAGCGACGGAATTGATCGCGTCTTTCAAATTCCAACCGCGTTCTCGGCTGGGTTTATGAAAGATTCCAAAAAATCGCCGCGAAAAATTTTCGGAAGATCGACACAACTGCCAGTCCGGCTCGGACCGTTCGGACATCCCGGCGCCGGTGGCAGTCACGCTTTCGCCGATCCCGAAAACAAAATCAGTTTCGCTTATGTAATGAATCAGATGGAGCAATCGGTTTTGCCTAACGAGAAATCGCTCCGACTGGTGGACGCGATTTATAAATAGGCGCGGTTCACGGCAAACGATGTCGGCCATTACCCTACACAACTTTTAGGGTGCGATTACGCAATTAGATTGACGATCTCGGCGGCAAAGGTGACAAACCAATTTGCCGGCTCGTCCGGAAACGGACGCCGCAAATGAAACTTCTCCTCGAACGTGTCAGACAATCTGGTGCAAGTAATTCGCGCGTCGCTGGTGTTGTCATTCTTTTGGCGTTCCTGATTTTCAGCGCGCTCTTCGCGCGAACGCCTGTTCAGTCGAATTCCACAGTGGTCGCTGTGAACGCTCCGGTGCAGCAGTGTCCGGCGAGCACGATTTTCACCGCGTCGTTTACCGCGCACCAAAGCGCTCCGGCGGAAGTCGTGCAACAATGGAGAGATTTTATCAGGAGCCTGACCCCTGCTGGATACGACACAGTCACGATTAGCGGGACAAACGATTCAGTGGGGCGGACTCTAACTGATGCGACGATTGTTCCGCAAATTGCCGCGGCCTTGCAAAATGGCTCGGGCGGTCCCTGGCTGGTAGGTAGCGTCGAGTGGGCCGTAGGAGGATGTGGTGATGGTATAACACTTGCCGCCAATAATGCCGGCGATCCGGCTACGTGCTCATGCGAGAACCCAGGCTATGTCGTGCGTCCGGATATCGGTGCGTTTAATGTAAATTGGGGCGGGGTTAATACTGCCACCTGCGGCGGTCCGAGTCAGACGATTACGGTTACTTTTTCCGGACCAGGTCCCGCTGCGCCGCCCTGCGCAGCGCCGCCGTCCGGTATGATCAGTTGGTGGCCGGCTGAAGGCAATACTGACGACATTGTAAGTCACAACAACGGTACCTTGGAAAACGGCGCGGGCTTTGCATCTGGAAAAGTTGGGCAGGCGTTCAGTTTCAATGGATCCAACCAGGACGTTTTTGTCGGTGATCCGGCTAGTTTGAAAATGACTACTGGAGTCACAATCGATGCCTGGGTCAATCCGACGAGTATGCCGAGTGGTCTCGTCGGAGTGTTAACGAAATGGGCGCAAGATTTCAACCTTGATTCAACCGCTGACTCCTACGCGCTCTGGCTTAATAATAACGGCGGAACGCTCACCGTGTTCGCTGACTTGCTGTTAGCCAGTGGAAGCGAGCCGGCGATTCAAGGTGGAAGCGTTCCGCTGAATACCTGGAGTCACTTAGCGATGACTTACGATGCCGCTTCGGGTACCTTCACCGTGTATCTAAATGGAACCGTCGCGACTTCTTTTACCGGCACCCCCAACACGAATATCTGGGCGACTGATGCGCAGGTTAATATCGGAAGTGAAGCAAGCGATGGCGCAGGTCGGTATTTCCCCGGTCTCATCGATGAAGTAGAAGTCTTCAACCGCGCACTTAGCGGGGCTGAGATTCAAAGAATCTACAACGCGGGCTGCACCGGTAAATGCCACTCATGCACGCCGCCGCCGGCAAACATGGTTGGCTGGTGGCCAGGAGATGGGAACGCCAAAGACATCCAAGGCGACAACAGCGGGACGTTGCAGGGGTCGGTGACGTTTCCATCGGCGGAGGTTGGTCAGGGATTTGGACTGAACGGGACCGATCAAGACGTCTTGATCGGCAATCCAGCGGATCTTCAATTGCAGGACTTCACCATCGACGCGTGGATAAAGCGAAGCAGCAATACGGTCGTTTCAAATAATCCAGCAGGGCCCTCGCAGCTCGCAGCGATCTTTTCCTACGGCAACAACGGTTATGGCTTTGGACTTTACCCCGATGGGACCCTGCTCTTAACGAAAGTAAGCGTTAGCGGAACGAGCTCGACAGGCGCGAAGGTTACGGACACGAACTTCCACCATGTCGCGGTTACAAAAACGGGCTCGACCGTGACGTTCTACGTGGATGACGTCGCCGCCGCGGCTGATGCGTCTTATGATCCCGGTTTCACGTTCACGAGCAATGCCTACATCGGATTTTTCGGTTCCGGCGGCGGAAATTTCTTCGGCACTGTCGACGAAGTCGAAATCTTCAATCGGGCGCTCACCGCCGATGAGATTCAATTCATCTACGACGCGGGAAGCCAGGGTAAATGCAAGCCGACGTGCATCGCTCCGCCTTCCGGTCTGATCGACTGGTGGCCGGGTGATAACACTGCCACCGATATTCAGGGGATGCATAACGGCACGCTGCAAGGCGGTGCTACTTTCGATAACGGTAAAGTGGATCGCGCGTTCCTCTTCAATGGCAGTAACCAGGCGGTGGATGTCGGGCAGCTCGATCCCGGAAGTACCTTCACAATCGACGCGTGGATTAACGGAACCGATTACAGCGGAAACGGCATCATCATTTCTAACTTTGATAGCACAAACGGATTTCTGGTGCAGGTGGAAAGCACTGGGGCCCTTGAAGGTTTGGTTGCTAACGGGGGTTCATTTTCCGATTACAGTACAGGCAGTGTCATCCAAACGGGTGTGTGGCAGCACGTTGTCGTTACCTACGATGCAAATGCCAGCCCCCAGTTCACGTTCTACGTCGACGGTGCGCCAGTTTCGGCCAGTGGCAGCAATTCCGCTGGCGCGCCCGGAGCTAGTTCTGCTCATGCAAGGATCGGCAATTGGGCCACGGTCAATAGCAATCGCTTTCTTGGCCGGATTGATGAACTAGAAATCTTTAACCGCGTCCTTACTTCGGACGAAGTAGCTTCGCTCTACAACGCAGGTAGCGCGGGCAAGTGCAAGACGGTGCGCTTCTATGTCTCGAATTTCGGCAATAACACTATCGAAAAATTTGATATTAACGGTGCGGATCTCGGAACCTTCGCCGACGGGAACTCGGGCTTGAACGGCCCGATCGGGCTGGCCTTTGATTACAGCGGGAATCTTTACGCCGCCAATGCCGCCAATTTTATCTTGAATTTCGATCCGTTCGGAAATGGGGCGATCTTCGCCGACTCCAGCGTCGGCATAAACAACCCGTCTGGCCTGACCTTCGACGCGACCGGCAACCTCTACCTGGCAAATTCGTCGGCCAATAACATTCTGAAGTTCCTTCCATCGGCCAACACAAGCGTGTTTGCCAGCTCGGGGTTGTCGTCACCCACGGACGTCGCTTTCGACTCGACCGGTTTTCTCTACGCGGTCAACGATGGCAGTGGCACAATCGAAAAATTCAATTCATCCGGAACGGACCAGGGCCCGTTTACCAGCGCACTCTCGTCACCCGAAGGATTGCGCTTCGGTCTCGGCGGCATCCTTTATGTCTCGACCTACTTCGGGAAGATCGAGCGGTTCGATTCCTCCGGCAATGATCTCGGAACTTTCGCCGATGTTGGCGGGAGCGGCAATTTGGGTATTGAGTTTGACTTGGAAGGCAACCTTTATCTCGCCAACAGTGGAACCAATCTAATCTACAAAATTGACGCCAAAGGCAGTCAGACTGTCTTTGCCACTGCCCCGGCCGCCAACTTAAAAAATCCATTCTTCATCGCGCGACAGTTAATCTCGCCAACCGCGGATTGCATCCAGTTCTCGGCGACTGGCTATAGTGTTAATGAGACGGATGCAAGCGTAACGTTAACTGTTACGCGAAACGGCGACACGAGCGGCAGTGCTACAGTCCACTACGCCACGGCCGACGGCTCTGCCAGTGCGCCAGGTGATTACACGGCTGCTTCCGGCGACCTGCCCTTTGGTCCTGGCGACACCAGCATGCCTATTCAAGTGTCGCTTCCCGCCGATTCAGTCGATCCGGGTGGCGAAAACGGGGAGCCACCGACTAAGTTCTTCAGCGTGACCCTAAGCAATGCCAGCGGCGCGATGCTTAGCGGTCCAGGCACGACTGTTGTTACAATCACCGACAACGACGCAGGTACGGAACCAACGCCGACTCCAACTCCAACCCCGACACCCACGCCAAGTCCTACGCCGACACCAACCCCCAGCCCAACACCGAGTCCAACGCCAACTGCGACACCGAGTCCGACTCCGACTTCAACCCCAACACCGAGTCCGACGCCTAGCCCAACACCAACACCTACTGCAACTCCGACAGCTACTCCGACACCGAGTCCAACTCCAACGCCAACTGCGACACCAACTCCGACTCCGAACCCGACACAGGTTACGATCTCAGCCAGCGTCTCACCGAGCGGAGCCGGGACAGTAACCGGCGCGGGCAGCTACTCTCGCGGGTCAAGTGTTACTCTGAAGGCAACTCCGACTAACAGTTGTTTCAAGTTCGTGGCCTGGATAGAGGGAAACTCGGTTGCGAGCACTTCGGCCACCTACACCTTTACCGCGAATTCCAACCGTTCGCTGATCGCTTACTTCGACAAGTCGTCCGAATGCAGATCTAGCCCGACGCCAACGCCTACTCCAGGATCGACTCCTACCCCAACTCCCACACCTACGCCGACGGCTACACCTACACCGAGTCCAACTCCAACTGCCACCCCGACCCCGAGTCCAACTCCAACGCCCAGCCCAACTCCAACTGCTACACCCACGCCGACAGCTACGCCCAGCCCGACACCCACGCCGACTCCAGGACCGAGTCCGTTTGTTAGCGTCCAAGGCCCAGAGAGTATCCGGGAGGGAACTACAAACACATTTACCGTGTATGCTTCGTCCAAGTCCTCTCAACCGCTGACGGTTTTCTATTCAATGAGTGGCAATGCGACCCAGGGAGTCGATTATACGCTCAGTGGCACACCTGGCCAGGTCACCATCCCAGCCGGTCAATTCTTCGCCACTATCACCATCCACGCTTTGAAAAACCCGCCCGACGGAAGCGAATCGGCCACCATGACTCTCAACCCGGGAAGCGGCTACAATCTCTCTTCCGCTAAGAGCGCCACGGTCATTATTAACGACTAGAGCTGCGATCGTCAGTTCTGGCGCGACTCTTCCCCGATAACACTGACCAAGATCCTTCGCCGGTGTGGCGCGCGGCGGTGTTCGAAAAGAAAAATTCCCTGCCAGATGCCAAGCTGTATTTTTCCATCGGCAATGGGGACGGTCTCGCTTGTGCGCGTCAGGACCATGCGAATGTGCGACGGCATATCGTCCGCTCCCTCATCATCGTGTTCGTAGTCCGCGTCTTCGGGCACTAATTGTTCGAAAAATCGTTCGACATCCCGGCGCGCCGCGGGCGCGGCATTCTCCATCATAGTCAGGCTGCAACTCGTGTGCTGCACAAAAACCGTCACGATCCCGTTCCGCACGCCGCACTTGTCGATCTTGTCCTGAATTTCCTCCGTGATTTCGTAGGTTCCTTTGCCCTTCGTGCGAACTTCAAATGTTTCCTGCTGCACGCGCATGGTGAAAATTAGCATTTGCTCCACGAACAGTCGCGCGTTGATCTTTCGCTGCGCTAATGGCCTAATATTGAGCAGTGCAAGGCGACCTTGAGCGCGTTCTGTTTGATGAGCCGACCATTCTCCGCCGTCTCGATGAGATCGCAGCGCAAATCTCGAAAGATTACCGTGATTCGGAGCTGACCGTGATCGCAGTCTTGAACGGAAGTCTCGTTTTCATGGCCGATTTGATGCGAAGAATTACGCTGCCACTGAGATTGGATTGCCTGAGCGTGGCCAGTTATCACGGCAAAGCGCAAACGAGCGGCGAAGTGATCTTTAAACAAGTCGCGCCACCGGACGTGAAAGATCGACATGTCCTGATCCTCGATGACATTCTGGATAGCGGACACACGCTGGCCGCAATCCGAGAAAAATTAGAAACAGCTCAGCCGCGAAGCGTTCGCGTCTGCGTTCTCTTAAGCAAGAAGAAGCAGCGCGCGCGAGCAGTCGATGCCGATTATCTTGGTTTTGAAATCGAGGATGAGTTCGTGGTCGGCTACGGACTCGATTACGACGGGCGCTACCGCAATTTGCCGTGCATCGGAGTTCTGCGGAAAGAACTTATCGGCAGTGACAAGTGACCGGTGATAAGTTCCTTTGGTGAAAGTTTGCGCCCATTTCTTTGCTCAATTGCGTGATATCGTCGGCAGCCAGACCGCCGATGTAGATCTTGCGGACGAAGCAACTGTTTCAGATTTGTTGGAGAACCTTTACCAAGAGTTCCCGTCCTTGCGCGCGCATGACAAAAACATTCTCGTTGGCGCCGGGGTCGAGTTTGTCGACCGTAATTATCAACTGCAACCCGGTGACGAGATTTCGATCATGCCGCCGGTGCAAGGCGGGTGAAGATTGATCCGCCAAATGCGCTAAACGACGCCAAAAAAAGGCAGACTCCGATCGGAAAAGCTTAGCGTGCTTTGGCGTGTTTAGCGGATTCTTTTGCTCTGGAATCCGTGGCACCCGCGTAATCCGCGGTTGGCCTTAGTCTCGGAAGTTTTTAAAATTCGTCGCGACGCCGAAATCGCGGCCCCGGATGAACTGAATGACCGTTTGGAGCTCGTCTTTCTTTTTTCCAGTCACGCGAATTTGTTGATCTTGCAACTGGCTTTGAACTTTAAAGCTCTGCGATTTGATCGCCTGAATGATTTCCTTGGCTTTGTCGCCTTCTAAACCTTGCTGAATTTTTAATTCCTGCCGGGCGTGACCAACTGAAGACAGCGCCGGCTCTTCCTGCGTCACGTTGCGCAGATCCACCCCGCGTTTGGAAAGTTTGCCAATTACAATTTCGCGGAGCGCCTTCAAATGCGCGCCGTCGTCGGCGCTAAGTACGATCTTGTCCTTATCCTGAACAATTTCGGTCTTGGCGTCTTTGAGATCGAAACGCGTGACCAGTTCTTTCCGAGCCTGATTGAGCGCATTGTCGATTTCCTGGTTGTCGACTTCAGAGACAATATCGAACGAAGGCATCGTTGATGATTGGGTTATGGATTGTGTTCGGCAATTTTGACGTTGCCATCTTCGGTCTCGAACTGAAAGGTCGTTTTACCGCCGCCGTTAATCAACATGTCGATCCGGTTAATTGGTTCGGCCGTTCGTTGCTCCTTCTCCGCAAAATCATTGGCGATTTTACCGGTGGCCGTGTGTGCGATCAGGTGAAATGCGGCATCGGTTGGAATGTAAGCGAATGCGTTTCCGTCTTCGACGGTGGCACGGATTGAGAACTCCGCTTCCTCCCACCATTCGTAGGCGATCGCGAGATTGCCGGTCTTGAGATTGAGATCGAGATTGCCGAAACAATTGTGCGCGAATAACCGGCCGCTACCTAATTGCGCGTGCGCCTCTTCGCTGCGTATCCCATCGAGTTGCACCTCGCCGTTAGTCAACTCCAACTTTGAAATGCGGACTGTCTGCGGAACAACGATTATGTAATCGACTGTGCCGGACCGGTCGGAAAATTCTATCGCTGAATCTGGCGGATAAGCTGTTTCAATCGAGATCGAATTCGGTTGTGCTGATACTTTTATCGAAATCGCCTTCAGTCGCTCGGCGCTGTACGCTTTCTTGATCGCTTCCACGTGCACATCGCGCGTCTCGCCCCCGGCCGCATAAACCCGAATGGAACCATCGCGATTTATCACACTTAGGGTCGCGGTTGGTTCGACCGGATAAACGTGATCGATCAGTTCTTCCAATGTCTGATCGACCGGTGGGCGACAACTGAAAAGCAAGCATGTAGCGATCGACGCCAAAAGGACGCGAATCGGTTTACTCGTGGCCATGCTTGTCGGTCGATTCTGCCTCAAGCGGTGGGAAGATGGAGGAAGTGGATGATCGCGCCGGCGCCGCTGATGAATGTCGCGGCGAGAATGGCAGCGATAGCGAGAAAGAATGCGCCTTCGACGAGAAAATCGCGCCGCGCTTCGCGGCGAAAGTATTCGCGACTGATGTTGAGGAACGACGGCTGCGAACTGCCAGTGGAACCGCCGTAATAGCGATCAACCGAGAAAACTTGGAAATTGTAAGTTGTAACAGGAAACCGGGGGCCAGTTCGACGTTGAAGAAAATTCCTGCCTCGGCCAACGTTTTCTTCAGAGCTCGGTTTCATCGTTTCTAAACGTTCCTTTTGTGAGATGGGCCCCGTCTCAAACTCGGATTCAACATTCCCACAAAAACCGTCGGCGCAAGGTATCAACTCGATCGATCGACGAAGAACCGCCGGCCGTCTGCCAGAAACGACCAGTTAATTGGTCCAATGATTTCTCCTAAATCCAAAGCGTCCGATCGAACGTGCGATATTGAATCGCTTCGCTGACGTGTTCCGGCGCGATGTCGGTTTTGTCGTCCAGATCGGCGATGGTGCGTGAGACTTTCAGGATCCGATCGTAGGCACGGGCGCTCAGATTCAATTCCGTCATCGCGACGCGAATCAGCTCCTGGGAGTCAGCCGTTAGTTTGGAATGCGTTTTCAAATGCCGCGTTGTCATCCGTGCATTGCAATTTGTTCTCACATCGCGCGCGAAGCGCTCGTGTTGCTTCTGCCGGGCGCGAGCAACTCGTTCGCGAATAGCGGTGGAACCTTCTTCCAGGCGCTCGCTCGACACATCGCGGTATTCCACCGCCGGCACTTCAATATGCAAATCGATCCGGTCGAGCAGCGGTCCGGAAATTCTTTGTCGATAGCGCTGGACTTGGAGCGGGCTGCAACGGCATTCGCGTTTTAGGTCGCCGAAATATCCGCAAGGGCAGGGGTTCATCGCCGCCACCAGCATGAATTCGCTTGGGAAGGTGAGGCTGCCGGCCGCGCGCGAGATCGTGACTTTTCCGTCTTCGAGCGGCTGTCGCATAACTTCCAGCGCCGATCGTTTGAACTCAGGCAATTCATCGAGAAAAAGCACGCCGTTGTTGGCCAGGCTGACTTCGCCCGGGGTTGGGAACGCGCCGCCGCCGAGCAGGCCGATGTCGCTGATGGTGTGATGCGGCGAACGGAACGGTCGCGTCGACACGAAAGATTTCTCGCCGTCGAGAAATCCCGCAATGCTATGGATCTTTGTTGTCTCAATCGCTTCATCGAGCGACATCGGCGGAATAATTGTCGGGATCCGTTTCGATAACATCGATTTTCCAGAGCCGGGCGGCCCGATCATGAGAATGTTGTGACCGCCGGCGACCGCCACCTCGACTGCGCGTTTGACGTGGCGCTGCCCTTTCACATCCGCAAAATCGACATCGTAACTTTGATGATTTGCGAAAAATCCGGTGAGATCGCCACGCGTTGGGAGAAGCGGAAGCTCGCCGCGGAGAAATTGGAACGTCTCGCGCAAATTATGCACGCCGTAGATGTCGATCTTGTTTACCATCGCTGCTTCGAGGGCGTTCGCTTCCGGAACGAACAGTGCCTGTTTTCCGCGGCGGCGCGCTTCCAACGCGACCGGGAGCACGCCTTTGACCGGACGAACGCTGCCATCTAGGGCGAGTTCGCCGACGAAACTGAATTTTTCGAACGCCGAAGTGTTCAATTCCTCGGCCACCGCGATCATTCCAAGCGCAATCGGCAAATCAAAGCTCGGTCCTTCTTTTTTGATGTCGGCCGGCGCCAGATTGATTGTCGTCCGTCTACGCGACGCTCGGTAGGCGCTGTTCGCGATGGCAGTCCAGACCCGATCTTTGCTCTCTTTCACCGCCATATCCGGCAGACCCACAATGACCATCTGCGGCTTGCCAGGTCCGGCGTTGACCTCGATT
The DNA here is from genome assembly GCA_035568175.1 of Chthoniobacterales bacterium. Lineage (GTDB taxonomy): Bacteria > Verrucomicrobiota > Verrucomicrobiia > Chthoniobacterales > UBA10450 > AV40. The sequence continues at coordinate 444,622 of DATMON010000018.1, forward strand.
TCGACTTCGTAAGCGTCGACGCCGTAAACCGCTGCTGAATAAATCTTTGCCAGCATGGGAGGAACGAATCGGCAAAAGACTTGCAGAAAATTGCAACGCGGAAAAGGGGCAAATGTCCAATTTCATATAGGTCGATGCCGAGCGAGGGGCTTGTCGCCGAATCTTTTAAGAAAATTTGAACAAACTCAGTTGGGAGGATGTCAAAAACCGGATATTTAACCTTGTTAAGTAGTTTCCCTGATGTTAAGAAATCCGTTTAAGGAGCCAGCCACGAACACAAAAGCGGGCAACTTGTCGGACTTACCCCCAATTTTTCATGAAGAAAGGCTATATGGCCGCTGAAGATAGCGATACTGGAATAAAGATTTACCTGCGCGAGATCGGGCAAATCCCGCTTTTGACCCCGCAACAGGAGATTGAGCTCGCCGCCAAGATCAAAAAAGGCGATCGGGAGGCGCGTGCGCTCATGATCCGCTCGAACCTGCGTCTGGTGGTCAAGATCGCGCACGATTATGCGAATCTTGGACTGCCGCTGCTCGACCTGATTTCGGAAGGAAACATCGGTTTGATGAAAGCGGTCGAGCGGTTCGATCCGGCCAAGGGTGGCAAGCTCAGCACCTACGCCGCCTGGTGGATCAAACAATCGATCAAGCGCGCGCTGGCCAATCAATCGAAGACGATTCGTTTGCCGGTCCATCTGGTCGACAAAATTTCCAAGATGCGCCGTGTCTCGTTGCAGATGAGCGAAGAGCTCGGCCGCGAACCGACCGACGACGAGCTCGGCGAAGAGATCGGAATTGCCGCCGGTAAGGTTTCGCAGCTCAAGACGGTTTCAATTCGTCCGGCGTCGTTGGACGCGCCGATCAGCGATGACGATTCCACTGAGTTCGGCGAAATCGTCGGTGACGAGGATGCGCAGACGCCGTTTGAGCTGTTGCGCGACAAAAATCTTCGCAACGAAGTCGGCGGGCTGCTCGACGTCCTCGATGATCGCGAAAAGAAGATCATTTTCCAACGCTTCGGTCTCGATGGTGGAAAGCCGAAGACGCTTGAGGAAGTCGGAAAGAAATTCGGCGTGACCCGCGAGCGCATTCGTCAGTTGCAAAACATCGCGCTTTCGAAACTGCGCCGCGCGTTGAGCAAAAAAGAAAAGCCGATCGACGTCGAACTGCCGGTCGAAGCATAAGTGTAGCCACGGTCCTGCGGGCCGTCAGACTCCGGTTTTAATGCCATCAACCGGCCATAGGCCGGTGGCAACATCATTTTGCCGTGCGCAACTGGACGCAATCCACCAGAGCATCCCGCGCGAGAACGTCACTGATGATGACAAGGTTGTCGCCCGCGGAAGTCAGCTTCTGATTCCGCAAAGATTTCTGCGCAGTCTCGATCGTCGCGTTCGGATCGTCGCTGAATTCGATCTGTAGCGCGCACACGCCCCAGCAGATCGACAACTGCTGGCGGACTTCTTCGCTTGGTGTGAACGCAAAGATGGTGGCGTGTTCCGGGCGCAAGTTCGAGGTGTTGCGTGCCATTCGGCCATGTCGCGTAAAAACAATGATCTTTGAGCGGGTGAGGGAGTTTGCCAAGACGACCGCGGCGGCAACCGTTTTTTGCCGCGCATCCTCCAGAATAGCTGATTCGGCATAACCGGCGCCGCCGCTCCGCTCGATTCGCGTCGCCACGCGATTCAAAACCTCCACACATTCGACTGGATATTGGCCAACGGTCGTTTCACCGCTCAACATGATTGCATCAGCTTGTTCGAAAACTGCATTCGCTATGTCAGTAATCTCGGCTCGTGTTGGCACGCGATTCGTGATCATCGATTCGAGTAAGTGCGTTGCGACAATCACCGGTTTGCCCAGCCGAATACAACTTTTGACGATTCGTCGCTGAATGATCGGCAACTCTTCCATCGGCACTTCGATCCCAAGATCGCCGCGGGCGACCATGACCAGGTCCGCGGTCTTAATAATGTCGTCGATTGATTCAACCGCGGCCTGATCCTCGATCTTGGCCAGCACCTGCGCTGTGCTTTTTTCCCGGGTGAGCAAATTGCGCAACTCGACCAGATCGCTGGGTTTTCGGACAAAACTGAGCGCGACGAAATCGACCCCGAGCTGCGCCCCGAGCGCAACGTCTGCCATGTCCTTTTTTGTCAGCGCTGGAAGACTGACGTGGACACCGGGTAAATTAATATGTCGCCGCGAGCCGAGCGCGGCCGGAGTAATGACTTTGCAAAGAACACGATTCTTCTTTTTCCCGGCGACAACGAGCTTAATCAGGCCGTTGTCGACCAGGACGGTGTCGCCGACGCCGACATCATCCGCGAATTTGTCGTAATTTACTTCGACCGATTTGTTTTGTGTTCTTTTGGTATGACGAACCGTGAATTCGAGCAAGTCCCCCTTCTTTAATTCCAACGGTGTTTTTACCGGTCCGGTCCGAATTGCCGGTCCTTGCGTGTCGAGCAGGATGCCGATTGGACGGCCCAGTTCATCGGCAAGCTTGCGGATGCGGGGCACGATCTCCCGCACCCATTCCCGTGGCGCGTGACTCATGTTCAAGCGAAAGACGTCTGCTCCGCGCGCGATCAGTTTCCGAATCGTGTCCGTTTTTTCCGTCGCCGGGCCGAGCGTGCAGATGATTTTTGTTTTCCGCATCGATCAAAGCCTCAAGTTTGTCCCAGGGAAAGCAAAGCCCAAAAAAAAGCGGCACGTCGCCAAACGACGTGCCGCGTCAAAATGCAATTCTTACGAATTTACTTCAGCTTGCCCTGCGTTTCCTGAGCGAGTTTAAGATGCGCACTGACCATCTTCGCGCCTTTGGCTGCGAACGCCTTTAGGTCGGGATCAGTTCCGCTCTGGGCTTGTTTTTGGAACTCGGCCAGGTCCGCCTGATGGTCCTTCACCATCATCTCCATGTAGTCCTTGTCCGATTTCCATTTGCCCGCCGATTTCGCGCCCGGAAGCGAGACCCCTTCCTCCCTCGCCAGCGCCATCAGCTCGCTGTTCGCCTTGGAATGATCGGTCACCATTCGATTACCGAATTTCTTCACGTCGGCGTTTTGGCCGTTCTGCGCGGCCAGCTTGCCCCATTCAACTTCCATCATGCCGCCTTTGGCCGCGTTCATCATGAAAGTTTTGTCCGCCGCGCTCAGCTTGCTGGCAGCTTTGGCCGGACCCTTTGCCGGTGAAGCGGTTGCTTTTGGCGCGTCCGAGTTCGCGCCGGTCCTCAAGGGTGGATACTGATTGAGTGCGCCGCTTGGGGTAGGCATGCAAAGCGCTCCGGCGCCCAGCGCGACAATCGCGATTCGTGACATTATAAGATTCTTTTTCATAAGTGTGTGCAGGTTAGGAAGCCGACATTCGGCATCCAGAAGTTGGTATCCTGACACAGCTTTGGACGTGCGTGCAAGCCAGCTATTCGACGCCGCAAGATCGGCATCGACCAACTCAACACCGGCCCTTGTCCTGCCGGTATGAACTTTCCACGCGCTCGGCCACGTCTTTGTAATCATAGTCCGCTTCGTAGATTTGTTTCATGCAATTGAGCGACTTCTCGCGCTCGCCCATTTTCTCGTAAACGGTCCCGAGATTGTAAACGATTTCCTTTTTCATCGCGTCCATTGTCATAACTTCCTTGGCTGCGTCCTCCAATTGTTTCATCGCTAGATCGAGCATGCCGAGTTCGCGATAACAAACCCCAAGCAGATTCATCGCCTTTAACCGTGCGTTCGGATTTTGTCGCGCGCGTTGTAATTCCGGCACGGCTTCGCGAAATCGCCGCGCGCTGACGAAGTGCTCGCCGAGTTCAAATCGCAGTTGAAGGTCGGTCGGATTTCGCTCCAATTGTTTCTTCGTTTCTTCGATCAATATTCCGGCGCGTTTTTTCTTCGCGACCTGAAGTTCTTGGCTTCTCTTGGCGTGGATCGCGTCCTTCTTGGTATGTCCGGCGAGAAATTCCTCGTGCTCGGCGATATCGCGCTCCGCCCCGCGCATTTTCAAATCGGAAACCTTTCGGACCAGGCCGGCATCGCGGCCGCCAGTTAAATCCACCGCGCGCTGATACCATTTGCCCGCCGATTCGATGTCGTCCTTTTGTTCGCACAACGCACCGAGCCGCCGGACAAGATCGACATTCTGCGGTTTAACGTGCTGCTGCGCTTCTAATTCGGCGATCTGCTGCTCGAGCGCTTCGCCCGTCAACTGCATCTGGCTTTGCTGCTCCATCGAAATGGCGACATCCTTATCTTTGATCAATTCGCGATAGCTTTCGGCCTGGGTCCAACCGCCACTGCTCATCGATGCTCGCGCCGATGCGTCCTTCCCCAACCGCAGCGCCGCCGCGTCGAGCGGATCGATCTCTGTGATCCGATTGTAAATCTCGACCTCCTCCTCGTTCTGACCTGCCTGGCGATAAAGCTGCCCCAATTCGCGCAGCAGTTTCACGTCGCGCGGGTTTCCTTCGAGCAAAGTTCGCAGCGCGAAAACGCCGATCTCCGGCCATCCCGCCGCCACCGCGGCTTCCTTCAACGTCAGGTTCGCCTGGCGATTGTACGGCTCCTCTTCCAAAACCTTTTCGATCATTTCCACCGCACGCTGCGGAGTTTTTTTTATTTCGCGCTGCGCTTTCATTACTGCGATCGGCGCGGTCGAAATGTTGAAGAAACTTTTCTTGCCGGATTTTTGTCTTGCCACCTCGGCCCGGCGCAGCAACTGACGGCCGGTCAAAAATTGCGGCTCCTGTTTCAGAATCCCCTGCAAAAGCGAAATTGCGTAACCGAAGTTGCGCAGCTCGACCGCCGCCATCGCTTTCAGCCAAAGACTGCGCTGAGTTTCGTTGAGCTCCTTTTCGGTCTTGACGGCCATCTCGTTATAACAAATCGAGCTGCGGCTTATCCGCTTGCGGCATGCTCTTTGTCGATCGTCGCTTTTTCTTTTCGTGCACGACGGCGCCGTTTGGATTTTCCAGGTGCGACAGAATTTCCTTGGCCCGGTCCAGAATTTCCTTTGGCAAACCGGCCAGTCGCGCAACCTGGATCCCGTAACTTTTGTCCGCGCCACCGGGCACGATCTTGCGCAGAAAGATGATTTGCTCGTTCCACTCCCGTACAGCGACGTTGAAATTCGCTACGCCTTCGCGTTCCACCGCCAGTTTCGTCAGCTCGTGATAATGCGTCGCAAACAGCGTGCGCGCCTTGATCTTGTCGTGGAGAAATTCCGCCACGCTCCAGGCGATCGACAATCCGTCGAATGTCGATGTCCCGCGACCGATCTCGTCCAGAATGACCAGGCTCCGCTCGGTCGCGTTGTTCACGATGTTCGATGTCTCGTTCATCTCCACCATGAACGTCGACTGGCCGCGCGCCAGATCGTCGTTCGCGCCCACCCGCGTGAAAATGCGATCGACCAGCCCGATCTCCGCGCTTGTCGCTGGGATGAAGCTGCCGATCTGCGCCATCAAAACGATCAGCGCGACTTGCCGGATGTAAGTCGATTTGCCCGCCATATTCGGTCCGGTTACTATCGCCAGCCGCATGTCTTCGCCATCCAACGTCGTATCGTTAGGCACAAATTTCTCCTCGACCAGGTTCTGATCGAGCACCGGGTGCCGTCCGTCCTTGATAACAAGTCGCAGCGACTCATTCAAATTGGGCCGGCAATAATTGAAAAGCCGCGCTGTTTCCGCGAGGGCACTGATTACATCGACAATTGCGATCGCTTCTGCCGTCCGTTGAATCGGACCGAGCTCGCGCAACGTTTCCTCGCGAAGTTTTTGGAAAAGTTCGTACTCGAGATTTCGGGCGCGTTCGTCGGCGCCTAGGATTTTTCCTTCCATCTCCTTCAACTCCGGCGTGATGAAACGCTCGCCGCCGACGGTGGTCTGTTTGCGCGTGTAATGCGCCGGTACGCTCGCGAGATTCGACTTCGTTATTTCGATGAAATAACCGAACACCGAATTGTAGCGAACTTTGAGCGATTTGATCCCAGTCGCGGCGATCTCGCGTTCCTGCAATTGGCTGACCCAGCTTTTGCCCTCGCGGGAACCGTTTCGCAGTCCGTCAAGATCGACATCGTAACCGTCACGAAAAATTCCGCCCTCTTTCAAGGTCAGCGGTGGATCATCCACCAGCGCCTTGGCCAACCTGTCGGCCAGCGCCGGCATTTCCTGGATTTCGTTTTGCAGCCGCCGCGCTAGTGAATTCTGTAGTGGCAGCCGTCCCGGCTGCTCGTTGAAGGATGTTGCAGGCGAGACGCCTGCCTCCACAGTAGAAGTCCTGCCGAAGGCAAGGCGGTCGAGCATTTTCTGCAGTTCGGCTTTGAGTTTTGGGATTTGCTGGAGCGACGTTTTCAGCGCAACCAAATCGCGCGCGTTGCCGGAAGCCTGGCTCAATCGCCCGACCGCCCGTTCGATATCACGAATCAATTTCAATTCCGTTCGGATCGAGTCGAGGAACTCTGGTTCCTGCAACAAATCGGCGATCATTTGCTGCCGGCATCCCAGCTCGGTCAGATCGCGCAGTGGCTGCAAAATCCAAGAGCGCAATTTGCGCGCGCCCATCGGCGTCACGGTTCGATCCAGCACCGCGAGCAAGCTGGTGTCGCGCGCGCTCCGTGATTCAACCAGTTCGAGATTGTTCTGCGTCGCGGCGTCGAGCAACACGTAGTCGCTCGGGGCGTCGCACCGTAGCGAACTCAGATGATCGATCTTACGACGAAGCTGGTGCTTCAAATAATGAACGATCGCGCCCGCGGCCGCGACAGCCTGTGACATGTGTGCGCAGCCGAAGCCGTCGAGCGATTTTATCTGGAAATGTTCGCACAAGGTGAAGCTCGCGTGCTCCGGCAGAAAAGCGTAGCTGTCGTATTCAATTGCGTGATCGATCGGGCCTAACGACTCCTTTTGTTCGCCACTGACCAGCAATTCCGACGGCGACACGCGCGCCAGCTGGTCCAACAGTGCTTGTCGATCTTGCAATTGCGTCAGACGAAACTCGCCGGTGGTCAGATCAGCATAAGCGAAACCGAAACCTTCGTTGTCGCGGTAAACCGCGCCGAGATAATTTGCGCGCTTGGCATCGAGCAGATTCAATTCGCTCACCGTCCCGGCGCTGATGATCTGGGTGATGTCGCGCGAAACGATTTTGCCCGGCTGCGGTTCGCTCGTCTGATCGCAAATCGCGACCCGTCGGCCGGCTTTAATTAATTTCGCGATATAACCCGGTGCGGCGTGATACGGGACGCCGCACATCGGAACTTCGTTGCGCTTGGTCAAAGCGACATTGAGCAAGACCGACGCTTCCTTCGCGTCCTCGAAAAACAGTTCGTAGAAATCGCCCAGGCGAAAAAGCAGAAGCGTGTCCGGCGGGATGCTTTTCCGCAGCCGCTGATACTGCTGCATCATCGGGGTGAGCGCGTCCTGCATGGTGAAATTATGATGCCAAATCGTGCGCTGAACGAAGAGGAATGTTAATCAGAAAGCCAGTTCGGAGGTTGAACATCGGAGATTGAGCGTCTGTTTGCGAGGGGGGCTGTTTCGGTGGGACACGAACAGACGAGAACTAGCTTTCGCAATTCGAACTGTTATCGTTCAGCCCTGAATCAATCACTGCCTCCGGGAACGCGGATTTTTTTTGGGCAACTTCCAGCGAACGATCAAGGCTCTCCGCTAAAATTGAGGCATAAGGCGGCCGAAGGATGTACCCATGAATACCGGGCGCAGCAACCGCCTGAACTTCGAGGTAATCCGGAGCAATTTTGCTCCAACCCAGAGTCTCGTCGTGGAAATGTCCCAAAGGCAGCCGACGCGAGCGGAAAAGGGTAATCGGCCCCGCGTACTTGCTTAGCTGATAACTCCGGCAGGCGCGTTCCTGAGATTCCAATCTTTTCTGCGCTTCGCTGATAGGGCCAAATTTGCTTTGCGTATCGTGCGGAAGCTTTTTTATCTCGGGAAAGGTCGAATCGTTCCGGGTCCAGATTCGCTTCCCGTAGGTGACAAGCCGTCTCAGCAAGCGTCGGAGCGAAGACTTCCGTTCTTGTTCCAACTCCAAGAAATCGAGCGCGGCATAGAAAATATTACGAGAGAACTTAAGAATATTGCGTGGGCTCGGGCTGAATTTTTCAGGCTCATCGGCATTCAAACGATAGTCCAAAATGCCGAGGAACCCGACCTGTTCGCCGAGGGTTTGCAATTGTTGAGCCATTTCGAAGGCAACCAATCCTCCGAAACAGAATCCGAATAGAAAATACGGGCCGGAAGGTTGGCTATGGCGGAGCCGCTGAACGTAGTAATAGGCGGTTTCTTCAATGGTTTCGAACTCATGGTTACCGATCAAGGCTGGGGGTTGCAGGCCGTAAACTGGTTGGTTTTGCGGAAGGTTCGCGACCACATGTAAATAACAACCGAGATCATCACCCACTTCTCCGGGAACAAAAAAGAGCGCCGGGCGTTTCCCGAGTGTCGTCCGGTTGCCCAAGGGCACGACTCCCTCGCTCAGGTCGCTTCCACAGACCGGCAGTCGGTCCAATACAGCAGCAAGCGATCGAATTGTTCCAGTACCGACCGCGGCCAGCGGCAGGCGTTTACTAAGTTTTTGCTCCAGAATCAGGACCAGCCCCACCGCTCGCAAAGAGTCACCACCCAAATCAAAAAATCTCTGATCGATTCCTACTTCGTCCAAATTGAGTGTTTCACTCCAGAGCTCGGCTAAGGCTATTTCTGTCGGCGTTTTAGGTGTCGTCACTTCTCGATCTTGTTCAACCTCGAGGACCTGCCCTAATGCCGGCAAAGCTTGATAATTTACCTTGCCGTTAATGGTCAGCGGCAACATCGGGATCTGAATGAACGCCGCCGGAATCATGTACTCCGGCAATTTCGTCTTAAGGAACCTCGCGAGATTTGCTTCGCTTAAAGTTGGACTTTGATTTGGAACTACGAAAGCGATCACGCGTTTCTGGCCCGACTCGTCATCTTTCGCGATCACTGCGCAATCAGAAACTGCTTCGTGCCGCTTGAGAACGGTTTCGATCTCGCCCAGCTCAACCCGGAAGCCGCGAATCTTTATCTGATCGTCCAAGCGGCCGAGATATTCGAAGTTCCCATCACCCGTCACTCGCGCCAGGTCGCCGCTGCGATAAAGACACCCGTACCCGAACGGATTGGCGACGAACCGCTCGTGCGTTAACTTTTCACGATTCAAATACCCGCGCGCGACGCCAGCGCCGCCGATGAATAGTTCGCCAGTTTCGCCTGATGCGACCCGTTTAAAATTATCGTCGAGCACGTACAGCTCTGTGTTCGAAATCGGTGTGCCGATCAGAACCGGTCCCGAAACAGGATCATTAGCCGAAACTTCGTACACACAGCAGCCGACGACCGTCTCCGTTGGCCCATACTCGTTGATGATTCTGGTCGCCGGCGCATGCCGTCTCCAAAAAGAAAGGCTTTCGAAATGCAAAGCCTCGCCGCCGATGATCAAAGCTCGCACGCGGCCGGCAATGTCGTCCGCCGGCAACAACGCAGCCAACGCGCGCAGATGCGCGGGCGTGATTTTGACCAGACTGTAATTGCTGCGTTCGGTCAACGCAGTCGCCAAAGCCTGGATTCCATCAGGCAAAAGAAAAACGCTCCGACCGACCACCAGCGGCGTGAATAAACTCGTCACCGTCAGGTCAAATGAAATCGAAGAATGCATTGGCGCGCCGCAGCCATCGGCGACTGCGTAGGCTTCCGCGGCCCAATTCAAATAATTCGTTAATCCGCGATGAGTGATCATCGCGCCTTTCGGCTGGCCGGTTGAGCCTGACGTGTAAATGACGTACGCCAAACTATCGGCACCAATGCGCGTGTTCAGATTGTCGGTCGAGTTTTTCTCGATCGATTTCCAATCGGAATCCAGGCAAATCCGCGGCCCGCCGTGAAGCGGCAGCGTCTCGACTAGGTCTGATTGGGTAAGCAAGACGCTGGCGCGCGCATCATTGATCATGAAGGCGAGCCGATCTCGCGGATAGGTTGGATCCAACGGCATGTATGCGCCCCCCGCCTTCAGCGTCGCAAGCAGCGCAACGACCATTTCCGGTGAGCGCTCGACGCAGATGCCGACTAACGAATTCGGTCCAACGCCAAGTCGCATGAGTTCGTGCGCGAGTTGGTTCGCGCGCTCGTTAAGCTGACGATAAGTGAGCTCGACCTCGCCGCATACCAAGGCCACCGCGTCCGGAGTGCGCTTGACCTGCGCTTCAAACAAGTGGTGTGTCCACGCATCGCGTGGATAATGATCCCGCGCGGCGTCGTGTGTTTGATTGCCCTGGAAGCTCACTTGCACCCTCTCGCAGGATAACGCTGCGCAACTGTAAAGCGCATGTAAAGGAGATTGAAGTTTTGGAATGGTTTAGTGTAAAGATAGGGTGAATTTCTATAAATCTCGTAAAAATCTAGCATACTGCAGCACTCCCTTTGTTGTGAGAGTTAACCCTACACGACTGGTCTACTATTTTCCTGCATTTTCCGAATTCCATGTCGGGACCGAATACGACAAGCGTAATTGGAAAATTGCGAATCAACTTTGGGCGTTCGACCTTTACTGTTGTGTCCGACAATTTCCAGATTCGCCTTGCCACAATTGCCGATGTTGAGCTGATCAGTTGGCACCGCGCCCGAATGTTTAAAGACATGGGCGAGCTGCCGCCGGATTTGTTTGAATCCTTCCGCGCTCAATCCCGTGACACACTTCAATGGATGCTTGAGCGTGGCGATTACGTGGGCTGGCTCGCCAGTTCCGACAAGGAACCCGGACAGATCGTCGCCGGCGCGGGCGTGCAGTTGCGCGGAGTTCAGGCGCATCCGCAACCCAACGCGGGCGGCAAGATCGACATCATCTCAGGCCGTCAGGCCATCATCCAAAATGTTTATACCGAGCCGGACTGGCGCCGACGTGGGCTGGCGACCCTCTTAATAAAGAGAATCATCGATTGGGCACACCAGGAGGGGATCGATTCGCTCGTTCTCCATGCGTCCGACGAAGGTCGCGCTCTTTACGAACGGCTCGGCTTTATCGCGACAACGGAAATGCGATTTCTCGGTGCTCAATGCTAAAATCGGTAGGCCGGCCTCGATCTCTCGACTCCTCGCTCAACGTCTCAATTTCTTTTAATTGCCATTCCGGTCCGGTCACCGCGGTGACACGGACTGGTCCCGTGGCGAGCTCGGAGCTCGGATTCAGTCGTTAGGGTAAAACGGCTGCGACCGCGGCACATATTGATCCGGCCGTTCGACGAAAACCCGCCGTCGCGGCCGCGACCTGTAAACGCCATCATCGTTTAATGGCGGCAGGGTCACGACCCGGCCCGACGATAACCGGACAATTAATCCACCATCGGCTGTTCTGCCGACTACTCGTGCATGGTGTCCACCCTGGTGAGTTGGTTCTCCGTCATAATTGCCTTCGTCCGGCAAAGCGCGATTGATCCGCGCGTTTCGCGACGTCGATGCTCGATTCGAGGCGATCGTTTTCTTGCTGCTGGGTTCGCTCGCCTGATTTGGCTCTGTCGATGAGGATTGTTCCGAATTTTCCGCCGTGGATGATGTTGGAGGCTCGCTTGGTCCTAGTCCCGGCGACGGAGGTTCCATTGCTTTTCCGGCGGAAGCGATTTGATTCCAAATCTGCGTGGGACTTGTGATCGAGTTCGCGTCGGACGCCTTCGATGATTGATCCTGCTGAGCGGCAGGCGGCGAAGCTTCGTTTGTCGCCGCAATCGCGGGAGACGCATTTTGGATGGGTTGATTCGGCGTTACCGGCGCAGCCTTTGTTATTTGGGTCGGCGTGGTCGCAAATCGCGACGCCTCCGGGACACCGATTGGCACACCGACGTCTCCGCTTCGGTGCAAGAATGGAATTTTATCCGGGAAGAAGAACTCGGCCGCCGCTCCGGCCGCGAGGATGAGAACAGCGAACGCCACCACTCCACGCATGACTTGGGCGAGCGGTGTGGCCGGTTCTTTCGGCTGTTTGGCTTTTCTCGGAATGACTGCGGCCAATGGAATCCCCAATTTCCGGCCGATGGCTTGACGCTTCTCGATTTTGGTCAGGCATTCGCGCATCTCGCGCTCGAGTGCGACCGGATCTTGTGGACGGTTCTCTGGATTTTCGCGCAGCAGGTAAACGAGCAAATTGTGCAGTGGTTTGGGCGCCCGGCGTAGCTCGGGTAAACGTTGGATGCGCAAACGCGCCTTCATTCCGCTGACCGCCAGCGGCGCTGCGCCGGTAAGCAGAAAACACATGGTAGCGCCGAGCGAATACATTTCCGATCGGAAATCGATTTCGCCGTTCGCTCGTTGCTCTGGGCTGGCGAATTGCGGTGAGATCGAAGGTGCCAGCTCGCGCGCTTCGCCGCTGTCGGAGTGCAGTTCGAGCCCGGCGAGACCGAAATTCAAAAGTTTCACGAAGGGCCAACCGCCGTCGGGGGATTCTCCCGGCACGATCATCAGATTCGATGGTTGAATGGCGCGATGCGTCAGATTGAAGAACGCGGCCGCGCCGATTGCTCTGACTACTTGCAGTCCGACACGCAAAGCCGCGTCGGCCGCCATTGGCCCGTTGGCGACAATCCAGGAATCGGCTGTTTCGCCTTCGAAATGTTCCGAGACAAGGGCGAGGTAATCGTGCTCGACGCCGACCGCCAAAGTTTTGGCAATATTAACGTGATCGAGCTTCTCCGCCGTTTCTGCGCGCTCTTTTAACTGCTGCAGTTTCGTTGGCTCGATCGTCGCGACCGGAATCAGTTGGAGCTGGACCGGTTCATGGGAGCGGGTGTCGACCGCCTTATAATTAATCGCCGCTCCGGTCCGGCTGACCTCCTGGACCGATTCGTCTTCGCCCGTGCAGACGCGATAATGTTCGAAAAACGTGGTGTGCTCCATAAATCTCGGCCGCTAACGGCCTAAACGTCACTCTAATAAACAATCGCAACCCCGACCGAGTTGCGCCTAAGTTTCTGGGGTCGCGCTGCCCATTGGGCTCGTGGGTTTGACGTTTCAGCTCCTCAACCATTCAACGTCTCAACTTCTTTTGTCCCCGAAGCTTTTTGAGGTCTATCTGTTAACCGCCAGTCCGACTCGGACTCATCCCCAGCCGGATGATCGCGTTGATTAACTGCGGATATTGCAGGCCTGATTTCTGGGCGGATTGGGCGAAATCTTCATCGGCCGCGAGATGTGGGTTCGGATTCGCCTCGATGAAATAAATCCTATTGTCCGCTGCGAGTCGCAGATCGATCCGCGCGTAGCCGTCGATCGTGAGCAATCGATAAATGTCTTTGCAGATCTGCCCGATCTCGGCGACCAGAGCCGGATCGAGATTTTCCGCGAACTGGCCGTCCAATCCCCAGCGCTTCCGATATTCCTCGTCCCACTTCGCCTTATAGGTAGCGATCTTAGGTTCGTTCGCCGGCACTTCGCGAAAGATCAGCTCGCGAATCGGGAAAACAGTCAGCCGTGTGTTGCCCATAATACTCACGTAAAGCTCGCGACCGTCGATGTATTCCTCCGCGATCGCGTCGCTGCTGTGTTTTTCGTGAATGAACGCGATCCGCTCCCGGAATTGCTCCTCGTTCTGGACGAACGACGCCCGTGAAATTCCGTAGGACGCTTCGTCTTTCACCGGTTTCACCAGAATTGGAAACTTCAATTGCCGCGGCCCTCCGATCCGTTGGCCGCGCGGGATCACGACGAAACTCGGCGTCGGAATTCCATGATGGCCGAGGATTTTCTTCGAGATGCCTTTGTGTTTGCAAAGGGTGAGACCAGTCGCGCCGCATCCGGTAAACGGCACGCCTTGCATTTCAAGAAGCGAAACGATGTTCTGGTCGAACCCTGGATTGTTTTTGAATTGCTCGACCAAATTGAAAAGAACGTCCGGCTGGAAGCTTTCCATTTTTTGCCGGACAAGATCGACATCGTCGAAGATGGCGAGATGCTCGGCGGTGTGACCGAGCTCGCCGAGCGCGGCCATTACGTTCGCTTCGGTCTGCCAATCCTCCGTCTTCATCTCCTCGCTCAGGTCCTCATCGATCTTGGTCGGACGGACACCGTCGCAAAGGACCAGGACTTTGAGTTTCTTTTTCATGTGTTTACGAGGATCTGTAGCCGTTTCGCTGCGCGAAACGCGCACGCCGCCCACAGGGCGACGGCTACAAGCGTGGGGCCCCGTCTCATTTTGTGCGCTTGAACTTGCCGGTGAATAGATAATTCATCACCAGCGTCGTGATGTAGGAAGCGACGCGAAAATCCTGCTGCGGATCGTCGTTCTGGACGCGCAACCCAAGCTCATCGCTCCGGTCGATCAACCGCGCGAGCAGTTTGTTCACCCGAAACTTTTTCTCGTTCGTAAATTGGGCGACCGAGTTCATGATCCGCCGCCGTCGCTGGCGCAGATAGCTGCTCGCTTTGATCCCGGTCGGGGCCGAAAACAGCTGCCGAAGATCGGCATCGTAGAAGCCGGGATAGATCTCTTCGTAAAGTTTCCGTTTCCGCGCGTAATAGGTCTTGAGCTTGACGTTGAGAAAATTGTAATCGGCCACGCGAAATTTTGGCGAATGCACCGGCGGCTTTCCTTTCAGCGAGCCCATCAACTCGTCGACGTACTCGAGTTTTTGCAGTGCTTTCCATCCGGTGTAACGTTTGCGCCAGTCGAACTCCGGCGTCAGCCAGATCGCAAACGTCTCCGCGAAATCTTCGTCGGGATGCGCCTGCGCATACCAATCGTCCAGGTGCATCACGTAACTGCGGCTGAACGGGCGCGGGCGATAAAAACTCGGCGTCTCTTCGTCCGACGTTTCCCCGAACATCTGCTGCCACTTTTTTTTCCGGGTCAAGCGGTAGGCATACATGTAAGCGTGACCAGCCTCGTGCCGCATCAATTTCATGAACCACTCTGGCGTCTCGCCTTCCACCTCGAGCATCATCGACCGCTCGAGCGAGCGGAGCCGGTCGTGCACCAGGAAAAACGGAACAAAAATCGCCGGGACACCGATCGGCACGAACCATTCATCGCCGATGTGCGTTGGCGGATGAAACGCGAGTCCCTTGGCCGAAAGCTCCGCGTACAATTGCTGGATTAACGGCTCAAGCGGCGTCGTCTCAAGCGTCAACCCGAGCTTGGAAATCCTCCGCTCGAGCAGTTCTTCGTCACTTAATCCGGCCCAATCATTGGGATCCATTTAGAAAGGGGTCAATGCAACGGATTCTGCCTCAACCCCTCAACAACTCAACCTCTCAACTTCCGCTGGATGCCCAAGCAGGCGATTCCATCGCAGAAGAGAATCAACTAATTAGGAAACCAGGAAGGCAGGAAAATTAATTTGGGGAGCGCCGCCCGCGCCTCGCTTGCTCGCAATGTGCCTTCGCCATCACGAACTTCTCTTCGCGTTCACGAAAATTAACAAGAATTCATAAAGGGTCCTGGCTGCGTGAGCCAAGGGAACAGCCGCGACGAAGAAAGCCTGGGACAAGCAGATGGAAAAGGGACATCGCATCCGGCAAGCTCGATTTTCTTTTCGATTAAGCCGAGTGCGAACGCGCCACCGGCGATTAGCGGAAATTGTTAGCGCTTTCACTGCGAAACGTGACCAAGCCGCGCTAGTCGATATGACCTGCTAGCATTAGTCGATCCTATGATCGACTGATCTGCGTTTTGCTTTTCGGCAGTGGCTCAAATCGCCCGGGTCGCGATGCGATGAGCTGATCGTTTGACAAGGCACTCAACTCGTCTATTAAGAGGGCCCGTTCGCCGCGGCGAATGGTCGTCAGAAGTCCGCGCGTTCCCCAAAAACTAGCGCGCCGGGGCTGTTCCGAACCGAACTAAAAGCTGCATTCTTGCAGCTTTCGGCACGGAAACAGCGTGCTCCACCCGAAGACTCGACAACATCGGAGCGCAGCTTGAACGCCATGAAATTACCTTACACAGTCATATTTTTGTTATCGCTAGCTACGTCCGCTTTCGCGCGGGAGGAGTCGGTCCTCGCCCGCGTGACCAGTTATTGGGGGGGTGAGGGCTCGAAATTCGCCAGCACCGGCCGACGATTACGCCCAGGGCATTGCGCTGTCGATCCGAAACGAATTCCATACGGCAGCAAGGTGGTTTTTCCCGATGCAGTCTGCACCGCGGTCGATACCGGAACGGCAGTTGTTAGTCGCAAAGCCGCGCGTGTATGCGGACGGACTGCGAGCCAACTCAAAGCCATCGTGGTCGACCGATTTTTTGATACGAAACGAGAAGCGGACGAGTGGACGAAGGCGCATTCCGAATTCATGATGCTTCGAGTCGTTCCAGCCGGAACTCGGTCAGAACCGGCCGCGCGGTAGAAATCACGATCAAAATTGATCGATCGCCCGCGTTCCGGCCCCAGTTCGAAAAGCCATAAAATAAATATCGAATCGCTTCTGCCAGTGCGACAGGCTGTTACGACTGAGATCGCGATGCGTTGCTGGACAGGTACGGAACGCGCTGTAAATAAGGAGAGATGAATTTGATCGACGCGCCGATTCGCGCTGCCCGCCTAGTCGGGCACGCTGGATAAAGGCCCGTCCGATCTCGCCAAGTTGGAGCCCGCACTTTCGCGGCACCCCAGTGGACGGAATCTCAACCACGCGCGGGTTTTTGCGCCGGTATCCCGAACCGAATTCGGGAATAAACACTCAACAATTTAGTTACGAATTTATGAAACCAACACCTCAAATCAGTCAGAACCGGCAAACCGGTTTTCCGTTAATGGATTACAATTTCCAAGCGACCGGCGATCCAAAGTCGGGTTGCTCGAAGAAGTCGCCTCCGTTCCACAAATTAAGCAGCGAATTCTTCGGCGAAGAATCATACCGGGATTACGTGACTAACTTTTTAGTCTTCAGTGTGCTCGGTCTGATCACGGCCTGGCCGATCATGTCGATGGTCGTGGCAGTGACTCGTTTGCTACAGAATTCCTAACTGAACTGATTCCGCGCCAAGCTACCTACTTCCCACAATCGGATTGGCAACGAACTGGCTTGTTTTAAGAGCCGATGAAATGAACAGGCCAGGCGCGCAAACACCGGAGCTTTCCATTAACGGAGTACAACTATCTTCCGACAGCGGAAACACAAACAGGGTTCGCCGCCAGCCGGCCGGCAAAGAAGTCGCCTGGGTTCCACGAATTAAGCAGTGAGTTCTTCGGCGCAGAAGAAAGCCGGCATTATGTGGCTGAATTTTCGGCCTTTACCGTGCTCGGTCTGATCTCCGTCTGGCCGATTTTTTCGAGCGTCGTGGCCGTGATTGGGATGGCCCGTTACTAAGAATAGCGTTGTAGAGGCGCTTGTCTCAAGCGCCTGTTTATTTAGTTCGATGCTTGAGAACAAGCACCGCTACAACGTCGTGATCTTTGCTGCATCATTGACAGACTCGCAGATTCGCGGTTGAGAGTTAGCCGGTGAGCCGGGTTCTTATTGCCGATGATCAGCGCGATGTGCTGGAAGCGCTCCGGATTTTGCTCAAAGGCGAAGGGCACCAGACCGAATCGGTCACTTCGGTAAGCGGAATTTTTAACGCTTTGCAGCAACGCGACTACGCGCTGCTGATGATGGACCTGAACTACACCCGCGATACCACGTCAGGGCAGGAAGGTCTCGAAGTCATTCCAAAAATCCAGGCACTCGACAGCACATTGCCGGTCGTGGTGATGACGGCGTGGGCGACGATCGATCTTGCGGTCGAGGCGATGAAACGAGGCGCGCGCGATTTTGTTCCGAAGCCATGGGACAACGAGCGGCTCCTCACGATTGTGCGGACGCAGATCGAGCTCGGGAGCGCGCTGCGCAAAGGCCGTAAACTGGAAGCGGCCAACAAACTCCTCGGCGGAAACGTTCCGAACATGATTGCCGAAGCGCCGTCGATGCGGCCGGTGGTCGAGATGATCTCGCGTGTCGCTCCGTCGGACGCGAACGTGCTTATCACCGGCGAGAATGGCACCGGCAAAAGTTTGGTCGCGCAAGCGTTGCACGCGCTCTCGCCGCGCGCATCTCACAGCATGATCACGGTGAACATGGGCGGACTCTCGGAAACACTTTTCGAGAGCGAATTATTCGGTCACGTCAAAGGCGCGTTCACCGACGCCAAGAGCGATCGTGCGGGACGGTTCGAATTGGCGGACGAGAGCTCGCTCTTCATGGACGAGATCGCGAACATTCCGCTCAACCAGCAGCCGAAACTGCTGCGTGTGATCGAGACCGGCGAATTCGAGCGCGTCGGTTCGTCGAAAACTTTGCACGCGAATGTCCGGATCATTTCCGCGACGAACTCGAACCTCGCGGACGAAGTTTCGGCGGGGCGTTTCCGGCAGGATTTGCTTTTTCGACTGAACACGATCGAGATCGCGTTGCCGCCGTTGCGCGACCGCCGCGAAGACATCATCCCGCTGGCCAACAATTTTCTATCTCAACACGCGCAACGTTATCGCAAGGAACTAATCGGGTTCGACGAAACTGCGCGCGACCGAATGTTGCAACATTCGTTTCCCGGAAACGTGCGCGAGCTCGATCACGTGATCGAGCGCGCGGTGCTGATGGCGCGAGGTTCACATCTCAAGGCGGCCGATCTCGGCCTGACGAGTGGCGGAGGCGAATCGAAAACACTGGAAGACATGAGTCTCGAAGAAGTGGAAGCGTTCTTGATCAAAAAGGCGCTCGCCCGCAACAACGGGAACGCGCGGAAAGCTGCCGAAGCGCTCGGCCTTAGCCGGAGTGCGTTTTACCGGCGACTACAACAGTATGGACTTTGAGAATTTCAGTTTTCAGCTTTCCGCTTTCAGTTTTTCTCTCTGATGAGACGCGGGCCGAAAGATCGATACCGGTTTTCGCATCAGGGCAAGTTGACGTGGTTGATCCTCGGCGCAGTCGCGCCGGCAGTGATCATCGTGATGTCGATCTTATGGTTCGGCGATTTCAGCGCCAAAGTGCAATGGACGCTCGCAATCGTGATTGTCACCTTCGCCGCCGGTTTCATTTCAGCCGCGCGCGATCATGTGGTCCATCCGCTGCAAACGATGAGCAATCTGCTGGCGGCGTTGCGGGAAGGAGATTACTCGATTCGGGCCCGTGGCGCGCGAGCGGACGATGCGTTGGGCGAAGTGCTGCTCGAGGTCAATACGCTCGGCGAAACGTTGCGGGTGCAACGTCTCGGCGCGTTCGAAGCCACTGCACTCTTGCGCACGATCATGGCCGAGATCGAAGTCGCGGTTTTTACCTTCGATCCCGATCGCCGATTGCGGCTAGTCAATCGCGCCGGCGAAAATCTTCTTGGACAACCAATGGACAAATTGTTAGGCCGGAACGCAGACGATCTCGGACTGGCCGCTTGTTACGATGTCGATCAAGACGAGCCGCTGACATTGTCTTTTCCCGGCGGATCCGGGCGTTGGCGCGTGGGGCGAAGCACGTTCCGCGAGCACGGGTTGCCTCACGAGCTGGTTGTGCTGACCGATTTGAGCCGCACGTTGCGCGAGGAGGAGCGCCGCGCCTGGCAACGTCTTGTCCGCGTGCTCGGTCACGAGATGAACAATTCGCTCGCGCCGATCAAATCGTTGGCCGGCAGTTTGGAAACTTTACTTCGGCGCGAGCCGATGCCGCGCGATTGGAAAGATGACGCGGAAAGTGGATTGAAATCGATCGCGTCGCGCGCGGATTCATTGAGCCGGTTCATGCAGGCTTACACGCGGCTGGCGAAACTTCCGCCGCCGCAAAAGGAAGATGTCGATCTTGGCGAGCTGGTGCAGCGGGTGGTGAATCTCGAGCCAAGACTCAAAGTGCAAATTGTTCCCGGACCGAAGTTGCAAATTCACGCCGACGCGGCCCAGATCGAACAGGTCCTGATCAATTTGGTGCACAATGCGGTCGATGCCACGCTCGAAACGAAAGGAGCAGTGACGATACGGTGGCGCGAGGACGACGATTGCGTCGAAGTGATCGTTCGTGATGAAGGAGAGGGGATCATGAACCCGACAAATTTGTTCGTTCCATTTTTCACCACCAAGCCCGGCGGTTCCGGCATCGGATTGACGCTCAGCCGGCAGATCGCGGAAGCTCACGGCGGAACGCTCAGCCTGACGAATCGAGACGATCGCATCGGCGCGGAAGCGATGTTGCGTTTGCCGAAATAAATTGTAGCCAGGGCGCTCTGTCGCCGTGAATCCAAATCCGTTCCGCCCCGACAGAGCGGGGCGACTACAGATTTTTTCGTCCCGAAATCGGGACAGCGTCGTCCCAGAAGCGGATCACTTCGCGATTGCTAAAAAAAACGCGAAGAACTTTTAGTCGCTGATCATCAGCGACTTGTGACTTTGTTTTCGGGCGTGGCATGGCCATTGCAATAGGGATTGGCGAATGAAAAAACTTTTGAATCCAGTGAGTGGTCGAAACGCTTCTTACTAGAGACGAAAGGGAAGGAAATTATGAAACCAACCACCATCACAAACAAGAACGCGCGGAAATTCCCGTTCGTTGATTACCATTATCAGACCGCAACCCTGGGAAACTTTACCGGTCGCTGTGCAAAAACATCGTCGAAATCGTTGCGCGACATCAGCCGCGACTATTTCGACAGCGAGGCGAACCACGATTTCCTGAGCGACGCCGCAGTTTTCGGGACGTTAATCGTCACCGCGGCGGTGCCAATCGTCGCCGGCCTGAGCGCAGTCGTCGAACTCTGCCGCGCGATGCCGTTTTAAGGAACTCGTGACCCCACAACCACAGAAAGACGAGGATTCCACCATCGTTAGGCCAAGCGGTTTTACGCCGAGCCTTTCTTCCATGGATGTTCCCCGCGAGGGCGTAGCCGCGAAAAAACGGAAGCGCCGGATTTTAATTATTTCGGCAAGCGCGGTCGGTTTGATCCTGGCGACGTTTGCCTTGTCGCGTTTGAAACCGGCGGCGCCGAGTGTCGACCGCTCGAGCGTTTGGATCGACACGGTGAAACGCGGTCCAATGGTCCGGCAAGTGCGCGGATTGGGCACGCTCGTTCCGGAAGAATTTCGTTGGCTTCCCACGACGACGGAAGCAAGCATCGAGAAAATTTTGATCTGGCCGGGAACAAAAGTCGAACCGAGTGACGTTATACTAGAGTTGACTAGTCCGGAATTGGAACAAAGCGCGCACGAGGCGGAGTCGAAGGCGAAGGCCGCGGAGGCCGAGCTTGCGACGGAGAAGGCGACTCTGCAGCGCGAGCTGCTCGATCAGGAATCCAAAGCTGCTGTGGCACATTCGGCCTACGTGCAGGCGACGCTGGAGCGGCAGACCAACGATCAGCTGGCCAAGAACGGCCTCGTCGCCGACCTCGTCTATAAAACTTCGAAGATCAAGGAGGAGGAATTGCAGAAGAGCGACGATATCGAGCAGAAACGGCTGACATTCGAGCGCGACTCGATTGAGCCGCAGCTGGCGTCGAAACAAGCCGCAGTCGATCAAGCAAACCAGCTCGCCAAATTAAAACTCGACCAAGTCGAAGGGCTGCACGTGAAGGCTGGAATGTCCGGCGTCCTGCAAGCGCTGCCGGTGCAGGTCGGTCAGCGGGTGAAACCGGGCGACAATCTCGCGCGCGTGGCTGACCCATCGAAGCTCAAGGCGCAAATCAAAATCGCGGAGACACAGGCGAAAGATATTCAGCCAAATCAGCAGGCGGTGATCGACACTCGCAACGGCGTAGTCAAAGGCCACGTCAAACGGGTCGACCCGGCGGTGGAGCAGGGAACCGTGACGGTGGACGTTGCGTTTGATGAAGAGTTGCCGAAAGGCGCGCGACCCGACTTGAGTGTCGATGGAACAATCGAGCTCGAGCGACTCGACAACGTTGTTTTTGTCGGCCGGCCCGCGTTTGGCCAGGAAAACAACACCGTTGGAATGTTCAAGCTCGTTCCCGGCAGCAACGAAGCGACGCGGACGCCGGTAAAGCTTGGCAAAAGCTCGGTCAACACGATTGAAATTCTCAGCGGCCTGAATCCGGGCGATCAGGTCATCCTTTCCGATACCAGCGCCTGGGATTCACACGAACGAATTCGACTTAACTAAACCAACCATGACATCAACCTCACCAAATCCTCAAACATCATCGCGCAAGAACGGCTCAACTCCTTTGATCCGACTTGATGCGGTCACCAAAGTGTTTTTGACCGACGAAGTCGAGACGCACGCTCTCTCCGGGATCCATTTGGATATCCGCGACGGCGAATACATTTCGATCGCGGGGCCGTCTGGCTGCGGCAAATCGACGTTATTGTCGATCCTCGGCCTGCTCGACACGCCTTCGAACGGCAGTTACGCGCTCAAAGGCGGCGAAGTGGCGAACCTTTCGTTTGCCGACCGAGCGCGAATCCGGAACCGCGAGATCGGGTTCATTTTCCAAAGCTTCAATCTGATCGGCGACCTGACGGTTTTTGAAAACGTCGAATTGCCGCTGACCTATCGTGGAATGGGTGCAGGTGATCGGAAAACTTTGGTCACGCAAGCCTTGGATCGTGTGGGAATGGCGCACCGGGCAAAACATTTGCCGAGCCAGCTCTCAGGCGGTCAGCAGCAGCGCGTGGCGGTTGCGCGCGCGCTCGCCGGCAAACCGGCGATCCTGCTCGCGGACGAACCGACCGGAAACCTCGATTCACGCAATGGTGAAGCGGTGATGAATTTGCTGAAGGAGCTGCACGCCGGCGGCGCGACTATTTGCATGGTCACGCACGACGAGCGGTTCGCCCAGCACGCCGATCGCACGGTCCACTTGTTCGACGGACGAGTGGTGGAAGACAGCCGGATCGCGGCCTGACGAAATGTAAAATCGACAGTCACCAGCGATTATGCTGAGCGAAATCAAAGTGGCGCTGCGGGGCCTTGCGAAAAGTCCCGGCTTCACGATTATCGCGATTGCAACGCTGGCGCTGGCGATTGGCGCGAACAGCGCGGTCTTCAGTTTGATTAACGCGCTGTTGGTCCGGCCGCTGCCCTACCAGCAACCGGCAAAGCTCGCGCTGATTTGGGAACAATTTGCGACCCAGGGACTGGACCGAATTCCGTGTTCTCCACCGGAGTATCTCGATCTGGAAAAGGAATTCCAAAGCGGCACCGGGCTCGCGGCGTTTACTTATCAAACCTTCAATCTCGGCGGTGGCGATGTTCCGGAACGAATTTCCGGCGCGCTGGTTGCGCCGTCGTTATTTCCTCTGCTCGGAGTTGAGCCGATCAAAGGCCGCACTTTCGCTCGCGAGGAACAGGGCCTGGGTCACGACGATGTCATTGTGATCAGTGAGCGGCTTTGGAAACGTCGCTTTAGTTCCGATCCGGCACTGGTCGGCAAGACGCTTCTCTTGAACGGCCGCAGTTACACGGTGATCGGAATCATGCCGGCGAAATTTGAATTTCCGATTCCGCTGTTCGGTGTTCAAGGCAATCAATTCGCGGAACGGGTCGAAATCTGGAAACCCATCGCCTTTACGCCGCTTGAATTGAAGGAACGCGGTAATCGCAGTTATGGCCTGATCACGCGGTTGCGTTCGGATGTGCCGGTCGTCAAAGCGCAGGCCGAGCTCGACAAGATTATTGCCAACTGGATCCAAACCTATCGTGACAATTACACTGGCGGAGGTTTTGGCGCGCGAATTTATCCGCTGCAGGATCAGGTAGTCGGCGGAATGCGCGCCGGTCTCGCCATTTTGCTCGGCGCGGTGATCTTTGTTTTGCTCATCGCGTGCGCGAACCTGGCGACGATGTTGCTCGCCCGCGCGAGCGCTCGCGAACGCGAGCTCGCTATCCGAATCGCGCTCGGTGCCGGACGTTGGCGGTTGCTCCGGCAAATGTTGACCGAAAGTGTGTTACTGGCACTGGCCGGCGCGGCGGGTGGAGTCATCCTTTCGATTTGGGGACTTGAATTACTGAAGCAAATCGGCGCCCGCACCATTCCGCGCCTGGCCGAAGTAAATGTCGATCTTGTCGTTTTAATTGTCACCGCGGTCGTTGCTGTCGGAACCGGAATTCTGTTTGGTTTGATTCCAGCCTTCGCGAGCGCGAAACCGGAATTGACTGAAGCGTTGAAGGAAGGCGGCCGCGGATCCACCAGTGGTGCGCGACGCAACCAGGTCCGCAACTCGCTCGTCGTCGCTGAAATCGCGCTCGCGCTCGTTTTGCTCGTGGGCGCGGGCCTCTTGCTCAAGAGCTATGCGCGGGTGCAAAATATCGATCCCGGGTTCGATCGTCGCAATGTTTTGACGGCGGAGGTCGATCTTGCGGAGACAAAATATCCGCAGCGCGGGGGCGCCGACTACAACCACGGCGCAGCGATGATTAATTTTTGGAACGAAGCGCTGCGGCGCGTCCAGCAATTGCCGGGAGTCGAAGCGGCCGGCTACACGATCGTCCTTCCGTTGAGCGGTTCGAATACGGACTCGTCCTTTTCGATTGAAGGACGCGTGAGGCGTCCAAATGAGCCAGGACCGGATGAGGAACTTCGCATCGTGACGCCCGATTATTTCCGGGTCCTGAAAACGCCGCTACTTCGCGGGCGCTTTTTCGCCGAGTCTGACAATGCCGACGCTCCTGGAGTTGTAATCATCAACGATGCGCTGGCAAAAAAATATTGGCCGAATGAAGACGCGCTTGGAAAACGCATCACTTTTAGCGATACGCGTAAACCGGATCCGAAATGGCTGACCATTATCGGAATTACGCGCAGCATCAGGCACCGCGGGCTCGATCTCGATCCACAGCCTGAATATTATCTGCCGCTCGCCCAACGCGCGGAGAGCAGCATGATCCTGACGGTCCGGAGCTCGCAGGATCCGCGCGGACTAGCAAATGCCGTTCGCCGCGAAATTCAGTCGATCGATCCCGATCAGCCGATCGCAAATGTGCGCACGCTCGAAGCGGTCACGGCGGATTCGATCGCGCCGCGGCGGATGTCGATGGTGTTGCTCGGTGCGTTTGCCGGAATCGCGTTGCTTCTCGCGAGCGTTGGAATTTATGGAGTCATTTCGTATCTGGTCGTGCAACGGACGCACGAAATCGGCGTGCGGATGGCGCTGGGTGCGCAGCGTGGCGACGTTCTCCGACTCGTTGTCGGACACGCTCTCAAGCTTGTCGGAATCGGGACGGTCATTGGGTTGGTGCTCGCTTTTTTATCAACGCGAACACTTTCGGCCTTGCTCTACAGCGTCGGCGCGTTTGACGCGACGACCTTTATTTTCGTAACGATCGCGCTAGCGGCAGTCGCGTTACTCGCCAGTTACATTCCCGCCCTTCGCGCAACCCGCGCCGATCCGATGATCGCGCTCAGCCACAACCTATGATTCAGGATTTCAAATTTGCGTTTCGGCAGCTGTTCAAAGCCCCGGCGTTTACGATCGCAGCGGCAACGGTGCTCGCGCTGGGCATTGGCGTGAACACTGCCGTGTTCAGCCTGGTCAATACGCTTTTCTTCGCCCCGCCGGCTTACGCCAAGCCGCACGAAATGGTGCAGCTCTTTTCTCAGGACAAGAAAGATCCGAAAAAATTCCGCGGATTTTCTTATCCCACTTATGTCGACGTCCGCGAACAGAACACGGTCTTTACCGACGTAATGAGTTTCAATCTTGCGTTGATCGGTATCGGCCAGAAAGGCGATACCCGCCGCACGTTCGCGGGTATTGTCAGTTCGAACTATTTCTCAGTGCTCGGTGTCCCGGTGGCCCGAGGCCGAGCATTTTTGCCGGAGGAAGAGACGCCCGGCCACAACGCGCCGGTCGCGATCGCAAGTTACAGTTATTGGCAGAAGCACGGTCTCGATCCAAGCGTGCTCGGCTCGCAAGTGTTTATCAACGGCCGCTCGTTCACCATCGTCGGAATTACGCCAAAGGAATTTACCGGCACGCTGCAAGTCCTGTCTCCGGAAGTGTGGTTGCCGATGAGTGTTTACGATCAGGTCGCCAACGATTTTGGGTCGGAAGACAAAACCACGATTGACGACCGCAAGGGAACGCAGTTGCGCGTAATGGGCCGGCTCAAACCCGGGTTGGCTGCAGCCGCAGCCAAACCTGCGCTCGAAGGACTGGCATCGAATTTGGAAAAAGCCTATCCGGTTGAGCAAAAGGACCAGACGTTCCTGGCTGAACGAGTTTCCCGTAACACTGTCAGCAACAGACCGGGAGCCGATAGCGGTATAAAAGTGATCGCGCCATTGCTACTTGGAATGGCGGTAGTCGTTTTGTTGGTCGCCTGCCTTAACCTTGCCAATATGCTGCTCGCGCGCGGGACGGCGCGCCGCAAAGAAATCGCGATTCGTCTCGCGCTTGGTGGCAGCCGTTGGCGCATCGTGCGTCAGCTTCTGACCGAAGGGTTTCTGCTCGCTCTGCTTGGCGGTGTCGGTGGACTGATTCTCGGATTGTGGTCGTCCGATCTGTTGGTCGGCTCAATGCGCAAACTGATGCCGCTCGATATTGTGTGGTTGACCGGACCAAACCCCGCAATTTTGGCGGCGACGTTCGGGTTTTGCTTGCTCGGCACGCTCATGTTTGCGCTCGGACCGGCTGTGAAAATCTCACGCAGCGCAGTTGTGACAGATCTGAAAGAACACGCCGGCGAAGATGTCGTTCACCATCGCTGGAAATTTTTGCCGCGCCATCCGCTCGTGGTTGTGCAAATCGCCTTCTCGCTCGCGCTGATCACGGCCGCGGCCTTGTTCGTTCGCGGCGCGGGCAAAGCCGCGTCGGTTGATACCGGATTAAGACCGGGCGCAAGCTACCTTCTCGAAATCGATGCGAGTCTGGCCGGTTACGAGCCGAAACGCGCGCAGGAACTTTATCGCAACTTGAGCGAGAGACTGGCGGCTCTGCCCGGAGTGGAACGCGCGAGCATTTCCGCAACAGTTCCGTTCGGAATGCTTTCGACGGATAGAAACATCCAACGCGCCGGTGTCCGTCCCGGTCCGGATTCCAAGCCAGCGAGGGCTGCCGACGGTCTCGCCTTTAATGCAAGTTGGAACAGCGTGGGCGCGGACTATTTTTCAACAGTTGGATTGCCGGTAATTCGCGGCCGCGCATTCAGCGAGTCGGAGACGACCCAGCCCGGTCCGAAAGTCGCCGTGATTGACGAAGTTCTGGCAAAGAAGCTCTGGCCGGATGGTGATGCGCTTGGACAACGCATCCAATATGCGGATAAAAATGCGCCGTCGGCTCAAGGCGGCGGAGGTGCTCACGTCGGAGGTGGCGCGGATGTGAGTGAAGAGGAAAAACCGGGAGAGACGATCGAAATCGTCGGCATCGTCCCGGCGACACGCCATCAGCTTTTTGAAAATGAAAATCCCAGCGGCGCGATTTACCTGCCGTTCGCGCGCGGTTTCCAAAGTGACGTTTCATTTTTTGTCCGGTTCCGTTCGCTCGCTTCCGGAAACGAAGCCGCGACGGCCGACTTGCTGCGACGTGCAGTGCGCGATGTCGATCCTTCAATTCCGATCCTTTCGTTGCGAACCTTCGCACAGCATCTCGATTCGAACCTGGACCTCTGGCTTGTTCGCGCCGGCGCGGCTTTGTTCTCCATCTTTGGCGGACTAGCCCTTGGTCTGGCGGTAGTTGGCCTTTACGGAGTCAAAGCGTACTCAGTCGCTCGACGCACTCGCGAGATCGGAATCCGGATGGCGCTCGGCGCTCAAGCCGGGGCGGTGTTGCGAATGATTATGCGGGAAGGCTCCGTCATGCTTGTCAGTGGAGTCGCCATTGGCCTGCTGCTTGCGATCGCGACGGCAAAGATTCTGAGCGGAATTCTGTACGGAGTTGGCGCGCTCGATCCGATCGCATTCACTGTTGCGCCACTTGTCCTTACCACGGCCGCGCTGATTGCCACCTGGTTGCCGGCAAGACGCGCTACCCGGGTTGATCCAGTCCAAGCCTTACGCGCCGAGTAAACTTATGATCCGACTTCACAATCTCGAGCGCTCGTATCCGTTGGCGAAAGGAAAATTCTTCTACGTTCTGCGCGACATCGACATCGAAGTTGCGGAAGGCGAGTTCGTTTCGGTAATGGGTCCATCCGGCGCCGGCAAATCGACGCTGCTCCACATTCTCGGGATGCACGATCACGGATGGGAGGGCGAATATTTTCTGAACGAGACCGGGGTTCATCATTTGAAAGCGAAAGAGCGGGCCGCGCTTCGCAACGAACAGATCGGTTTTGTTTTTCAGCAGTATCATTTGCTCGACGATCTGACGGTTTACGAAAATCTCGAAATCCCGTTGTCGTATCGAAAAGTCGGCAAGAACGAACGGTCAGCGATTGTGGCCGACGCGCTTGATCGATTTCAAATGGTGGCAAAGCGCGATTTGTATCCACGCCAGCTCTCCGGCGGTCAGCAACAACTCGTTGGTGTGGCGCGCGCGATCATTGCCAGCCCGAAGCTGATCCTCGCGGACGAGCCGACCGGAAATCTTCATTCCAGCCAGGGAGAGGAAATCATGGAGCTATTTCAAAAACTGAACGCCGAGGGCACAACCATCATTCAGGTCACACACTCGGAAAAAAATGCGGGATACGGGAACCGGATCATCCAACTGCGGGACGGTTGGGTGGTCGAGGGCAACAAGAGGTAAGCCATTATGATTCTAGATTCATTTCGTCAGGATGTGCGCGTCGGACTGCGCGTGTTGTTCAAAGATAAAGCGTTTTGTATTCTGGCCGTGCTCGTACTCGGGCTCGGCATCGGCGGAGCGACGACACAGTTCACCGTGGTCAACGCGATCGTTTTGCGTGGCTTTTCGTTTCCACATCCCGAACAGCTGGCAAGCGTCGGGTTGATCGATCCCAAGGCGAGCGATCAAAATAATAATTTCGGTCTTGGCCAGATTCCAACGGCTCAGGATTACGAAGATTTGAAAGCGGCGCAGAAATCATTTGCGCTGATGGCCGGCTACCTCAGCGGATCGACGATCAACGTGAGCTACAAAAACAATCCGCAACGTTATACCGGCGGCTATGTCACGGAAGATTTCTTCAAAATCATCGGTGTGTCGCCGGTCAAGGGCCGCGATTTCACAGCCGAGGACAACAAGCCTGGTGCGGAAAAGGTCACGATCCTCGGCGACGAGATTTGGAGACGCGATTTTGGCGCGGATCCCAATATCGTCGGACAAAGCGTTCGAATTAATGGCAAATCGGCGACGATCATCGGCGTGATGCCTCCGAATTTTAAGTTTCCGTTCACGGAGGAGCTTTGGACACCTCTTTATAATGAGTATCCGCCGATACCGCGCGGGGATTTGCGGCTGGGCCCGAATAACGCTGCGCCTGCGGTGATGGGCCGGTTGAAACCCGGCGTGACCCTCGATCAAGTTAATGCTGAGTTTGTCGCTCTGGCACGTCATTTGGCGGAGGACAATCCGAAAACGAATCAAAACTTCACCTCGGCCAGCGTGCAGCCGCTTTTGAATGCGTTTACCGGCGTGCAGCTTCGCCAAATCGTTTGGGCGATGCTGGCCGCGGTCATTCTCGTTTTGCTGATCGCGTGCGTGAACGTGATGAACATGCAATTCGGCCGGGCCGCGTTGCGCGCCAAGGAACTGGCGATTCGCGGCGCGCTCGGGGCGACGCGCTGGAGACTGGTCCGACAAATGTTGACCGAGAGCTTGGTTGTCGCGGTATTCGGGACAGTCACGGGAGTGATTCTGGCCTATTGGGGCGTCGACATGTTGGTGCGCGCGTTCAGCACAGGGCCTTTCCCGCTCCCGTATTGGATGCAGTTCATCATCGACGGACGTGTTCTCACCTTCACAGTCGCGATCACATTAGTGGCCACACTCGCCTCGGGTTTGGTCCCGGCGTATCTCAGCGCGAGGGGCAACGCGGCTGAAATCATGAAAGAAGGCGGCCGCGGTAATAGTAGCCGTCTGGTCAATATCGTCACTCGCGTCTTGGTGGTCGCGCAGATCGCGCTGACCGCCGCGCTTTTGATCGCCGCGACGTTGCAAATCAAATCGATCCGAAATCAGACTAGAGTCGACTACGGCTACGACGAGAACGCCGTTTACACCGCGCGAATGGCTTTAATGGAAGGCGCCTACCCGAGCGACGAAGCGCGCCGCGAATTTTTCAAGCGGGCCGCTCGGACCTTGCGGGCGAATCCGCAATTTGAAAACGCCGCGATGAGCAGCCGATTTCGCCTGACCTTTGACGGCCAGGGTCAGTACGAAGTTGATGGCCAAAATTATCCGACGGACCGCGATCGGCCGCGCGCGAATTATGAATCGGTATCGGACAATTACTTCACCACCCTCGGGCTCAAAATCTTGGAGGGTCGAGATTTCACGATGGAAGACGCCGATTCAATGCAGCCGGTCGCGATCGTGAATGCGAGTTTCGTTCGAAAATATTGGGGCAACCAGAGCGCGCTCGGGCATCAGGTCCGCATTTTTAATCCCGGCAACCCGCAACCTTGGCGCACCATTGTCGGTGTGGTTCCGGACATGTTAATGCAGGGACCGTTCCCTCAGCAGCAGCCCGAGACTGCCGGATTCTATATGCCGCTGCTTGGTGCATCACCGGCCACCCAGTTTTGTACGATTATTGTTCAACCGCGCGCGGGGCAGCGCGCCGAAACCCTCGGTCCGACTTTGAGCAAAGCTATCGCCGAGCTCGACTCAAACCTGCCGACCTATTTCCCAGGAACACCGGCGCGATTGCATAATGAAATTCTCAACGGCAACCGCGTTATCGCGACGCTCTTCACAATTTTTGGAGTCGTGGCTTTCATTTTGTCGGCAGTCGGGCTCTACGGGGTGATGAGTTTTTCGGTGAACCAGCGCACGCAAGAGTTCGGCATTCGCATGGCGCTGGGTGCGGACGCAGCGCGAATTTTCCGGATGGTGATGACTCAAGGCGCGTGGCAGTTGATGATTGGCCTTGTTCTTGGTGCAGGCGGCATCGCCCTGCTTTTCGGAGTCGTTCTGGCGGCAGCCCTGAAAAATATTCTCTTCAAGGTTAATACGCTCGATCCGACGATTTATTTCGCCGTTGCGGGAATGCTCACTCTCGTCGCGGCGGCTTCCTGTTTTGTCCCGGCGCGCCGCGCCACCCGAGTCGATCCGATGGTTGCGCTTCGTTATGAGTAAAATCGCGGAGACCTGGCTATGATAACTGATTTTCGTTTCGGTATGAAGCAATGGCCAAGTCATCAGCATTGAGGTTCCCCAAGGTCATGACTTCGGCGTATTGCGCTGCTCTTGTTGATCCAGTCCAAGCCTACGTTCGGAGTAATTCTTATGATTAACGACTTGCGTTTCGCAATCCGGATGCTGATCAAGTATCCGGCCTTTTCAATCGTCGCTTTTCTCGCGCTCGTCCTCGGAATTGGCGCGAACACGACCGTTTTTGGAATCATCAATACCCTGCTGCTTCGCCCGTTGCCCGTCGGCCATTCCGAAGAAGTGGTAAAAGTCTTTACCACCGACAATCACATCAAGGGCAACCAATCGACCTCGTATCTGAACTTCCAGGACTACGCCAAACAAAACACGGCGTTTAGTTCGATGGTGGCCTACACGTTTGCGGGAGTGGGGATGACCCGCGGCAGCGACACTCTGAATGTTGGCGGTTTGCTCGTAACCGGAAATTACTTCGATCTGCTCCAAGTAAAACCGGCTTTAGGACGAGCATTTTTGGCGGAAGAGGATTCAACGCCTAATGGCCATCCGGTTGTCGTCCTCGGTTACAAGTTCTGGAAAAAACTGGGAGCCGATCCGGCAATTGTCGGTAGCCAGGTCACCTTGAACGGGCATTCTTTCACTGTCATTGGCGTTGCGCCGGCGGCTTTTACCGGCGTCGATGTTGGCTTTGATCCAGATGTTTACTTCCCCGTCTCAATGCATCAATGGGTCCGTCCGGGCGGTGACTTCTGGTTTGATACACGGCGGGCGCTGTTAATGAGTGTTGTCGCGCGGCTAAAGCCCGGAGTGACAATGTCCGAAGCGCAAGCGCAGATGCGCACGATCGCGAAACAGCTCGAGCAAGCTTATCCGGAGGTAAACAAAGAGCGCTCGATCGCACTGATGTCGCTCGAGGCTGCCAAATCACAGGGGCTCGGCGGTCCGAACAATGAGGATCTTGCCCGCAACGTCTCCCTTCTTTTAGTCGCTGCATCGGCGAGCATCCTTCTGATCGCGTGCGCTAACGTTGCCAACCTGCTGCTCGCGCGATCGACTGCTCGCCAGCGCGAGATGGCGGTTCGTTTGGCACTAGGCGCTGGCCGAGGACGAATCGTGCGACAATTGCTTACCGAAAGTATTTTGCTTGGCGTAATTGGCGGCGTCGGTGGCGTCATGCTCGCCTATTGCCTCGGCGATGTTCTGGTCGCGCTGCTTCCGCCAACTCCCTTTCCTATTGCGTTGGATCCGCAACCGGACTGGCGAGTGCTCGTCTTCTCGTTTCTCGTCGCCGGTTTGAGCGGCGTCATATTCGGCCTGGCCCCCGCCTTGCAAATGGCGCGCTGGAACCTCACCCTGGGGTTGCGGGAACGAGCTTCCACCGCCGGTGGCGCCGTCACGCGGCTTAATCTGCGCAGTTTGCTCGTGGTTGCTCAAATTGCTGTTTCTCTGCTTCTCTTAATCGGCTCCGGCTTGTTTCTGAAGTCGTTCTACAAGGCCCAGGCGATCGATCCAGGCTTCCGCACCGAGAATCTGGATATCGTTACGATTAATCCGGCGCTGGCCGGCTACGATAACGACCATGCTCTTCAAGTCGTGGGCGCAATTGTTGATCAAATCAGGCATGATCCGCGCGTGGCGGGAGCGGATGTTAACAACTGGGTCCCGCTGTTTGGCGGCGAAGGGCGAACTATCGTGATCGACGGCCGCGATCCAAACGACGAACACAATCGCCGGTTCGCCAATTACAGTCCGATCACTCCCGGTTATTTCCAGACCATGGGCATTCAGCTTCTCCGCGGCCGTAATTTTACCGAGCAAGACGCAGAAAAGAACGCCGCGCCGGTTGCGATCATTGACGAAACGATGGCGAGCGAATTTTGGCCAAACGAAGATGCTTTGGGCCGCCGATTCAGGTTCATGATCAACAAGCAACCGATCGAAGTCATTGGAATCGCGCGCAACTCCAAGGCGAATACGCTCGGAGAAATTCCTTTGCCAATGGTTTACTGGCCCCTAAAGGAAATCACTGACACCGGCATCACCCTCTTCGTGCATACGACTAGTGCACCAGGAATGATGCTCACTGAAATTCGCCGGATTGTCCGCTCCGTTGATGTTCATATTCCGATCGTATATGAAAAGACAATCCGGCAACACATGGCGGTTGCACTTTGGCCGTCATGGATGGGTGCGATGTTGCTGGGAAGTTTGGGCTTGCTTGCCTTCATCCTCGCTTCAATGGGCGTCTACGGAGTGATGGCTTATTCGGTTAGTCAACGCACACGCGAATTAGGGATCCGGATGGCGCTCGGTGCGCAAACTGGACAGGTGATTCAATTGGTATTGCGCCAGGGCATGTTTCTCGCAGCGATCGGACTGGCCTTTGGCTTATTTGCCGCGTTCGGATCGACTCGGCTCGCCGGATCATTGCTTTATGGCGTCAATCCAAGTGACCCCGTAATTTTTATCGGAGTTACGTCACTGCTCGCGATGGCCGCTTTCGTTGCCTGCTATTTTCCAGCGCGGCGCGCGTTGAGAATCAACCCTGTCACCGCCTTGCGAATCGACTAGCCGATTGTCGCCTTTAATTATGAGTAATCTCCGGCTTGCTTTTCGGCAGCTAATCAAGAATCCCGCATTCTCGGCGGTTGCGATCATTACGCTCGCTCTCGGGATCGGTGCGAACACCGCCATCTTCAGCATCGTCAACGCGGTGTTGCTTCGGCCGCTGCCTTACCCCGGCGCTGACCGGATCATGGTGTTGAACGAATCTTCGGGACCGGGACAGGACTATTCCGTTGCGTTGCCAGACTATTTCGATTGGCAAAAAGACAACACGGTTTTCGAACATCTTGCCGCCACTCACAAGGAATCGCGTAACTTGAGCGGCATTCCCGGCCGCGATCCTGAGCGCATCTCCGGCGCGGCAGTGACGCGAAATTTCTTCAGTATAATCGGCTTAACGCCGGAAATCGGTCGAATATTTAGCGAAGACGAAGACAAAGTCGGCGCGCCGCCAGTTGTCGTCATCAGCGATCGCTTGTGGAGACGTGCGTTCAACGCCGACCCGGCGGTGTTGGGTCGCGCGATCACTTTGCACGATTCGAGTTACATCGTCATTGGCGTGATGCCTCCGCAAATGACCTCGCCGCAGGACAGCGACGTCTGGATGTCGATGATGCGACGAAGCAACAACGCCGTGTGGATGCAGCGGTTCATCCATCCGATGATTTACGTCTGGGGCAAGCTCAAGCCCGGAGTCACGGTCGAACAAGCGCGCACGGAAATGAAAGGAATCGCGGCGCGTTTAGAAAAAGCATATCCGGACACAAACGGACAGGAGACGGCGGTCGTGACGCCGTTGCTGGATAATCTGGTCGGCAAATACCGAACGAATCTCGGACTTTTGCTTGGAGCTGTTGGACTCGTTTTGCTAATCGCGTGCGCGAACCTGGCCAATCTGTTTGCTGCACGCGGCGCTGCGCGCGCGAGAGAGTTCGCAATTCACGCGGCGGTCGGCGCGACCCGCGGACAAATCATTAAGAAACTCTTGATCGAAAGTTTTGTGATCGCGATCCTCGGCGGAGCGCTGGGATTTCTGTTCGCGGTCTGGGTCCGTACCGGCTTGATCGCGTTAAGCCCGGGAGATGTCGCCCGATTTCACCAGGTCTCATTCGATCTTCCGGTTCTTGGTTTCACGTTTCTGATCGCGTCGCTGACAACCGTCCTATTCGGATTATGGCCGGCCTGGCAGGCCTCTCACGCTGACGTTCAACTCGCGCTGAAAGAGGGATCCTCAGGAAGCGGCGATCCGCCCTCAGCGAAACGCGCGCGCGATTGGCTCGTCATAAGCGAAATCGCGCTGACGCTCACGTTGTTGGTCGCGGCCGGGCTCGTTCTGAAAAGTTTCTCGAAGATGCAAACGCTCCAGCTCGGTTACGAGCCGCAGAATCTTTTCAGCGCTCGCCTTGAGTTGCCATGGCAAACGTACTCCGATCGGACGAAAATTGGCGTCTTTACTAAAGCGCTGCTGGACAAGGTCACCGCCGTTCCGGGCGTTCAGAGCGCGGGAATCGGTTCGAATGCGCCGTTGATGGGCGGCTGGCAAACCGGTTTCTGGCGCGAAGAAAAAGGGCGTCCGCAGCCTTCCGATATGCTGAATTCCGATCTCGAGATCGTTACCGGCGATTATTTTCAAACTTTCAAAGTGCCGTTACTTCGCGGCCGGCTTCTTAACGAGCGCGACACAAAAGATTCACCACGCGTCATCGTCATCGATCAGGCGCTGGCCGAGCAATATTTCCCGGGGGAGGATCCAATCGGCAAGCGCCTCGGTGTAGATGTGGGCAACGACGACGAGGGCTGGGTGATGAGCGAGATCGTCGGGGTCGTGGCCAAGATGCGGTTTCATGCAATCGATGAAATGGCGCCGTTGCCGGTGATCTACTGTTCAATGGCGCAGGCCCAGCGAACGAGTCTGGGAATCTTCGTGCGTTCGAGCATGAGCGCCGCGTCGCTGAGTAAATCAATTCACGACGCCGCGGTTTCGATCGATCCGAATCAGCCGGTCTACGATGCGCGGCCGATGTTGGATCGGGTTCAGGAAACCTGGGGAACGCATCGCCTGTTAAGTTTTCTATTTTCCATCTTCGCCGGGCTCGCGCTGGCGCTGGCCACTATCGGTCTTTACGGATTGCTCGCCTATACCACGCTCAAACGCGTCCGTGAAATCGGTATTCGTCTCGCACTTGGCGCGCGCCCGGCCCAAATTCGTGCGCTGGTTATTTCGCACGGGATGCATTTGCTCTTGATCGGTTCCGGCATCGGACTGATCAGCGCCTTGGCTCTCTCTCGCGCTTTGCAGAGCGTGCTTTTCGAAGTCAAAGGAATCGATCCGCGAATTTATCTCGGCGTCGGCGCGCTTCTCTTTGTCGCGACTTTTCTTGCTTCGTGGATTCCGGCGCGTCGTGCATCACGGGTCGATCCAATCATCGCTCTGCGCGCTGAGTAACTCGTTATGCAAAATCTCCGTTACACTCTGCGGGTTCTTGCCAAACAACCGCTCTTCACTTCGATTGTCATTTTGACTTTCGCGCTTGGAATTGGAGCGAACACGGCAGTGTTCAGCGTCCTCAATGCGGTGCTGTTGCGCCCGCTTCCATTTCATGAGCCGCAGAATCTTGTCGCGCTTGGCGAATTCGACAGACGCGAGACGGTCGATCCCGGCACGCAGATCGAAAGCATTTCCTATCTCGATTTCGTCGACTGGCGCGATCAAACCAAAGTTTTCGAACACGTCGCGGTCTGCACCAATCAAAGTGTTGGCACCTTAACCGATGGCAATCAGGCGACGCACGTTCAAGGCGAATCGGTTTCGGCCGATTTGTTCCCGCTTCTCGGAGTTCAACCAATTCTGGGGCGCGCCTTTCTCCCAAAGGAAGACGAACCGGG
>DATMON010000019.1:0-74345 GCA_035568175.1 Chthoniobacterales bacterium
TCCCGTGTTACACCCTGCGGTATTCGGAGTTTGATTGAGTTCGGTACCCTGGTATGGGTCCTAGTTCATCCAGTGCTCTACCTCCGCAGGTCAGCACACGAGGCTAGCCCTCAAGCTATTTCGGGGAGAACCAGCTATCACCGGGTTTGATTAGTCTTTCGCTCCTACCCACAAGTCATCCGAGAAATTTTCAACTTTCACCGGTTCGGACCTTCACACGGTTTTACCCGCGCTTCATCCTGCTCATGGGTAGATCACCTCGGCTTCGGGTCTACTACCAGCGACTATGTTCGCCCATTTCGGACTCGCTTTCGCTTCGCCTCCAGCGCAGAACGCCTTAGGCTCGCCACTGATAATAACTCGCAGACTCATTAAGCAAAAGGCACGCCATCACCGGTTGCCCGGCTTTGACACCTTGTAAGCACATCATTTCAGGTACTATTTCACTCCGCTCACAGCGGTTCTTTTCACCTTTCCCTCGCGGTACTTGTTCACTATCGGTCGCCAATTAGTATTTAGGCTTATGCGGTGGTCCGCACAGATTCATACGAAGTTTCACGTGCGTCGTATTACTCAGGAAATCCCTAGGCGTGCTCCAGTTTTCGGTTACGGGCCTGTCACCCTCTATGGAACGATTTTCCATTCGCTTCACCTAACCTTTGCACTACCACGTCGGGCTCCTACAACCCCGATCGATAAATCGACCGGTTTAGCCTGTTCCGCTTTCGCTCGCCACTACTGACGGAATCTCTTTCGATTTCTATTCCTCCGGTTACTGAGATGTTTCACTTCACCGGGTGTCGCGATGCTTCTGCTATGAATTCACAGAAGCTCGAGCAAGTGTTACCTCGCTCAGGTTATCCCATTCGGAAATTCACGGGTCAAAGCGTGTTTGCCGCTCTCCGTGACTTATCGCAGCTTACCACGTCCTTCATCGCCTATTGGCACCAAGGCATCCATGATGCGCTCTTTGTAGCTTGATCAATCTGTTCCAGACCCGCTACTTCTAAAACTCGATTCCGCGGCGCTCGACCGTTGACATCTGTCAGGACGATCCTCGCGCGAAGCGCGTTTCGAATTCTTGAAGTAGCGGGCCCAGAGATTCTTTGATAACTGAAACTCTCCGGCTGAAGATCTTATCCTCCAGCCGCTTTGATTTCAGACTCAGCTCTTAAAGTTGTACTTTCTTACTACCCTGTATGTAGATGTCAAAGAACCAGCATTCACGTACATGTCAGACCACAAAAAAACCCAACCTCGTGCCCGATCATAATTTCAGCCTGCCCGCCGTGGCGGGTTGCCGATCATCATGTCGGGACAAAATTGAGTCCAATTTGCAGTCCCAAATGTACGTAGAACGAACTCCTTGATTAGAGGAGTCCCGCTGTTCAGCGGGTTATTAAAGTAGCTCGACTCAGCCGTTCGTCAACGGCGTTTGCAAAAAAAAATCCGGCCGGCATGTCGCAATAGTTGAGGCGCTTACGAAGGGCGTGCCGGAGGTTCATTCTGTGAAATGCTCTTGGCGGAGACTGATCCAGACGCCTGACAACGTCTTTTGAATCTGCCTTAATCTGCGTAATCTGCGGATGGAATGAATCCGACGTTTCAACGCAGTGACGGTCGCGCGCCTGACCAAGTGCGCGATGTGAGTTTCGAATTGAACATTGCGCCGCACGCCAGCGGCTCAGTGCTCGTGGCAATGGGCAACACGCGCGTGATCTGCGGCGTAATGATTGAAGAAACAGTGCCGCGCTGGATGAAAGAATCCCGCCCAGGCGGAATCACCGGCGGCTGGCTGACCGCGGAATATTCGATGCTGCCTTATTCAACGCTCACGCGAAAACCGCGCGACATCATGAAAGGCCGGCTCGATGGTCGGAGCACGGAAATTCAGCGACTCATCGGGCGGTCGCTCCGCGCAGTAGTCGATCTTGAAAAACTCGGACCGCGCACGATGTGGGTCGATTGCGATGTTATCCAGGCGGACGGGGGGACCCGCACGGCCGCGATCACAGGGGCTAGTCTCGCGGTTGCGCTCGCTTGTCGAAAATTGGCAAAAGACAAAAAAGTTGATGCGCCACCGATCAAAAAGTTAGTCGCGGCCGTGAGCGCTGGGATCCTCGACGGGAACGCAATTGTCGATCTTAATTATGAAGAAGACAAAGCTGTCACGGTGGATTTCAATCTGGTTGCGACTGAGGACGGCGACTTTGTTGAAGTGCAAGGTTCGGGCGAGGAAGCAACCTTCGCGCAGTCGGAACTCGAGCAAATGATGCTGCTGAGCCGAAAAGGAATTGCCGATTTGATTTCGGCGCAGCGTGCGGTGCTCGCGCGCCTCATGGTTTCGCCACCGGAAAATTAGTTGTTGGTTGCTAGAACGCTTCGCTTTAGTTGAGAGTTGGCACTCCGTGAGCTAACCAAGCGACACCGAATGAAAAAAGCGCTCATTACCGGAATCACAGGTCAGGACGGAAGTTATCTCGCGGATCTCTTGCTCGAAAAGGGATACGAAGTCCATGGGATCATCCGTCGCGCGAGCACGTTCAACACTTCGCGCATCGATCATCTCTACGCCGATCCGCACATCAATGGCGTCCGGATGTTTCTCCACTTCGGCGATCTGGCGGATTCAGTGAACCTGGTAAAGCTGCTTTATGAATTGAAGCCGGAGGAGATTTACCATCTCGGTGCGCAAAGCCACGTCCGCGTCAGCTTCGATATTCCAGAATACACCTCTGACGTCACCGGCCTCGGCACGATTCGAATTCTTGAAGCGATCCGCGAAGCCGGGTTGCGCTCGCGTTTTTATCAGGCCTCCAGCAGCGAAATGTTCGGCAAGGCCCAAACCGTTCCGCAAAATGAAAAAACGCCGTTCTGGCCGCGGAGTCCGTACGGCGTGGCGAAGGTCTTTTCGTATTGGGCCACGGTTAACTATCGCGAGAGCTACGAGCTGCACGCGAGCAACGGAATTTTGTTCAATCACGAAAGCCCGCGTCGCGGTGAAACGTTTGTTACGCGAAAAATCTCCCGCGCGGTAGCGGCGATTAAGCAGGGACTGCAAAAGGAATTATTTCTCGGAAACCTTGAGGCGAAACGGGATTGGGGTTACGCGCCGGAGTACGTCGAAGCGATGTGGCGAATCTTGCAGCAGGACGGGGGCGACGATTTCGTGATCGCCACCGGCGAAACCCACACCGTTCGCGAGTTCGCCGAGGCCGCGTTCGCGCATGTCGATCTTGATTGGAAAAAGTACGTCAAACACGATCCGCGCTATGAGCGGCCGGCCGAAGTGGATCTGTTGATCGGCGACTCAGCAAAAGCGAAAAAGGTTCTCGGTTGGGAACCGAAGGTGAGATTTAAAGACCTGGTTCGGATCATGGTCGATGCGGACACGGAATTGCTCTCGCGCGAAACACCGAGAAAACATCTCGGCAAGCTGCCTTGAGATGCTGTAGCCACGGCGCTCTGTCGCCGTGTTCAGCTAAGCCTCGCCCCGGCGGAGCGGCGCGGCTGCAGGCCTAACGGATCACGCCCACAGCGTGATTGGTCTCCGCCATTTGACTGGCCGAATTCAACTCAGGGACAACGGCGACTAGCGGAGATTGAATAATCGAAACCTCTGCACCCGGACCCACCTGACTGTAAAGATTGATGATGTCGACCGAGCGCATGCGAATGCAGCCGTAACTTGCGGGCCGGCCGATATTCCGCTCCTCCGGAGTTCCATGAATATAAATGTCGCGACGAAATGCGTTCGCATTTTGAGCTTCGCGTCCGCGCAGCCAGATGATCCGCGTCACGATCGGATCGCGCCCCGGCGCGTCCACCGGAATCACTTCGCCGGTGCGACGTCGATCTTTGAAAACGGTTCCAGCCGGAGCGCCGTCACCGATTTTGTCTGCGATTTCCAGCTCGCCCAGCGGCGTGCCATAACTTCCGGGCCGATCGCTTAACCCGAATTTCGAAGTAGAAATCGGATAGGTGGCGACAAGGTTGTTTTTCTGTAGCAACGCCAGTTTTTGATCGCGAACACTAACCACGATGCGGTGTTCGGTGTCGCGAGGCGCAGCGCAAGAAGCGAGAATTAGCGCGGCGCCGAGCGCGAGCGCATGCTGTCCGACAATCTTGAATAAGCCCATCTCGATCTTACCCACGCTCAAATCGGAAGAATTCTTCCGCAGTTGCGGTCGTTGCGCCAGCGATTTCTTCCAATGAAACGCCGCGAGCTTTTGCGATTTCTTCCGCGACCAATCGCGTGTATGCGGGTTCGCACCGTTTTCCGCGAAAAGGGACTGGCGCCAGATAAGGACAATCCGTTTCGACCATGAACTGATCGATCGGTAGCTGTGCCGCAACTTCCCGTACCTGTTTGCCGTTTTTAAACGTGA
The DNA here is from genome assembly GCA_035568175.1 of Chthoniobacterales bacterium. Lineage (GTDB taxonomy): Bacteria > Verrucomicrobiota > Verrucomicrobiia > Chthoniobacterales > UBA10450 > AV40. Next base: position 4,389 of record DATMON010000019.1, read on the forward strand.
CGATTCCGGTAAAGGAAACGAGATGGCCGAGATCAATCACTTCGTTCGCTTGGTCGAGGGTTCCGCCGAAACAATGAAAGACGCCGCTGATCTGTCGTCCGTAATCGCGCAAAATTTCGAGTGTATCATCCCAGGCGTCGCGCTGATGAATTACGACATTGAGCCGTAATTCAACTGCGAGATCGAGCAGTTGCTCAAATAACTCGGCTTGTTTTGCTTTATAAGCGCCGTCTTCGATCCGCGCTTCGATTTGTTCTTCGGTTTCGCTCTGAAGCGCGTTGAAAACCTGGACGTGTTTTTGTTTCGTGGCTTCGATGCTTGGCAGGCGATGATAGTCGAGACCGATTTCGCCGATCCCAACCACCCGCGGATTTTTCGCAAGCTCGCGCAAGGGCGTGATCACGTCCTCCTCGGCTTGCAGCGCGTAAGTCGGATGAACTCCGATCACCGCAAAAATGTTGGGATATTTTTCGGCAAAATCGACCGCTCGCCGGCTGCTTTCGACCGAAGTGCCGATCGTGATGATTCGCGTGACGCCCGCGTCAGTCGCGCGCTGAAGCACATCATCGAAATCATCCGCGAAATCCGGATAATCGAGATGGGCGTGAGTCTCGATTAGTTGATGGTTGATAGTTGATTGTTGATTGTTCACAGCAGCTGGCCGGAATTTTTCTATCAACTATCAGCTACAAACTATCAACTTCTGCCGTCACCATTCGATGATCGTGCTCGCCCAGGTTAATCCTCCACCGAACACAACCATCAAAACATAATCGCCGTGTTTGATGCGGCCGCTGCGATTTGCTTCGTCGAGCGCGATCGCGACGGCGGCGGCGGAAGTGTTTCCGTACTTGTCGAGATTCACGTAAAAGCGGTCGAGCGGAATTTTTAATCGATCGGCGATCGCTTCGATGATCCGCAAATTCGCCTGGTGCGGAATGACGCAGGCGATGTCATCGGCAGTCAAGCCGGCGTCCGCCAGAGCCTTTCGCGACGCGTTGACCATGGCGATGACGGCTTGCTTGTAAACTTCTTTGCCCAGCATGTGAATGGTCGCAAGGTTCATATCGACGTTGTCTCGCGTGATCGGACAACGCGAACCGCCGCCCGGCATAAATAAAATATCGGTGAATTCTCCGTCGCTGCCGATGTGGGTGCTGATGACTCCATGGGCGCTGCCGCGGTGACGCAAAACAGCCGCGCCTGCACCATCGCCGAACAACACGCAGGTATTTCGATCGGTCCAGTTCGTGATCGACGTTAATTTTTCCGCCCCGATCACAAGGACAGTATCGTGCGTGTGCGAAGTGATGAATTGCTGCGCGATTTCGATTCCAAAAAGAAAACCGGCGCAGGCGGCCGAAATATCGAGACAGGCCGCCTTTTTCGCGCCGATCTTTTTCTGCACGAAACATGCGGTCGCCGGAAAGAGCATATCCGGCGTGGCCGTCGCGACCAAAATAAGATCGACATCTTCCGGTTTAACTTTCGCCTGCTCGAGCGCGTGCAACGCCGCTTTTGTTGCCATGTCGCTGGTGAGCTCGTCTTTCGCGGCGATGCGGCGTTCTTTGATACCGGTGCGGGTGGTGATCCATTCGTCCGAGGTATCGACCATGCGAGACAGATCCGCGTTGGTCAGGCGTTTGTCCGGGACGTAACTGCCGGTGCCAACAATGGAAACCGTCCGGCGCAGCTTACCTGAGTGCGGTCGCGGGCTCGCGCGAGGTTGTCGTTTCATGATAACGGCGAATCTCCTCGACGATATGCGGGTTGAGTTGATGTTCAATCGACTCGGCTGCCACGCGGAGCGCGTTTTTGATCGCGAGGGGGGTGCTCGCGCCGTGCGCAATGATGCAAATACCGTTCACGCCGAGAAGCGGACTGCCGCCGTAGTACTCGTAGTTTGTTTTGTCTTTGATCGTTAAGAACGCGTCCTTGGCCAGAAATGCGCCGGCCTTGCGCCTGGGTGAACGCGTTAATTCGTGTTTTAACCATTTGAAGATCGCCACCGCGATCGATTCACATGTTTTCAAAATCACGTTGCCGACGAATCCGTCGCAGACGACGACTTCCACCGGATCTTCAAAAAGATGACGGCCTTCGATGTTGCCGCGGAAGTTGAGCGAAGTCTTCTTCAGCATCTTGAAAACTTCCTTGGTCTTTTCAGTGCCCTTCACGTCTTCCTCGCCCAGCGAAATCAGTCCGACCCTTGGACTTTTGTAACCAAGAACGTGGCGCGAATAAACCGAGCCCATGATCGCGTACTGCAAAAGATGTTCGGGCCGCGCGTCGATATTGGCGCCGGCGTCGACTAAAACGAAAACGTTAAATTGCGTTGGAAGGACCGCGGCAATGCCCGGCCGGTCGATTCCTTCGAGCGTGCGCAATTTGATCATGCTTGCGGCAACAGCGGCGCCAGTATGCCCCGCGCTGACAATTGCGTCTGCCTCGCCGTATTTCACCAGATCAACCGCGCGGCTGACGGACGAGTCTTTCTTTCGCCGCACCGCCGACCACGCTTTGTCACTCATGTCCACGACCTGAGTCGAATGCACGATAGTGATTCGGCGGTCGTTGCACTTATGTTTCTTGAGCTCTGCGTCGATCTGTTTCGTGTCGCCAACGAGAAAAAGTTTTTCGATGTGCGAATACTCGCGCAGCGCCATGACAGCTCCGGCGACAAGATAAGGCGGCCCGAAATCGCCGCCCATTGCATCCAAGGCGATCTTCATCGGAAACAAATTTTGCGAGCTTTAGCGGCTCTTTGCAAAATTAAATTTGAGTTGGGTCCGAGACGCGTGCTTATCCCTTGCCTTCGACCGTCAGCACCTGGCGGCCTTTATAATAGCCGCAGGACGGGCAAACGGTGTGACCGGCGACCGTGCTACCGCACTGCGGACACTTGCTAAATTGCGGCCGATGCCAGCGGTTTGCCGCTTTGCGCGTGCGCAAGCGCATCTTGGATGTTTTGCGTTTGGGAACTCCCATGTGAGCGGATTAGAAAAGCAGAGTTTGTGGAAAACACAAACGCGCTCTCATTTTTTTAACTTCAATTTGTCCAGCGCGCTCCAGTCTGCCTTCCGTTTCGTTTCTGCAGCCGCGACTGCGGCCGCCGCCACTTTGCAGACCCGTCCGCCTTCGCGGTCGCAACGCGGGTGAGCTGGTAAATTCAGCAAAATGTCTTCCCGCATGAATGGTGAGAGCTCAACCGTCTCTGGGCCATGCAGCTCGGTGTGGAGAGCGAACGCGGGAACCTTGATGTCGTGGACAAATTTCTCCAGGCACGCGACGCAAGTCAGCTCGACCGGTTGTTTGAGCGAGCCGTTTGCCCAGAGCGAGCCGTCCGAAACTCCGATATCGATCTGGTATTGCATCGGGCCGACGCAGCGCACGCCTTCCGATTCGAGCTCCGGAATCAGGCAATCCTCCTTGCCGTCAAGGTGCAATCCCTCCGGTGGAATCTGTTTCAGATGAACCTTCACTCGCGAATCCTTTCGGAGTTTATCCTTTAAATTTTTTTCCGAGCGCGGCGGCGACCAGACTTGGAACGAATTTCGAGACGTCGCCGCCGAGTCGCGCGATTTCCTTGACCAATCGGGAACTCAAATAAGTGTATTCCTCTTTCGGCATCAGGAAGATCGTTTCCACATGGACCTCAAGTTTTCGGTTCATCAATGCCATTTGAAATTCGAATTCGAAATCCGAGACTGCGCGCAATCCGCGAATGACCGCGTTCGCTTTTTGTTGAACCGCAAATTCGACCAGCAGCCCATCGAACTGCGCGATCCGGACATGGTCGTTCTTGCCAACAGTTTGCTGCAATAATCTAAGCCGCTCCTTCAGCGAAAAGAGCGGCTGTTTCTCATCGTTGTGCGCGACTGCGACGATGACTTCATCGAAAAGTTTGCCGGCGCGCTCGACTACATCGAGATGGCCATTGGTGACCGGATCGAAGCTGCCGGGGTAGATCGCACGTTTCATTTCAGCCGAAATTCAATCATCAAACCGCAAAATCAAATCCGGTCGCCGCGGCGACACGGATCCGCCCTGGTGAACATCTGATGCATTCATTTGCCGAACGCTGCGTGAAGTCGGACATTGCTCTTCCAGTTCATGATGAATCCGTCCACTTACAAGAAGATTGCCGTGGCCAGCGCATTCTCGCCCCGCTTTGAGCAAGTCCTTTCCGAGGCTGGAAGAATTCGCGAGCGGTTCGGCGCGGACTTGAGCTTGATCTACATCGGCGAACGGAACGACGAAACGGCAAAGAAATTTCAAAACATCCTCGGACGGCTGCAATTGCCGGGCGATTCGCCGGTCCACTACGGTCAGGGAGACCCAGCCGATGGAATCTTGCGGGCAATCGCCGACAACGATGTCGACCTTATCGTCGCCGGCGCGTTGGAGAAACAAAGTGCGCTCCATCCATTTCTTGGAAACGTCGCCCGTCGACTCTTGCGCGAAGCCACCTGTTCGGTTCTTCTTTTCACCAACCCGGAACTCAAACCGAAGCCGTTGCGCCGGATCGTTTTTGTCGCGAACTATTCCGACCACGCCCAACGCGCATTTCAACAAACGCTCAAGCTGGCAGCGGCGGAATTGTCTGAGCGGCTTTACGCTGTTCGCGTTTACACAACCTTCGACGAAGTCCGCGCAACGATGTTCGTCGACAACGGTGATGGCGCTCCTCGGCCGCGAACGTTCGACCAAGAAGACGCCGCTTTGGAAGAATTCGTATTGGCCGCGGGCGACACCGACGTTCCGATCGAAGCGCGCTGCATTCGCGGTAATACGGGATTCGCCGCGTCGGATTTCATCAAATCGGTCGAAGCAGATTTGCTCGTTGTCCCGGTGCACAAGAGTGAAACGTCGGCCGAACGTTTGCCAAATCATCTGGCATGGATCGCGGACGTGATTCCGTGCAATTTGTGGCTCATCCGCTGAACGCGACCGTGCTCGCTAGGTTGTAGAGGCGCTCGCCGCGGCGAGCGCCTGTTTATTTAGTTCGGCGTTTGAGACAAACGCCGCTACAACATTTTCGATCCAAAAAATGAATTCCGCGCCCGAATTCCACGCCTGGGGCTCGTCGCATCTCACTGTGATTTTTCTCACGATTGGATTGCCTTTCGTGCTCGCGCTCATCGTTCATCGAACGAAATCGCGTGTCCTCGAGCGTTCCATCCGCTTTGCGATCTCGGCGCTCCTCCTAATAAATTACGTCGGGTATTTGATTGTTGCGCGAAACTTCGGTGTTTCCGCCTGGCAGAAAATGTTGCCGATGCAACTCTGCGACTGGGCGATGATCGTCATCATCGGCGCTCTTTGGACAGGGAATCGGCGCTGGCTTGAAGTCGCTTACTTTTGGGGAATTGGCGGAACACTTCAGGCGATCATTACGCCCAATCTGCGGTTTGGGTTTCCGGACCTGCGTTTCATCAGTTTCTTTGTCGCCCATTCCGGGATCATTATCGGCATCGTTTTCCTGATGCTGATCTACGGATTTCGTCCGCGCTCGGTCGGTGTTTTGCGCACATTTGCCTGGACGGAGGTTTATTTCGTCGTCGCCTTCACTACTGATTTAGTGACCGGCGAGAATTACGGCTTTCTCCTCCACAAACCCGAGGCCGCTTCGCTCCTAAGTTTTCTGTCCGATTCGCGACCCCTTTATCTGCTCGAATTTCACGGCCTGGCGTTTCTCTTCTTCTGCGCGCTCTATGCGCCGTTTGCGGTTGTCGATCTTGCCCGCAAATGGAAAAGCAACCGCGCCTGAAGCTATGGTGAAGGTTTAGCGCGCAGCTCGATTCGTTTTCACAGCATCGAGAAATTCTGTTGGTGCAAAATCATCCGTCAGCACCGGGGCGTTTTTGTTGGTCTCAGGAGCTGTCGGATGAAACGATTTTGCCGCCGCCGCCGGATCGACATTTCGGCGAAATGTTTCGTTGAAGGAAAGGTGAACAGTTTGCTTGGCCATTTGTGCGAATGCCGGGGACTTGAAGTTGGCGGCGACCAATACCGCGTTGTCAGTCTGTGGGACGTCAAACATTCCCAGTTGCGGAAACACCTGACGCATTGAGCGAATGTCGGAGGCAAAAAGGGAGCTGTTCGTATGCACGTTGGCGACGAAAAGGCCTTCCGCGGTCAAATGTGTTTGGACGAGTTTGTAGAACTCAACTGTCTTCAAATGCGGAGGCACAAAGCCGCCGCGAAAGGCGTCGAGAATAATCCAATCGTAAACCGTCTTCGAGTGCCGCAAGAACATGCGACCATCGAGGACGTCGACCTTGTCGCGATCGGATGGCTTCAGGCCGAGATATTTTTGCGCTAAGGCCAAAACCTGCGGATCAAGTTCGACCGTTTCCAAAGTTGCGCCCGGAAACGCTTTTTCAAAAAATTGGTTAAATCCTCCTCCGCCCAATCCGATCATGAGCGCGCTTTTTGGCTGGGGATGAAAGATCGCGCTGGCCGCGATGGATGCTGTGTAGGGAACGATCAGTCGGGTCGGATTGGTGAGATCAACCGCCGATTCGCGATAGAGTTTGCTGCGCCAAAAGCTGCGCATCTCCACGATCGATCCGGCCTGCTCGATCGTGATGTGATTGTACGGTGTCTCGAACGACAACGAACTTACCTGTCCAAGACAGGACTCGCTGGACGCGGAGAGGATTGCGAGGGCTGCGAATACAAGACGAACCACAGCAAGAATTGGATCGCGGCTGAGGAAATCCACCAGACGTGAAGCAGCGCGTGCGTCCCGAATCTCGGGATCAACAAAAAAGCCGCGGCCAGCACTCCAATAATGTTTCCAAGAGTCGACGTTCCATTGAGCAACCCAGCCGAGCGTCCCGCGGATTTTTCCTGGCGATCGTAATAGGCGATGCACAACGGAGTTATACTCGACAAACTCATCACCGGAACAAAATAGAGCAGGACGCACGTCGTGATCAGCTTTGTCGGAAGATTCTCAATGCGAAGGTCGAGCCAATCGCTGACCGTGAAGGACGCGAGGCTATTGAAAAGAAGCGATCCGGAACACGTAACCATTAAGACCGCCACAATTTTGCGCTGGCTGGATACCGATTTGCCACTGACCGCAGCCCCGATGAATGATCCGGCGCTAAACGCCGCCAGAAAAGTCGTGATCAAACTTGCCCAGACGAAAATGGAGCTTCCGAAAAACGGCGCCAGGACGCGCGAGGCCACCAGCTGAAGCCCCATGCTCAGCATGCCGAGGCAAAACACCAATAAGAATAACAATGCCGACATTAGATCGCGATACGTGCCAGTAGACCGTTGAATGAGAATATAGGAAATCGATCCGATGAACAACGAATTGGAGCAGCGTGAAGGAACTCTTTAAAATTCCTGCGTTCCTGCTTTACGCTCCCGCTAGTTCATCCATGTTGTTCCCTGGTTTGTGGTATTGCCGCAGAGCGGCATGATTCCTTAGAAGTATGCCGAAATCTTTCCGCGTAAGCACAGTGACCATTGGCGGAAAACGGCCCGTGTTTATTCTCGGTCCCTGTGTGATCGAGTCGGAGAAGTTTGTTTGGCAGATGGCCAGAAGCATCGCTAAAATCTGCACGGCGGAAGATGTCGATCTTGTCTTCAAAGCGTCCTACGACAAAGCGAACCGGACGTCGGTCCGTTCTTTTCGTGGAATAGGCGCGCGAGAAGGTTGCGAAATTCTCGCGGCGATTGGTCGCGAGCTGAAGATTCCGGTCACGACTGACGTGCATTCGCCGGACGAAGCCAAGCTTGCCGGCGGCGTGATCGACTTGTTGCAGATTCCGGCGTTTCTTTGTCGCCAGACCGATTTGTTAAAGGCCGCGGCTGAAACGGGACGTGCGGTCAACGTGAAGAAGGGCCAATTTCTTGCGCCGTGGGATGTGAAAAATATTGCTGAGAAATTGACGGCGTTTGGTTGCAAGAAATTTTGCTTCACCGAACGCGGCACGACATTCGGCTATAACAACCTGGTCGCGGACATGCGCTCGCTTTACTGGATGCGCGAAGAAGGTTATCCGGTCATCTTTGACGCGACCCATTCGGTCCAACGGCCGGGCGGTGGAGGCGACAAAACTTCCGGCGATAGCGCGCTCGCGCCGGTGCTCGCGCGGGCCGCGCTCGCGGCGGGTTGCGACGGTATCTTTATGGAAGTGCACGAGAATCCGGCGCGCGCCCGGTCGGATGCCGCCAACCAAATTCCGCTAAAGGATTTGCCGAACCACCTGCGCATGTTAAAAGCTATTCATGCTGCCGTTTCAGGTAGGGGCGATTGACCCCAATCGCCCGGGCACGGCGAATGGGGCGTGGCGGAAGCGGGCGGTTCGGGTGAACGGCTCCTACCTCGGCTTCGCGGGTTGCTTATTGTCGATCCTGTTTTTGCTCATTCTGCTCACGCTCGAACCGGCGCTCGCGGGCAAGCCGAAGCCCAAGAAAAACAAAGAAATTCCGACTGCGACGCCGAGCGCTTCGGGCGGTGAACAGAGTTTAACCAATATCCCGCTGCCGATCGGTCACGAGGCCAAAGGTCTCACTCTTCCGGATTTTGATTTGGAAGGTCATTTGCGGGGGCGGTTTGAAGCCGAATCTGCGAAACGGCTCGATGAAGAGCACATCGGCTTTCACTCTTTGAAGATCATTACTTACACTCCGGAGAATAAACCCGATCTCACCGTCGAATTGAGTGAAGCGGTCCTTAATTTGAAAACGCGAATCCTCAGTTCAAAGGAGCGCGCACTCATCAAACGCGCGGATTTCGATATCGCCGGCGACTCGGTGGAATTCGACACCAACACCCATACTGGCAAACTGGTTGGCAACGTGAAGATGGTGCTCACGAGCCAATCCCAATTGTTAGGCAATCAAAACGAGTGAGCAGGTTCGGCGTAATTGTCTTCGTTACTTTCTGTCTGTTGACCGCTTCGTTGCTGGGACAATCGGCGAATACACCCAGCCCATCGCCGGCTGCGAAGTTGAAAAAAGAAAAACAATCGACGGACAAAACCGGCCCCGTGCTCGGCGGGATTAAGGGCGCGCCAACGAACGGCCCCGTTACGACCGAAATTTATGCGGATGACGCCTTCTTTGATTCCAACAAGAACATCGGCATTTTCAGCGGCCACGTGAAGGTGACCGATCCGCGCTTTACTTTGCAGTCCGAAAAATTGACCGTCTACATCACGAAAGGTCAAAATCAGGGACTGGAAAAAGCGATCGCAGAGGGAAATGTGGCGGTGGTGCGGGATCGACCGGACCCGAACGGCGGCCCGCCCACGCGCGCGGTCGGGCGGTCTGACCAGGCGACTTATATTGCCGCAACCGGTAATGTCGAGCTGCGTGGATCACCGCGAGTGCAGGAAGGCGTGAACACACACATCTCCACAAGCCCGGACACGGTCATGGTAGTAAATCAAAACGGACAACTGACCACGCACGGCCCGAGCCGCACTGAGATTCGTCAAGAACCGAAAACCGATGATGACGAAAAGAAAAATGAAACCAAACCGTCGCCATCGCCGAAACCATCCGGCACATCATGATCGGCCAGACTGCATCCCATCCCGCGTCGCAAGTCGCTCCGCCGCCCGAAGCGAAGGCCGCCAATGTCCTCGCCACTGATCAGCTCGTAAAAATTTATGGCGGCCGCTCGGTCGTTGACGGAGTGAACATCAACGCGCGCGCGGGCGAAATCGTCGGTTTGCTCGGACCAAACGGCGCCGGCAAGACCACGACTTTTTACATGATCGTAGGGCTCGTCAGGCCAAATAGCGGTTGCGTCATCTTTTCCGGGACCGACGTGACTAATTATCCGATGTATAAGCGCGCCCGTCTCGGGATGGGTTACTTGCCGCAGGAAGAATCGATTTTCCGTAAGATGACGGTCGAACAAAACATCATGGCGATTCTGGAAACATTGCCGATCAGCAAAGCTGAGCGAAAGAACCGCTGCGAACAGTTGCTCCACCAGTTTGGCATCGAACGGGTCGCGAAAAATCAGGCCCTGACGTTGAGTGGCGGCGAAAAACGCAGGCTCACGATTGCCCGCTCGCTCGTTACCAAACCGAAATTGCTCATGCTCGACGAACCGTTCAGCGGTGTCGATCCGATCGCGGTTTACGACGTGCAACAGATCATCGTCAACCTGCGCAAGCTTGGTCTCGCCATTTTGATTACCGATCACAACGTTCGCGAGACGTTATCGATCGTGGACCGCGCCTATCTGATTTTCGAAGGCCGGGTCGAGAGCGAGGGCACAAAGGATTTTCTCATCAACGATCCGATCAGCCGGCAGCTTTATCTCGGCGAACGTTTCAGGATGTAAGCGGTTCGGCAGCGGCGAGCCTGCCTTACAACGGCCCGCTGCTGTCATTTTGTAATTGTAGGACAAACGCACCGCTTGCCGATCTGCTCCCCGAAAAGGCAAAGCCCGCAAAGCGTTAGCGCATCGCGGGCTTTTGAAGAATCAGCAGTATCTAATTAAAAACTCAGGGCCAAACCGCCGCTGACGCCGTTACTGTCGTAGTTGTCGCGCCCGAAAAGCCCGTCGTAATGGGCGAAGAGCGCAACCATTGGATTGAACTGGACAGTCAGGCCGGCCGTAACCTGGGCCGCGTCTGCTCCGATCGTCGGACCACGCACAGTAAACAAGTCGTCGCATCCGAGAAAGAATGCCTTAATCGGATACGCGCGGTCGTTGTATTCATGGAGCCAGGCAACGCGCACTTCAGGCCGGAGCATGATGCCATGATCCGTTTGGAGGCAGATGGCCAACTTTCCGCCAATCGTGCTGCGCAACGAATCCTCACTTTGGTCCGGGAATTCCAATGGAATGAGCGAGCCTGTTTCGCTGTAGCCGTTAATGTCCACGTTGGTGTATTGAACGGACGCGATTGGTCCAACGGTCAACGATCCGGGATGATTGGCCGCATTGAAGTTCATTGTCCAATCGTAGCCAAGGGCGCCCATGGCGTTGACTTCGCTACCGTTGGTTGAGCCGTGGGCTTGGCCCAAAAACGCATCACGCCGATTTTCATAGCTATTCCAGTTACCGCCACCAGCTGCCTGAAGATAGAAACCGTGAGTAAAGAAAGTGGCGTATCCACCCGCCGTGCCACCGTCTGCGGTAATTCGGCCGCGACCCACCAAATTGGCCTCGCTGCCGACGTATCCACCGTAAACGCCAATTGCCAAATTGTGCAGCAACCGGTAATCGACTCCGGCTAGGAAACTGCCATTTGTAATCTTATAACCGTCCGCGTTGTCGTCCTGATTGTGCACCGTTACATACTGGCCGCTGCCCATCGCGAAAGTCCCCAAGCGATTGTCCGGAGCAGGGGCCGGCGCCGGCGCCACAACGTTCTTGCCGACCACGTTCTTGCCTTCCGGGGCAGGATTGATTTCCACGATCGGTCCGCAATCCGGATCAGCATTGGCGCGAATCTGGTCCATCCGACCTTGCAAATTTCCGCTTTGGACGACGGCCCGCGAGAAACTCATCTCGTACATCGCGGCGAACTCTTCCGGCGCAATCAAATCGTAAACGTGCGGAAGATCGGCGATGGGCACGAAACCCAGAATACTAAAGGTAGATGCTGGCAGACACATGTCGGCAAAGGCTTGATTGAGGGCCACTGCCACCGCGTTTTGATTGAACGTGAGCCCGGGGACAGAAGTAAAGGAGCCAAGGCGGAATTGAATATCCACCGTGGTACCCGGGTAGAGAGCAAACGGCTGAATGAGGCCGGGAAAATCACTCGCTACTGGCGACGAATCAGAAAATGTCCCGGTCACGCCGTTATTTGTAGTAATGATCGTCACCGTATCGCCGATAGCCGGCGTGTAAGTGTCGATCCGATGAATGAAAAGAAAGCTATTCGCTCCGAGTGTCACTCCGTTGTTCACCTGCATCAGATCGTTGTTGACCCCGGTGGTAGAACTTCCCAGTTGAATGCGCAGAGTGCCGCCGTTCTGAACAAAATCGCCCGGGACATTAAACGTTAGCGGCGTTTCGGGAATAGTTTGTAATGTGCCGCCGTTAAGAACGGTTTGATTGGGTGGGGGCATGAACCCGAAATGAGCCGGAACGCCCAACGAATTGAGGCTGCCGATCTGGAGTATGCCAGCGTTAATGGTCGTTCCTCCGCTGTAGCTGTTGTCGTTCGGAAAAAACAACGTTCCCGAACCGTTCTTGATAACGCCAGCGGCATTGAAAGTATCGAAAATTCCCTGGTTGTTGGCGGTCAGGGTGGTGTTGAAGGAACCGGTGAAAGTCAGATCGGCTTGATGCGGGCTGAAACTCTCAAGTTCGATGTCTAGGACACTCAAAAGAATGTTGCCCGACGCGGCATCTATTGTGCCGGGGACGCCTCCGAACAGGATACCTGCGTTGCCCCCGCTTCCGCCATTGTTCGTGAAATTCAGCGTCTGGAGTTTGGTCGAGTTGTTCTGGATGAGATTGAGTCGAGGATTATTAACGTCGAAGAAACCAACGGCATTACCGTTAAGAGTAAATGAAGCGGCGCCGCTATCGAAAAGGATCTGATCGACAGCAAAGTTCGGGCTAAAGTCGTTGTTCGGCATTGTGCGAATGCTTCCGGCAAAATGCAGAAAGTCATCGGATGTCGGGGGCGCCGTGGGCCCGGTCCAGTTGCCCGGATCGGACCAATTGTTAGTCGTGCCTCCGCCGGTCCAGACCTCATCATTTTGGAAGGCGTGCAGTGGCGGGGTGAAAACAAGGAGCGTGACGAATGTAAATGCAGCGAAGGTTAGGCGAGTTTTCATATTTCTTGTTCTGGTTGTTCCCTAAATTATCAGGTTAAGCGGCCGGATTGTTAGGCAATTTGCCGGGGAGGATCAAATCAAATAAATCCTGATTACATTAATAAATTCTGGAAGGATTAGAATTAGCGGATTTCCGTGCACTAACTTGCCAGTTCGGCGTCTTTCTCCCACCGCCAGACTGGAAGATTATTTTCAGGGTCGAGCATCCCGCCGGTCTTCTTGAAGCCGCATTTTTCCAGGACGCGACTGGAAGCGTTGGTTTGCATCAGCGTGTGGGCGCGAATCGTTCGGACACGAGGATCGCGCGATGCAAAGTCCACCAGGGCTTGCGCGGCTTCGCTGGCGTAACCTTTTCCCTGATAACTTGGCGCGATGCCGTAGCCGACCTCAACAACTCCGTCGGAATCGGGTGGCGCGGCGAATCCGCACATTCCGATCATGACGATGTCGATCTTGTGCACGATCGCAAAGCCGATTTTCCACGGGTCGGGTTCAGTCGCGGTCTGAAGTCGCGCGAAAAACTGGGGCGCAGCGGAGAGAAGAAAATCGCGCACATCTTCGGCGATGCGCATGCCGGAGAGTTTTTCGTATTCCTCCGGGCTCGTTAGCAGAGCCAAAAGATGCTTTGGATTGTGTGGAGTGAGTGCGAGACGTTGGGTTTCGATCTTAATAATAAAAGATTTCTGACTTCGTCCGAAATGACAAGAATGCAGTGGGAATTGGAAATCGCGCGGCTTCCGCGTTAGAAGTTAGGCCGTTCCATGAGCGAACCAGCGGCATCCACAGTTCCATCGACCCGGAGTCAGCGGGAAAAAACTGTGCCGGTGGTAACGGTGGAAAGCTTTTACGATTCGCATGCCGAAAAGCTGCAAATGAAATTGGAAGGAGCGCGCGTCGGTTTTCACCGGAAAATCCGTGAGCCAACCATCAATCGACCAGGTCTGGCGCTCTCCGGCTTTTACACTTACTTCGCCGAGAAACGCGTCCAGGTCCTGGGCGCAGCCGAACATTCCTATTTGAAGAGCCTGCCGCAGAAAACGCGCGTGCAGCGGATTCGTGAGCTCTGCGAATGTAAAATTCCGTGTCTGGTGATGTCGCGCGGTTTTCATCTTGCGCCGGAAATGCTCGCGGTGACAGAAGCCGCCAAAGTCGCCGTCTTCCGCACGCCGATGATCACGATGAAGTTCATCAACGCGGCGACGATCGCGCTGGAAGTGGATTTTTCGCCAACGGTGACGGAATTCGGCAGCATGGTCGATATTCTCGGCATCGGTGTTTTGATTCGCGGCGCGAGCGGCATTGGCAAAAGCGAAACCGCGCTCGGCTTGATCGAGCGCGGCTACAGTCTGGTCGCTGACGACGTTACGCGAATCACGTCGCTCGAAGGGCGCGAACTGATGGCGACCGCGCCCGACCTCACCCGCAATCACATGGAAGTGCGCGGGATCGGCATCATCAACGTCGCTTCGATTTTTGGAATCGGCAGCATTCGGATCGAAAAGCGGCTTGATTTAGTCGTCACGCTTGAAGAATGGGAAAGCGTGCAGGACATCGAGCGCGTTGGGATTGAGCGCGAATCGTATGAAATTTTGGGGCTGCAAGTCCCGCACGTGACAATTCCGGTGCGTCCCGGCCGCGATATCGCGCGGTTGATCGAAGTTGCTGCGATGGACCAGAAGCTAAAAGGTCTCGGCCAAAACAGCGCCATCGATTTTAATGCCAAACTGCTCAATTTAATGGAGCCAAGATCGAAAAATGGGCCTGCTTAGCCGCCGAGGGAGCACTGCCTCGCCGAGTCAAAAAATTGAGAAGGACGTGCCGGTCATAAACCGACTTGGTTTGCATGCCCGCCCCGCTGCGATGTTCGTTCGCATTGCCGGCCGTTACCGGGCCGAAATTTGGGTGTCCAAAGAAGGCGAAGAAGTGAACGGCAAAAGCATCATGGGATTGATGATGCTTGCAGCCGGCGAGGGATCGAAGCTTCACATCCGCTGCGAAGGACCAGACGCCGCCAAGGCGATGGCCGAATTGGAGGAATTAATCAATGCGCGCTTCCACGAAGATTGATTTCTCTTTAGAATCGCACGCGGATGAGCGGGGATAACAAGGAAACTCGATTTCGCGGCGCAGGCGTTTCGCCCGGCCTCGCGCGCGGCGTCATTCACGTCGTTCGCGACGATCTCGACGACGTCTCCCGTTATCACATTGAACCGTCTCAGATCGGAAATGAGATCGCGCGCTTCGAGGCCGCGCTTGTGCAAACGCGTGTCCAGATTCTCGAGATGCAGCAAAAAATCGCAGAAGCGATCGGGGCCAAAGACGCCGCCATTTTCGACGCCCATCTGCTGGTGGTCGAGGACCGCACTTTGATTGACGAAGTTTTGAGGCGGCTCGAAGCGGAACGTTGCAACGTCGAATGGGCTTTTCAAGAGGTGGCGAGTAATTACGCCGAGACCTTGAGCAAAATTGACGATCCCTATCTGCGCGAGCGCGCGGTCGACATGCAGGACGTGACGCGGCGCATTGTTCGAAATCTGCAGGGCAAGGGGCCGAAGCCGATGTTCTCCGCTGCTGAGCCGCACATTTTGGTCGCGCACAATCTAACGCCTTCCGATACGGCGACCATGAATCGAGAGCTCGTGCTCGGCATTGCAACAGATTTGGGCAGCCGCACTTCGCACACGGCAATCATTGCCCGCTCGCTCAACATTCCCGCAGTTGTCGGGTTACACGACGCAACGGAAAAACTCGAGAGCGGTCAGGGCGTGTTGCTCGACGGTTACACCGGCGTGGTGATTGTCGATCCAACGCCGGAGACGCTTTCCTACTACGGCGAGGTCCAAATCAAAAAGGGTCAGGTCGCGAAAGAACTGCGACAACTGCGCGAGACCACATCGACCACGAGCGACGGACGCCACATTGTTCTTTCCGCCAACATCGAACTGCCAGGCGACGTCGAGGCCGTTGCCGAAAACGGCGCCGAAGGCATCGGTCTTTATCGCACCGAGTTTCTTTTCGTGAATCGCGACACGCTCCCGAGCGAAGAGGAGCAATACGAGACCTATCGAAAAGTGGCCGAGCAGGTGAAGCCGAACCCGCTCATCATTCGCACGTTCGATCTCGGCGGCGATAAACTTGCCGCGGGCGTAGTCGATGTCGGCGATGAATTGAATCCGTTCCTCGGTTGGCGCGCCATTCGTTTTTGTCTCGAGAACATCGACATCTTTAAAACTCAATTACGCGCAATCTTGCGCGCGAGCGCGGTCGGGAACGTGAAGATCATGTTCCCAATGATTTCCGGTCTCGAAGAATTGCGCCACGCCAAAGCGGTCCTGGACGAATGCAGGGACGAAATTGGCGACATGGAAGCCGGCAAGATGGAGGTCGGGGCGATGATCGAGATTCCGAGCGCGGCGATTTCCGCCGATGCGCTCGCGCGTGAAGTGGATTTCTTTAGCATCGGGACGAACGATTTGATCCAGTACACCATTGCGGTCGATCGCGTGAACGAACGCATTGCGCATCTTTACGAGCCGACGCATCCGGCGGTTCTGCGTTTATTGAAAATGATCGCCGACGCCGCGCACGCGAATGATATTTGGGTCGGAGTTTGTGGCGAGATGGCGCGCGATGTTGCGACGATTCCGATTTTGATCGGCCTTGGGATGGACGAATTGAGCGTCGGCGCGACCTCCGTGCCGCGAGTGAAAATGGCTGTGCGAAGTTTAGCCGTTCCGGAGTGTCAACAGTTGGTCGATGAAGTGCTGCAACTGCAAACTTCTTCCGAAATTCTGGGACGCTGCTTGGAACTGGCCACGTTGCGTTACGGGGATCTGCTCGGGTAGGGGCGATTGACCTCAATCGCCCGCGGGCGGTTCGGTGAACCGCCCCTACCGAACCTCGTTCGAATCACAGGTTGAACGCGCCGCTTTGGCAGATGTCGATCTTTGATTAAGTTTGCTCTCCTGCTTCCATGAAATTTTTGGCCCGGTTACGCTCGCGCGGGAAAAAGCGCAGTAAACTTTTTCGTTACGGTTGGAAGATCACGTTGTTCGTGTTGATCGCCGGGGCGGGTCTGGCGCTGCTCCTTTTTTATGGCGCGTGGGCGGCCAGTTTCGACATGAAGAAGGTCGGCGCCATGCCGGAGCGCAACACTGTCTTCGATGTCGATGGCAAAATTTACAGCCGTCTGGCCGGCGCCAACCGGTTGCGCGTTTCGCTCGATGAAGTCTCGCCGCAGTTCATAGACGCCCTGCTGGCGCGGGAAGACACGCGGTTCTATCAACATCCCGGAGTCGATTGGCACGGTATTTTTCGTGCGCTCGCGCGCGACATCTTGAGCGGCTCGGCCAAGGAAGGCGCGAGCAGCATAACTCAACAGCTCGCGCGCAACAGTCTACCCCTCGGTGGCCGCAACATCAGCCGCAAGCTGCTCGAAGCGATGGTCGCGTTTCGGATCGAGCACGAATTCACGAAAAAGCAGATTCTCGAACTGTACGTGAACCGGATTTATTTTGGCGCCGGCTGCTACGGTGTTGAAACAGCATCGCAAGCGTACTTTGGCAAGAACGCTTCAAAACTGAATCTTCCGGAAGCTGCGCTTCTTGCGGGGCTGATCCGTAGTCCGAACCGTTTTTCGCCGCTGAAAAATCCTGAAGGCGCCGCGATTGAGCGGAACGCGGTGTTGGATCGAATGGTCGAAGTGAAAAAAATTCCCGCGGCAGAAGCGGCCCAGGCCAAGCTCGCCAAAGTCAACGCGCATCCCCGGCGCTTGCTCCAGATCCAGGAAAATTACGCCATGGACGCGGTCCAGCGCGATTTGAACCTGATCCTGACCCAGGACCAGATCGACAACGGCGGCCTGTTTATTTACACGACGCTCGACCCGAACGTACAGAACACGGCGCAACAGGCGCTCGAAACCCAGCTCACGAAGATCGAGCATCAGGGAAATTTTAATCATCCGCTCAAGGCAAACTATCATCCGCCAGAAAACGGCGAGGATTCCTCGATGCCCTATCTGGAAGGCGCGGTGGTTGCGATCGATAACAATAGCGGCGGAATTCGCGGGCTGGTCGGTGGCCGCGATTATTCACAGAGCAAATTCAATCGCGCGCTGCCGCCGGCGAATCGGCAGGTTGGTTCCGCGTTCAAACCGTTTGTTTACACGGTTGCGTTTTCGGAGGGATTGCTTCCGGGCGCATCGATCAGCGACAGCCAGATTCAACCTGGTGAAATCGACGGGGCCGGAACATGGTCGCCCGCAAATTCGGATGGCACCTACGGCGGTATTCAACCTTGCTCCTACGGTCTGATTCACTCGCGCAACACCATGAGCGTGCGAGTTGGCCAGTTCGCCGGACTCGATGCCGTCCAAAAAATTGCGACCACACTAAATCTCAGCGACAACGTTCCGCGTGGTCCGGCGATTTACATAGGTTCGTTCGAAACCAACCTCAAAGATCTGACCGCCGCCTACACGGTTTTTCCAAACGCCGGTGTCCGCAAGCAAGCTTACATCATCGAGCGGATCGACGATGCCGAGCATCAGCCGATTTATCGCGCATCGCACATTGCCGCACCTGCACTCGATCCGAGCGCCGCGTGGATGACTTCGCAATTGATGGAAGAAGTGCTCACGCGCGGAACGGCCGCGGCGGCTCGTTCGCTCGGCTTCAAATTGCCAGCCGCCGGAAAAACCGGGACCACCAACGATTATAAAGATGCGTGGTTTGTCGGTTACACTTCGACGTTGACCTGCGGAGTTTGGGTCGGATTCGATCAACCGGTCACAATTATTCCGCATGGCTACGGCGCCGCGCTGGCGTTGCCGGTCTGGGTACAAGTGATGAACAAATCCGCATCAATTTATCCGCCGCAGGATCTGCAACCGACCATGCCGATGCAGCACGCGTTGGTCTGTTCGCTTTCAAATCATCTCGCCACCACCGGTTGCGAAGCGGCCGGCACCGCCTACGAACTCGATCTTCCGGCAGATAAAGTCCCTTCGGCCGGTTGCGAAATCCACGGTGGCGAACAAATGCAGTTCGCCCAGAAACTAAACGATTTTGGGAAAAAAGCCGCCGACGTGCCGAACAAGCTCTTCCAATCCTTCAAGAAATTCTTCGGCGGCAAATAGTGATTTTAGCGACGCGCAAGCGTCTGAATTCGAAATTGGGCGTTGGATGTTCAGCGTTCGGCGTTTTCTAGCGCAGTCGAGGAGCAAACGTCGAACGCCGAACACCCAATCTCGAACGCGAGTCAACGTGTAATTTGGTAAACGACTCCAGACGCACCTGACTTACACTTGCCTGCGTGGAGTAAAGCGAACTTGGGGGAACATTGCGTTACGGACCGCAGTCTCCATCTTCTTTTCTCGACTGAAAGTATTCGCGCACTTCGCGTCGAAGTTCAGGCGCTGCCTCCATTGTCCACTGCAGTAGGCCATCTGTCCGCTTCCTTAGGTCCCGGTGAATGTCCAAAAGGCTCTGCAGGACGATACGCTCGCCGTATTGACGATGTTCGTCGGCGCCATGCCACTCATGCCAAATCCTCCCGCTAACGCAGCCACATTGTCCTCGCCGCTCTTTCCAGTCACGAAGTCGCTTCACACCGTCCGGTAAATCTCGATAACGCAGCCATTTAAAATCATCGGCCCTTGGAAACCACGCACCAGCAACCGCCGCATCGCCTCCTCCAATGATTGCATGCTCGTAGAGCCCCCCACCGCGTGTCCACAGCGACCGCCGAGCAGCCCACGCCATCCCAGGATGGTGTTCACCTTGCCCCAATCCGCCAACCACGGCAGCGGTTTGTTGTATTGTGCCATTGGTTCCATCGAAGCAGGTTCTTACTATCGAGTCACCCATTTGAACCACCGGATACTGCTCAAGCGCTGTTTCTGTCGCCTCGAACCAGTCTGGTCGTTCGAACCACACGTCGGCATCTATCCAAGCCATCGCATCGAAAATCGATGGAACTATTTGCTCGACGAGATTCAAAAGGTTTTCCTTATACCAAAGCACTTGATCGCTGTCGGTCCGGACCTGCAGTACGTCGGGAGCAAAGTTGGTTACAAAGTTCGCCTCTCCAAACGCCAGTTCAGCTACAAACAGTGGAACGCCCCGTGAACGCATCTGTCGCAGGAATCGCAAAAAATTGCGGCGACTTTGGCCATACCCTTGCGGATTGAAATGGCAAGTAATTACGGCTAACCGCATAAATGCCGACCTTAAATGAGAAGCCGATCGGAAAGTAGATCCCTGACGAAAGACCAAAAAGGCTTTAAGAGCGCAGCTCCAACATTAACAATAACCAGCGCTCGAAGTGCATTCTGCGTAAAAATAGTGAACGAGAAAATGGTCATTTGTTAGCTGAGTAAAAACGATCGTTACCTTCTAACCAAAGATGTTTTCCATCGCTACACGGATCTTGTCTCGGGTTCGCTCAGAATCGAGACAGGCCCAATAATTGCGCCTTTATACCACTCTCGATTTGCCTGGGAGAGCGGGTGAAGGGAATCGAACCCTCGTGTGCAGCTTGGGAAGCTGCCATTCTACCATTGAATTACACCCGCGGTTGAAGAAGCGAACAGTGACGAGTGATCAGTGAAAAGTCAAAGCCAAGGGCTCACTGCCACGAAATCACGTCGTCCGAGCTGGTATATTTTCCGTCGCCGTTGTTACCGAGCTTCTTGTCTTTACCAACCGACCAAGCAATGACTCCTTGCCGAACTGGACTGGCTCCAGCGCCATTGTTAGCGCCGTAGGGATTGGGCGTGATTTGATTATCGTAGTCGGCATCAATTCCAATCGCGTAAGCTGATCCCCACGGATCGTGAAATTGTCCGTCACTGCCGATTTTCCCTTTCGGACTGGTTTGAGTGCCGTCTTCGGCCGGCGAAATGAAAACGATCTGACGGGTATTTATGGTTACTGATCCGGTATTGCGCAGTTCATCAAAGACGGCCTTGCTGGAGGAAGACCCGGCGCCATAGGTTGCCGTCGCATCAGTGGTCGCAGAAGTAGGATATCTGCCGTATTCGGTGTAAAACGCATTCACTGCGGTCACAATTTGGGTGAGATCATTTTTCGCCTGCACTTTTTTGGCGCGTTCTTGGACTCCCTGAAATACCGGGAAGACGAGCCCGAGCAGAATCGCAATGATCGCGATGACGACGAGCAACTCGAGCAACGTGAATGCTCTTCTGCATTCGACGTTGGACGTTCGGCGTTGGGCGTTCGGTGTTCTCCTTATCATTTCCATTTTTTCATTTGTTCGGGAAAAGGACAGTGCGCGCAATCGGAATTGTCCTGCAAACAAAAGTCTTCGTAAATCTGCAAAAGTGCCTGTTGGTGCGCGATTGTTTTGGTGAAGTCGCGCCTTCGCGAACCGTCGCCAAACAAACGCGTGGCGGCGGTTTCGAGTCGGCGATTGGTCAAACGGGCGGGCAGCTTCGCGTATTCCGGCCAAACGCTTGTCCCGAGCGAAGTCGAGGGATCGACATCCTCCGCCAGCCAAAACGGAAAAATGACGTTCGCCAAAATATCGGCGACGCGCGATTCGCCAACCAGCGCCATCGCTTCTGGCGAAACGTCAGCGGCCAATGTGTAATGAAATTTCCAAAATGGATGATCGAGGCCGTCGAAAAACTTTTCGACAGCGGCGGCGGTTCTTTTTCCCAATGCGCGACGAAACGCCGGCCATTCTTGGACCAAGACCGCCAATGCCGCCAGGCGACGCTGCGGGTGATTCACGGGGCGAGTCGAGCTCAGTTTCCAAATTTTTGCGGGTAAGATCAGTCGTTGTAATCGATCGCGATGCGGCCACCAACGGTCCCACAAGTCGCGCACGTAATTTCTTGCCGATTTCTTATAGATCGCGAGGTCGGGCGTTTCCAGGAAACCGGCGAGGCCAAAAAGGATAGCCTCAGCATCGTCCAGATTCTTGCGCAACGTTTTCAGAGACAATCTTTGCGCAATCAGCGTAAGCGGCAGCTTGTTCTCTTTATAACCAAGCGCGGTCGCGATTTCTTGAAAGAGCGCTTCGTCTCGGCCGTGGTCCGAGCCGGACTGGCAGTTTTCGATCTTTGCGCGGATGCGCGCGGCTTTTTTCTGCAAACGAAATTGCGCGGCGGCATCGAGCACGCTCCGAACGCGATCTTCCGGCAAATTCCCCAGCGGCGCCTGACAACGCCCGGGACGCGCCAGCGGAATATTGGCGCTGAACGCTTCCGGCAAAATCGCCGGATCGATCCGGACCTGCGGAACGTTACGATTCGATTTCGTGCGGGTAAAAAATTCACGGTCGCTTTTATCGACGAACACGTGAAGCACCGTTTCTTCGAACGCGGGATTCATGGCATGACCGTGCAGATCCCAATTCCGATCCACGAGATCGATTTCGATACAGCCGTGTCGTGGTTCGCCGTCATTCACCTGGACCGCGGCGTCGCAAAAATCGGGGCCGGATTCCCGGTTCCAGGTGCCGAACTGCACGATGTCGATCTTATCACCGGTCGTGCTGACGAAATTTTTTCCAAATTCGCCGGCGAACCAGCGAGCTTGAATCTCAAGTTCGTTTGGTGTGCGCAGCGGAAGAAAAAGCGCGCGTTCGCGGATACGTGTGGTCTCTAGAATTTCGGCGTAGCGCCGACCTTCGGGGGGAACTGTCATGTCGAGCCAAGGCCAGTATCTCCGAGGATCCAGAGATTTGGCAACTTTGTTTGACGAGGAAACCTATTTCGTCGGCGCCGGCTCGAGGGTTGACTCAACGCTCTCCGGATGCCGTTGGTTCACATGCCCGCGCAAATTCTCAACGATTTGCTCGACGTCAGCGGCTCGCGAGCGCGGAAAGATGAAGAGATATCGCGCGCCTTTGCCGGTTTCCGGCACAATGATCAGATTTTCCGAGAGGAACTTCGGTTCGTGGGCAACCATCATTCCTTCGAGATCGATGGTCTCGGCAAACGGGCGACGGTTCTTGCGCGCGATGAACCAAAGTTTTTTCGGCTCTTCGGTAGTTGATACGACAGCTCCGAACAGATTCGCCGGAATGCGCCGGCCGCGTCCGCTGAGACAAGGCGCTGCCCACGCGATGTTTTCGTCGAGCGTGTTCTCGTTTCTGAAAATCTCGGCCAGGGTCGGAGGCAAAGTGATTGGCAACCTGGCCGGGAGTTTGTAATCGGGTGGGAAATTCAGTTTTTTCCAGGCCAACCAAAGTTTTGCTTTCATCGCGCGCAGAATCTTTGGCGCAAAATAAAAGAAAGCCGCAATCGCTACGGCGAAGATCGACAATGCGATTACCGGATTGTAGTGGATCAAGGCGAGCCCGCCGAAGACGGCGAGATCTTCGCCGACACTGAGGGCAATGTTGGAAAACGGTTCGGGCGAAGCATTGGTGGCGAGCCTCGTCGATGCTTTGGCGGTGTGAGTAATGAGGCTTGTGCCGCCGGCGAGGAGCGCCACGATTACCGTGAACGTCGGGCTTGGATGTCCCACCACCTGAATCGCCAGCAAAGCGCCGCCGATTGGGCGAATCACAGTGTGGACGGCGTCCCAGATGGAATCGATCCACGGGATTTTGTCTGCGAAAAATTCGAGAAAATAAAGAACGCCGGCAATAGTGATAACGGCGGGATGTCCGAGAATTTCGAGCGCCTGGTAATCGGGGCTCAGCGTGATCCAGTGAAAATGAATGGCCAGTCCGGTAACAAAAACTGTGAGATAAAGATTGATCCCGGCCAGCGCAGCGAGACCGAGCGCAACGCTGAGTAGATTTAGCCGATCCACAAAGAAAGTATCTGCCCGCGGCCGAAATTGTCACGCCACGAAAATGATGAACCGAGAGCACTTTTGGCTTTTGTAATTCGTCGTTCGTCATTAGGTCATTCGTCATTATAATCGCGCCATGCTCGACATTCGTTTGATCCGCGAGAAGCCTGATTTTGTTCGCGAACGGATCGCATCACGCGGTGGCGAGGACGCGGGGAAGATCGACGAGCTGTTGAAAGTCGATGCCGAGCGGCGAAAAGCCGAGACCGAGCTGCAACAGTTGCAGTCCGAGCGCAATCGATTGAGTAAGGAAATCGGCGCGAAAAAATCCCACGGCGAAGCGACAAAGGATCTGGAAGCCGAAGTCCGAAAGATTGGCGACAAGATTGCCGATCTCAATGAGCGGGCGGCCAACTTCGACGAACAGCAAGAAACTCTGCTTCTCGAGATCCCAAATTTGCCGCACGCGAGCGTTCCGCTCGGCAAAGATCCGAGTGCGAACAAAATTGTTCGGGAGTGGGGGAAGAAACCGAAACTCGCCGGCAAAGCGCTCGATCACGTCGCGCTCGGCGAAAAATTAAAACTTCTCGACCTCGATCGCGCGACCAAGTTGAGCGGGAGCGGTTTCATTTGTTTTACCGGCGCGGGCGCGAAGCTCGAGCGCGCCTTGATCAATTTCATGATCGATCTGCACACGCGCGAGCACGGCTACCTCGAGATCAGTCCGCCGTTTGTCGTCCGGCGCGATTGCATGATCGGCACGACTCAGCTGCCCAAGTTTGAATCCGATATGTACGGCTTGGAAAACGGCGAATTATTTCTCGTGCCGACCGCCGAAGTGCCGGTGACAAATCTTCATCGCGAAGAAATTCTAGCGATTGTCGATCTTCCGAAGAAATTTGTCGCTTACACGCCATGTTTTCGGCGTGAGGCCGGCTCGGCCGGCCGTGAGACGCGAGGAATTCTCCGCGTGCATCAGTTCGATAAAGTGGAGCTGGTCAAAATCACGACGGCGGAAAAATCGTACGAAGAATTGGAATCACTGGTCGCGGACGCGGAAAAGGTTTTACAGCTGCTGGATCTCCATTATCGCGTGATCGAGCTTTGCACCGGTGATGTGACTTTTGGTTCGGCCAAAACTTACGACATTGAAGTCTGGTCGCCCGGTTCCGGCGACGACGGGGCGTTTCTGGAAGTTTCGAGCTGCTCCAACTACGAAGATTTTCAGGCGCGCCGGATGAATCTCCGCTATAAGGGCGCGGACGGGAAAAACAAATTCGCGCACACACTCAACGGCTCGGGGTTGGCCTTGCCGAGATTATTCGCGGCATTGATCGAAACTTTTCAGCAGCCGGACGGCTCGGTCCGTATTCCGGAAAAATTGCAATCCTACTTCGGCGCGACTGAAATTCGGTAGTCTAACCAGAGAATCTAACGACGATTGGCCTATTCATTCACGTTGTCGATGGATGTGAGGTAAAGCTTGGATCCGACTTGCTCGAATATGAATCGAATTGGGTATTCACCTACATCGCACCAAGCCTCGTAATGGATCAGTCCCTTCCATTTTTGCGGGTGAAGCACTGAAGTTTCGAAGCACCGCTTTGTTGGTTGGGGGAAAATGACTGGGTACTGCCGTGCGAATTCCTTTGCGGACTTGATGTCGCCTGCGAATTCGTTGCAATGAACTGGAAACTTGGCCATCGAAGTCAAAGTGTGGAGATCATTGGTCTTCAGCGCCGCCTGGTATTTTGCCCACTGGATTGATACGTCTCGAGGCAACTCCGGAACACCCGCATAGGCTGGAATGACCAGGGCAATGGCAAGGAGAAGGTGCTTCATGAAAGATCCCTGGGAATCGCCCTAACGAGAACAAGATGAGCGACGGCCACCAAGAGCGGGCATCGCTTTGCCCGAAACTGTTCTAATCATTTGAAATGTGAATACGGAGCGGGCGGCGGTTCGCTCCAGCGCTTGGTTGGACCTACCATCCAATAGTCTCATTTGTGCTGGTCTAGTTGAGCTTTTCGTTCGTGAGAGTGAAATCGTAAAGCACGAACTCCTCAATCGGATCTTGGAATCCTTCGGCGTTCGCGACATTTGGCAGCAAGCCATACATTCGGTTCACGCGATGCCAATCGCGCCTGCCCTCTCCGCGAGCTGCAGCGTGATAACGTACCATCTTCGGAAAGGTGCTTTGTATCGCGAGCATCCGGTTGCCTTTGGGTGTGACAGTAAACTCGCCGACAATGTAGGGCTGCTTCGTCGACGCAGTGAGCAGACGCGGATTGACCAGCCGATTTCCGCGTTGGTCAAAGGCGATGGCGAACTTCTGGTGGAATCGAATGTGAATCTTGTCGCGAACGTGCGTGATGTCGATCGGCTCGTACTCTGCGCGTGAGGACGTGCAGCAAATTACTGACAACAGCAGAACGGCGAGACGTGTGGCTTTCATGTTGCGTGCAGTAGGTCTAACGAGGATTAGATGGAATTTTGCGGCCTAATCCGGTTATAGGTTGGCAACTGATGGGGGAACGGTGCATGTGGCATTCTATTTTGCCGGCTGATTGAAATCAATCAGTCGCTGCTGCCTTCGGCAAAGAGATTCAACTGGTCGCGCTCCTTCGCCGATGAAATTTTTTCTTCTTCCGACGGCAGTGGAAGTTCGTAACCCAAACGTTGAGCAAGACGCTGCGCAGTTTCCGGCGCAAAGCCCTCGAAATGGTTGCTGACGAACGACCAAACGTTGCGTACCTCGCCGAGATGGCGCTCAATCTTGAGGCCCCAACTTTCCAGCGCGGCTTCACGTTTCCAAAGAAGCGTGTCGTAACGATGAACGTGTTTGCCCGCCGCGTCATATTTTGTCGAGTAATCGCCGAGTAATCGCAGATAAAGAAAATCGGTCGTCTGCGGCAAAAATTCGAACGGCGCGAGATTGCGTTCGTTGAGCGGACTGGTGTCGGCCCAAATCCAGCAGATGCGGTGTTCTTCCAACAACCGGATGATTTGCGGCCGGTGCCAGCCAGGATGACGAAATTCAATAGCAAACCGGAAACCTTTCGGCAGCTGCATAAGAAATTTACGGAGGGTTTGTCTTCCATCCTTGGGCGTGAAAGACGGCGGCAGTTGGATCAGCACGACCCGGAGCTTCGATTCGAGTGGCTCGATCGCGCGCAGAAACGCATTCAATTCGGCGGAGCAATCGCGCAACCGGCAGACATGGGTGATTTCGCGCGGAAGTTTGCAGCTGAAACGAAACGAAGCGGGAGTCAGCTCGACCCAGCGCCGGACCGCGTTCTCGGCCGGGACGCTGTAAAAAGTCGAATCGATTTCGACTGCGGGTAAATAGCGCGCGTAAAATTCGAGCCATTCAGAATCGGGCAAATCTGACGGGTAAAAGCTTCCCCGCCAATCCGGGAAACTCCAGGCGCAGGCGCCGATTCGAATTTTTTGTTGATCGGTGAGGTTCAAATCCACCGGAAATCTATGCCAAATCGCAAGGCGCGGGAAGATGTCGATTCTTGTCCGCCGACGGACGGACTCGTCCAGTGGCGAGCAATTTGAACGACGCGAAAACGGTGAGGTTTCGCGTGTCGCGCAACTTGACGGAGGGGATAAGTCAACTACCCTGCCAGTCCCGATGAAATTCCGAGTTCTCCCGTTGTTTTTCCTGCTCGGACTGGGCCTGTTTTTATTGCGATCGAGCGATGCTGCGGTCGTTTTTCGGCCCGGTGAAAAAGCAAAATATGTCGCACCGGGTGAAGAAGAGTTGAACGGAAACGCGGCGGAACTTTTTGAAATCGGACAGAACGCGGAAAAAGAAAAGAACCCGAAGCGGGCCATTCGCGCCTATCGTCAGCTTGTCCGGAAATATCCGCGTGATGCGCTGGCAGCTGGAGCCGCGTTTCGCACAGCCGTGTTGCTGGAAGAGGTGCGTGAATTTTTGGTCGCCGCTGGCGCGTATCGAGCCATTGTAGAAAATTACCGGACGAGCCCACATTTCAATGAAGCGATTGAGGCGCAATTCCGGATCGGCGAAATGTATCTGGCCGGCAAAAAACTGAAGTTGCTCGGCATTCCCTTGGCAACCTCAATGGACCGCGCGGTAGAAATTTTCGCAGCCGTGATTCGGACTGCGCCCTACGGTAAATACACCGCGCGCGCACAATTCAACATTGGTCTGGCCCGCGAAAAACAGGGGGCCAACGACGCCGCTCTCCAGGCCTACGCGGCCGTGGTCGATAAATTTCCAAATGATCCGGTGGCGGCGGACGCGCAATACCAAATTGGTTACATCTGGTTCATGGCTTCGCGGAGTGGCGTAAAGGACATCGCGGCGACGAACAACTCGCGAACTGCGTTCCAGGATTTCTTGTTTCGTTATCCTAACAGCGAAAAAGCAGCCCAAGCGCGCGCCAATCTTGCCCTGTTGGAACATAAGGCGACCAGCAGCTCATTCGATGTCGCGCGCTATTACGATAAAATGAAAGCGTACCGCGCGGCGGTCATTTATTACAACGAGGTGATTCGGCAACAGCCCGGATCGGCCGAAAGCGAGAAGGCGAAGAAACGGATCGATCAGTTGCGGGCAAAACTCGGCGAGAAGGCGCTTCAGCCTTTGCAAGATACAAAGGAAGCGGACAAAAAGAAAAGCGCTGAGCAGGAGAAAGCCAAGAGCGCGGCGCCAAGCTCGCTCGCTCCGAATCCCGCCCCGATATTGCCGCCGGATTTGGACAACACGCTTCCCCCGCCACCCTCGACATCTTCGGGCCCGAGCGCATCGCCGCAATCTTCATCGGAGCCGGAAACCGCGCCGACGCCCGAGCCTTCGAGTACGCCGGCGCCGAATGAATCGCCGGCCGAAAGCGCGACGCCGTCGCCGCCGGAGGACTCCGGGTCTTCTCAAGCAACGGCCTCGCCGACGCCGTGAAGACTTCCATCGCGGCGGCGTTGGCCTGCCTTTGTTTGAATGGTTGCCTCGGCTACCACGTCGGACCGGCCAAGCCGTATTATCTTCGCGACGTTCACACAATTGCCATCCCGACTTTCGAAAACAAAACGCTTATTCCGCGCGTGGAAGTGCTCGTGACCGATACCGTGATCAAACAATTTCAACAGGATGGTACTTTTCGAATTGGAAATGGCGCTTCGGCGGACGCGACGCTGAAAGGTGAAATCATTCGCATTGGCAGGTCGCCCGCGCGCTCGGTTAGGGGGAACGTTTTGGCGACGAGCGAATTTAATCTCGATATGCGGGTTAAATACAAACTCCTCGGCCCGGACGGTAAACCGCTCGGCGCGTCCGGCGAAGTGTCCGGCACCACCAGCTTTTTCGTTGGGACCGATGTCACGACCGACGAACGGCAGGCGCTGCCTTTAGCCGCGGAAGAATTGGCGAACCGGCTTGTTACTCAGCTGAGCGAAGGCTGGTGACGCGGCATGAAAGGTGAAGAGAAACTTTGGAGTATTCTCAACGACAAACTCGAGACGCTCCGCGCCAGCAGCCGTCTGCCCGAAGCCATTCGCGTTGCCGAAACTTTACTCGAGCTGGCCAAGCGCACGTTTGGCGAAGACGACAACGCGCTGGCGCTAAGTTACGAAAAACTCGGGCAGCTTCTCGACCAAAGCGGCGACCGTGTCAAAGCCAAGCCCTACTTGCTAAAGGCGCACGGGGTTCTGGAAAAAGCCAAGCCGCCCGACCAGCGTTTGCTTTACCGATCGGCGCGGCGGCTTGCTTTTTTATGCGATAATCTTGGCCAACAGGAAGAAGCGATCCGTTATTATGAGAAGGCGATCGCGGCCGGGACGCAATTGGACGATCTGCCCTATGCGGATTTGGGGACGATGCTCAATAACGTCGCGCTGATTTTCCGGAAATCGGGCCGGCAAAAAGCGGCAGAGCCGTACTACTTGCACGCGCTTCAGATTTACGAAAAGCAGCTTGGGCCACAGCACGCCGACGTCGCGTCTGTTCTGAATAACCTCGCAGTCTTTTACACTAACGAGAAGCGTTATGCCGAGGCTGAGAGAACTCATCTGCGTGCGCTTGGAATTAGAGAAAAAGTGCTGCCGTCGGCGCATCCCGACATCGCGCAATCGAAATGCAATCTGGCGGTGGTCTATCATTCCCGCGGCGATTATCCGAAAGCGGCCGAACTATATCGCGCGTCGCTCAAGAGCTGGGAAGAAGCGACCGATCAGCCGCCGGAAGATTACGAAATCGTTGCCGCCAATTACGCCGATTTGCTCCGTTCGTTAGGCAAAGCGCGAAAAGCGCAGCAGCTTGAAGCGCGGGCGCGCAAACGGCGACGCGGTTAATTCGCGGGCCAGGATCGACAATCACTCGCCCGTTCAGTCTTTGTCCTAATCTGTTTCTGTCGTGAGTTAGAGACTAAGATTAAGGGGAAGAGGCGGGTTGGGGGACCTTTCACATTGCACCAGTACACACTTTGCGCATGGTAGTTGGCCCAAGCTCACGTGGCGGAATTGGCAGACGCGTACGGCTCAGGACCGTATGGGGCAACCCGTGGAGGTTCGAGTCCTCTCGTGAGCAATTTGCTCGACCATTGCGCGTGCTTGCGTTGTAACCATCAGCGTCAAATTAACCAGGATGAGCGCGCGTCTTTATCTTCACTTCGGACTTTGGTGCGCACTGCTCGCTGTTTTTTTGGTCCTGAGCACGCCGATTGTCGGACCCGCCGTTCTCGAGAACAAAATCGGTCCGATTGATCCGAATCATTCAATTGATTCCTATCTGAGCGGTCTCACCCATGTCCGAAATGGGTCGCAGCTGTTCTCCAACTTGCTGGAAGCTGTGCCGCCGGAAAAATCTGTCGTGATTCTTATCGTCGCCAAAAGTTTAAACTGAAACGCTCGACTCCAAGCTTGGTTAACCAACGTCAGCTATCGCGCTCGCGTGATCCGGACACGGTTCGCGAGATGTTTGGCGGTATTGCGCAACGCTACGATCTCGCCAACCACCTTCTGAGCTGCGGATGCGATTTCATCTGGCGCAGACGCGCGGCGGAGATTGTGGCCGGTTGGAACCCGAACACGATTGTCGATCTTGCCACCGGAACGGGAGACTTGGCGCTGGCGTTGGCAAAAGTGTTGCCGAAATCGGAAATCGTTGGCGCAGATTTTTCCGAGGAAATGCTGGCGGTGGCAAAAACTAAAGGTGTTCGTCGAGTTGTGACAGCAAATGCGCTCGCGCTTCCATTTGCGAATCGGTCATTCGATTGTTTGACCATCGCGTTTGGTTTGCGGAACATCAAAGATTGGAATGCCGCGCTGCGCGAAATGGCGCGGGTGCTGACGGCGAACGGCAACTTGCTGGTCATGGAGTTCTCGCTCCCTTCGATGTCGACATTGCGAACGATCTACCGGTTTTATCTTCACCGCTGTCTTCCGATCTTCGGATCCTTTCTCACCCGAAAGAAAACCGCTTACGATTACTTGGGCGATTCGATCGAACAATTTCCCGACGGTGAGGAATTGGTCCGGTTAATCGAAGCAAATGGATTTAGCGATGCCACCGCTGAACCTCTCACCGGCGGAATCGTTACGATTTATACCGCGACGAAAGGCATTTAGCGCGAAGGCGTCGCCGTCAGTGTGGGCGACGGAGATGGCAAGGGCGATTCCTGACCAACGAGCGGTAGCTTGAGCGCATTCACATCTGGGTTGTTAACCACAAACGTACCTTTGCGTTCGTCCACTTTTGCGAACCACATCCCGTCCGGCCAAGTGCCGCCGATCGTTAATTTGTGCGCAGCCTTATCGTCCGGGGAAGTTGTGAAAGCCACGACGAGGTACGGCTTATCGAAACCGTGAGTTGGAGTTGTCGATCCGACCCAGCGCACGGCGCGTAATGTCGCCAAACTGTTGAGAAGCGATTGCACGTTCGTTTGGTTGATCGCGCCGCTTCCTTTTGCCCAACTCCACTGATTGTTCGGGCCGCGAACAAGTGATAATTCCTTGTCGGTGGTCACACTGACGCGATGGATCTGTTCTGGCTTGAAATTGAAGATCGATAATTCCTGCCACTGCAACGGGTCCGCGAAAATCTGGTCGAGCAAATTGCGGCGCACGGCGACGACGAACGGCTCGTCACCGACGCGCGCGTAAACGTTATCGCCTTCGTTCTTTCCAAAGGCCACCGAAGCGAATGGCTGTTCGCCCGCTTTGGTCTCGGCCGTGTTCTCGGAAGCAAACGAGCTGAAGGTGACAATCAGTTGCGGCTTATCCAAGCCGTACTTCGGCAGATTCGAAGCGACATCTTCAACAAAGTTTGTGACCTGCACGTTTTGCAGCCGGTCGACGAGCCGGCGGACCTCATCTGAATTTGCGGGCACGTTGTTGCGGCTGGCGATTGTCCAGTTTTCGTCTTTTCGCCCGAGAACTGTTTTGCCCTTGCCCGGCGCGTCGATGGTTACTCGGTCGAGAATTTTTGTGTCGATTCGAACAAGGTGACGGTCGCGGAGGTCGTTCGGTTTATTGTTCAGGGTGTCCTCAATTTTTTTCGGCACCGTGTAAACGAAACTGCGCGGAGAGAATCGCACGTAGACCTGGTCCTTCTCTTTCTCGGGAACGCCGCCGATCTGAAGTGTCTGGCCTTGCTTGTCGTCCTGCGCAAAAAGCGTGAGCGCGCCGCGCGGCTCGGCCAATCCGTACGGATGGAGATCGCCGCGATCGTCTGCCACAAATTGTTGAATGCGCGCTGTCGTCACTTGCGCGATCAAGTCGCTGACCTTCTGGTCATCAGCCCGCGTGTGCAGCGGCTTCACAATGTCCCAGTGATCGCCTTTCTTTTGTAGCTCCATTTCGCCCGCCGAAGTTTTGAGCACGACCCGGACAACTTGCGCCATGATCAAGTCAGTCAGTTTGCGGTCGCGAAAATCTTCCGGTTTCTTGTCCATCGCTTTTTTGACGGACTGATTGGCGAGAAATGTTTCTTTCGAATTCGCGAATCGGACATACATCTTGCCTTCGAGCGCGGCGTCCTTGCCGAAAAAGATTTCCGGCGGCATATCCGGTCCCAGTAATTTCAAACGCAGCTTTGGGTTTGCCAGGCCGTAGTCGCCGAGCTTGTTTTTGTCTGCTTCCATCTCTTTTACTGAAATGGCCGCTTCCTTCTGCCAGTTCTCGAGATCGAGCAGCAAATTGTTCACTACCGAACCGTCAGCCTGATCCTTGATTGGAATCTCCAGGCGCCACTTATCGTCGTGCCGGTGGATGTCGATCTTATCGTCGCCATTTTGGATGACAACCCCGTTGATTTTGTCGCGGTCAAAATTAACGATGTTCTGGGCCTGACGCGTGGCTTCGGCGGTGCCGGGCCGGTTTCGTTCGACGAAAAAGAGATAAGCAAAAACCGCAGCCGCGATGACGAACAGGACTAATGTCGTTTTCCACTTCATAACGATTCCGCCAATTCGTCAGGCGCGCCGTTTCCACCAAACGACCGTGCCGAGAAGGACAAAGACGAGCGGTATCAAAACGAGGATCATCCAACGCAAACCGCGCAAAGCGTCTTCGTTCAAACTGAAGGTAAGGGTCTTCGGAATTTTTGGCGCGATACCGATAAGCTGCTCGCGGCTCAACAGCCAGTTTGCGCTCGCCGAAATGAAATCGAGCGCCTGTTGGTCCTGAGTCAACGCATTGTTCTGAACGAACGTCGCGTTGCTCACCACCACCATGCGCGATGAATTCATTTGGACGCGCTCGTCTGCGCTGCCGCCTTTTTCGATCGATACTCCGATAGTCAGGGGCGCCGCTCCCGCTTTTTTCGCGTCGGCCTGCAGTTTTGCCTGGTCGTTGGTGTTGTAATCGGTTTCAGCGAAATAACCTTTCTCGGCTTCAATCAGCGGCTGGAGTTGAATGTTTGCCGCGCGAACGCGTTGTGGCTCCAGGGTGATCGATGATGTTCCACCGAAAAACAACGCCTGGACATTCGCGAGGCGTTTCGTTACCGGATTGTCGCCGAGGAAGCGCGCCTGCACGTCGCGGATCAGCGCGAGCTCTTCAATTCCGGTCCGGACAAAAGCCATCAGCCGGTCGTCGTTAACTTTCACGCCCAATTCGTTGAGGAATGCGTTCAGTCTTGGTGTTTTCGCCGATGGATCGATCAGCAACAGAATTCGTCCTTGCTTGTTCCAAAAATCGTGGAGCAATTTTATTTCGCGCTCGGAGAGATCGTACTGCGGTCCGAGAATCATCACTGTTTTTATCTCGGCCGGGATTTGCGGTTCATTAAAAAGATTCAGTTCCTGGAACTTGATGTTTTCGTTCTCGATAAACGTTTTCATCACCGAAATCGGACTGGCGGGCTGCTGCTCTTGATCCAGCATTGCCAGCGGTGACGGTTCTGTCATCGAGGGTTCTTTGTGGCCGGTGACGTAGCCGACCGTGTTCTTTTTCCCTTCGACCAGATCAATCATTGCGCTCGTTATCGCTTGCTCGCCTTTGAACGCAGTCACGCGGGGCCCTTCCCCGAATGCCATACCGCTCTGATCGATCTCCGCCATGTCCGACGCCTTCACCGTTTTGTTCCGGCCCACGTAATCGATCACGAGCAGACTCTCGTCGCTGACCACTTTGTATTTATCGAACAGTTCCTTGGCGCGGGAGAGATTCCGTTGCGGATCGATGTTCTCGATGTCGATCTTGCCCTTGGCTGCGTATTGATATTCGGTCAGCAAACTCGAAACGTCGGAACTGATCGGCGTGGTGGGCGAAAAGAACACTGTCATTCGCACTTTGCCTTTGATCGTATTCAGGAAACGCTTCGTTTTATCCGAGAGCGCGTATTTCTGATCGCGCGAGACATCCCAGCGTTTGTAGTGCCGGAAGCCGATCCAGTTCACTGCGCTTACCAAAAAGAAAATGAGAACGAGCTGGACCAAAACGTTCAGTCCGATTTGGAGGCGCTGAATTTTCTTTGGTTTCGCTTTGTCCGCTACGTCAGCCATTCGTCACAACCTCCATTTGCGCGATTGGAACGCCTGATAAGTCAGCGCCAGCATCAGTGCAGTCATGCTTAAATAGAGAACAACCGGTCGCGTATCGATGATGCCGCGCGAATAGGTGCCCATATGTTCGATCGCGGAAAAATAGCCAAGCGCCTCCCGCATTCCCGAGCTGACATCGAGCAAAATGAACTGAACCAGTCCGAGAAAGAACAACAGCGTGATCGCGCAAAAAGAGATGATCGCAGCGACGATCTGGTTTTTTGTCACCACCGAGGCGAGGCAGCCGATGGAAAGATAAAACATTCCAAGCAGCAGCAGCATTAAATACGAGCCCCAATAAGCCCCGGTGGAATTCGCCGCCGGTTGCTGCGTGACCCTTTGAAAGATCGCAAAGTAGAGGAGCGTTGGAAGCCAGAGCGCGATGTAGAACACGAGTGCGCCGAAGAATTTCGCCAGGACAACTTGCGAATCCCGGACTGGCGCGGTCATAAGCGGTTCAATCGTGCCGAGCTTAAATTCTTCAGCGAAAAGACGCATCGTGATCAGCGGAAAAATCAAAACGAACGCAAACCAGAAGAACACCGAATTAAAGAACGCTTCCTGCACCGAAAAGTTCATCGGCCGCTGGTTCATGTAGGAAACCTGGAAATAAAAATCGGCTCCACTGACCAGCAGGAAAAACACGAGCACGACGTAAGCGATCGGGGAATGAAAATAGCCGCGGATCTCGCGGGCGAGGAGGGTGTAAAATTTTCTCATTGCTTAGGTCGACATCTCCGTTTGATCCGAATGGGTGATTTCGACGAACACGTCTTCGAGGGTGGCGCGTCGTTGCGAGAGTTCGCGCAGCGTCCACTTTCGCGCGGCCGCGAGCCGGAAAATTTCCTCGCGCACGTCCAGACCAGACTCGACCCGCAGCGAAAATATTTGCCAGCCTTCGTCTTGATCGGTCTTCACGTCGCGCACGCCGGAAATTTTTTTCAACTCTTCCGCGCCATCGTCCTGGCCGGTTTTCGCTTCGACCACTACGCCGCCGGCCTGACGAATCTGGCCCAGCAAGTTATCCGGCGTGTCGCACGCTTCAATCCGTCCCTTATGAATGATGATGACCCGGCTGCAGGTCATCTCCACTTCCGGCAAAATGTGAGTGGAAAGCAAAATGGTGTGCTGCTTGCCGAGATTCTTGATCAGCTCGCGCACTTGCCGGATTTGGTTTGGATCGAGACCGATGGTCGGCTCGTCGAGAATGAGAAGATCGGGTTCGCTGACAAGCGCGTCGGCCAACCCGACTCGTTGCCGGTAACCTTTGGAAAGTGTGCCGATTAGTTTTCTTTCCACTTCGCGCAAGCCGCAGAGTTCTTTAACATCGCCGACTCGTTCCGCCACCCGGCGATGCGGCACGCCTTTCAGCGCGGCCCGATAATCGAGATACTCGGTTACCCGCATATCATTATAGAGCGGAACGTTTTCCGGCATGTAACCCAGCCGCGACCGCGCCTGGAGCGATTGCTCGAACACATCGAACCCCGCGATGGAAGCGCGGCCGGAAGTGGCCGGCATGAATCCGGCCAGAATGCGCATGGTGGTGGTCTTGCCCGCGCCGTTCGGCCCGAGAAAACCCATGATTTCGCCCTGGCGGACCTCGAAATTCAAATCCCGGATCGCGGTCTGACCGGCGTATCGCTTCGTTAAATTTTCGACTTTGATCATTCCGAAATTATTTGATGAGACAATTAAGACCTTAATGCGTTGCGAAAAATTTTTCGTCTGTCAACGGGCGGCCAGGGTGACAGTCTCAATCCGCTTTCCGGCTCCGCCCGCGCGCACAACGCCGACCATGAAATCAACACTGGCTCCGCTACTGGCGCGGCCGAGCAGGTTCTCAACATCGTCCACTGAGTTCACATCGTGGTTGCCGATGCGGTAAATCACCAGGCCGCGCTCGATCCCGGCCTGATCGGCCGGACTGTCTGGTTCTACCGCGCTGATCAGCACACCGCGCTTCGGCTCATAACCGAGCGCGGCCGTTAATTCCTCGTTTAAATCTTGTAATTGCATCCCGAACATCTGCTCGGCGTTGGATGTCGATGTTTGCCCGGCTGCGGGCTGATTTTTTCCACCGGGATGCTTCTCAGCGAACGTTTTGAAATTTCTTACACTGTCGCGGACGACGTCGGCCGGGATGGCAAACCCGAGTCCCTGTGTCGGTACGCCCTGCGGAGTGAACGCCATTTTTGCCGAGCTAATCCCGACCAATCGCCCTGAGATGTCGATCACCGGCCCGCCGCTGTTGCCCGGATTAATCGCCGCGTCGGTTTGCACCAGGTTTTTGTAATCGACATTGTCGATGCTGATGTCGCGCTTGGTTGCGCTCAACACCCCGCGGCTGATTGAGCTGCCGTATCCGACCGCGTTGCCAACAACCAGAACGGTTTCGCCTAACAAGTTCGGCGAAATGTTATCGAGGTTGATGAACTGAAACGAGTCTTTCGAATCGATCTTAATAAACGCGAGGTCCTTCTTGTCGTCGCCGGTGATGTAATGCGCGCTGTAAGTTTTGCCGTTGTTGGTGGTTACCTGGATCTTCAGGTCGGCCGCGCGCTCAACCACGTGCTGATTGGTCACGATGTAACCGGCTGGATCGACAATGAATCCGGACCCGAGACTTTGCAGCGTTTGCCGGATCTCGCGTGGACGTCCGCGGTATTGCCCAAAAAATTGCGCATAAAAATCTTCGATTGGATCCCGAACGCTCCGCCGGATCACTCGTTCGGTGTTGATGTTGACGACCGCCGGTAAGACTTTCGCCACGGCCAGGACCGCGGGCTCGGCGGCAGGATCAGCCTGGGCCAAGCAAGATGTCGATCTTGCGAGAAGAAGAATGATCGCGAGCGTTATTCT
Source organism: Chthoniobacterales bacterium (assembly GCA_035568175.1). Lineage (GTDB taxonomy): Bacteria > Verrucomicrobiota > Verrucomicrobiia > Chthoniobacterales > UBA10450 > AV40. The sequence goes on from DATMON010000019.1 coordinate 41,815, forward strand.
GGGGAGCGCACGCGCCTCGCGTGCTTGCGATCGCGCCCCCGCGATCGCGAACTTTTTCCCGAGGATTTTTCGGCGAGGGCGCCGAAAACGGCACGCGAGGGCGCGTGCGCTCCCCAGAGTTCTTGTGACACCGCTCATTGTTGTGAGCGTGCAAGTAACGAAGCTGCCTCCGCACTGTCAACTTGGTGTAGCCACGTCGCTATGCGACGTTTCTCCAACGCGCCACAGGCGCGTGGCTACAGCACTTGCCGCCTGCTTTAATCATCGGAAATTGATTAAGTCATGCGCACCTCCATTGCCGCTCGAGCCAATCTGGAACTGATCGACCAGAATTATCAGCGCTGGCAGGAAGATCCGGCGTCGGTAGATCCAAGCTGGGCGGCGTTTTTTGAAGGATTCGAGTTGGGCAATCTGCCGCAGCGAAATGGCGCGGCCGTTGCCACGCCGCGGGCCGCGGTGCGCGAGAGTCCATTGCAGACACGAATCGACGGCCTCGTTTACGCCTACCGCACTCTTGGACATACCATTGCGCTGGTGAATCCGTTGGCGGAAAAACGCCCGGAAAATCCGCAGCTCACGTTGCGGGAGTTGGGTTTTAGCGAAAAGGATCTCGATCTTCGCGTCTCTTCAAAATTCTTCCTCGATAACGAGGAGATGACATTGCGCGAGATGATTGCGCGCCTGCAGAAAATTTATGCGGATTCGATCGGCGCCGAGTTCATGCACATTCAGAACACGCGGATGCGGAATTGGGTGCTACACCGGCTCGAATCGCGCGCCGACAAGCATTCGACTCCGCGACAGGTGAAAATCGCCCTCTTGCGCGCGTTGATGGAAGCCGAATCGTTCGAAGTTTTCCTGCACTCGCGCTATGTCGGCCAGAAGCGCTTTTCGCTCCAGGGCGCGGAATCGCTGATGGTGATCCTCGATAGCATTCTGCATAAATGTCCGACCGACGGGATCGAGGAAATTTGCATGGGCATGGCGCATCGTGGCCGGCTCAACGTGCTCGCGAATTTTTTGAGGAAATCACTTCGCGTCATCTTTACCGAGTTCAGTGAGAATTACGTTCCTGAGCTGGTGGCCGGTGATGGTGACGTGAAATACCATCTCGGTTATCACACCGTTCGAAAACTTTCCTCCGGCGCTCAAGTCGAAATTCGTCTCTCGGCGAATCCGAGTCATCTCGAGGCGGTTGATCCGGTTGTCGAAGGAACCGCGCGCGCGCGTCAACGCATTCGTGGCGACACCGAGCATCGGCGCAAAGTTTTGCCGCTCTTGCTTCATGGCGACGCGGCCTTCGCCGGGCAGGGGATCGTCGCCGAAACCCTGAACATGTCTCAACTGCACGGCTACGGGACCGGCGGCACGGTGCACGTGGTTATAAACAATCAGATCGGTTTCACCACCGTTCCCGAAGACGCGCGCTCGTCGATGTACGCGACCGATATCGCCAAGATGATTGAGGTGCCGATCTTTCATGTGAACGGAGACGATCCACTCGCCTGCATGCAGGTCAGCCAGCTCGCGCTCGATTTTCGTCAGGAATTCGGGCGCGACATCGTGATCGACATGTATTGTTACCGCCGTTACGGGCACAACGAAGGCGACGAGCCCGCTTTTACTCAACCCGATCTTTACGCGAAAATCGACAAGCACCCGTCGGTTGCGCAGTTGTACAAGCGCGAGTTGCTCGAATCCGGCGCCTTGAATGACGACGATGCCACCTCGCTCGAGACGGAATTCGGTCTCCGCCTCGAAATGACGCTCGACGACGTCAAAGCGATCGAAAAACAGAAGGCGAATGAGCAGGCGAAGTTCAAGGGATCAACCGCGGTTTTTCAACCGGAGTACACGAGTTCGCCGGTCTCGACCGCGATCAACCAAAAGGCGCTGAAGACGATTGTCGATGCGCTCACGCGCGTGCCGGATGATTTCAACGTTCAGCCGAAAATTAAACGGATCATCCTCGAACATCGCCGGAAGGTTTTTGAAAATGGCGGGCCCTACGAATGGCATTACGCCGAACTGCTCGCGTTCGGCGCGCTCCTTTTGGAGGGAACGCCGGTGCGCTTGTCCGGTCAGGACAGCGCGCGCGGAACTTTCAGCACCCGGCACGCGGTTCTTTACGACGCGAAAAGCGGGGCGCCGTATCTGCCGTTGATGCATCTGGGCGGACCGAGCCGGACTGGCACTAATCAGGCGCGCATTTGCATCTACAACAGTTTGCTCTCTGAAGCGGCCGTCCTCGGATTCGATTACGGTTATTCGCTCGATTATCCGAGCATGCTTTGCTTGTGGGAAGCTCAGTTCGGCGACTTTTCCAACGGTGCGCAGACGATCATCGATCAATTCATCGTTTCAGCTGAATCGAAATGGCAGCGGCCGAGCGGAATCGTCCTGCTCCTGCCCCACGGTTACGAAGGCCAAGGCCCCGAACATTCCAGCGGCCGACTCGAACGTTTTCTTCAGCTTTGCGCGGAGGATAACATTCAGGTCTGCAATCTGACCACGTCAGCCCAGTACTTTCATGTTTTACGGCGACAAATGAAGCGCGACTTCATCAAGCCGCTCGTGATCATGACGCCGAAGAGTTTGTTACGCGCCGAGTTCGCTTCCTCGCGGGCGGAAGAATTTACCAGTGGCAAGTTCGAGGAAATTCTCGGCTCACCTGAAGTTGGACCGGCTAGTAAAATGAAACGGGTGATTCTTTGCTCGGGAAAAGTTTATTACGATTTGCTTAACCACCGCGCCGAGAAAAAGATCGACAACGCGGCGATCATCCGCGCCGAGCAGCTTTATCCGTTACATGAAAAGAAGCTGAAGGCGATGGTCAACGCGTTTCCAAAAAATGCGCAGCTGGTTTGGTGTCAGGAGGAGCCGGAAAACATGGGTGCGTGGACATTCATCGAACCGCGCTTGAGAAAACTTCTCGGTCGCGAGATCGCCTATGCCGGCCGCGATGCGAGCGCGAGCCCTGCCGTTGGCTCGCTCGCGCGCCACAAACGCGAACAAACCCGTCTCGTCGCCGACGCATTCAAGGTCTAGTTGGGCTGATCGCATGCAATGAGCGATTCCGACATTTCGTTTTCTGGGCGGACGGTAAGTGTGGCTGGTAAGACATGGCAAGCGCCGTGGCCTGTAACGCAAGCTGCGGTGATCGATGATCGAGTGATTTTACTCTATGACTACATGGCTGGCCCGAGAGATCGTCAGTTTCAGAATCTTGAGGCCTTCAATTCTTCAGGACAGCATCTTTGGACTGCGCAGCATCCGACAGCGGAGAAACCTGATACTTATGTCAAGATTTTGAGCACTAGTCCGTTTCTCGCTTGGAATTTTGCTTGTTACAAGTGCACAATCGATGTGTCCAGCGGCCGTCTCGTTAAAGCACTGTTCACGAAATAATCGCAACCGGTCTAACACCCTCTACAACGTTTGATTCGACCTCGTGACAGCGGGTTGTAGAGGCGCTTGTGCCAAGCGCCTGTTTATTTAATCTCGGCGCTTGATACAAGCGCCGCTACAACGTTTGTTGTGCGAAGCAGCGCATGGCCATCGAAGTAAAAATTCCGGCGGTTGGCGAATCGATTACGAGCGGAATCGTCTCCGTCTGGCACAAAAAGTCCGGCGATTTCGTCAATGCCGGTGATGCGCTCTTCACTCTCGAGACCGACAAAGTTTCAACCGAGATCGCGGCCGAAACGGCCGGATTACTCGACACAATTGTTCCGGAAGGACAGGAAGTGAAAATCGGCGAAGTGGTGGCGACGATCGACGATTCAAAGAAAGCGCCGGCCGCTGCGTCCGCCGAAAAGAAAAAAGAGAAGACCGAAGCGCCCTCACCTCAATCCCCGGGATCGCGACCCGGTGGAGCGCCGAGAGGCGGACCAGAAACGCCGGTCAAAGAAAAAACCGCGGATGGTGCAACGCTTTCGCCGGCAGTACGCCGGATTGTCGATGAAGAACAACTCGATCCGGCGAAAATTTCAGGGACGGGTCCGGGCGGACGAATCACGAAAGCCGACGCTCTCGCCGCCGTGCAAAATCGCGGTGCGGCTCAAGAGAAGATCGATAAGGAGCCCGCGACGGCGGGTCCGTCCGTTGGCGGACAATCAGCCGACGGACGGTTTGTTCGTAAAAAAATGTCGCCGTTGCGCCGGAAAATCGCGGCGCAACTGGTGATGGCGCAACACACCGCCGCGATCCTGACGACATTTAACGAATGCGACATGAGCGCGGTTCAGGAGTTGCGCACGAAATCGCAGGACGCGTTCACCAAAAAACACGGCGTAAAACTCGGGTTCATGTCGTTCTTCATCAAAGCGTCCGTGGAAGCGCTGAAAGCGGTGCCGGTAGTGAATGGCCGCATTGAAGATGAAGATTTTATTCAGAACAATTTCTACGACATCGGCGTGGCCGTCGGGACCGAGCGGGGATTGGTAGTGCCGATTGTGCGCGACGCCGACAAAAAATCTTTCGCCGATCTCGAGCGCGACATTGCGAACTACGCGACCAAAGCGCGCGAAGGTAAATTGAAGATCGAAGATTTAACTGGCGGCACGTTTACGGTTTCAAACGGCGGCGTGTATGGCTCGCTCTTGAGCACGCCGATTTTGAACCCGCCGCAGACCGGAATTCTCGGATTGCACAAAATCATGCCGCGACCGGTGGCGATCGACGGCAAAGTGGAGGTGCGCCCGATGATGTATCTCGCGATGAGCTACGATCATCGCGCGATTGATGGCAAAGAAGCGGTCACGTTCCTGATAAAAGTGAAGGAGTGCATCGAGGACCCAAAAAAGCTGCCGCTCGACTTTTAGTTTTTCCCAATGTCATGTTGAGCGAAGCGAAACATCTCTGACTTTTTCAGTAGCATGCGCGATCACGACTACTGGGTGTACATTCTCACGAACAAACATCGCACAACGCTGTATATCGGAATGACAAACGACTTAGCGCTTCGGTTGTGGGAGCACAGGTGGGGAGAAACGAAGGGCTTCACTAAGCGCTATCATTTAAACCGGCTGGTTTGGTTTGAGCACTTTCGTGAGGTAAACGATGCTATCGCGTGCGAGAAGAGATTGAAAGGTTGGCTGCGAAGTCGAAAAATTGCGCTGATCGAAAAGACAAATCCGCACTGGCTGGATCTCAGCGAGGATTGGGAGCAAGAACGCAATGTTCGAGATGCCTGGAACACCGAAGAAATGGTCAGAGATTCTTCGCTCTGCTCAGAATGACAGCGTCATAAACAAATGGATAAATTTGATGTCGTAATTATCGGTTCTGGACCCGGCGGATATGTCGCCGCCATTCGCGCGGGCCAACTCGGTTTAAAAACTGCCATCGTTGAAAAAGACAAAGACCTCGGCGGGACTTGTTTGAACATCGGCTGCATTCCGAGCAAAGCGCTCCTGACTTCGAGCGATCATTTCGTGTTCGCGAAAAAGGAAGCGGAAAAGCACGGCATCGTGATCGAAAAAGTAGATGTCGATCTTAACAAGATGCAGCAGCGCAAGGACAAGGTCGTGAAAACGCTGACGGGCGGCGTGCGTGCGCTGATGAAGACCAACAAAGTAACGACTTTCGAAGGGTTCGGCACCATTACCGCGCCTGGAAAGGTTTCGGTCAAATCGTCGGATCCCGCCACCGCGGGACAGGAAATTGAAACAAAAAACATCATCATTGCGACTGGCAGTGCTCCGATCGAATTGCCGTTCGCGAAATTTGACGGCAAAACAATCGTCAGCAGCACCGAAGCGCTTACTTTCACAGAGCCGCCACCCAAATTCCTCGTCATCGGCGCGGGAGCGATCGGACTCGAGCTTGGATCGGTCTGGGCGCGACTTGGCTCCGAAGTAACAATTCTCGAATTTTTGCCGCGGATCGCGGTCGGCTTCGATCTCGAATTGTCGAACTTGCTCCAGCGCTCGCTCACGGCGCAGGGAATTACCTTTCACCTCGAAACCAAAGTCAGCGCGGTCAAGATCGACAATGGCCGCGTCACCGCGACGGCGACCAAGGGAAACGAAGAATTGAAATTCGAGGCCGACAAGGTTCTGGTTTCGGTCGGACGCAAACCGTTTAGTGAAGGCGTTGGCGCCGAGAAAGTCGGGGTCGAGTTCGATGAAAAGAAACGGATCAAAGTCGACGAACATTTCAAAACCAAGGTCGACGGGATTTACGCGATTGGTGACGTGATTGCGGGGCCGATGCTGGCGCACAAAGCCGAGGATGAAGGAATTGCCTGTGTGGAAAGGATCGCCGGCAAAGACGGCCACATTAATTATGACGCGATCGCCGGAATCATTTACACGAATCCGGAACTGGCCGGCGTCGGTTTGACCGAGGAACAGGCTAAAGAAAAGAAGATCGATTATCGCGTCGGCAGATTTCCGTTCCGGGCGAACGCGCGCGCAATCGCCAATGATGACCTCGACGGAATCGTCAAATTCGTGGCCGACGCGAAGACAGACCGTATTCTGGGCGCGCACATTTTGCAGCACGCGGCTTCGGAGTTGATCGCCGAGGCGGTTTCCGTGATCGAGTTTGGCGGTAGCTCGGAGGATCTCGCGCGGACCTGTCATTCGCATCCGACTTTGAGCGAAGCAGTGAAAGAAGCAGCGATGAACGTCGAGAAGCGCGCTCTGCATATCCTTAATCGCTGACTTTGAATCTTCGCAAGCGATTGTGGGGCAAGCGCTCCGCTTGCCGACAGATGGCAGGCGATGCGCCTGCCCTACAACCGCGCGGCGCGAGTGAATCACTTGGACAATTGCGCTTCGCGGCGGCGAATCACCAGTAGCGCGACAAATCCGGAAACGCCGCAGACGATCGCGCCTACAGCCAGCGCAAAAGGAGCACCCTGCCAATGCGCGACTGCGCCAGCTTCAAGACTGCCGAGCGGAACCATGGCGCCGAAAATGAGCGACCACACACCCATGACACGGCCGCGCATTTCATCGGGCACAATTGTTTGCAGCACGGTATTTGTGGTTGAGAAAAACAGGAGCATTCCGAAACCGCCGACAAAAAGAAATGCGAGCGCGAGGTAGAAATTTCGCGTAAGCGAAAATGCGAGCAGGGCCGACGAAAATAACCAGACGCCGCCGAGCGCGAGTTTTCGCGGGGTAAAGAGATGCCCGTAAGTTGCCACCACCAGCGCGCCAACGAGCGCGCCGACGCCACTGGCCGACATCAAAACGCCGTAACCATCAGCGCCGCGGCCGAGCACGTCACGCGCGAAAGCCGGCATGATCACCATGTAAGACCAACCGAAAATGCCGACCGCCAGAAACAACAACAGGATTGTGCGGACGCGCTGGTGTTTGATCGAATAAAGAATTCCGTTCCAGGCGTGTTCGGCGGGCGAGAGGATGTTGATCTTACGTTCGAACTTCGGGAGTCGCATCATCAACAAACCGACAATGACCGCGACGAAGCTGAGACCGTTAAACAAGAAGCAGATCGCTGCGCCGACGGTGCCGATCATTAATCCGGCGAGGGAGGGGCCAATTACCCGCGCGCCGTTGACGATCGAGCTGTTGAGCGAGATCGCATTGAGCAAATCCTCGCGACTGGTCATCTCAACGGTGAATGCTTGTCGCGCAGGCATGTCAAAGCCCATCGCGATGCCATTGAGCGCTGCAATGATGACAATGAAAGTTGCGTTGGCGAAGCCGGCCCAAACTCCCGCCGCGAGCAAAAACGCACAGATCATTTGCGCAGTTTGAGTCGCGACCAGGATCGAGCGTTTGGGATAAAGATCGGCCAGCGATCCGCCCCAGATGGAAAACAACATCATCGGCGCCGAACCGATGGCGGCGACTGCGCCGAGGAGAAATTTTGAATTCGTGATCTCGTAAACGAACCAGCTCATGGCGGTTTGCTGCATCCAGGTGCCGATGAGCGAGACGAGCTGGCCCCAAAAAAACAGGCGGTAATTGCGATGACGGAGTGCGCGAAACGTCTGTCGCCAACTAATGCTGCCCACCGGCATCCGGCGCGGCCGTCCGCTGATGTCCTCAGGCACGTGCGCGGTTCCGGTCGTAGGCATGAGAAGGTGTAGAGGTGCGCGTCCTCACGCGCAAACCACGCTCGAAATCAGGTCGACTTCGCGGATATAATTGGATGCAGGGTCACCTTGCCTTTTTGCTTGGCCTCGCCTGACATTTGTGCAAAATCGCCGGCCAAGGATGAGACCACAAAGCCGTACTGCTTTTATGATCGCAGCCGTAGCTTGCGCCGCGATTTTGCTAATTCCATCACCGGCGCCCGGTGCGGAAGAGGATTTTTTCCAGAAATTTACTCCAGTCGATCCATGCAATTGGGCCGGGTTTTACATCGGCTTCAATAACGGAGCGACGTTCAACCATTTCGATCTCGGCAAACAGATGACGGATCTGAACTTGGAAGAGCAATTTTACGAGCTTCCCGGTATGGCTACTGGCGTAGGTGAAAGTGGGATATTTGCCACATTTCATACGCCCGGGCACCACGACACGGATACCGAGACGATTGGTGGCGGTCAGACCGGATTCAATCTGCTGTTCGGTCACTTCTTGGTCGGGGCCGAAGGCGGCATCCAGGGGAATGGCACCAGCACCTCCGGGAAATTCACCGAATCCCAGGAGCACGGCCTTTTTCTGGAGACGATCAACAGCAACGTCATCGCGGATACCGATTTCACTTCAATGCGCATGGTTGAGACGATCTGGAATGGATATATCGGTGGGAAGCTAGGCTTTTGCTGGAACCGGTTTCTTTTTTACGCGACTGGTGGCGCCGCGTTTACTGACGCGCATTTCGCAAACTGGGAAAAGGCCGACACCAGCTTTTTTGGTATTGGTGGCAAGGCCGTAACTCCTAACGTGCCATCGAATTTCATTGGCGAAGTTGTCAGCAAGAAAATGCGTACCCAGGGCGATGTTCTGACGGGCTTCTACGGCGGCGTCGGGACGGAGTACAAGCTCACCAACATTGTCAGTGTCGGCCTGGAGTACAAACACGTCGACTGGGGCGATGTCACCGAGCATTTCATGGGAGGGAGTGGTCCGATCTTCTCAGGAAACGGGCACCTCGATTTGAATGCCGATCAGGTGGTGTTCAAGGTGAACCTTCTCGTCGGGCCAATCGGCCACTAAAGAGGGATGTTTTGGAGCGCTCCACCTTGCTGATGGCGCGCGATGCACCTGCCCTAACCAGTGGATGCAACCTCACGTTGCCCGTCTTTTTGCTTGGCCTAGCTCGGCATTTGTGCAGAATCGCCGGCCAAGGATGAAACCACAAAGCCGTACTGTTTTAACGATCGCAGCCGTAGCTAGCGCCGCGATTTTGCTAATTCCATCACCGGCGCCGGGTGCTGAAGAAGATTTTTTCCAGAAATTTATTCTACAAGAACCGATGAATTGGAGCGGCTTTTATGTCGGGTTCAATAACGGAGCTACGTTCAACCACTTCGATATCAGCAAGCATATGACCGACGTGGACCTGACCGACCAATTCTACGAGCTCAACCCCGTTTTAATCGGAGTGTCAGATGCCTTTGCCACGTTTGATACGCCCGGTCATCATCACAACGATACCGAGACGATCGGCGGTGGGCAGACCGGATTTAAATTTCAGTTTGGCCACTTCGTGGTCGGCGCCGAAGGAAGCTTTATCGGAAATGGCACCAGCGCAGAAGGAGTGTCCCACGCATTCCAGGAAAACACGTTTTTTATCGGAGACATGGCCCCGGGACAGCAACCGATCGGTGGCAACATTACGGCCGACACGGAATTTAAGTCCAAGTTCATGGCTGAAACTACTTGGAACGGCTTTGCCGGTGGAAATATTGGCTTTGCCTGGAACCGATTTCTTTTCTACGGAGAAGGCGGGGCCGCGTTCACCGATGTCCACTTCGAATCCACGGACACAGCTGATACCAGTTTTTTCCAGAATTGCCTCCAAAACACAAACGTAGTATGCGGTGGCACCGTTGCGCGGGGGACTGTCGGCGGCGTGCCGCGCCAACCGCAGGGATCGATATTCATTGGCGAAATTGTCAGCAAGAAAACCCATACCCAAGGTGATGTCCTGACTGGCTGGTACGGCGGAGGCGGTATCGATTACGCCCTCACCAAGATTGTCACCGTCGGCGTCGAGTACAAACACGTCGATTGGGGCGGTGTCACCGAGCATCTCATGACAGGTGCTAATGGGGGCCCAGTCTTTCCTGGAAACGCACATCTCAACTTGGACGCCGACCAGGCGGTGTTCAAAGTCAACCTCCTCATCTGGCCGATCGGCCACTGAGCGCGACAGATTTCAGTTCATTGATCGCGTGCTAAGTTCGTGGCGTGCATAGCACGGCCGCGATTCTCTTACGCAAACGCAAGTTTAGCGACACCAGTCTGATCGTTTCCTGGTGTACTGAGTCGTTGGGCTGCGTTCAAACCGTGGCTAAAGGCGCCCGCCGTGCGAAAACTCCATTCGCCGGCAAACTCGATCTTTTCTTCGAAGCGGAAATTTCGGTAGTAACAAGTCGCAAATCGACGCTGCACACCCTGACCGAAGTCGTTCTCAAAAATCCGTTCGTCGGCATCCGGAAAAATTACCTTCGCACCCAGGCTGCCGCTTACTTTGTCGAACTGATTGAGATTTGCACCGAGCGCGATCATCACGAGCCGGAATTGTTCGCGCTCTTGCGCCGCGCGTTTGGTTATCTTGACGTCAACGATCCGAACTTGCGCGCGATCTCGCATTTTGAAACCGAGCTCGCGCGCATTGCCGGCGTGCATCCGACAGCTGCCCGACAAAACAAGCTCAAAGCCGATCCGGCTTTTGCGCTTGGTAATTTGTTCGGGAGATTGCCGCTCTCACGCACGCCACTCTTGAAAACCCTGGCATCCGAGGCGAAAGGCAAAGCAAAGAAAACCGCATGAAATTACGAATTGTAGCCGCCGCCGCCGCTGCCGTTTTGAGTTCGGTCGCGCTCGCGAAAGAAACCTACAAATTCGATCAAGCGCATTCCACCATCGGATTTTCGGTTCATCAGTTCCTCGGCGCGACGCACGGAAAGTTCACCAAATTCGACGGCAGGATCGAGATCGACCGCGAGCACCCGGAAAATTCATCGGTCACGGCGCACATCGATGTGCGCAGCATCGACACTGGAATCGTGAAACGGGACAATCATTTGCGCAGCCCGGAATTTTTCGCGGTCGAAGAATATCCCGCAATCACGTTCAAAAGCCGCAGCGCGAAACAGACGGGTCCGCAGGCTGGCGATATTCTCGGCGATTTGACCATGCACGGCGTGACGAAACCGATCACACTCCATGTGAAATTGTTGACGTCGCCCGACGATACGAAGCAGACGCGATGGTCAGTGACGACCGATCCGCTAAAGCGCCGCGATTTTAATCTGATGTTCGCGCAGGCAGCGGAAGGCATATCGGGAATTAGCCAAACGGTCGCCGTTAACATCGAGATCGAAGCGAGTCGAGCGCAATGAGATGACCATTTTCGTTCTTACCTGGGTCGGACTTGGCTGTTGGTGCGTTTGTTTTTGGTGGATGCATCGCATCTCGTCGCATCAGGAGGCGATGTTAAAAGAGCTGCACGAAATGACACAGCGGATCGAACAGTTTTCTCAGGCCGGCCACGATCTGATCCGCGACGTTCATCCGCAAGTCGGCGAGATCAAAGAGCAAGTCGAGACTGTTAAGGAAGCAGTGTCGCCGGAGAAAAGCTGATCCGATTGCTTCATGGAAATTACGCCGCTCGGAGATTCCGCGCTGCTGATTCGCGTCGCTGAAAATTTTGACGACGCCCCGGACGACGCGTTACGCCAAGTGCTGGCCGCAAAGCGCGGCCTTCAAGCTGCGCAAATTCCCGGCGCAATCGAAATCGCGCCGGCCTATACGACCGTCGCACTTTTTTACGATCCGGTGCGGGTAATCGATGCGGGCGCGCCGGTCGAAGATGTTTTTGAATGGATCGAGCAGCGAATTCGCAGAGCGCTCTCGAAAACGAAGGAAATTCAGGCTAATCGGACCGAAGGCTCGCTGGTAGAGGTTCCCGTTTGTTACGAAACCGAATTCGCGTTCGATCTCGAACACGTCGCGCGACACGCGGACGTGGATTGGAAAGAAGTTATCGATCTTCACTGTGCCGCCGAGTACCGCGTTCATTGCGTCGGGTTCACGCCGGGTTTTCCCTTTCTCGGCGGCTTGTCACGCAAGCTCGCGACGCCGCGTCGTGATGTTCCGCGCAAAGAAATCCCCGCCGGCTCGGTCGCGATCGGTGGATCGCAAACCGGAATCTATCCGATCAAGTCGCCCGGGGGCTGGAACGTGATCGGCCGGACGCCCCTGCGATTGTTCGATTCGCAAAAAGATCCGCCTGCGCTTTTGCGTGCCGGCGACCGCGTCCGCTTCCGTTCCATCACGCGCCAAGAATTCGAAAGATCGACGCGATGACAAATTCATTCGCATTGCGCTTTCCGGTGTGCTCATCCCGAGCGGAACGCGGAATCTCACAGTCGGAGTATGGATCACACAAGCTAGTTGGCCTGCCCAATCGAGTTTGTGAGAGATCCTTCACTGCGTTCAGGATGACAAACCGATGAATGCGACCGCTGTTCGTGCTGGTTTTCTGACGAGCGTCCAGGATTTGGGACGCACCGGTTTTCGCGAGTTTGGTGTTTCATTAGGCGGCGCCCTCGACGCCCATGCATTGCGGGTGGCGAATTTACTCGCGGGCAACGATGAATCAGCCGCCGGCCTCGAAATTACTTTCGGCGGTCTGCGGCTGCGGTTCGCCGACGATCGAATTGTCGTTTGGGGTGGCGGAAACTTCGACGCGCGAATTGGTTCGACATCTTCTCCTGCGGGTCATCCGGTTTTGGTGCGCGTCGGGGAAGAATTTTCAATCGGCTCTCCGTCGGGCGGGTGCCGCGCCTGGCTCGCGATTTCCGGCGGAATCGATGTCCCAATGGTGCTCGGTAGTCGCTCGGGAGATCTGAGAGCTGGATTCGGCGGCGTGAGGGGTCGACCGGTGCGCGATGGCGAGGAATTTCCCCTCGGCGAAAATCCGTCGTCTGCAAAACTCCTGATCGAAAAGTTGCGCACCGAAAAGATTGCGCGCTGGAAACCGCCGCATGATTGGTCGAGTCCGGCACGGCGCGAACCCCTTTTGCGTTTCGTCCGCGGTTCTGAATCAGGCCGCTTTAACGATGTATCGTTTCAACGATTCACGAGCGAAACGTTTAGCGTTTCGCCGGATTCCGATCGAATGGGAATTCGATTGGATGGTCCGCGTCTCGAACAAAGGCAGGATGTCGATCTCCTTTCCGAAGCCGTGGCGCCGGGCACAGTCCAGGTCCCACCGAACGGCAAACCGATTCTGCTTCTCAATGATTGCCAAACTATCGGCGGCTATCCGAAAATCGCGCACGTGATCACCGTCGATCTTCCGATCACCGCGCAGTTATGCCCCGGCGATCGAGTTCGTTTCAGCAAAGTTTCGATTCGTGATGCGCACGGGCTGCTCCTTGAACGCGAGCGAAACTTGGAACAATTCCGGCGCGGACTGGAATCTCATTTTAAATGAGTCTGGTTGTCGATCTTAACGCCGATCTCGGCGAAGGCGCGGGGCACGATGACGAACTGCTTGCGCTGGTAACATCGGCCAACATCGCCTGCGGTTTTCATGCCGGAGACGCGGAAACGATGCGCCGGTCAATTGAACGAGCGCGCAATTGCAATGTCGCGGTTGGCGCGCATCCGAGTTTATTCGATCGAGAAAACTTCGGGCGAAAAGAATTGCCGGTGAAGCCAGATGAAGTTTTCGATGCGGTCGTTTATCAGCTCGGCATCTTTCAAGCGCTTGCCGAGGCGGTGAACGTTCATCCAAATCATGTGAAGCCGCACGGCGCGCTTTACAACATGGCAGTTCGCGATCAGGAACTCGCAGATGCCATTGGCCGCGCGATTGCTGAGGTCGATAAGAAATTGATTCTTTTTGCGCCGCAAAACAGCGCGCTGGCGCGGGCAGGTGACACGAATGGACTGCAGATCGCGCATGAAGTATTCGCCGATCGAAATTATTTGAGTGACGGCTCGCTTGTTCCGCGCTCCCGACCAGACGCGTTGCTACACGATCCGGAGGATGCCGCCGTGCGCGCGGTTCGAATGTTGCGCGAAAGCAAAGTTCGATCGGTCGACGGCGTAGATGTCGATGTTCGGGCGGAGACAGTTTGTCTTCATGGCGACACGACGGGCGCGGTGGGTTTCGCGCGCGCGTTGCGTTCTCGACTCGAAAATGAAGGCGTAACAATCCGCGCGCCGACGTTTTCGAAATGAACGACAATCAACAAAAGTCCGGCTTGGTTCGAGCGCTTGGGCCGATCGATGCCACTATGATCGTGATCGGGTCGATGATTGGCTCGGGTATTTTTATTACTTCAGCTGAATCGGCCCGTTTAAGCGGCGCGCCGGGATGGCTTTTGCTCGCGTGGGTGATTGCCGGTTTGCTCACGATGACGGGCGCGCTCTGCTGCTCCGAGCTCGCAACGATGATGCCGCACGCCGGCGGCGTTTATGTTTTCTTCCGCGAAGCTTATGGCCCAGCGATGGGATTTTTGTACGGCTGGACGCTGTTTCTGGTCGTTCAAACCGGAACGATTGCTGCCGTCACGATCGCGTTCGCTAAATTTCTCGGTGTTTTTGTCAGCTCAATTTCGCCGGACAATTATCTTTTTACAAAACAACCGATATTGCTCGGCGGCGGATACGCCATCAGTCTGTCGACTCAACAATTGACTGCGATAGCGCTGGTCGCGCTGTTGACCTGGACGAATACGCGCGGACTCAAGCTGGGTACGCTCGTGCAAAATACATTCACGTTTGCAAAAACGGCAGCGCTTGTCGGAGTCGTTGTTGTCGGATTGTTTCTCGGTTGGAGCGCGATTAGCGCAGCACGAACGTCGGCGTGGTGGGATTCGTGGGCGAATGGTTGGAGCCCGCAGATCGCGCAACCCGGTTTCACTTTCGTGGGCGGCCTGGCGCTGGCTTTGATTTTCGGAAAATCAATGGTCGGTCCCCTCTTCGCCCAAACCGCCTGGACCAACGTCACCTTTCTGGGCAGTGAGGTGCGCGATCCGGGTCGAAATCTTGTCCGCGCGCTTTTGATCGGTTCCGCCATCGTCGTGATTTTGTATGTGCTGGCGAATGTCTCCTATCTCGCGCTCCTGTCGTTTCCGGAAATCCAGCACGCGCCACAGGATCGAGTCGCGGTCGCGGCGATGAAGGCAGCCTTTGGAAATCCGGGCGCGATGTGCATGGCAGCGGCGATCATGATTTCCACGTTCGGCTGCGACAACGGACTGATTCTCGCCGGAGCGCGGGTTTATTTTGCGATGGCGCGTGATCGTTTGTTTTTCAAAAAAATCGCGACCACGAATCAATATCATGTGCCGGCTGCGGCTTTGATCGCGCAAGGAATCTGGACCGCGCTTCTGACATTGCCGCGGACGGTGACAACGAACCCGACGACCCAAAGAGTCGTCTACGGAAACGTTTACACCCAGTTGCTCGAATACATCGTCTCGGCCGACCTGATTTTTTATCTACTGATGATTCTTGCGCTGATTGTTCTACGACGAAAAGCGCCCACAGCTGACCGGCCGTATCGGACATGGGGTTATCCGGCGGTGCCGATTGTGTCGATGTTGCTGGCCGCTTTGCTGATTGTCGATCTTGTCCTCCTTGCGCCGACGACTTCTGGAATCGGAATCCTGATCGTGCTGACCGGCGTGCCGATTTATTTCTTTTGGCGAAGGGCGCCGTCGGCTTGACCCGCCTTCGCAAAAAGCCAGTCCGGCTCGGGCCTACGGCGCGGCAGGCAAATCTGTTTCGCGTCGCAGTTGCGAAATATTCTTGGTATGCCTGCAAAATCGAAGAAACAACAAATGGCGGCCGGCGCAGCCCTTGCGGCCAAGCGCGGGAAACGGTCGAAGTCATCACTGCGAGGCGCATCGAGAAGCATGTTCAAATCGATGAGTCGAAAAGAACTCAGGAGAGTGGCCAAGACCAAGCGAAAAAATTTGCCGACCCGAAAACGTAAACGCAAATAAGCGCCCGTAGCGCAGTTAAAGCGATTTGCGGTGAAAGAAATTGTACCGGCTCGAAAACGCCGGCGCGTTGACCTGCACTTGGGAAACAACCAGGACCAGGACGGTTGCGCCGAGCAATGTCCACCGCAGCCATCGTTGTTTCGTCCAGCTGCCGAACTGATCGATCACGTAGACGAACACTAGGAAAAAAGGAACGGCAGCCGCGTCCAGCAAGCGTCCGGAAGTGAAATAGGGATGTTCGCGCGATGGATAAGGGCATCGGCCGAAATCAAAACTGATCGATAAGATGACGAGAAACGCGACGAGCGACAAAAAACTCAGAAGCGCGATCGCGAGAATCAATCGTCGATCGTCCTGCATCGATCGGCGTCGCAATAAGAAAACGCCGGTCGCGAGAATTACAATTGCCGATGAAATCGCATAGAACGCATCCGCCGCGGTCGAAGCCATTCGTTGCAGGTGCCAGACAAATTCGCCGCGCCAGAAACTCGCGATCAGTCCCCACCAAAATTCCGCGATCCCGTGTAAACTGAAGATGGGATGCGACCACCATTCGCCAAACGGTTTTCGCGTCCAGTTTAACAATTCGATTTTCGATTTGGTGGCGGTCAGATCGCCAAAATTATGGTGATTCCACGCGAACCAGATCCCGAGCGGCAGCCCGACGGACAGAAGGAAAACGCCAAGGGTGATTAACCTTGGTCGAAGACTTCCGTTCCTGGCGCCGAGCAAAATCTTCCACGTGACCGCGGTGATGGCGATCAGTGGCAGCGGAAGATTGCTTGTTTTGATAAGACAAGTCGCAGCGATTGACAGGCCGGTCCAAACGGCGATAACAGTTCCGGGACGCTCGCTCTTTAACAGCTTAGCAAGTCCAAGAAACGCGATGCCGAAGCAAAGGGGCGAGAGAGCGTCGCCTTGAATCGAATAAAACGCGCTTTGCGGCCATACCGCCAATAACGCCGGCACACCGAGCCGCAGAAATTCATTGTCAGGGAAGGTTGATCTTGTTGCCGCAAAGCCGACCCAGACCAGAGCGGCCGCGACGCCGACATTGAGAAACCGAACCCAGTAAAGCAGGGTCAATCCGCGCAGACCCAAAGCGCGACCGACATTCATCCAGCCGCCGGAGAGCGCGTAATAAAGAGGCGGTTCGCCCGATTCATAATTGCGTCGCGATTCCCAAAATGGAATTTCATCGTTGAGAACTTTTTGCAGCTGTTCCCAAGGCAAGAGCCAGTTGGGTGGCGGATATTGTCCGCCGTACTGTTCGGGGTCTACAAAATATTCAGGCGTGCTGTAAACGGCGAAGTAAAGCGCGGCTTCGGAGGCGAAAGGTTCGATGCCACGCGGCGCGTGGGCGTGAGAATATTTAACGACAAGATCGACGTGCGCCTGTTCGTCCACGTTGTTAAAAAATGGAAACGCCGCGGCAAAAACAAAAACGCGAATCGCAGCCAGTCCGCAAAGGCCAATGATGATCCAGCGCAGCTTTTGTTCGGATAGTTTCATCTCGGCGATTCCGACGCGAAGCGCTGTTCAATGATCGTGAGGGTGCCGTGTTCGCTAATTCTCGGCGGCGCGCCGCCTTTTTGCGCGAGAGTCGTTTCAATCTCCGGTCGATAGGGCGAATTGGTTTCCAGGACAAAGACGGTGCGATCTTGGTCGCTCGGTTCCGGTTTCGGAATCGAAGGTGGATAAACCGGGCGATCAACGCCGAAAATCGATTCAGACGCAACCAGCTTTTCACCAGTTTCGAAAATCAGTGGGTAAACAAAGGAGATCGTGGTCCAGATCGCTTTGATTCGGTTTTGTTCGAGATCCTGTTTTACCGCGTCGATGTCTCTGCCGGGGACACGAAGCATGCGGTGGTCCTGTCGATTCGGACAAAGTGTGAGAGTTTCAATTTGGTTGTGTGCCGCAGTCTCGATCAGGGCGTCAACACCGCAGACAATGGCGGCCAAAAGCATTGCTGCGCCCAGTGCGCGGACGAACATTTCTCTTTGCGCGAGAAAACGGTCGACGCAGCGCGCAATCAAGATCGAGATGAAGAAGCTGGCCGCTAGAAAATACCCAGGCACGCGCAATGGTGCAATGACGTAGGGAACGAAGCTCACACCGATCAAGATCAGCATCAGCAAATCTTTAGTCGTGTCGGTGCCCGCAAAACCCGAGCTAAACGCGTTGCGAATTTTTGGAAGCGCGCCGCAAGCGGAGAGGACAACGGCAATGCCGGTCACAAAATATAAAACGTAACCAGTCCACGGCGTTTCGGGGTAGTACCAGAGCACAGTGTCGACGCTGAAAAATTTCGGCATCTCGTGCAGAAAAACTTCGCGCCAGGCCTGCAATCCGAATCGAGCCGCGAGTCCACCTGCTTCGGGTTTTTCAAAAAACAGAAAATGCCAGTTCCGAAAAGAGTGAGTGAGATTCCACCAAATCGCTGGAGCGTAGCCGACGACGAAGCCGCCGGCGCATGCAGCGAAAGTTATAACGGAAAACCGGCGGCGTAGAAGAAGCAGGACCCAAAGCCCTGCAATCGTGATCAAAAGGAGTTCCATGCTCCAGAAAGCGATGCCGCAGATGAGCCCGAAGAAAAAAAAGTCGCGGGCGCGCCGGCTGTTTTCCTTTTCGATGATCAGAAAAAGAATGATCAGCGCTGGAATGAACAGAAAGTAAAACGCATAACCGCGCGGCTGGAAGTGCCACTTCAGCAACCCTGGCCAGAGTGCGAAGATGAGACTGGCTAGTGTCGCCACGCGAATTGAATACAGGCGCGTTGTCATCGCGTAAAAGAGCGCGAGACAAGCGAGCGACAATAAAACCGTTGGTATCTTCAGGGCGATAACGCTCACACCCGCGATCGCGAATGGAACGACCGCGAGGTAGGCTTCCCATGCGCAGGATGCATTGTAGGAGATGCCGTAGAAGTAAAATGGGAAATAGCGGCCCTCCAGAATGTGTTTTGCCATCAATCCGATGATCGCTTCATCGCTTGTAACGTGCGTCTGCGAAACGCACAAAATGACGAAACGAACGATCGCCGTTCCAACGAGGATCAGAAAAAAAGGCAAATGCCGCCGCATGAACGTCACTGGTTAATGCGGATCGACTACGAACTCAACGCCGATGTCGATCCGGCAACGCTATGGCTGACCGTTAATTGAACGGGGCGTTAATTACTCGGCGTGGACTAGTAGTGTTGGCCGACCACTCAGCGTTTCGCACCAAGCCTTTGCATGATGATCGACTCGTTCCCACGCCAGCTTGCCTGGATCCTTTATCCATTCTTGGCCGGTGTAGCTTCCCTGAAGAAGCGTGGATAATTCCTCTTCTGAAAACTCGTGCTTGTCCACTCGCGTATAACTTTCGGCAATACTCAAATGTCTCAGAAACTGCACCAAAACGATGTAATCACCTCTTTGGTATCTGTTCGTAGTAATCCCGTTCTTGTCCGGGAACCCGGAAGCAACCGGAGTTCCATAAAGTTCGACGATTTGTTCCTCAGTGTTGCCAAGCCGGGCGAACAATTGCGGATTAAAGGTAATTAAGAGGGTAACGATTAGCAGTAGAAAACATTTCATCATTTAATCCCTTCGAATTTGCTCGACTTTAAGCTTGATAGTCGGGTCTCATCCTTATTGCGCAAGGGCTGGCGCGAGTTGTCGAGTCAAAAACAACAAATGTGCGCCGAGCAGAGGTGTGTCGCTAACAACTAGCAAAAGCACCCAAAATCATTTTATGAAAAGGATTCAATCCGTCAGCGTGAACAAAGCATTGACCTTTGTCGGTGTGCTTTTGGTCGCGACAACGTTTGCTTCGGCTAAACAACAAAGGAAATCATCCGCATCGGATCAGGCCAAGCCTGAAGCGATCCTCGCCGCCGCGAAAAAGACCTCGGAGGCTCGCGCGTGGCGAGTCGATGCCCGCATCGAAGCGGACAAACAGATGAACATTTCCGGCATTGTTGCCGTGAACGATTTCGATCTGACGATCGAAACGGTCGATGGAACAAAGCGACAAATTACTTTGGGCGACAAGAGTTGGGTCAGCGAAGACCGCGGCAAAAACTGGAAGAATACCGACGTAAACGATCGTCGTTTTTATTATCTCGTGCACACGCCGATCAAGTTTTCCGCCGACCAAAAGATTCCGCCGCATGAAGCGGTTCCGCCGGAGAAAGGGGAAATTGAAGGTTCACTGCATGTTCGTTTTAAAGCGCCGGACAAAATTCAATACGAGGGAGATCGGCCGAACTGGTGGATCGCGCTCGAAAACGGCAAGCCAACAGTCATCCGCCGCTATCACGGCCCCGGGGTTTTGGAAGGCGATTACGTAACGACCGATGTCGCCTACACCGAGATTAGCGATCAACCGCCGGTCGCCGCGCCGCCGGGAAATCCTCACGCGCTCGCCGCGGAACCCGGTCCCGAAAGCTTGCTGATGGCGGCGATGAAGAAAATGAATGAAGGCGTTTGGGAAGTGAAAGGAACGGCCCATTTTACCAAGACGATCAAGGTTCATGGGCTGCTTTCTGGAAAAGATTTCGATCTCACAATGGAACCCGAGCCCGGCAGCGCGATCAGACGTTCGATTGTGATCAAGGACAAGGCATGGGCAAGTTCCGACGCGAGTGAAAGTTTTCACCCCAGCACTCCGGACGACCGTCTCCTTTATACTTTAACGCACACACCCATTCTCTCCGGGCGTTTGGAGCCGCCGTTTGAAAAAGTCGAGAGCAAGCAGGAGCAAGGTGCCACCTGGCTGCACATTCGACTCAAAGTGAATGAGAAAACCGACGACTCCGAGTTGCCGCACTATTGGCTGGTTTTGGATGGGCAAGGTCAGCCCCGCTATATCGGGCGTGCATCAGTCCCGGTCATTAATCCGACGAGCAACAATGTGATTCATTGCGACTTCGAATATGCGCCGGCGAAGGAAAAGATCGCGCCGCCGCCGCTTGGAGCGCCGGTTGACGAAAAAGTGCACGGCTTCAATGACATCGAGCAACACAAATTCGATTGGGCGAAAAAGATAGTGCGGATCGAAGTCAATCCCAAGCTTTTGCAGTCGGAGCAGATCGGCGAAGACGTTTACCGCGGCTTTCTGAAGGACGCAGCCACGCCGAATCATTACGGCGTGGTGGAATTTCCATACGATTCGCTAGTCAGGCTAGGATTTCTCAAGAAAACGGTGAGCGGAACGCATGCCTGGGAGCAATTGAAAGAAATGGGCGCGGCCGGTCGAACCGAAGGCGCGCCGGTTTCGTTTTACGTCGAAGTCATTCCCATCGGGGAAAAACCCGCCGCCAGGACTATTGTGGTTGGCGCTAAAGTGTCCCGCGAAGCCGACGGCACTGTCACTTACACTTGGTAATTTCTCCGCTGCGGGGAAATCGATCCAGCGTCGTTATTTTTTGGACGCGATACGTTTAAGCCGAAACCCGTCTTTCATCGCGCCGTAGCCGCTGGAATGCTCGATTAGCCCGACGCCCTTTTTCCAGACGAACTTTCCAAAATGACCCGAATTGTGGCTGGTTAAATAAACACATTCATCGCCTTTGACCTCGATCGTCGTGGTGTACGGACCGTCCTCGAACTGCAACTTGCCGCTTATAATCGCTCTGACGTAGCCCTGCTCAAACTCGGGTGGCTTGTCCATTGCGGAAATTTTCTTAGCTGCCTCGTCGTTGTTTTCTTCGTTCAACAAAACGATACGATCGTCGGTCGCGATAAAATATTGTGGCCGGATCTCACGGCGCTCCTTGGCCCGCGACTTCAGATCGGCAAATTCGATTTTGAAAATTGCGCCCCACGGCATGCTAGCAATGCGGGTCGTCATCATGCGCGCGGTCAGCGGGATTTCGCCCTGAATATTTTCGTCATTCCATTCCGTGCCACGAAAATCAGCCGAGACCGGTTTGTCATCCTTGGCGTCGAGAAATGGATTTGCCGCGAATGCCGGAGCCGCGAGCAGGATCGACAGGATCGCGATCGGGATTTGATGACTACTTTTCATGCACCAAATCGTAGCTCGAGATCGCTTGACACTACACGTAAGAATTTCTCAACCGGCAGCTTTTGAATTGGTCGCGAGATAATCTCTGACTGCAGCAGTAAAAGGCTCCGCAAAATCGCGCAGCTTTTGCTGACCAACGCCGGGGATTCGGCGGAACTCGGCTTCCGTCGTTGGATAAGCGCGTGCCATTTCGCGCAGCGAGACATCAGAGAAAATCACATAGGCCGGTACATCGCGTTTGTCCGCGATTTGGCGGCGCAAGACACGGAGTTGTTCAAAGAGCCTTTCATCGCATTTGATTTCACCGGCGCGATGTTTTCTGGATCGCTTCGTTTCAACATCAAACGGTTTCGTCAGGGTGATCGGTTTTCGTTCGCGCAAGGCCGCCCGCCCCGCCTTCGTTAGTTCCAGCGTTGCGAATTTTCCGGGCGCGGCGGTGATGAGTCCCAGGCGCAAAAGCTCGCGACCGATCGCGAGCCAGGCGGTGCGTTTCACATCACTGCCAATTCCGTAAGTCGAGAGCTGATCGTGGCCTCGCTGTTTGATCGCTTCTGTGTCGGCGCCAGCCAGAACATCGACGACGTGATTCAATCCGAAACCAAAACCTTGTTTCTCGTAGATGCGATAGATACACGATAGAAATTTCTGCGCGTGCACCGTGCCATCGAATGTTTCGCGCGGCTCCAGGCAATTATCGCAGCCGTTGCAAGAAGGCGGAAATTCTTCACCGAAGTATTTCAGTAGCGTCGCCCGCCGACATTCGCGCGTTTCGGCGAAATGGACCATCTGGCGGAGCTGCTCCCGCGCGATCCGCTGTTCCTTTTCACTCTTCTCCTCGATAAAACGCGTTTGCTTCACTACATCGCTGGCGCTGAAAAGCAGCACACACTCGCTGGGCAGGCCATCGCGCCCGGCCCGCCCTGTTTCTTGATAATAGCTCTCGATGTTCTTCGGCAGATCGTGATGCAGAACGAAACGGACATTCGGTTTGTTGATCCCCATCCCGAAGGCGATCGTCGCCGTGATCACGCGCGCGTCGTCGCGCAGAAATTGGTCCTGGTGTTTTGCCCGATCCGTCGACTCGAGCCCCGCGTGATACGGTTTCGCTTTGATTCCATCGCCGTTCAACTTTGTCGCCAGCGAGTCCGCCGTCTTTCTGCTTGCGCAATAGACGATGCCGCTCTCGTTAGGCCGGGCGCGAATGAACGTGACCACTTGTTCGTAGGGCGATGACTTCGGCACAACGCGATAGGTGAGATTCGGTCGATTAAAGCTCGCCACGTAGCATTGCGCCTTGTCCAAGTGCAATTGATCGACAATGTCTTTGCGCACCCGTTCGGTCGCAGTCGCGGTTAGCGCCATGATCGGCACATCCGGCAAATGTCTTCGCAGTTTTTTCAACTCGCGATATTCCGGGCGGAAATCGTGGCCCCATTCGCTGATGCAATGTGCTTCGTCGATCGCGATCTGGGTAATGTTCCAGTTCAGCGCCCGTTCGAGGAACCCATCGAGCATCAGCCGCTCCGGAGCGACGTAGAGTAGCCGGCATTCGCCGCGATTTAAGCTCCGCAATCGCTCGACCGATTCATGCCGATCTAACGAGGAATTCAGAAACGTTGCTGCAATTCCGCTCGTTTGCAGCGCATCGACTTGGTCCTTCATTAGCGAGATCAGCGGCGACACCACGATTGTCAGTCCCCTGCGCAACAAGGCCGGCAATTGAAAGCAAAGCGATTTCCCACCGCCCGTCGGCATCAGCGCAAAGACATCGCGTCCGGCCAGCGCATCCCGAATAATTTCTTCCTGCAGCGGCCGGAATTGGTCGTAGCCGAAATCTTTCTTTAGGGTCCCGGGGAGATCCATCTCAACGTTTTACCCGGCCTTCAGCCCGTCGCACAACTCAATTACGCGCGCCGTTCTTTGATCGACAATAAGATTTCCGCGATCGTTTCGGCGCGCGGTTTGGCACCGAGATTTCCTTTGCCATGAACGCGGACGCTGACCGCGTCGGCGTCCATGTCACGCTTGCCGATCACGAACATGGTGTGGACTTTCATTTGTTCGGCGCGCTGGATCTTGCCGTTGATTTGATCGGTGCTCTGGTCGATCTCCGCCCGAACTTGGTTCGCGCGCAACTCGTTTAAGATCGACATCGAATAGTCGAGCAGCTTCGCGTCGTCACCAATGGTGAGGATGCGCACTTGCTCGGGCGACAACCAGAGCGGGAAATTGCCCGCATAATGCTCGATCAAAAATCCGATGAAACGCTCATGCGTTCCAAGCGGCGCGCGATGAATGCAGAGCGGCGTCTTCTCGGTGTTGTCCTTGTCTTTGTAAACCAGATTGAACCGGCGCGGCTGCGCGAAATCGACCTGGTTGGTCGCGATCGAAAATTCGCGGCCGATCACGCTCCAGGCCTGGACGTCGATCTTCGGTCCGTAAAACGCCGCTTCGTTTGGGACCTCCACATAATTGATGCCGGAAGTTTTCAAGACGTTGCGCGTCATCTCTTCGGTCTTCTTCCAAAGCTCCGGTTCGTCGACGAATTTTTGCCCGAGCTTCGACGGATCGTGGGTCGAAAAACGCATCAGATATTTTTCGATCCCGAAGAGCTTGAAATATTTCAAATACATCTCGTTCACGGCGTTGAACTCCGTTTCGAACTGCTCTGGGGTGCAGTAGATGTGCGCGTCGTTCATCTGCATCGAGCGCACCCGCATCAGCCCGATCAACTCGCCGCTTTGTTCGTAGCGATAACAGGTCCCGTACTCCGCCAGTCGCAACGGCAGATCGCGATAACTCCGCGGAACCGCCGCAAACAATTTGTGATGATGCGGACAGTTCATCGCCTTGAGATAATACCTGGTTGAGTTGTTGAGTTGTTGAGTGGTTGAGTCACCACCTTCTTTTAATTCCATCGGCGGAAACATTGACTCTGCGTAGTACGGGAGATGGCCGCTCTTCAGATACAGACTCTCGCGGGCAATGTGCGGGGTGCGAACGCGTTGGTAACCAGCGGCGAACTCGGTTTCTCTCGCAAGTTTCTCCAACTCATCAATGATCGCGCCGCCGCGCGGTAGCCAAAGCGGCAATCCCGGACCGACATCGTCGTCGATCACATAGATCTCCAGTTCCTTACCGAGCTTACGATGGTCGCGCTTCTTCGCTTCCTCGAGCATCGCGAAGTAATCGTCGAGCTCCTTTTTGGTTTTGAAGGCGGTGCCGTAGATTCTCTGAAGCTGCGGATTCTTTTCGTCGCCTTTGTAGTACGCGCTGGCCACGGTGGTGAGCTTGAACGCGCCGATGTTTCCGGTGCGCATGACGTGCGGGCCGGCACAGAGATCGATGAAGTCGCCGTTGCGATAGAGCGAGATCTTCTCGTCCGCTGGAATGTTTTCGATGATGTCGATCTTGAACTTGCTCGGTTGGCCGCGATCGCTCAGCGCGGCGAGGCGTCCTTTCTTTCCAAGGTCGAGCGCTTCGTCGCGTGAAACTTCAACCTTTTCGAAAGGATGGTTGGCTTTGATCTCCTTCTTCATCTCGGCCTCGATTTTCTCGAAATCTTCCTGCGAAATCCGGTGCGGAAGATCGACATCGTAATAAAAACCGCTCTCGACCGGCGGCCCGGCGGCGAACTGCGCTTCCGGCCAGATTTTCAAAATGGCCGTCGCGAGAACATGCGACGCGGAGTGGCGCAGACGTTCGATATCCGTCATCTGCCCGCGTTGTTCTAAAGTTTTACGGTCTTCGTTCATGAAAGGCCGGTGAAATTAACCATGAAGAAGCGGAAGGACACCAAGAAATTGTGACGACAAGCTTACACGGCTCGTGCGTTATATTGGTTGGGATGAGACGAATTTCGCAATGGCTGTTGGTGGTGGCACTGGCGGCGACCGGCTGTCATCGAACTCCCAGGTCTACTTCGGAGTTCGCAGCCGAGAGGCAAAAGATGGTAGAGGAGCAGCTCAAGCCGCGCGGCATTCACGACGAGCGGGTCCTGGCGGCGATGGCGAAAGTGCCGCGGGAAGCATTCGTGCCGGAAAATATGCGGACTCAAAGTTACGCCGATAGCGCGCTTCCGATCGGTCACGATCAAACGATCTCGCAACCGTTTATCGTTGCTTACATGACCGAGCAGCTGCGCTTGCAACCGAGCGATCGGGTTCTGGAGATTGGGACTGGCTCAGGCTACCACGCCGCGGTCCTCGCGGAATTGGCGAAAGAGGTTTACACGGTTGAGATCGTCGAACCGCTTGCGAAAGAAGCTTCGGCCAGGCTCGCGCGACTCGATTACAACAACGCGCATGTAAAGATCGGCGACGGTTACCAGGGGTGGCCGGAGGTCGCGCCGTTCGACGCCATCATCGTCACCTGCGCGCCCGACAAGGTTCCGGAGCCGCTGGCGCAACAGCTCAAAGAAGGCGGGCGCATGATTATTCCCGTGGGCAGCGGAATGATGGATCAACAGCTCTACCTTCTGGAAAAGACGAACGGCGAACTGGCGCAGCGCGCGATTTTGCCGGTGCGCTTCGTGCCGATGGCCGGTGAAGCAGCGAAGAAGCAGTGACCCGCCTTCGCCAAGGCTACGGCGCGGCAGGCAAGTGACGAGTGACGAATTGTAGCTGCCGATGTCCTTATTGGCAGAAATAATCTTAAAAGTCTGCCGACAGAGATAATGCCAGCCCGGCTCGGGCTTATTTTTTAATCTCGGCCAATTTTTTCAGGTCGACCCGCTTGATCCACTCCTGCAATTCTTTCGGCTCCTGATTCTGTAACTCGATCGTGACGAAGTAGCGCTTCGCCACCATGACCCAGAGCGAAGCCTGCTTTCGTTCCTTGTCGTAATCCTCGCGGCCGGAATTTCCGTCAATTGTCACCGGTTTGCCGTATCCGTCAGGCGTCTCACTGCTTTTGTTCCACTCGGCAGTCGTCGCTTCCACGTAATCGGGGCTTGCGACGGCGTCGGTAATACTGATCGAAGCTTTTGGCGCGTCAGCCGTGTCGCCTTTTTGATACTCGCGATGGACGTTTGTGATTTTGAATCCTCCGACATCGTCGCTCGAGCCTTCGGCCTTTTCGGCAGTCCAACCAGCTAGCGGCTCCGGTAGGAGCGGAATCAACTTCGCCGGATCGACCACGTCCGGAATCAGGTTCGGTTCATTTTGTGCCCGCAATCCGAGCGTGGCAAAACCGAGCCACAGGGTAAGAGCAACAGCCGTCGTCTTCATTCAGGGTCAGCTACTCGATTGACTTTGTCCCGATGCTTTGTCAAGAGGCGATCCATGACACGAGCGGTGCGACTTGCGATTATGATATCGATCCTGGCCGTCGCGGTTCGTCTGATCTGGATCAATCAAGCCTACGTCGACCATTGGAGCTGGCGCCAAAGTGACGTCGCCGCGATTGCGCGAAATTATTTTCAGGGCGGTTTTCATTTTGCGCGCCCGCAGATCGATTGGGCGGGGGACGCGCCCGGTTATGTCGGGACCGAATTTCCGATTCTGCCGTTCGTCGCCGCAATCTGTTACAAAATATTTGGCGTCCACGAATGGATTGGACGCGTTCAGGCGCTCGTTTTATTCGCCATTTCGCTACCGTTCTTCTTTTTGCTGGTCCGCAAAATCGTCGGCGAAATCGGCGCAGTCTGGGCGCTTTTCTTCTACAGCTTTGCTCCGCTCGGCATCATGGCCGGCCGATGTTTTATGCCGGACATGCCGTCGCTCGCGCTCTCCATCATCGGGCTGTATTTCTTTCAACGCTGGGTCGATGAGTCCGAGCCAGACTGGCGCATGAGACCGACCCGCCTTCGCCAAAGCTCCGACGGGCAGGCATCTTTCTGCGTCAGCGCGTTTTGTATTTCGTTGTCGATCTTGATCAAACTGCCGAGCGTGATCATTGGCGCGCCGCTGGCGTGCCTGGCCTTTGAGCGTTTCAGAACGGCGCCACTCCGGCTCGGAGCAGCGTTTCGAAATATTTCACTTTGGTTTTTCGCGGTGATCGCGCTTTTGCCTGCCGCGTTGTGGTACTGGCACGCTTATCAGATCGCGTTGCAATTTTATCCGCATCACTTTTTCGGCGCTGGCGGAGTAAAGATCATGTCGGTTGCGTGGTATTTGAAAATCGCGAAGGAAATTGTCACCTCAACGCTCACGCCTGTTGTTTTTGTTCTCGGCGGAGTTGGCACGTTGATCGCAAGACCGATCTCGCGGCCGCGGGACGCGGCGCGGCCGTTTCACTGGTGGCTCGCGGCGATGATTCTGTTCATCGTCATCGTCGGTTATGGAAACCGGCACCAGTGGTATCAGCTGCCGCTCGTGCCGGTCGGCGCGGCCTTTGCCGGCGCGGCGTGCGCTTTTATCGGCTCGAAAATATCCAACCGGGCCGTGAAAATCGCCTCTTCGATTTTGTTGGCTGGATTGTTCAGTTTTTCCGCGTTCGTGTATGCGCGCGATTTTTACCATCCGAGCGCGGCTCCGTTGTGCGACGCCGGATTGAAATTAAAAGCCACGACACTAACAAGTGCGCTAGTTGCCGCGTCCGACAATGGCGACCCGACAGTTTTGTATTATGCCGAACGCAAAGGCTGGCATTTTCTGGAGAAGAACGGGATCTATGATGGCGAGCCGAAGGATAGCGCGCAGGCGATTGTCGACCTTGAAGAGTTGAGAAAACGCGGCGCGGAATATCTTGTGTTCACTTCAAATACTTCGTGGTGGCTCGATTATTACGACCAACTTGGACAGTATGTTCAGAGAACAGCGACGCTCACGGATGAGACATCCGAGTTTAAGATCTACAAACTGAATCCAGTGCCGAAATGAAAAAGGAGAATTTCGCGATCCGCCCGGCCACGGTCACTGATGTTCCGGTCATTCTTGAGTTGATCCGGGCGCTCGCGACCTACGAACGTGCGCCGAATGAAGTCACTGCGACCGAACAAGGGCTCACCGAAGTTTTGTTCGGCCAGAAACCGGCCGCGGAAGTTTTGCTTGCCGTCGAAAATGAAACCGCAGTCGGCTTCGCCGTTTTCTTTCACAATTTTTCGACCTGGCTCGGGCGGCCGGGACTTTATCTCGAAGACTTGTTCGTCAGGCCGGAAGATCGCGGCAAAGGCTACGGGCGGGCGCTGTTGATTCATCTGGCAAAAATTGCGCGCGACCGCGGCTACGGCCGAATGGAATGGGCAGTGCTCAATTGGAACGAGCCCGCGATCGAATTTTATCGCGAGCTCGGCGCAAAACCGATGGACGAATGGACTGTGTTCCGATTAACGCGCGAAGGGATCGCGAAACTTGCGGATTCCTCGTTGGAATGACGAGTGGGCTATGCGCGGACGAGACGCGCGACCAGATCCTCGCTCGTGACAACGCCAATCAAATTTCTTTTTTGATCGACCACCGCGGCCAGATCAAGCCGGGCCGCTCGTAGGCGCCGGACAGCCCGCGACGCCGGCTCGCTTTCCTGGACCGTAACCATTCTTCGCAGGTAACGGCTGAGCGATTGCGGCTGATCTTTATCGAGCAAGATATCGAGCACATTGATCAGGCCGACCGCGTCGCCGTTGGCGCCGATCACTGGCAAGCGATCGAACCCAGTCGAACGGCTCAGGCTGAGTACATCTTCGATCGCCGAGTCCGGTTTCAGAGTGGCGACGTTCGGCAATGGCTTCATCACCTCGCGGGCCGTGACGCTTTGAAAATCGACGACGTTATGAATCATCGCGCGCTCGGTCGCGGTGAGAGAGCCTTCGCGCTCGCTCTGGGACGTGATCTGTTTCAATTCCTCGCGCGCGGCGAACAAACGAGCGCGTTTCTTTTGCGCCGGCAAAAACAGGCGGCCAGTGAATGTGCCCGTTGCCAGGATTGGCCAGAGCAGAGTCATGCTTATTTCAAGGAGACGGGCAAGCGGCGAAAGAGCGCGAAAAGGAAAGCGGCGGAAGAGCGACTTCGGCAAAACGACAAGGACGAAAAGATAAATTGGCAGCGCGATGAGTATCGCGAGCAGAAAACCAGTTGTAGCAAATCTGGAAACGAGGAATCGCGTTAGCAGAAGCAGCGCGACAATGTCTGCGAAATTTGTGACCAACAAAACCGTGACCAGTAAATGTCCCGGTGTCTTCAGCAATCGGTCGAGCCGCACAGCCGAAGGCCGGTTCAATTTCACATGATGACGCAATCGGACCGGGTCGATCGAAGTCAGCCCAGCTTCGATTCCGTTGAAAAGAAACGAGATCGCCCAACAACCTGCGATGATAAAAAAATCTCTCATGCGCCAGCGGTTTCAGGGTTCGCTTGATCCTCGAGACAGGTTGTCTTTTCGAGGAGCAATTCTTCGATTCGTTTTCGACTTGTATGCCGGACAATGACCGCCAAACGCGCCAGTTCGATCTTGGCACCCGCCTTTGGCAAATAGCCGAGCCGATTGAAGACCAGTCCGCCGATGGTGTCGATTCCATCCGCTTCCAACTCAAAACCGAGATGCTCTTTTAAATCGTCGAGGCGCGCGTGACCGCTGACTAGAAATTTTCCGTTTTCGAGCGGTTCGATATAAAGATCGACATCTCCGCGCGGCGGGGCGGCATCGCTCAAGATTTCCTCCACGATGTCGGACATGGTGATGATTCCTTCCGTGCCGCCAAACTCATCGACCACAATTGCGAGCGATTGCGGATGGGTCAGGAAAAGCTTCAGCAGATCGAGCGCGCGCATCGTTTCGGGCACGAACGACGGGGCTAGCAACGTCTCGGTGTAATGTTCCGACGGATCGAGCAGGAAGAGTTTGACGTCAACGATGCCGACAATGTTGTCCGGCGTATCGGCGTAAACTGGAACTCGGCGATAGCGTTTTTCTTTTAATTGCGCGATCGCATCTTCGTTCGTCAGATCGTCTGCCAAAGCAAAAGTCTCAACTCGCGGCGTCATGCAATCCTTCGCTGTCTTGTCGCCCATCTTGATGATCTCCTGAATCATCTCGCCCTCGGCTTCGTGGAGCGTCCCTTCCTCCTCTCCGATCTCGACCAACGTCTCGAGTTCTTCATCGCTCAATCGTGCGCGGGTGCGCAGACTCAGCGGCGTAAGAAGATCGACAATCACGGTGCTGACGCGCTCAAGCGTGCGTCCGACGCGATCGAGCACTCGGACAGAGGATTGGAGGGTGAAGGCGCCAACGGTAGACAGTCGATATGGCGCGGCGAGCGCGATCAATTTCGGGATCAAATCGCAGAGCAACACGACGATTGCGAAAATCAGAATTGCGGCGAGCCATTGCGACAAGCGTCCGGCGAGCGGCCCGCGCCAAAGTAGAAAAAGACAAAGTACCACCAGCGGCGCCTTGACCAGTCCGTCGCCGAGAAGGAGCACGTTGAGAACACGGCGCGGTTTATCGCGAAAAAGTTGGACGAAATTGATGAGCGCCGGGTGGTTTTGCTCCAATCGTCGCAACTGATGCGGCCGCAGCGAAAAAAGCGCGGTCTCGAGTCCCGAAAAAAGCGCCGATAAAAAAATGAGCGCAGCGATGGCGGCGAGAACAATTCCCAGCGCAACCGGTGTCATTCTTGGCTGCGGTCTCGAATGTCCGCCAACGGACGGACTCGCGGTGGCGAGCTTTCGTGACCCTCCGGAAAAGTCGGTTTGCCCATCATCTGCGGCACGATGAAATTAAGCCCTTCATGAGCAAAGGCGAGAGGATTTCGCAGTTCGTGCGCAAGCTCGAAGGCGACGATGTCGATTTTTCCGGCGACGTGGCGAAGCACCCGTTTTATCGCGCGTTCTTTCGCTGCTGGAACGAGCAACGTTACTACGAAGCGCACGACGTGTTGGAGCAGATTTGGCTCAATCGCGATAGTGACGATGATAATTTTTTTAAAGGACTGATTCAGGCCGCCGGCGCGTTTGTCCATTTACAGAAAAATTTCGAACATCCGACGCACGCAAAACACAGCCGTCGTCTCCGGCCGGCCGTTAAATTGTTCGAGTTAGCGGAAAAGAACTTGTCGATCTTCGCTCCGCGACATCACGCGCTCGATGTGTTAGCGCTGCTCGATCTTTTGCGATCCACGCGAGAGAAAATCATCGACTCGGATTTCCAAACCAATCCGTGGTCGCCCGCGTCCGCGCCAAAGCTGGAACTGTCACCTCGTAAAAATTAACTTCGTGCCGGCAATTACGAGCACGACCGCGAGAAAAATTGCGATGCCTCGAGGCGGCAGACGGCGGCTTCCCAAATAGGAGCCGATTGTTCCGCCAATAATTGCCGGAATCGCGAGATAAATTCCCAGCGCCGGAACCGAATGGACTGCGGTGAAGTATCCGACCAGTCCGCCGATTGAATTCACCAGGATGAACAGCGCCGAAACGGCCGCGGCCTGACGAATATGCGCCCACCGACAAAACAA
>DATMON010000020.1:0-205645 GCA_035568175.1 Chthoniobacterales bacterium
ATCAAACTTACCAAAACAAAACATAATGGGCGATTTCGCATAACAAGTTTCCTCCAACTCGAGAGTCGGACTTGTTTGCTCCCGCCATCGCGGGACGCATCGCCCAGCTCTCATTCTTCTTTCTGCGAAGAAGTTTTTTCGATTTGTAGCCAACCGGCCTGTGGCCGGTTGGACGTCGCACGGCGACGTGGCTACACACGAATGAGGTGGAGCGGTCGAATATTCTGGCTCCTGGCGTTCGGAACAGTGGATAGTTTTAAGTTGATTGTTGATAGACGCAGATGCCCGGCATCTTCTGACTATCAACTCTCAACCATCAACTATCGACTAATCGCACCTTCTTCCCGCCTTCACCGTCGCCTCATGGCAACGATTGGCCCTGGGAAGTCGTATCCAGTTACAGCAGCGCAACTGCTCCCGGTTTGCACGGGATTTCTCGCGCCGATCCACTTTTTCAAACTCACAAAGAACTAAGGTCGATCCGCCACAGGACGGATTCGCCGTGGCGAAGAATTACTCCTTTGCCCTTGCGCGCTCAAGACAAATTTGATTAGCCGCGCTATAATTGCCGCCGTGACTGCTTCGAATTCGTCGCCCAGCTTTCTCGTCACCGGCGGAGCCGGCTTTATCGGCTCGAACCTGACTCTTGCCTTGCAACACAAGTTTCCCAACGCGCGCCTCACCGTGATCGACGATTTTCGCTCCGGCGATTTTAAAAATCTGCGCGGCTACCGCGGCGATTTCGTAGCGCAGAATCTCGCCGCCCTGGATTGGCGCGAACAATTCGGCGATCCCGCGGCCGCGGGATTCGACGCCATTTTCCACCTCGCGTCGATCACGGACACGACGTTGCACGATCAATTCGTGCAGGTGCATGACAACGTCGAAAGTTTTCGACGGCTGCTGAATTTCGCGCGCCCCAACAAAACTCGAATTGTTTACGCGTCATCAGCATCCACTTATGGTCCGGCAACCGCGGCCAGCGTTGAATCAAACGGGGCCGCGCCGGCGAACATCTATGCTTTTTCGAAAGCGATCCTGGACAATCTCGCGATCCGCGAAGCGAAGGAAAACCCGCCCTGGGTCATCATTGGGCTGCGTTATTTCAATGTTTACGGTCCGCGAGAGGCGCACAAAGGGGTGCCCGCAAGTATGATTTACCATCTGGCTCAGCAAATGAAGGCCGGCCAGCGGCCGCGCATTTTCAAACAAGGCGATCAAAAGCGCGATTTCGTTTACGTGAAGGACGTGGTGGAAGGAAGCATTCTCGCGCTCGAAGCGAAGGAGAGCGGAATTTACAATCTCGGCTCGGGTCAAGCGCGCTCGTTCAACGAACTGGTCGACGTGCTCAACAAATGTCTCGGCACACAATTTCAGCCCGATTACATTGAAAATCCGCACGCGCATTACCAAAACTTCACCGAAGCAGATTTGGACAAGGTCCGCGGCGCGCTCGGTTACCAACCGCAGTTCTCACTCGAGCGCGGCGTGAAAGATTACGTGGATTGGCTGTATCCGGGTTCACTGTAGCCGCCGCCCTGTGGGGGGCGCGACGCTTCGCACAGCGAAGCGGCTACAACATCACCCTTCCCAGAAAAATTTCGTCGGCCGATCAATTTCCGACGGCAGACTCTTGTGCACCGGACAATTGAGCGCTGTCTGCTCCAGCACTTCACGGTGCGGCGAAGTCGGCGGAAGTGGAATATGGACTTCCGAAGGCAGCGCGACGATCCGGCGCGGCGCGTCTTTCGACATTTCTTTCTGCACCGAAACTTTCATCCCGCGAAGATCGACACCGAGCGATTCGGCTTTGAGTCCCATGGTCGTGCTGATGCACGTGCCGAGCGCGGTCGCAACGAGATCGGTCGGCGAAAATGCTTCGCCTTTTCCTTTGTTATCGGTCGGCGCGTCTGTCGCGAGCTTGGACTTCGACGGCCCGTGGGTCGCGTCGCAATGAAGATCGCCGGTGTAAGTAATATCGACCTTAACCATACCGGAAAGTATGCGACGCGTTTGCGTTGTTGTCATGTCCGGCGAATGACGAAATCCGAATGTCGAATGTCGAAAGAAGCTCGAATGATCAAATGACGAAGAGCAATTCGTGCTTCGTCATTCCTTCGTCCTTCGTCATTCGTCCTTCGTCATTCGTGCTTCGTCATTTGAATCGTCTCTTGAATTTGTTGAGCATGCGCAGCGAACTCTTCGCGAAAAACTGTCGTCAGCTCTACGTCATGCAAAACGATCATGTCGGTATCGTGTTTTTTGTGGTCGTCGTTTTGCCAGCCTTCGTTCCACCAACAGAAGCCAACAATCGCCGGCCAGCGATTTGAAAAGAGATCTTCAAGCGCTGACTGCGCCCAGCGGACGACATCGATGTTTCGATTGTGTAAATCGCAGCCGAACTCGGCGACAATAACCGGTTTTCCGGGGACGAGTTTGATCAGGCGCGGATACGCTTCACCAATTTTGAAACGAAAACTCTCGAGACCTTCGTTGGTTTGCGGCGTAAGCGCCCCGTACGCGCTCAGGGCGACCCAGTCGCAGTAATTCTCGCCTGGAAAATAATTCTCGAACGCGTTCCATTTCGCTTCCGGCTCGTCGTACCAGTTCGCATGCCAGACCCAGGTCAGATTGTCCGCGCCCTCCGCCCGCATCAGATCGACAATGTGGCGATAAGCCGCGATGTAGCGCTTCGGTCCTTCAGTTGCTCCGCCATTCCATTTGCCGTTCCAACTGAACCAATTCCCGTTCGGTTCGGTCCCCCACTCAATCAAGATCGGCGAGCCAAACGTTTTGGCATCGCGCGCCCACGCGCGAAGATCGACATCGAAATCGCCGGCAATGATTTTCTGAAGCGAAAAAGTTTTCTCGCCGTGGCGCTGATCGACATCCGAACGTAGCATCAGCCGCAGGTACGGAACTTTGCCGAGATCTCGGATCCACTTGCACATCGCAACGGGGAATTTTCGCGATTCGAACCAGTTGTTTGAAAAATAGACCCATGCGATTTTCTTCCCGATTCCTTGCTCGTAGCCCGCCACATCCGCAGACGTGACGTCGTGCTCAGTCGGGTCGTGCGTATCGGTGCCAACTCCGCCCCAATAAAATCCGTGATAAAGTTTTCCAGAGGGTGGCGGCAGGATCCGCGGCGATTCAGCATGCAGGCTCGCGGCGCAAGCAAACCAAAGCAAAGATCGACAGATAATTTTTTGCATTCTTCTGTAGCGGCGGTCTACGACCGTCGCTCGAAATCTCAGAAAGAAAAATAATACGACGCTCGTAGAGCGCCGCTACAAGCAGCACGGTTGTCGGTCTTGCGACAACTTCCTTTGCCGCTAGGGTGAAATATGAATACGAAGGTGATAGGGAAAGATCTGACAAAGGAAGCACCGCGCAGTCCGCGCATCCGCGTTGGCGGTTACGCCATACTTGGGCGCACGATCGACAAATGCCGCGCGCTCGTGGCCGGCAATATTGGCGAATACCATTTCGATTGTCCGCTCGATAACACGCTCTTCGGTTTCAAAGGCGTGAAGGGCGACGACTTCAAAGCGCAAATCGAAAACGGCGCGAGCGATCAGGAAATGGTGGAATGGCTCAATCGCAACGGTCAAAAGAAAACGCCGGACGAGATCAAACGCTGGGGCGATGAAGTTACCGCCGACAATCCGTACAACAATCCGGAAAAACGGGAATGGTTTGTTGAACAACTAAAACCGCTCGGACTCGATCCAGCCAAGACGACCCTATTCGATTGGCTCGAGAAAGACGACAAGGCGAGCCACGAGCAGAAAGCGGCGTAAGTTTTGTAGCTACGCTGCTGTGCAGCGTTGAGAGGGTTGACGGCTCGCAGAGCCGTGGCTACACCCCAATCTTACGGTTTAATCAGCGGCGCTCGTCTTCGGTAATGCCGGCGTCGACGCCGCTGCGCAGCTTGCTGTGGCCAACTCCGTAAAGGAAGTAAATCGCGAGGCCGATCACGAGCCAGACAAAGAAACGAATCCACGTTTCAAGGGGCAGGCTCATCATCAACACGAAACAAAACACGACGCCGAGAATTGGAAACAACGGGCTCAGCGGAACGCGGAACGGCCGCGGCCGATTGGCATCAGTGCGTCGCAAGATAACGACGCCGAGACAAACAAGGATAAAGGCGAAGAGGGTTCCAATATTAGTCAGATCAGCGAGCGACCCTATATCGACCACAGCAGCAATGCCGCCGACAAAAACGCCGGTCCAAATGGTGGTAATATGCGGTGTGCGGAACTTCGGATGAATTTTCGCGAAATATTGCGGAAGCAAACCGTCGCGCGCCATCGCCATGAAAATGCGAGGCTGGCCCAGTTGGAATACGAGCAAGACTGAAGTGATGCCCGCGAGCGCGCCGGCGCTGATGAGCGCTTGCGCCCAAGGATAACCAGAAAACGCGGTCGCGACCGCTGCCGGGTCGCCAAAATAAGTTGTGTACTTTCGCATGCCAGTGATCACTGCCGCCATCAAAACATAGAGCACCGTGCAAATAATGAGGCTGGCGATGATTCCAATCGGCATGTCGCGCTGTGGATTTTTCGTCTCTTCCGCGGTCGTGGACACGGCATCGAATCCGATGAAAGCGAAGAAGACAATGGCCGCGCCACTCATCACTCCGCCGATGCCAGTCGGAACAAATGGATGCCAGTTGGTTGGATGAATCATGAACCCGCCAAACGAGATTACGAAAACGACCACTGCGAGTTTAATAATCACGATGGTATTGTTGGTTCGCGCGCTCTCGCGAATTCCATAAATCAAAAGGGCGGTCACGGCCGCGACAACGAGCAGCGCCGGAAGATTGAGCGCGATCGGATAGCCGGCGATGGTCGGAATTGTCGCCGAGGAAAAATTCGACAGAGCTTCACCGCCCTGAGCCACAATCGTTTTGGCAGTCGCGTAATCGTTGACTGCCCAAACTGGAAATTTTAATCCAAAGAGACTGCCGAACAGTCTGACAAAATAACCCGACCAGCCGACCGCCACCGCCATGTTGCCGACCGCGTATTCGAGGATCAGATCCCAACCGATGATCCAGGCGATCAGCTCCCCGAGCGTCGCATAAGAATAGGTATAAGCTGAACCCGAAACCGGGATCATCGCTGCCAGCTCGGCATAACAAAGAGCGGCAAAACCGCACGCCACGGCGGCGACCACAAATGAGAGCATCACCGCCGGACCGGCGCCGGGGCGACCAAAGACAAGCGGCGCATGGCTAATCCACGACTGAATGAAATTGAGCACCGGCGTTTTCAAAATCGACCCGACCGTCTGTGCTTGTTCACCGGCCGCCGCCGTTCCCGCTAGCGCGAAAATTCCAGTCCCGATGATTGCGCCAATGCCAATGCAGGTGAGAGCGAATGGACCCAATGCCCGCTTCATTTGCCGCTCGGGAGAAGCCGCTTCAGCGATCAAATGGTCCGGGCTTTTCTTCCGAAAAAGTTCAAGTGCCATTGGTAATTTTCCCGAATCGTGTCATCGCGGCTTACCGGCGGTCAACCACAACTTTCCGATGCGTGGCGCGCAATTAGCTCGTTTATCGAGCATGATCAATTTAAGCGCCGCCAACTTGATCGGTGGCTGCGTCTTTGGCTCGATCGGTTTCGTCGCTTTCATGTACGGAAAGCGAATGAGCTTGTGGAAGCCGATGTTCCTCGGCATCGCCCTGATGGTTTATCCCTACTTCATTAGTAACGACGCCGTCTTGTACGTCATCGGCATCTTCGGTTCGACCGCGCTTTTCTTTTTGCGCGATTAAAAAAAATCCGGAGTCTCTTCAGGGGCAGACTCCGGATTTTCGAAATGTTTTCTGTGGCGTCTAGCGTGCGAACCGGATGCCTTCTTCCACTTGCGCGATGGCTCGATCTACAAGCTCCAGCGCGCGCTCGCGATGACCGCCTTTGTTCGGCTCGGCTCTTTGCAACGCTTCACGCGCCTCGCGCAAATGATGCAGCGCATTGTCCATATATGGTTGACGCGCGAAAGCCGAATTGAGTCCGAGCGCGGAAATTGACAGTAAAATCACAACCGTTGTTTTGAGTGTTTTCATCGCACCGATTTAATGATTGCGAATTATAACGTCAAGCCAGGCGTGGCCTTACAAAGTAGACGACCCGGTCGCATTTTTGTAATCTCACACCGCCATGGCGGACGAACCCGCAAAAATTATCCTCGGCGACACTGCAATTTCCGCAGTCGAGCGAACTGCGCGCCGTCGTTGGTTTGGGCGAGGCAAAGATCGACAACTTCCGCCGCTGACACATTGCGAAAATTGCGGCGCCGAGTTAAGCGGTCCGCATTGCGCGCAATGCGGACAAGCGGCGATCGATTATCGCCGCTCGTTTCGGCACGTGATTGTCGATGTTCTCGACTCGTTTCTGAACTGGGACTCCAAATTTTTCGCCACTATCGGTCTGCTCCTCGTCAAACCGTGGCAGCTAACAAACGAGTTTCTTGCCGGCAAACGGGTTCGTTATCTTAATCCCCTTCGTCTTTACCTCTTGGCCAGCATCTTGTTCTTCTTTGCCATTAATTACTGGACGAAAGGGATTCACATGGATCCGGGCAAACTCGGCCCAAAGGATCGCGCTGAGATTCAGGCCGAGCTGAAAAAAGAAGATCTGCCACCAGACGTTCGTGCAAAACTGCAGAAAGCTCTTGAAGAAACATCGCCACCGCCGGCGTCTTCGCCACTAGTCGGGCCTTCCGCTCCGACCGCACCGCCGGCTTCTGGCGCGCCTTCGCTTCCGACGCCGTCTTCGCCTTCGCCCGCTCCGTCAAGCGGAGGCGCCAAAACTTACGGGCCGGTGACGGATCGACCATTTGTGGTCTTCGATGCGGACGGGAACAAATCGTTAACCCCGTTCGAGCGCTGGTTGGAAGCGCGGGCCAAGGACAAAATGGGCGAACACGGAACGAAAATGGGACTCTTCATTAGCACGCTCTTCAACAATCTCCCTTACATGATGCTCTGCTGCATCCCACTCTTCGCGTTTGTCCTGAAAGTTCTCTACGTGCGCCGCCATATTTTTTACATTGACCACCTGATTTACGCCCTGCACATCCATACATTCCTTTATACCAGCGTGATGCTGATCGTGCTCGCAACCATGGGACTTAACCGCGTGGCGCCCGCTGCGATAGCTGGCTGGGTGATCGCGCTCCTCTGGATCGCGTTCGTCGCTCAAATCTTCCTTTCGATCCGTCGTGTGTATCGACAAGGGTGGTTCATCAGCACGCTCAAGTTTTTCACTGGCGGTTTTATTTATCTGATGGTGCTATCTCTTGCGCTGGCTGCGACCTTTTTTATCACCCTCGCGCTACCGTCAGACTAAGTCAGCAATCGCTTCGCTTCGGCGAGTGCTTCGTCGATCTTGCCCGGGTCGGTCCCGCCCCCTTGCGCGCTTTCCGGACGGCCGCCGCCTTTGCCACCGACGATTGGCGCGATTTGCTGAATGATTTTGTTTGCCTGAATCTTCGAAGTCAGCGCCTTTGGAACGATTACTACAAGCGCGACGTGGCCGTCCTTCGCTCCAGCAAGAACGATCGGGCCATCAAATTTTTGCTTTAACGCGTCGGCGACCGCTTGTAACAATTTGGCGTCGGCATCTGGCACGCTGGTCACGCAGCTTTTCTGGCCGACTTTGGACAGCGCCAGATCATTCGCGATTTGCGCCGCGCGGCTGCGCAAATCGGCCTCGGCTTCCTTCGCGTGTTTCTTTTCCCACTCGCGAACATCGAGATCGAGTTTTTCCAGATGCGCCGTGCGCGCGTCGATCTGCTTCAACATCTCGTCTGTTTGCACCGTGTCCGTGAAGACCGGCAGCGGCGACAGGTCAGCCTTCTTCCGCGATAACGTTTCAAATCTTTCCTGCTGGCGCGCCGCTTCTTCACGCGCCCATAAGCGCGCGGCATCGCCGGCGACGGCTTCGATTCGTCGCGTCCCCGCCGCGATCGCTTCTTCCTTCACGATCCGGAACGGGCCGATCTCGCTTGTCGATCTTACGTGGGTGCCACCGCACAGCTCCATCGAGTAGCCGTTCAATTTCTTTGGATCACCGCCAATCTGCACCACGCGCACGTTGTCACCGTATTTCTCGCCAAAGAATTGTTGAATCTCTTTGTGCTTTTTCGCCTCTGCGTACGGAATCTCCGTCCACGAAACCGGCGCATTCTCGGCAATCTTTTCGTTCACCAGTTTTTCCACGTCGCGCTTCTGTTGCGGCGTGAGCGCGGCGCTCGAAAAATCAAACGTTAATTTGTCCGGCCCGACGTAACTCCCCTTCTGCGCCGCATCTTTGCTTACGACTTGATGCAGTGCCCAATGCAGCAAATGCGTCACCGTGTGATGTCCTTGGATCAGCTTGCGCAGATCCGCATCGACCGAAACGCGCACGGCTTCACCCGGTTCTGGCGCGCGACCTTCAACCAGTTTCGTGCGATGCACGAAGACATCACCGCGTTTTTGCGTGTCGATCACGCGCAGCTGGCCCACTTCAGTCCGATCGTGGCCGGGCACGTGCAGCAATCCGCGATCGCCAACCTGTCCGCCCATCTCCGCGTAAAGTGGAGTTTGATCGAGGACAACCGCGAGTTCTCCCGCGTTTTGTCCCGGCAAAACTGCTTCGACAACTGATTCTGTTTCCAAAAAATCGTAGCCGAGAAATTTTGTCGGGTTGGCGGCCAATTCTCCTTCAACCGCGATCGTTTCTTTTTTCTGAGCCTTGCGCGCACGATCACGCTGTTGATCCATCAAGTTTTCAAAACCAGCGACGTCGACACTCAGCCCGCGCTCCCGCGCCATCAACTCGGTCAGATCGAGCGGGAATCCGTACGTGTCGAATAGCGTAAACGCATCGTATCCGGAAATTCTAGGGACTTTGCCGAAAAATTCTTTAAAACGTTCGGCATTGTTTTCGTCCGCAGAAACAACAACCGGATCGCTGTCCTCTCTTTTGACAGTGCGCTGCCCATGCTCGGTTATTACGCTCCAGCTTTTGATCGATTGCTGTTCGTAGAACGCCTCCGATATCGAATTGGTTAAAGCCACTTCGAAGATTACGAGTCCAGCGTCGAGTGTTTTGTTAAACGATTCCTCTTCTCGTTTGATCGTTTCCTCGATTTGTTTTTGTTTTGCGCGGACCTCGGGAAAGACGTCACCCATGGTTTTGGCGACAACATCCACAAGTTTGAAAAAGAATGGTTCATGTAAGTCGAGGCTGCGTCCGTAGCGGACCGCGCGACGCAAAATGCGGCGCAGAACGTAGCCGCGTCCTTCGTTCGACGGAATAATTCCGTCGGCTATTGCAAAACTGAGCGCGCGAATGTGATCGGCGATCACTCGAAATGCGATGTCGATCTTCTCCTGCTCCGTTCTGGGGAGCACACCCGCCTCGGGTGTTGCAGCCGGCGCCTCGCCGGATGCGGTTGGCGAGGCGCCAACCGCTGCACGCGAGGGCGCGTGCGCTCCCCGATCCGAAGAATCCGGAAGGGTACTCGCGTGTTTTTTGGCGCTGAGTTTTTCGAGGTCATCGAAAATCGGGCGGAAGATGTCGGTCTCGTAATTGGAGATCGTGTAGGAAAAATCGGTGAGATTTCTTGTGCCCTGGATGATCGCGGTCACGCGCTCGAAGCCCATTCCAGTATCGACGTGCCGCTGCGGGAGCGGAGCGAATGACCCGTCCGGGTTGGCGTTGAACTGAATGAAAACCAGGTTCCAAATCTCAATGCTGCGCGGGTCGTCTTTGTTAACCAGCGAACCGCGAGTGTCGCCGTCCGGCGTAAGATCGACATGTAACTCGGAACACGGTCCGCACGGACCGGTATCGCCCATCATCCAAAAATTATCGGCCTTGCCAGAGCTGACGACGTGAATTTTCGGATCGAGATCCGCATCCTGAAATAATCGCGCCCAGTGATCATGCGCTTCCTGATCGAATTCGCTCGGTTCGCCAGGTCCAGGTCTGTAAACGGTCGCGTAAAGCCGTTGCGCCGGAAATTTCCAGCGATTGACCACTAATTCCCACGCCCATTCGATCGCTTCCTTTTTGAAGTAATCGCCAAAACTCCAGTTCCCGAGCATCTCGAAGAAAGTGTGGTGATAAGTATCGAGCCCGACGTCTTCGAGATCGTTATGTTTGCCGCCGGCGCGAATACACTTTTGGGTATCGGCCACGCGCGGCGGATTCCACGCCGGTTTCTGTTGCCCGAGAAAAATCGGCACGAACTGGTTCATGCCGGCGTTGGTGAAAAGCAGATTGGGCGCGTCCGGCAAAAGCGACGACGACGGCACGATGGTGTGCTTCTTCTCGCGAAAGAAATCGAGAAACGATTGCCGGATCTGGGCCGAGGTCATGAAGCTATTAACCACCAATGAACACGAATAAACACGAATTCTGAAAATCTGAAAACCTCACTCTGAATTAGTGTCGATTTGTGGTTATCTGGGACCGATATGACGTTGGAAGCTAAGGAAGCGAACTCACGCGATTCCAGGCGCGAGTTTGTCATCGTCCTGCTGGTTTGGTTGGCGCTGGCGACAATGATGGCGTTATTGGCGCGGCAAAATTTATCCGTCCCAGGGCTTTATTATGACGAGGCGGTCTTCGCCGGAATGGCGAAGGATTTCGTCACTGGTCAGGTCCACGGCCAACACATGCCTAACAATGAAATTACCGTTTTTCACGGGCGTCCATTTCCCCTGTTTGTGCAACGATACCTTGGCGCGTTGAAATGTTGGATGTTGATGCCTCCTTTTACCTTATTTGGAGCCAACGTGGCCGTTCTTCGGCTGAGCAATTTGTGCTGGGCATCAATCGCCCTGCTTTTATTCATGCTAGCTACTTGGCGCTGGCTGGGCGTTTACGCCGCCCTGATTGCTGGCTCAGTGCTGGCGACTGATCCGGCTTATTTCTTCCTCGGTATCTTGGACTGGGGCGCTACTGGTCCCAGTTTTATTTGCCGTTGTGCGTGTTTTTATCTGATCGTGCGGTGGTGCCGGGAAAAGCGATCGGCGCAACTTTTCTTTGCCTGTTTTTTTGCTGGGCTCGGATTTTTTAACAAGATCGATTTTGCCGTTCTGCTGATCGGCTCCGCCATAGCCAGTATTTTCTGTTATGGAAGATTATTGTGGCGGACCCTGCGCGGACATTTCATCGCGTTCAGCGCATTCG
Organism: Chthoniobacterales bacterium; assembly: GCA_035568175.1. Classification (GTDB taxonomy): domain Bacteria; phylum Verrucomicrobiota; class Verrucomicrobiia; order Chthoniobacterales; family UBA10450; genus AV40. The sequence continues at coordinate 11,202 of DATMON010000020.1, forward strand.
CTTGTTTTGGTTTCCTTTTGACCGCATCGCCGATGCTAATCCAGATGCCGGGACTACTTGGGTTCGGGCTCTCCGGAAAGGCTTCCGCCGGACCGGCTGAATTTGCTGACAAGCTGCACACGATCATTTCGACCTACGACGGTTCGTATTTTTATCGCCTGATGGATGCCGGCGGCGTTTTTGAGAAAATGTTCGAGCAGTCGACTCAAGTACGCTCGCTCGCCAGCGTAATTGTCCTGATCGCGAGTGCCGCGTGGCTAACGGCGGTGGCGATAAGCCGGAAAAAAAGTCATGCCCGAGTTGCTCGATTTCTACTGTTGTCGACTGCGTTGATTACGATCGGCGTGTGGGTTCTTCCGGGTGCAGTCCGAATTCATCACTCCGTCCTCGTTTTTCCTTTGCCACAACTCATCACTGCGTTTGCGGCTATCGCCGTTTGGAACACAAGATTCGCATCGAAGCGGTCTGCTGTCGCCGCTCAAACTGTTACATCAATAGCGATCGCAGTGCTGGTGGCCAGTCACATATGGATTATTTCGAGAACGCAAACTTTGATCAGAGAAACCGGTGGCCGCGGCCGGTGGAGCGATACCTTCGACGCGTTTTGCCGAGAAAATGGGCATCGCACAGACCTGATGATCGTTAGCGTCGATTGGGGTTTTAACGAACAACTGGAGTTCCTTACCAATGGACCGAAACTTTACGAGCCAGTTTGGGGACTGGGAAACAGAATACCGACGGGCACGCCGCTGGTGAGAAACCCCAACTTCCTGTATCTAGTGCATCCGCACGAATATGCGGTCGCGCCCGAAAGCGTTTATTATTCCTACCTCGCTGAAAACGGCGACGCCGATGCCGAAATTCGGCCGTACTTTGACAGGCAAGGCCGAGTCGCCTTCTACACAATTCATTTTCCACCGCGCTGAGAAAGCGATTGTCGAATCCCGCTATTGGATGCGACTAATTCAGGTCGCTTCGAATCACCGTCTTTCCGAGACGCTGGTCGCGTCCGCAACTTTCCAGGCAGCGTGAAATTGTTGATCGATCTGGTCGGCCTCGTATTTGCGGCCCTGCGTATTCAAACAATCGCGCAAACCGGAAAGGGCACGGGCGTCGCGGGGATTTCGGTCGAGATCTTCGCGAAAAACCTTCTCGGCTCCAGCTGCCTGATTTGCGGCTAGCAATAATCGGCCAAGGGTTGGGCGAACCGGCGGATACCACGGGGGCGGCTCGCTGTAATTGAGCGCGTCCTCGCCCGCGACGGCTTGTTTGAGAAAATCGATCGCCGCGTTGTCGTCGTGACGGCTGTGCGCGATCGCGCTCGCGAGCAGATTATCGTGAATCTTGAAAACGGCGGCCACCTTGTTGAGCTGGTCGTACATCTTTTCCGGAGGAATTTTGGCCACTAGATCGCGAAATTGTTTTTGCTCCTGTTCTGCTTCCGCGGGCTTGCCGGTGTTGGCAAAAGCGAGTCCGCGAAGCGAATGCCAGACTGCATTGGTGGTGACGAATGATGCGTCTGGCGCCGGCAATTTCAAAAGATCGCCCCAACGTTCGAACGCGTACAGTACAACCATCGGGGTCGGTAGGAACCCTTCGAGGTCAGGCATTGCTTTTACGCCAGGTGCAACATTCGCAACCAGCTTGGCTGCGGCATCTTTAGCTTCGACAAAATTGCCGTTCATACAGGAGGCAAACGCGAGAAAGTGAAGGTTGTGGCTGTAGTACATCATTCGGTAAACGCCCTGCTCTTGCGTTTCGCCGAGAAATTTCTTGTCCGCCGCGATGGCGACTTGGTTGCAATGCGCCGATGCAAAATGGTCGCCCACCCGCGCGTAAATGTGCGCCGGCATGTGCGCGAGGTGACCTTCGGCCGGAGCTAATTTTTCCAAACGCGCCGCGCTCGGCAACGCGCGCTCGGGGTGAAGCGAGGCTTCAACCGCATGAATATAATAATGATTCGCGCCAAGATGATTCGGATCGCGTCTCAGGACCGATTCGAGTGTCGCGACGATTTCTTCAGTTCCTTCTGCCGGTTTTCCGTCCGCCGCCCAAAGCCGCCACGGATTGAGATTCATCGCGCTCTCAGCGTAAAGAGTCGCGGCATCCAAATCATCGGGATAGCGGGCTGCTAATTTGCCCATGGCCTCTTTGTAGGCGCGATCGAGCGCGTGAAGATCGACATGTGGATCGTTTGAGTAGCGAACCGCGAGCGCGTTGATGTAAGCGCGCTCCGGATCAGACCCATTGTCCTGCAAAGAAAGCGCGCGCTGGACCGCATCGTAACCGGCTTTCTCGCGTTCGGGATCGACCGGCAAATTGTAATTGGGTCCGAGAGTCAGGGCCACGCCCCACCAAGCCATTGCCAATTTCGGATCGAGGTCGGCTGCGCGTTGAAACGATCGGCGCGCTTCGTCGTGATTAAAACCGTAAACGAGTTTCAGTCCCTGATCGAAGAACTGCTGCGCTTCACGGTTTTTGGTCGAGACCGGATGATGAACCGCGCCCAGTCCCGACATCAAACGTGGAGGCGGTTCATTCTTAGCGACGGCGAGCGAAACCGTCGACCCAGCGCAAAACAAAACCAGGGCGACCATTCGAAAGTGAATGATTTGAGAGAACATGTCGATCTTGCGTGCCTCTTTTATTCTTTGTCCTCGTTCAGCTTGGCTTTCACGGCGGCTTCGATCTCCTCGTAAAGCTTGCGGTCGCTCTTCAGCACCTCCTTGGCCGCGTCGCGTCCCTGCGCCAGCTGGGTTCCTTTGTAATTCAACCATGAGCCGCGCTTTTCGATGACCTGTTTTTCTAGAGCAAGATCGAGAAGCGAGCCGGTGGTAGAAATGCCTTCGTTGTACATGATGTCGAATTCGGCTTCGGTGAACGGGGGCGCGACCTTATTTTTCACGACCTTAATGCGCGTGCGATTGCCCATGACGGCACCGTCAGTCTGTTTGATCGCGCCAATCCGACGAATGTCGATCCGGACGCTGGCGTAAAATTTCAGCGCCTTTCCGCCCGGAGTTGTTTCCGGATTGCCGAACATAACGCCGATTTTCTCCCGGATCTGGTTGGTAAAAATGCAGGTGGTGCGCGCTTTGGAAATGAGCGATGTCAGTTTACGCAAGGCCGCGCTCATCAGCCGCGCCTGCGCGCCGACCGTGACGTCGCCGATCTCGCCTTCCAGTTCGGCCCGCGTGACCAGCGCGGCGACGGAATCGACAACGATGACGTCGAGCGAATTCGAGCGAATCAGCGTTTCGCAAATGCGCAGTGCTTCTTCGCCGGAACTGGGCTGCGAAACAAGCAAGTCATCCAGATTAACGCCAAGCGTTTTCGCGTACTGCGGATCTAGGGCGTGCTCAACGTCGATGAATGCGGCCAGGCCGCCGCGCTTCTGCGCCTGCGCGATCACGGTGAGGGTAAGCGTCGTTTTTCCGGAAGACTCGGGCCCGAACACTTCAACCACACGACCCCGCGGAAATCCGCCTACGCCCAGCGCGCGGTCGATCAAAATGTTGCCGGTCGGAATAACATCGATGTCGACGATCTTTTCAGCGCCCAGGCGCATGATCGCGCCTTCACCGTAGTCTTTGGCGATTTGCTGAATTGCCAGATCCAAATTCTTATTTCGTGCGGCAACTACCTTCTCTGCGCCGGATTTCTCTTCGGTTTTGGTGGCCATAATCTTGGGGGTCACTCTAACTAAGTCTGCGGCGAGAGATTCGCCAAGCAGAAAAGCTCCCCGTCTTGAGGATCAAAACATTTGCTCATGTTCTGCGCCACAGAATATTTGAGCTCTCAAGATGACTGATGATGAACGGTTCATGTCCAGTGCGCTCTCTGAAGCGCGAAAGTCCTTCGGACGAACGAGTCCGAATCCGGCGGTCGGCGCCGTTTTAGTTGTCAGGAATCGAATCGTCGCTCGCGGACACCATCGCCAGGCCGGACTCCCTCACGCCGAAATTGAGTGTCTCAAAAGTTTTCGAAGCAAGGTTCCGAAAGACGCGACGCTCTATGTCACATTGGAGCCGTGTTCAACGACTGGTCACACCGGCGCGTGCACCGACCAGATCGTCCGGGCCGGAGTAAAATCCGTCGTCATTGGCGCGACCGATCCGAACCCGCGCCATCGCGGGCGCGGAGTCGAAATTTTACGCGATGCCGGGATCGAAGTGAGAACGGGCGTACTCGCGGAAGAATGTGCTGCATTGAACGAAGCCTTTAATAAATGGATCGCTACCGGAATTCCGTTCGTAATTGCGAAATGCGGAATGAGTTTAGATGGACGTTTGACCCGCCCCGAAAGGGAATCGCGCTGGATTACAAGCGCGACCTCGCGTCAGCACGCGCAAACGCTGCGCGGGCAAACGGACGCGATTTTGATCGGCGCCGAAACGCTTCGCATCGACAATCCGCGTTTGACCGCGCGAAGTCGGCGCCAAGTCCGCCAACCGGCGCGCGTGGTGATGACTCGCTCAGGAAAACTCCCGCGGAGCGCTCGCTTTTTCACAGATCGCTTCGCCAAGAATAGTTTTGTTTATCGTAAAATGTCGCTCGGCGTCGTTTTGGCCGAGCTGGGACAGAAAAAGATAACCAGTGTCATGATCGAAGGTGGCGGAGACATCCTCGGTCACGCTTTAGATGAGCGGTTGATTGATAAGGTGCAAATTTATGTCGCTCCGATCTTCACCGGAGGACCAGTCGTTGCCTTTGGGGGACGCGGCGCACCTCGCACCCACGATGGCGCGCGTCTCGAGAGGGTAAAATTTGAAAGGATCGGACCCGATATTTACGTGACGGGTTACCCCAAATACGATCGCGCCGCGAGCTTGTGAATAATCTGAGCAACTTTTGAGTCTAAATCAGGTTCAATTGGTAGGTTGCAGGAGGTGACATAAAAACATGAAAAAGCTTCTTTTAATCGCGCTCGTGGCGGGTGGATTCGCGTTCGCTACAGCCCCCAGTTCTAATGCCGGTGTCGCGATTGGCATCGGAGTCGGATATCCCGGGTATGGGTATCCTTACTACGGCTACCCCTATCCGTATTACGGGTACTACAGACCGTACTATGGGTACTATGGTGGGCCGTCATTTTATTGGTATCACGGACACCGAGTCTACTACTCGCGTGGGTATCGTCACCGCCACTGGCGCTAGGCGTAAGATAAACAGCGAAACGTTTTTTCAGACTGGCGGGTTCAATATCCCGCCAGCTTATTTTTTCGGCGAGGTGGACGCAACCGGTGCCGATGTCGATGCACCTGACGGCGACGCCTCTTGAAATTCCTTTTTCAAACGCTCCCGTAGTGCGGGCAATTGCTCCTGACGCCTCGCTTCCGTTTCCTGCTGTAGCGCGTGCTCGATCCGACGCCTTTCCTGCAGGTAACGCTGCTCAAACTGGTCCCGTTTTTCCCCTTCTAGACGCAAACCGGAGTCGCGCAAGGCAGCGTCCACTTCGATTTTCACCCGCTCGCGGTATACTCTTTCCCGTTCGCGCAAAACCTTCCGTTCCTCCGGGCCCATTTGCATCCAGCGCTCCGCGTTCCTTCGAAATATTTGTCGATCCTCCGGGGGCATTGCGATCCATCGATCCCGCGGATTGTTCAGATTCGGAACGTGACGTGGGGGAGGCAGCCCGCGACCATGCGGACCTTGAGCTCCCTGCGGCTGCGCGTTTGCCGATTCGGAGCCGATGATCAAAATCGCGATCGTCGCGATTGCGCCTACAATGTTTGAGTATCGTCCCACAAGCTGCTCTCGTCTGTGGCCAACAATTCGTCCAGATCGGCAACGACATCGTAATCCTGCGGGTCGATCTTTACGATCACATCCGGCGGACTGTCCGCCGGATTAAGTGTTGCCGGCTGATGCATCGTCAGGACCGCAGCGATGACTGCCACTACCAAAGCCGTTGCCGGAACGAGCCTCCGTGGACTAAGCCAATTGCGGATTCCTGCGAAGCGGCGCGGACGCTCCCGAATTGTTCGAACGACGTTTCGCGCAAAGAAAGGAGAAAGCTCGGTGGGCGATGCCTGGCCGAGGAGATCCCATAATTGCTGGTCGTCTTCGCGTTTCATTTCCTGCGCGAATTGAACAAAGTCGAATCCCGAAAGTTGCGCCCGGCGCGCGTCCGACAACGTCTTACACTTCAGGCGCTTCCAAAAATCCTTCCAACTGACGAATACGCGTCGGATGTCGCATCTTACGCAATGCTTTTGCCTCGATTTGGCGAATACGCTCGCGGGTAACTCGAAATTGGCGGCCGACTTCCTCCAGGGTGCGGCTGTATCCGTCCACCAATCCGAAGCGTTGCTCCAGAACCTGACGTTCCCGTTCGGTCAACGTTTCGAGCACATCCTTGATCTTCTCCTTTAGCAACACAATCGCCGTCATGTCGCAGGGATTTTCAGCGCCTTTGTCTTCGATGAAATCGCCAAAATTTGTCTCCTCGCTTTCGCCCACAGGCGACTGAAGCGAGATCGGTTGCTGCGCCATCTTTAAAACCGCCCGGACGCGGTCCACTGGCAACAGAATTTCTTCAGCCACTTCCTCAGGCGTCGGCTCCCGGCCGTACTCCTGGACCAATTGTTTCTGAACCCGCATCAATTTGTTGATCGTCTCGATCATATGCACGGGAATGCGAATCGTCCGGGCTTGATCGGCGATTGAGCGGGTGATGGCCTGCCGAATCCACCACGTGGCGTAGGTCGAAAATTTATATCCCCGGCGGTATTCGAATTTTTCCACCGCCTTCATCAACCCCATGTTTCCTTCCTGAATCAAATCCAGAAATGACAAACCGCGGTTGGTATATTTTTTGGCAATGGAAATGACCAGCCGCAGATTGGCTTCGACCATCTCGGTCTTGGCCCGGAGCGCCTTCCGCAACCAGTTTTTCAGAGATTGATATTGTTCCGCGTATTCTTCGAGCGAAAGCCAGAGCGATTTCTCCAAGTCGCGCGATTTGATCCCGGTCGGTGAACGCGCACCGGCACTGCGGCGATGTTTCGGCGTTTCGCTCTGAACGGCCAAAAGGGTCTGATAATGCTCATCGGCCAAATGGACGAACTCCTCGGTGACCTTTTGCTTGAAATAAAACTTTGGATAGAGCCGTTGCAAAGAAGACAGCGTTCGCTGAAACGCTTTCAGTCGCTTGGTGTCTTTAGAGGAATTGCTCGAGAGCTTCGCGTAATTCTGGGTAATTGCGCCACCTAATTTTTCGACCTGCTTGCATAAGCGCGGCAGAATTTTCATGTAACGCTCGCGACTCTCGATTTTCTTGTCGAGAATGACGCGGTCGAATCGCTCCCGGCCTTCAGTGAGTTTCTGGGCAAGATCGAGATGGGCTTGCGCAGTGAAGCCGAAACGGTTGATGTGCTTTTGCACCATAACTTCCGCTTCCTCGATCCGCTTTGAGATTTCCACTTCCTGCTCGCGGGTCAGCAGAGGGACCTGACCCATTTGTTTGAGATACATCCGGACTGGATCATCGAGAATATCCAGCTTCGTTTCCGGTTTTTCTTCCTCCTCTTCGTCGAGATCTTTTTTGACTTCCTTATGTCGATCGACATCGGATGCTTCGATCACGTCGATTTCCAGTTTTCGTAGCCGGATCAGGATGGCATCCAGCTCGTTTGCGTCAGTTATTCCCTCCGGAAGCGCTTCGTTCAAATCGTCAAACGTGAGATAACCCTGTTCCTTGGCCAGTTTGATTAGCTCCCGAAGCCGAAGCTGGATTTCGTTCGCCGCTTCAGCCTCCGTTTTCGATTTGAGCAACGAATCTGGTGCCGCTCTGCGGGCGCGCACCAATCGCGTAATTCGCTTGGCTTTGAAGGCTGTGATAGTTGCTCGTCCTTTTAATCCCAGCCGCGGCGCGGAACCGTTACTACCCGAGGCGCGATGGGCTCGCTTAGATTTCGTACGCTTCGCCGTTGATCGGCGAAGGCCCTTCTTTTCTTTCGAATGCCTGGCCAAGACTGTGGGTTAAGGTTTACGGCCTTCGATCAGCGTTCCCATAGATCGACAATCACCGGTCGGCCTCGGGAACAGACGAAAGCCGGGAAATCTGGTGGAGTTGCTCCCGCAGGTCAACAATTTCTTTCTGTAAATTAACAACCTCACCAGTGGTCAATTGGGGAAGGCGCATTCGCGTCTCGGCAATCTCAAGCTGTCGGCGTAAAGTCGCCTGAATTAGACCTTTCCACCAGCTCTCGGCCACTTCTATCGCGTTTGCCGGCATCTTTTGCATCAGCCAAGCAGAAACCACGCCCTCCTCTTCGGCCGTCAATTGCGACATAAAGGAATTCACAGAGACCGGGTCGTCCGGGCGCAATTCGCTCTCTAGAATCCGGACCAGCAGTTCCGTTCCGGAGATTTGCGGCAAGACTTCGCGCCAGTTCTGTTCGAGAAGAAACTTGCGCGCCGCTTCATCGCGCAAGGCGAGAAGGCAAAGCACGGCAATATCATGCCGCGGAGCCACCCCAGTGGCCGTTGGACCTCGACCACTTTCACTAGCACGCTCAGATCTTGGTTTGGACGTAAGTTTTTCGAACTCAGATCCTGGAACGCCAAGGCGCGCGCTCATCTTGTTCGAGACTTGGCCGCGCATGAGCGGATCGCGCACCTGCGAAAGGGTTTCGGCGAGCTTGCGCGCCAGCTGCATTTTTGCGCCAAGCGAGCTTAGATCGACAATCGCGGCTTCGCGATCGATCCAGTAATCAAAAAAGTCGCGGGCAGCTGCGACCCGTTTTTCAAATTCTTCTTTTCCATTCCGTCGAACGAGCGAATCAGGGTCCTCGCCCGCTGGCATGTCGACCACACGCACGATTAGATCGTTTTGCAGCAGAGCGTCGAGTGAATGTTCGGCAGCTTTTCGCCCTGCCTGGTCAGCATCGAAACAGAGAACCACCTCCTCGACGAAGCGCTTGAGAATTCGGGCCTGATGTTCGGTGAAGGCGGTGCCTTGTGGCGCAACCACATTTTTGATTCCAGCTTCAAACAAACTGATCAAATCGAGCTGGCCTTCGCACACGATCGCCATATTTGCTTCAATCAGCGCCCGCTTTGTTTTGTTCAGTCCAAAAAGCACCCGCCCTTTTTGGAAAAGCGGCGTTTCCGGCGAATTTAAATATTTCGCGACCTGCGGATCGGACTCGAGCGACCGGCCGCTGAATGCAACTACCTCTCCGACGTCGTTGCAGATCGGAAAGATGATTCGGCCGCGAAATCGATCGTAGACTTCGTTGCCGGGCCGCTCTTCGTCCCGCGGCTTCACCAGTCCGCTTTGCAACAGCTGGCTGCGCGAATAGCCGCGCTCGAGCGCCCATTTCAAGAACGCATCCCAACTGTCCGGCGCAAAGCCGAGCTGCCAATTTTTTGCGACCTGTTTATCGATTCCACGATTTTTCAAGTAATCGCGGGCTGCTTCCGCGAACGGTTTCTTCAAAAGATTTTCCTGAAACCAGTCGGTGGCCTCGGCGTGGAGTTTGAGCAAGGTGCGGCGCGCTTCATGTTGTCGATCTTCGTCCGCGGCCGCGCGTTCCTCGACAATTGGAACGCCGACGCGCGCCGCCAGTTTTCGGACGGCCGATGGAAAATCGAGATGCTCGTATTCCATCACGAACCGGAAAACGCTTCCGCCGACTCCGCAGCCAAAGCAGTGAAACGTCTGACGCTGCGGATTGACGTGAAACGACGGTGTTTTCTCCTGATGAAACGGGCAGAGCGCCTTGAAATTAGCGCCGGCCCGTTTCAGCGGAAAATACGAGCCGATCACCTCGACGATGTCATTAGCGGCCGCGACTTGCTCTATGGTTTCCGATGGAATCACGTGGGCTGTTTTATTTTTCGCTCGTTTGCTTTCTGAAGCGATGCCAAACTTACTCGGCGCCGCGGCGCTTTCCAAACAATGAAGAAATTGTCGATCCTGGTTTTGATCACGGTCCTGGCCACGCTGGAAATTGGTCAGGCTCGGGAAGTCATCCACAAAGGTGATGTCGTCGTTGCTCCGATTAACGGCGAAATTTCGCCTTCCCTTCTCGCTTTCTTGCGTCGCGCCCTCAAGACCGCCGAAGCGAGCGGCGCAAGCGCGATCATTTTCGAGATGAACACTTACGGTGGTCGGCTTGATAGCGCAGAAGAAATAACGAGCGCGCTGAATCACGCCACCATTCCTACCTACACATTTATCAATTCAAACGCCGGATCAGCCGGCGCCCTCATTGCCCTGGCGACACAACATATCTACATGGCGCCGGTTAGTGCTATTGGTGCGGCCGCACCGATTTTGCCCACCGGCGAAGATCTTCCCCTGACCGCACGCGAGAAAACCATTTCCTACTGGTCTGCCTTGATCCGAGGCTCGGCACTCAAAAATGGACACAATCCCGAAATCGGCGAGGCCTTCATGAACAAGGATAAGGAGGTGAAAATTGGCGATCGAGTGATTCACGCCAAAGGAACTTTGCTTACTCTCAACACCCAGGAAGCGACCGAAAAAATAAACGGGAAACCTTTGCTCGCCGATGGAGTCGCCGAGTCGATTGTCGATCTGACAAAAAAAGCTGACCTCAAAGGGAATGTAGTTTCGATCAATCCCACTGGCTTCGAGCAACTCGCGCTTTGGCTCACAGCGCTTGCACCGTTGCTTTTGCTCGCCGGAATTGTTGGCGCTTACCTTGAATTCAAAATTCCGGGAGCAAGCTTACCGGGAATTATCTCCGCGATCTGCTTCGCGCTTTTCTTTCTCGGACATTATCTGGCCGGTCTCGCTGGCTGGGAAGTAGTCGCGCTTTTTGTTCTCGGTCTGGCACTCGTGCTCATTGAGATTCTTTTCTTTGCCCATTCCACAATCGTTTTTGGAGTGCTTGGTGTTCTGCTCATGCTCGCCTCAATGCTTTGGGCGATGATCGATCGTTATCCGGAGCAGCCATTTTTCCCGACGGGCGACATGCTGGCCGTTCCGCTGCGTAATCTTTTCATCGCGCTTATCTCGGCTGCGATCGTGATTGCGCTGCTTGCGAAGTATTTGCCACGCACCAGTTTCTATAAACGTTTCGCGCTTATGACTTCGAATCCACCCGGTCCGTCATTGGCCGGCGTGCCTCGGGAATTTGCCACTGCGATCGATCTTTCGCCAGGCACCGAAGGAATTTCGTTGTCGATCTTGCGGCCGAGCGGCAAGGCGCGTTTTCTCGACCAGATTATTGACGTGATCACGCAAGGCGAATTCATCGCGCCAAACACTTCCATCACGGTTGTTCGGCGAGACGGAATGCGCGTGGTAGTTAAAGCGGCCCGTTAAATCGCCGCTAGCCGCCGGCGACAACGCGAATAATTTCTATCTGGTCGCCATCAGTTAACGCCTTTTGCGGCCATTCGCGGCGGTGTAAGGCAACTCCGTTATGTTCGATTAGGATGGTTTCGGGCGGCAATTCAAAGCGTCCGACCAGTTCGGCCACCGTTTGCGCGCCACCTGCGTCTGCTTCCCCGCCGTTGAGTGAAATCCGCATCAGTGAGAGAGCGCTTGCTCCCAATCCTTCCAAATCGGGTCGAAGCCCTGTTCCCGCAAAATGGTTGCGATCCTTTCCGGCGGCCGGTCGTCGCTAATTTCAAATTGACCGGTGGCCAGTTGGTCTTCGCCGTCCTGAAACTCCGGCGGCATGATTCGACCGCGCACGGTCTGGTGCAAATGTTCTGTGCCGCGCCGGGTGTATCCGCCGGGCTCGGTATGGCTGCCGGCACTCATCATCGTTACGCCTAACGACACCAAGGCATCGCGCAAGGAAGGGCGCTCGCGCGTGCTCAAGACAATCCCAACCTGAGGAAAACTAATGCGCAGAGCGCAGACCACCTGCGCCAGTTCGCGATCACTTATCGAAAACAGCGGCCGGAATCCGCCCGCAGCCGGCCGCAGCCGCGGCAAACTGACGGTGATTTGGGCCTGCCAACAGCGCCGCAACAAATAATCCACATGCGCGGCAAGGGCGACGGCTTCATCCTGCCAGCGCCATAAGCCGAAAAGCGCTCCGACTCCAAGCCGGCGAAACCCGGCATTGTAGGCGCGTTCGGGACAATCGAGCCGATAATCAAAATCGCGTTTAGGACCGGCGGTATGCAGTTCCGCGTAAACCGCGCGCTGATATGTCTCCTGGTAAACAACAAGCCCTTCGGCGCCCGCGCGAACGATGGGGACATAATCGTTGCTCGTCATCGGACCGACTTCGATAGAGATCGAAGGAAAATCAGGCGCTAATGCCCGAACGCATTCGACGAGATAATCGCCACTGACAAATTTCGGATGCTCGCCCGCGACCAACAGGATCTGCCGGAAGCCGGCGTCGCGAAGATACCGGGCTTCAGCCACGACGTCCTCCACGCCGAGAGTCACGCGTAAAATCGGGTTGTCCCGAGAAAACCCGCAGTAGCGACAATTGTTAATGCACTCATTCGACAAATAGAGCGGTGCGAAAAGACGCATCGTCCGGCCAAAGTTTTGCAGCGTCAGAGAGCGCGAGGCCTGGGCCATCGATTCCAGCTCCGCGTCCGTTTTGGGCGCAATCAGTTGCCCGAATCGGCTGACAATATCCGATTTCCGAAGAGGCAGATTATTCAGTGTTTCCGCAAAAGACATCAGGTTAATTTCATATGCGCCCGCGCATTCGCAAACTGCAATCGCTCTGGCCAGTGCAATTGCATTCGATAAGGTCAACATTACGCGATCGGTCCCGATGAAAGTCGTTAACACTGTTCCGGCCAAGCTACAGAACCGCGCTTTTGCCGCCGTTGATATTGCTTCGCTCGTTTTCTTTCGGATCGCATTCGGCCTGCTGATGGTTTGCGAAGTCTGGATCTTGCGTCACCAAATCGCCGCGGCCTGGATCCAACCGCGGTTCTTGTTCAAGTATTACGGATTTTCATGGATTCATCCGTGGGCTGGGAACGGACTCTACATCCACTGGTACATAATGGGCGTATTCGCGCTTTTTATCGCGATTGGTTTTTTCTACCGCCTCAACGCCGCTCTTTTTTGTCTCAGCTATACGTATTTTTTCCTTCTCGATGAAGGCAGATACGTGAATCACGCCTATCTCATCTGCCTGTTTAGTTTCCTGCTAATTTTCGTTCCGGCGCATCGGGCGTTGTCCGTGGACTCGTGGCTCCGCCCAAAAATCCGCTCACAAACCGCGCCGGCGGGGGCTCTTTGGGTGTTCCGCATGCAAATGGCCGCGGTCTATTTTTTCGCAGGAATTGCAAAGATCGCGCCTGACTGGCTGCGGGGCGAGCCGATGCGGACCTGGCTGACGCATAGCATTCACTCCTCATTGGTCGATCGATTTTCACACCAGGACTGGCTGCCTTACGTAACGAGTTACACCGCACTTCTGATCGATCTATTTGCTGCCCCGCTTCTGTTTTGGCGTCGGACCCGGGTTGCGGCGTTCTGTCTAGTAGTAATTTTCCATCTCCTCAACGCGCAATTCTTCTCGATTGGTATGTTTCCCTGGCTGGCTATCGCAGCCACAACTCTTTTTCTCTCTCCAAGCTGGCCGCGCCGCATCATTTCCATTTCTCGTCCGGCAATGACACCCGCCAAACTGAAAACGCGCAAGTTGCCTGCTCCGAAAAGGCCCGTCTTGGTTTTGAGCTCCCTCGCCGTCTACACTGCCATCCAAATTCTCGTGCCGTCGGCCCACTTTTTCTATCCGGGTGGCATCGAATGGACCTACCTGGAACATCATTTTAGCTGGCAAATGTTGCTTCGACAGAAGACGACAACGGCATTTTTTTATGTCACCGATCCCAATAACGACGAGACATATCAGATAAAACTGCAGGAATATCTGGACGCGCGACAAATTGCCCGGATGGGATGGAGGCCGGATATGGTTCAGCAATTTGCGCGTTATCTCGCGACTGTCACGCTGCGCACTGGCCCCAAGCCGCTCAAAGTACAGGTGCGAATGTTCGTTTCCATTAACGGACGAAAGCCACAATTATTTATCGATCCAAACGTCGACCTGGTGGCTGAGACGCGGCGTTGGGGCCGCCCTCGCTGGCTCTTGCAGATTCACGAACCGTTGCCCGATCACCCACCGGACAGCATACAGCGCCCGTTTGAATCCTTCCAATGAGCGTTCGGAAAAGCAAAACGCCGGAACGCACGAGCCGTTCCGGCGTTTAAATTTAAACTTTTCTGACCTTAGTAGGAAAAGGTGACGCCAAATCGCGCCATTCCGAAATCTTGATTGTCGCTACCGTGGCCCGGCTTGAGGTTAGTAGCCGTGTTGGTGATCGTGGTACTGTTAACCACAATTCCGTTAAATATGAGGAGATCTTGGCCCTGTTCAGTAATCGTCTGGAATTTATCCGGATGGTTTTCCTGACCAAAGACGAAGTTCCAGGTGAAGTCGGCCATCAACCCGATATGGCAGGTCACGCGGAATTCCATGCCTGCGCCGATCTGACCAAGCGCCCTGACGTGGTGGTTGGCAACGGGATCAACCGTGAAGAATTCTTCCTCCTTGCTAGAGCCCGACGCCTGCTTCTCGTTGAAAAACTCGTAAAGGGTATCTCCGCCGTCAATGAAGCCCATGCCGCCGGTGACATACGGAGCAAAGCGGCCGAACGGAAAGCGGCCGGTCAATGTGAGCAGTCCGCCGCCGGCGAAATTCTTTTTCGCGGTAAGACCCAGTCCTTCGATGCCGGCGCCAAGGTATTTGCTCCAGAAATATTTCACGTCGAAACCGCCGCCGAGCGAATCATCTCTGCCGAATATTTGGTTGTGGCTGATCCGCGCAACATTGATGCGCTCGTTTGTGTTGCCTATTGGGTTATCGGTGGTAAGGCCGGTGTTTATATTTGTAATGGTCGGATCTTCGTCAGGGCTAAATGGATCGTTAACCAATTCCCCCAAAACCCTGGAGGTATCGAAGGGGTTTTGGCCGGTGTCGGCGGCAAAGGCGTAGGAGCCCCAGATATCGAGGTCCCATTCATGGGCGCGATAGAAATCGCACACGGGCGGTGCCGGCTGCATCACTTCTTTTTCTTTGCCGGAATATTTTTCCGGACCGTCGGCGTAAAGGGCCGGCGCCACTACGAGGAGTGCGAACAATGCGCAAAAGGTTAAGGTCAGTTTTTTCATAACTTGGCTATGCGTTTAGGGTTTCTTCAGAAGTTCGTCAATAAAAAAATAAGTTGTTTTTTAGAGGCTGTTTCAGGGCTCAATCGAAGGTTAATTTCAATGCACCCGTGGTTTTAACACGAAACTGACGCCTAGCGTCAAGCACTGATTTTAGCCCCAATTTACCCAAGGCGGCGGTTCTAACAAAACGGCGACACCCGGTCAACCCCCGAAATGCCGCTCCCCGAGACGCGGATTCTCCGGCTCTGGGGAATTTCGATTCCCTCAATTTCCGCTTAAATCGGCGAGTCGGCCGGAAACGCCGCGCCATTCGGCCAGGTCCGGCCTGCCGCACTCCCCGCAGCGGAGGTGGACCATTGACAAAAACCTACGATTTTAATTCGGCGCCGGTGTTCGCGTCGGTAACGATAAACTTTTCGTGATGATAAGTCGGATCCCCACGGAACATCAATCGGCCGGCGTAACGCCGTTCCAGTTCTATCAACAATTCTTCGTCCTCTTCCTTTAAGCGCTTCAGCACGTCCGGGTTCAGGATGACGCGAAAATCGTGCACGCTGTCCTGATATTTTCGCATCATGGTGTTGAGGGTGCGATGAAGCTCCACGCTCGTGGTCATCGAAGTTTTCACCACCCCGCGACCGCCGCAGTAAGGACAATTCTCGTAGATCGTATCGCTCAGGCTTTCCTGCGCGCGTTGCCGTGTCATTTCCATCAAGCCAAGTTGCGAAATCGGCAAGACATGGGTTTTGGCTTTATCGCGTCTCAGCCGTTCCTTCATCAAATTGAAAACAGACTGCTGATCTTTGCGACTCTTCATGTCGATGAAATCGGCGATGATCAGACCGCCAATGTTGCGCAAGCGCAGCTGGCGCGCGATTTCGTCCGCGGCTTCGAGGTTGGTTTGCAAGATCGTTTTGTCGACGTCGCGCCCGCCCTTGTTGCGGCCAGTGTTTACATCCACCGCCACCAATGCTTCGGTTTCGTCGATGACGATGTAGCCGCCGCACCGCAACCACACCTGACGATGAAACGCATCGTCGATTTGCTTTTGAATGCCGAGCGATTCGAAAATCGGCGTAGCGCCATCATAGAATTTCAGACGGTTCCGGGCGCGCCGCGAAATTTTTTCGACCAGCTGATTCATCCGGTCTAACGCTTCCTGATCGTCACAGAGGACCTCGTCGATTTCCTCGGTCAGAAAATCGCGGACCGTCCGCTCGACCAGGTCCGGTTCTTCGAAGACACGACACGGCGCAGGCTTATCGCGAATCAGCCGCTCAACTTCGACCCACTGGTCGAGAAGAAAACGCAAATCCCGGACGAAATACCGGGCGCGCTGGCCTTCCCCCACTGTGCGAATAATCACGCCAATCCCTTCCGGAATGTCGAGATCGCGCAAAATTTTACGGAGGCGGTTGCGCTCTTTCGGGTCCTCGATCTTGCGCGAAATTCCGCTCCGATCGCTAAACGGCATGAGAACGAGATAGCGGCCGGCAAAACTCAAGTTCGTGGTCACGCGTGGTCCTTTCGTTCCAATCGGACCTTTCGTGACCTGAACGATGACCTCCGAACCCACCGGATAGATACTTGGAATATCTTTCGCGGTTATTCTTTTGCGCTGTTTCTTCGATGGGCGATCGACCTCTTCAATTCCGCTGTCGAGCGCGGCCGGCAGCGCGTCCCAAAAATGGAGAAACGCATTTTTGTCGAGGCCGATGTCGACGAACATCGCCTTCAACCCCATTTCGATGTTCTTAACGCGGCCTTTGTAAACGCAGCCGACGATCTGGCGCGAGTCGCTACGCTCGACGCTGTATTCTTCGAGTCGGCCATTCTCGAGCAGCGCCACGCGGCGCTCGAGTTTTTCCACACTGACCACCAATTTGTTGCCGGTCTTGCGTGACGTAAGACCTAAAATTTTCTTCACTCTGTCTAACATAAATTTCGAAAGGTTGCGCGATCGCGAGCTGACGCAGGGCTAAAAAACCGTTCATTGCTCGTTGGATCGACATTGATTGTTAAAAACGACGGCGGACCGGAGTCGGTGCGGGTTGCGGTGGGGGCCGTTTGACTCCGAAAAGGCGCTCAAAAAAGTTCGGCTGGCGGGGCGGCGGTGCCGGAGCCGCGCGGACCACTCGAGGCCGTTTGGAAACCTGGCCCTGAGCATCGGGTTCCTGCTCGACATCGGGCGAGGCGTTATCGCTGGCCATTTGTGCATCGGCGCTTTGGCCGTTATCGGCGCCTTCTTCGTCCTCGCTGCCGAGATTACTTCCAGTGTAACTCACTGCTTTGATCAATTGGAGCGGATTAGCGTGATGCGCCGGCGCGGTCCATGCCACCTGCATGTCGAAGTTTCCTTCATCTTGCGCAAGCGTTCGTTCGAGAATGCGTGTAGCGATCGGGCCCGCGACCTCGCCGCCGTGGCCAGAGGCGCCCTGCACCATCACCACCACGACATATTTCGGATTGTCGAATGGTGCGAAACAAGCAAACCACGCCACGTTCTCCTCGTGGCCACGCTCCGTGGCCTGCGCAGTGCCAGTTTTCCCAGCCACCACAACGTCTTTCAACCGCGCCCTGCCACCCGTTCCTCCGTCCTCGTTGACAACTTTCCAGAGCCCCTTGCGGACCAGATCGATATCCTGCGGCGAAACTTCCCGCCGCAGATCGAAGCGGACACGCGGCGTTTGTGACACCACCGGCTTGCCATGTTCGTCGAGAAGCGGCGTGCTGTCCTGATTCAAAACTTTATCGACCAGCCGCGGGTAATAACAGGTTCCGCCATTCGCCGCAGTCGCATAAGCCAGCGCCAGTTGCAGCGGCGAAACCAAAGTGTAGCCCTGCCCGATCGACACGTTCGCCGTTTGTGCTTGCGACCAGCGCTCCTGCGGATGATGAATCTGCATCCACTCGGGGCCCGGCATATTGCCCGTTTGTTCGCCGCTCAATTGCAGGCCTGAATCCTCACCAATTCCCAGCATTTTTCCGATCGCGTCAATGGACTGAATGCCGGCGGCGTTGCCGTACTGATAAAAAAACGAATCGCAGGAAACTTTAATCGCGTCAGCTAGGCTTAGCGTGCCATGGGTGTAATGTTTTGATGCAACCCAGCATTGGAAAAAGTGATCGCCGTAACTGACGCCGCCGCCGCAACTGAATTTGGCATTCCTTAGTCCTTTTCGCAGGCCAGCGAACGATGTGATTAACTTGAATGTCGATCCTGGCGGCAGCGCGCTGATGGCGCGATTCACCAGCGGATCGGCTTCGTCTTTGCGCAACGCCTGCCAATCTTTTGCTTTGATGCTCGGAATAAATGCGTTGGGATCGAACGACGGCACCGACGCCATCGCCAGAATGTTTCCGTTGTTTGGATCGATAACCACCGCGCCGGCGCGGCTGACTGCCCGCAATGCTTCGTCCGCGATCGCTTGAATCCGCGCGTCAATCGTTAGAAAGACGTTGGCCCCTTGTTGCGGCGGTTCTTCGCGCAGCACTCCGTCGATTGTGCCTTTCGCATTGCGACGCAGATAACGCACGCCCGGTTTGCCGCGTAGATAATCGTCCATCGCTTTCTCGATATTCGATTTCCCGTCGACGTCGCCCTGATAGAATGTGAACTTCTTCGCTTCCTCCTTGTTGGTGTCGTCTGGAGCGCCGACGTAGCCAAGGATGTGAGAGGCCAACGCGCCGTAGACATACGAGCGCACTGGTTTAATCGCGATGTCGACTCCCGGAAGTCCGACATCGTGTTCGGAAAACTTCGCCATCGTCGGAAAATCGATGTCCTTGATGTAGGAATACGGAACTTCGGTGTCGTTGCGATAATGCCGTTGCAACTGGCCGGCGTTGTAATCGCGCGCCAGATCGAGATCGTTCAAACGCGGCACGATTCCGTCATTCACGATCCTAATAATGTCCGGTTCTTTTACGTCCTTCGGCATGCCGCTGATGATGGCGCGATGTTCAGCCAAGGGCGGTGGGCCGAAGCGCTCGCGATAGCCCTTCACCATTTCTGGAAGATAAAAATCCACTTCGTAGCTCGCGCGGTTTTGCACCAGGGTCAGACCGTTGCGGTCTTTAATTTCACCGCGCACTGACGGGATTCTCACCGTCGCTTGGGAGCTGCCGCGGATTTGCGCTGTCCATTCCGCGCCGTGCGCGACCTGGATCCACCACAGCCGGAGTCCGAGCGCGCTCATCCCCATCAGCATCAACAAGCCGATAAACTGAATTCGCAATCGCGGACTGATTCGACGTTTGTTCATTCGAAACTCCTCTCGGGCAAATACGGATAACGCGTGACCCGCGCGACCCAGTTCAAGATCCAGAAAATGACCGGCGCCATCAACATCGCCATCAAACCCGGGCCGCCGATTTGCCACCAGACCTCGCGGCTAAAGAAAAACGAACCGCGCCGGAATGTGATCATGAGATATTGCGCCAAAATAATTGCCGAGGTGCAGAGGCCGGTCAGCACGCAATGGACTTCCCAGCGGCCGCGAATGAACAGGGGCCTTAACCCATGCATGATTCCCGCGAGCACAGCGTAGAGGAGTATCGACCAACCGAGCGAGATTTCAACTTTGGACCCGATCACCTGTACGGTCAGCGCGTCGAGTAAGAGGCCCGCGAACAGCGCCAGCGCCAGCATCAACGGAAACGGCAGTGCCATCGCGCCGTAAAATACCAGCACCGGCGCAATGTAAATGTGCGCATGATACATCCAGTCGAGCGGCGGAATGAAGAACTCCGCGATTTGGGCCACGACCACCAAGACAAGTAATATGAAAAAGAAAATCATTTTCGTCCCGTGACCACGAACACGTCCTCCAGGTGGGACAAATCCACCGCCGGCGCCAGTTTCGCCTGACCATCCAGTTCGCGAGCGCGAAAACTCTTCACCGTCCCAATGAACAAACCGGACGGAAAAACTCCGCCGACACCGGACGTGTAAGCTTTTTGTCCCGGCTGAAGGTTGGCTTGCTTCGTCAAAAAATTCAGATCGAGCAGTGGGGCCAATCCGCCCGAAACGCGCTCGCCCGAGACAATTCCTTGCTCACGCGTGCCCTCAACCGAGGTTGCCACTTTACAATTTTCGTCGGTGACCAAGAGCACGACCGCGATTGTGTTGCTCACGGTCGTCGTTTTGCCGACCAACCCTTCGTCGGTCACGACTGGCATATCGGTTTCGATGTGATCTTCTTTGCCGCGGTTGATTGTCACGGTGTGCCACCAGGTCGACGCGTCGCGCGTCACGATTTCCGCCGGGATCAATTTGAAGACCGAGCGCTCGCGATAATTGAGCGCATGGCGCAAGCGGTTCACTTCATGCTCGACATCGCGCAGGGCCGAATTCGTCGCGCGCAGCTGGCGATTGTCGACTCGCAATGACGCGTTCTCGCGTTCCAATTCTTCCAGCGATTTCAATCCGGTGCGGACCGATGTGATTTGCTTTTGTAACCCCGAACCGGTCGTGAAAAACGGCGCCAGCATTTGATAAATGCCTGCCTGAAATTTGCGCGTCGTGTCCGCGCCGAAACTCAGGAAGTAACCAAGAATGGCTCCGAAAATCAGCAGCGCGATGATGCTGGTTCTGCTCATCGCTGACTATCGATTGTCAATCTTACCGCGGGCGATTGCCCAAATCGAAAATCGAAAATCGAAAATCGAAAATGGTTAGCGCCACTGGCGATCTGCCGCAGCCACTTGACGCAAAAATTTAAGTTCATTCAGACATTTGCCCGTTCCTTCGGCCACGGCGCTCAGCGGATCTTCCGCAACATGGACAGGCAAACCAGTTTCCTCGCTCAAAAGTTTATCGAACCCGCGCAAGAGCGCGCCACCGCCTGCCAAAACCAGACCGCGATCCACCAAGTCGGCCGAAAGCTCGGGTGGACAACGCTCCAGCGTAATCCGGACTGAATCCACGATTGTCGAGATTGGTTCCAGCAACGCCTCCCGCACTTCCTGCGAGGTGATCATCAACGTCTTCGGCAATCCCGCCACCAGATCGCGCCCTTTCACTTCCACGCTCGTTTCCTTTTCGCTTGGATAGGCCGAGCCGATTTTAATTTTGATTTCTTCGGCCGTGCGTTCGCCCACCATCAAATTGTAGGCGCGCTTCATGTATTGAACGATTGCCTCGTCCAATTCGTCGCCCGCCACCCGCACGCTGCGGCTGAAAACAATTCCCGAAAGCGAAATCAACGCGACCTCGGTCGTGCCGCCGCCGATGTCGATGATCATGTTGCCGGCCGGGTCTTGCACCGGCAGTCCAACGCCGATCGCCGCCGCCATCGGCTCCTCGATCAAATAAACTTCGCGCGCGCCGGCATGCGTAGCCGATTCGCGCACCGCGCGCTTTTCCACTTCGGTAATTCCGGACGGAACTGCGATCACCACCCGCGGTCTCGCGCGCACGCGCCGGTTGTGCACCTTCGAAATAAAGTGGCGCAACATCGCCTCGGTCACCTCGAAGTCCGCGATCACACCGTCTTTCAACGGGCGCACTGCTACGATGTTCGACGGAGTGCGGCCGAGCATCCGTTTCGCTTCATCGCCGACCGCGAGGACTTTGTTGGTGCCGGCCTGGACGGCCACGACCGACGGTTCGCGTAATACGATCCCCTGGTCTTTGACGTAGACCAGGGTGTTGGCTGTGCCGAGATCGATCCCGATATCGTTGGATAAGAAACCGAAAAGTCCGTTGAACATGAATTTATTTTTCCAGCCCGCTCGGAAACGCCAATCTTCGCAGCAAACTGTGCGCCTCGGAGCGCGATTCTAACGGCTGAAACGCGGTAACATGAAACGGCACGCCCCGCCGTCAAGCTCTTAATATATATATAAGAGGGCAGAAAACACCGAAGGCTGAACGCCGAACACCGAATGGCAGAAACAAATAGCCTCTGAATTCGATATTGGACGTTGGGCGTTCAGCGTTCGACGTTTGCTGCCATGCCAAAAATCCTGGTCGCCCCGTCCATTCTGGCCGCTGACTTCTCCAATCTGGCGGCGGAGGTTCGCAAAGTTGAAGAGGCCGGAGCCGATTGGATCCATTGCGACGTCATGGATGGCCATTTCGTCGACAACATTTCGTTCGGACCGATGGTCGTCGAAGTTGTCCGCAAACAAACGAAGCTTCCGCTTGATGTGCATTTGATGATTGAGCACGCCGATCATTACGTGCCGCGCTTTGTCAAAGCCGGCGCGAACTCAATTACGGTCCACGTCGAATCTGAATCGAAACACGATATTGATAAGACGTTGCAGCAAATTCGCGACGCCGGTTGTCGTGTTGGCCTGACGTTGAATCCAGCCACGTCGTTTGATTTGCTCGAACCGTTCCTCGACAAGATCGACATGTTACTGGTCATGACGGTCCATCCCGGTTTCGGCGGCCAATCATTCCGCGCCGAGCAAATGGAAAAAGTAAAACGCGCCGCGGAGTGGAACAAAACGCGCGAGCGCAAGATCGACATCGAAGTCGACGGCGGCATCAACGCCGAAACCGCGCGCGTCTCGATTCAAAACGGCGCCAATGTTCTCGTTGCCGGGACTTCGATTTTTCGCGCGCCGGATTACGCGAAAGCAATTTGCGACCTGCGCGGCGACTCTCCTTCTCGGTAACGCCGGACTTCAGTGCGGCGCTTCACGTCGCGCCAAACACAGAAACCGTTTAAACGGTTTGATCCCTCTGGATGCCGCTCACACCGCGCTGAAGCACGGCGTTATTGAAACAGGAGCTTAGCGCTTCACCACCGGCTCGGCGTCTTCGGTCGTTTCCGCCATCACTTCGTCCGTTTGGGTGACGCGCACGACTTCTTCGATGGTCGTGTCGCCTTTGGCAACGCGACGCCAGCCATCCTGCCGCAACGTTTCCATGCCTTCGACGATGGCGCATTGCTTCAGCTCACCGCCGTCCTTCTTTTGCATGATCATTTTCCGCAACGGCTCGGTCACAACGCAAATCTCGTAAATGGCGGCGCGCCCTTGATACCCGGTGTGCCGGCATTGTTCGCAACCTTTGCCCCGCATGAATTTGGTGCCGAGTTCTTTTACCGGGAACCCGATCTCGGCCAAATACTCGCTCGGATATTCAACTTTCTCGGCGCACTCCGGACAAATCGTGCGGACGAGTCGTTGTGCGATGAACGATTTCACGACCGACGAGAGCAGGAACGGCTCGACGTCCATGTCGAGTAAGCGCGTAATTCCGCCGACGGCGTCGTTCGTGTGCAGCGTGCTGAAAACCAGGTGGCCCGTCATCGCCGCGCGAATCGCGATGTCGGCCGTTTCGACGTCGCGAATTTCCCCGACCATGACCACGTTCGGGTCCTGTCGCAAAATGTGGCGCAGACCGAGCGCGAACGTGAAATCTATCTCCGGTTTCACATCCATCTGTAAAACGCCGGGCAATTTGTACTCGACCGGTTCTTCGATGGTGATGATGCGGCGGGAGACCGAGTTGATGGTGCTGAGAAAGCAATACAGCGATGTCGATTTTCCGCAGCCGGTCGGTCCGGTGAGCAAAATAATTCCGTTCGGCTGTGCGAGCTGATGCCGGATCCTTTTCTCCTGCTTTTTGCTCATGTCCAACCGGTCGAATCCGAATTGTTGACCGCCACGGCTGAGCAAACGCAAACTGATCGATTCGCCGTTGACCGTCGGAATGGTCGACACCCGGACGTCGATCTCCTGATTACCTGCCTGCAAATTCATGCGCCCGTCCTGCGGCAAACGCCTCTCGGCGATGTCCATGTGCGACATCACTTTCAATCGCGAAATGATGGCCGAGTGGAGCAAGCGCAATTGCGGCGGCACTGCGACTTCGTGGAGGATACCGTCGATCCGGTAACGAATGCGAATGTCGTTCTCGAGCGGCTCGACATGAATGTCGGTCGCCCGTTCGACGATCGCTTCGCGGATAATCTGGTTCACGAATTTCACCACCGACGCTTCCGGATCGTCTGAGCTGATGTCGGTCGCGATTTCGCCTTCCTGTAAAATCTCGAAGTCGCGCTTCGATTTGAGAATTTCGTCGAACGTTTCCGCGCCGACGCCGTAGAGCGTTTTCATCGCCCGAAGCAATTGCGCGCGCGGCACCAGGACCCATTCCGCGGGCTTTTTCAGAAGCTGACCGGCCAGCTGACGGCCTAACGAATTGAACAAGTCGTAAGTCGCGAGCACGACCGAGCTTTCCTTCACTTCGATTGGCAGAATGTGATGTTGGAAAACAAAGCGGCTCGGCAGAATCGACAGTGTCTCGCGCTCGATCGTTTTCGGATCGATCGAGACGACCGGCACCCGGAAAAAATTCCCGATCACGCTCAAAAAACGTTGCTCGTCGACTCTTCCGGAATCGAGCACCTGCGCCGTCCAGGAACCGCCGTTCATGTTTTGCGCCAGCTGCGCCGCTTCCTCGCGCGACTCGACTCCGCTCGCGAGCAAAAGATCGATAACCGATTGGCTGGCCGTCTGATTCACGGCCGCTATTTTACGCTAAGCTGTGCTAAATGCAGCAACATCTCATTAACACTGGGCTTCAGCCCAGTGGTGGTAAGCAACATCAGGGCCCAAAGCCGTTTAAACGGCTTTCATCCAATGAGGAAGGCACCAAGGGCACCGCCCTGAAGCGCGGTGTTAATTACATCTAGGGTAAATGCAGCGCGCGCCGGACCGGAACGGTGAGTGTCCCGGTCACGCGCATCGAATAATTCTTCTGTAGACTTGCGATTGCGTCACTTACTTCATCGGAAAAAACCCCATTGATCGGTCCGCAATAGTAGCCAAGCCGCGTCAAATCCCGCTGGAGCGCGCCGACATACGCTGGTTGAGTGGTCAGGTTCCGACCGGATTCCAAATAATAAAGCGCCCGCCATCGATGCCGCGGGGCGAAATCGGTTTCGTAAACCGGGACGCGCGTTTGATGCGTCAGCCCGAGATCGTCGCTGGCCGCGAGCGGATCGGTGTGATGAAAGAGCGGCTGGTCGGTATAGAACGTCTCGAAAAACTGCGCCGACGCCGTCCGCAAGCTCAGGACGAAAATGACCAAAATTATCTTTTTCATATTAATGCTCTTTTATGGTTTCGTTTCCAAAAGGAAGATCAGGCGGCGGAAGTTGTTTCTCTTGCATTTCTTTTCCTTCGCCAGAGTGCGCGGGACAATCCGGACATCCCTCCTGATCGATCTCCGGTCCGAAATGGGTCCGGTCTTCGTTTCTTTCCCGTAAACGATACAAGTCGAGCTTGGTCAACGTGACCTCTGGACACATCAAAATGATCAGCTCGGTCCGCATTCGGGTGTAGCTGGTGCTGCGAAATGCCGTCCCGAGGTACGGAATCTTGTCGAGAACGGGAATTCCGGTGAAACTTTTTTGCTTATTGTCCTGAATCAATCCACCGAGGACGATGGTGGAACCATTCTCCGCCGAAACGTTGGTCCGAATGTAACGCGTCGCGATTGTCGGAACCGAGTTGCCGCCGATGTTCACGTTTCCGCCGGCAACCAGGCTGTCGATTTTCTGGAGAATATCGAGCGAGACTTCTTTTTCGGAATTGATCAGCGGAACGACTTCGAGTTGAAGCGCGACCTTCTTATACTCAATGCTCGAAGCGACGGATGGTATGCCGGTATTATTGACCGTGCCGGTGTTTAAAGCCGTCAGGCTGTTGACCGGAATCGGCACTTCCTGACCCGACGCAATGATCGCTTTCTTGTTGTTACTCGTGAAAACCATCGGCCGCGAGATGACCTTAAACTTTCCAGTTTGCTCGAGCAGATGAACGATCGCCGCGAGATAATTTCCCGCCGCCACATAAATGTTGGTTCCAGCGGCCACTTGTTGCAGAGCTTGTCCGAAATTCACCAGCCCGGCCGGATTCGTGACCGTTGGCAGAGTTGCTATGCTCGCAGACGCAGCGGCAGTCGGATTCGGAATCGGTGCCCCTGTATTTCGTGAAATCCCAACCAGCTTGCCTTTGTATTTTCCGAACCAATCGACGCCGACCTCTTCGTCGTTGCTCAGTGTCAATTCTCCGATGACGGTCGTGAGCGCAACCTGCGGTGCTTTGACGTCCATTTCATCGAGAAGTTTCTGCACCTTTACGACGATCTCCTGGCTCCCCAGGACAATGATCGTGTTCGCGCGCTGGTCGGCGATAATCTTCGCGTTTCCGACTGTTACTGCCTTGGGTGTGGTGTCCACCGGCTGCGTTGAAAGCTCCTCTGAAACGTTAAGGCTGCCGCCGCTCGACCCGGTCCCGCCGCCGTAGTTGCTTCCGCTCGTCGATGTCGAGTTTGTCCCGAGACCGCCGGTTGTCCCGGTTCCTGCCCCCGTTCGTCGCGGCTGACCTGGGCTCGCGCCCGGCCCTGGAGCAGCGCCTTCCGCGCCGGCGCCAGTTTGTCCAGGCTCGCTCAACGCTTGCACAATCACCGGCAGCACGTCCGCCGCAGAAATGTATCGCAGCGGCCGTGTGACTGGTTTGGCGAACTCCACGTTAGCATCCAGCTCCGCGATCAGTTTGCGGATTAAAGGCATATTGACCGGTCGCGAAACGACATGAATCCGATTAGTCCGGACATCCGAGGTAAAACTCGGCTTTCCCACAAAAAATGATTCTTCCGACATGCCCGTCAACCCAACATACTCGGACTCGCCGCCCGGCTGCGGCACAGGCACATTCGGCACGCCGCCAGGACGCACTGCCCGTACTCCCCCGGGTCTTGCGCCTTGCCCTTGGTCAGGTTTTCCGGCCAGGTCATTTAGCGCTTTAGCAATGTCCTCCGCAGTCGCACGCTCGACTTTGATGAACTCGCTCACCACATCGGCCGGCGGCTTGTCGATCTGGTCGACAATTCGGGCCAGCGTGCGTATCACGCTCGAGTTCTCCGTAATCAAAATCGCGCCCGCTTTCGGCAGCGCCAAAAACGATGTGTACGGCTGCGGCGGCGAAAGATATTGCCCAAGCGCTTGCTGCAGCTCTGTCGGATCGGCATAGCGCAACTTGAACAAATAACTGATGACGTGATCGCCATCAGGGATCTCGCTTTCATCGGAGATAATCGGCACGCCGGTTGTGCGCGGATTTTTCCCGACGCCGATTACCTTCACGATGTCGCCTTCGGATGGGACGAGCGAGTAGCCATTAAGCAGCAAACTCACCTCGATGATCTTGATGGCCTCATCTCGCGGCACGTCTTTGGTCAGGAAAATGTTGACCTTCCCGGTGACGAAATTGTCCATGATCAGTTTTTTGCCGGTGAGCGATTCATAAAATCGCAGCACGTCGGCGACATCACTGTTGGGAAACTGCAATCGCACCGTTTGCTGAGCGCCGGGCTGAGGATTCGCCGGAGCAGCAGCAGACGGCGGTTCGGCTGGTGGGCCGACTACCCGCGGAACGGATGGCGCCGGACGAGCTGGCTGGGCCGCGGCTTGGAGTGGCGGCGTTTTGGCAGGCTGCGGTGCAACTGGCGCAACTTGAGCGAAGCTCGAACTGGCGGCGGCAAGCAACAGAACCGATCGATGCACGGTTTTAATGGTGCCGACGATGCTATCAGATGCGAGATAGCGGGTCAATTTGCTTCGCTTTTGGGTAGTGTCGTAATTTGAGCGAAATGGCCCGAATGAAACGAACTCTTGCGTTCTGCCTCACCGCAACGCTCCTCCTCAGCACAACGCATCGTGCGCCGGCACCGATTTCAGAAGAGTCGCCAACGCCCGCACCTGAGCAATCCGTCAAGCCGAAGCCAAAACGAACAGTAAAGCCCAAGGCGAGCGAGAATTCGGAAAGCTCTACGAAGGCAAAAACATCTTCACCGGCTCCTAATCGAAATCCATTTGATGGAACGTGGGTTGGAAAGGGCGACATCGCGCGGTGGGGCGTTATTGAGCAAATCGTCGTTAGTGGCAGCGGTACTTCGGCTGATGTAAAACTGGCCGGTCAAGACGTGCTTACGGGCCAGGATCTGTGGTATCGCAATATGAAGCCCAACTATGAGGGTGGCGCCATGATATTGAACAACGGTGACGGGCGCTGGGCGCTGACGCCAAATTCGGACGGCAAGACAGCGCATTTCACCTGCGACTGGCCCGGTTTCCTTTTAGCGCCAAGAGTTCATTCGTCAGCGACCTTCAAGAAGGCGTCGCCATAAATCCGTCAAATTACGACACTACCGAGCTTCGCGTCGCGAAGAAAAGTCAGCGCCGAACTGGGCGCCTCAAACAATATTCCTTTGGAAGATGCATCTCGCAACGAACAGCGCACGAATAGGAGCCGACACCGTCCTGCGATTTCCAAGTGTGATTGCTTTTAAAACCGCCGATCACTAGAATGCCGACGAAATGAAAACCGCGATCGTTCGACTTCTGTTCGTTTTAATTTTCTGCACCGTCGCCAAATTCGCGACGGCTGACGATTTTGTCAGCATGGTAATGCAATCCGGTTCTACGATCGGTCCGATCAATGTTCCACCGGATCGTTTCTTGGTGATTCGAAATTTTACGCAAGACGGCACCGCGACTCCGCGCGGTTCGGTTTCGGTAACAACCAGCGGTTCCACTGTAACGAATGCATTTACTGCAACGGTTGTCGATCCGATGGCTATGTCTGGAACGTTGGAAGTCGTTAACAATTTTGTTGTAGGAGGGCCGGCGACGGTGACCGTGAGCTGTCCAAGCACCACTTGTTTCATTACATATCGCAAGGGCACCGATTAGTGTTCTCGCAAAACAACGAACCGAGTCGTAATGAAAAAGCTGATCGCGCCGTTGTTGTCGCTCTCCACTT
This sequence comes from Chthoniobacterales bacterium, assembly GCA_035568175.1. Lineage (GTDB taxonomy): Bacteria > Verrucomicrobiota > Verrucomicrobiia > Chthoniobacterales > UBA10450 > AV40. The sequence continues at coordinate 40,135 of DATMON010000020.1, forward strand.
TCGTGATCGCGGCATTCGCAACCAACACGCAGTTTCAGACCCGCATCGTTACAAGCGCAACTCTGACGATCAATGTTCGCGACGGCCAATTCTTGACGATTAGTAACTTCACGCAGACCGGGGGTGCCACTCGTGGCACCGTTATTGCCGGGGTATTTCAAACACCTACTCCCACTCCGACGCCGACTCCAACGCCAGCGCCGACGCCCACTCCGACTTCAACTGATCTAACTGCCACTAAAACCGACAATGTGGGAGGCGACGCAACTTTCCCAAATCAATGGACGTGGACAATCCACGTCGCTAATGGCGGCAATGCGACGGGCAGTTTCGCTTCTGGAACAATCATTCTCAGCGACAATCTGCCCAACAGCACTATCACCTATGGCTCGCCGTTAGTTAGCAATCCAGTCAGCGTCAACAGTGGCAACATCAGTTGTAGTATCAGCGGCAGTGATGATCTTACCTGCACCGCTTCGGGAGCCATGGTCACGATCGGGGCGGGCGGTTCTTTCGACGTGTCATTTTCGGCGACTGCTACGATGACTGGAACTTACGCGAATCCGCGCGCTGGTGGAGGCTGTTCAGTGGACCCAGGCAACGTAGTTCCCGAGAGCAATGAGAGCAATAACACGTGCTCTGACACGGTGGTTAGCAGCACGCCAACTCCGACACCGACACCAATCACCACAATTGTGCTTACCGCAGCAATCAGCGGCGCAACTGGCGCAACTAAAGCGGAGTTCATAAAACCGGTAGTGGTTGCTGGACCGGCGGTGTTAACGGTGGATCCGGTTCCCGGTGCAATACTTTCCATCTCGTACCGAAAACAAGACCAACCGAGCGGTTCGCCAACGCCGACACCCACGGTCACGGCAACGACATCTGCAACAACAACTACTACGACCACATCTTCTGCGACGAGTACGTCTTCCGGGTCGGAGATGATATTTGAAATGCTGCCGTCGAGCGACGGCACAACCGATTTGCCCACGCCAACAGCAACGCCGACCGCTTCGGTTGCAGTTCCGACGCCGACGCCGACCGCTACGCCGTTAATCACTCCAACGCCCACACCGACTGCAATGCCGACGCCTTAATGCGCTGTCATCCCGATCCCGCAGTTGCGGGGAGAGGGAACCCCAGTCGAAGTCTGGACCACACAACTTATCTGGCGTGATCAATCACCTTTTGTGAGATCCTTCACTCCGTTCAGGATGACAACACGAATAGCATCCACTTGGTTTGCAGCAGCAGCCGTGAGTCTTGTATCGATCTCTCTGAAAGCCGAATCGCAGAAAAACAATGCAATCTCCGATATTCAAATTGTGCTGAAAATGCAGCAGGACGCGTGGAACCGCGGCGATATCGATGCGTTCATGAATGGTTACTGGCACTCTGAGGAAACTGTTTTCGTTTCCGGCGACGAAGTGACGCGCGGCTGGCAAAAAGTTGTAGATCGCTACAAAAAGAAATATTCGGATCGCGAGAAGATGGGCGCGCTCACTTTCTCCGACATCGAAATTTCGCCGCTCAGTGCGGATTCAGCGGTCGCGCTCGGCGCCTGGAAATTAAAACGCGCGCAGGATGAACCGCACGGCCGCTTCACACTAATTTTTCGCCGTTTTCCCGAAGGCTGGCGAATCGTCCACGATCACACGTCAGCGGCTTCGCCGCCGTGATTCGTGATTCGTAAATCGTTACATCGGCGTTCCGATTCGCGATTCTCGATTTAACGATTCACGCTTTCAGGCGTGAGAGCAGTTTCTCGTGGATGTTGTCGAATCCGCCGTTACTGAAAACGACAACGACGTCCTTCTCTTTCAACAGCGGTATGATTCGATCGACAATCGCATCCGCATTTTTTTCGTAAAAAGCCGGACGGCCGTCTTCCGAAATTTCCTTTACCATTTCCTCAGGATGTAACCGCTCCGCTTCCGGAATTTGTTCGAGCCGCGCTACCTGGGAAATGAAAACGCCGTCTGCTTGCTTGAACGCCTCCGGAAGTTCTTTTTGAAAGATCGAGCGTCGCGTCGTGTTCGAGCGCGGCTCGAAGACCGCCCAGATCCGCTGACCTTGATAACGCTGCCGCAAGCCTTGCAACGTTTGCGAGATCGCGGTGGGATGATGACCAAAATCGTCGATCACTTTCACCCCGCGCGCTTCACCGCGCACTTCCTGCCGCCGCGCGATCCCGGCAAAACTTTTCAGCGCATGGTCGATCTTCGCTTTGGGCACATCGTAAAAACGCGCTGCCGTCGCGGCCATGGCCGCGTTGCGCACGTTGAATTCGCCGATCAGCGGAATCTCGTAAACGTCATCGCCAAGTTTGAAGCGTGAGCCATCGGGCGAATAGGCAACGTCACGGATCCGTTGCGCGCAGTTCTTTGAGAAACCGACCTCGACCATCTGCGCGAGACAATCCTTCGCGATCTCAACACAGTTTTGGTCGTCGCCGTTGAACAGCACCATTCCGTTTTGCGGAACGATGTTGAGCAAACGCTTAAAGCTCAGCTTGATCTCGTCGAGATTGTTGAAGATGTCGGCATGATCGAACTCGATGTTGTTTACGATCACCAGCTCAGGCAGGTAATGAACGAATTTCGAGCGCTTGTCGAAGAAGGCGCTGTCGTATTCGTCGCCTTCGATCACGAAATGTTTGGAATCGTTCAAGCGCGCGCCTTGGCCGAGATTTTTTGGAATACCGCCGATTAAATAACCCGGTTTACGTCCGCCTTTTTCCATGATCCAAGTCAGCAACGAAGTCGTGGTGGTTTTCCCGTGCGTGCCGGTGACAACGAGATTGTGTTTGCCGCGCAGAAAATAATTTTTCAGCACTTCCGGCAGCGAGAGATAAAAAAGTTTTCGGTTCAGGACCGCTTCCACTTCCGGATTGCCGCGCTTCATCGCGTTGCCGATCACAACCACATCGGCGTCGGCCGGAATGTTCTCCCCGCGGTAACCTTGATGAAGTTTGATTCCGCGCTCTTCAAGAAAGATCGACATCGGTGGATAAACGCTTTCGTCCGACCCGCTGACTTTGAATCCGCGCTCCTGCAACGCTGCCGCGACCGAGCCCATGGCCGTGCCGCAAATCCCGATGAAATGAAATTTTTGCGGCGCGGTTTTAGTCACGCGCATTCTTTACGCTGCGTCGAGAGAAAGACAAACCACGGATTACACGGATGTGACGGATAGGATTTTTGGAAGAGCTGCCTTATCTGTGTTATCCGCGAAATCCGTGGTTCTTATTTCTTTTTAAACACTTCCACCGCATTCCAAGCTTCGTCCGGTGGCGATTGTTCGAATTCTAACGCGCTCGCGAGATACATTTTCCCGAGCGCGTCGTCGGGATAGAATTCGAGAAAGTGTGAAAACAGAATCTTCGCGTCCTTGAAGTCACGTTTTCGGAACTTAACGATCGCCTCTTCGTAAGCTTGCAGCCATTTCAGGAGCTCGGGATCGACATCGTCGTCGTGCGCGCCGATCAGCGTGAAAACCTCTACTGGTTCGGTCTTTCCTTTCACTTGAGCACGCGCGACCGAGCGCAAATAAAAATCGTCGCGCACCAGCTCGGCCGCGCTTTGTCCAACCAGAATATCAACGGAATAAACGCGCGTGAGCGCTTCCAGTCGCGAGGCGAGATTGACTGCGTCGCCGATCACGGTCGGATCGAGTCGCTCGTGCGGCTCGTAGGAACCGATGTTGCCAACAATGGCCTCGCCATGATTGATGCCAATGCCGAACGCGAGCGGTTGTATTCCCTCAGCCCGCCAGGCCGCATTTAATTTTGGCATTTCACGGCGCATTCCGAGCGCCGCTCGGACCGCGGCTTTCGCATCTTCCGCCGCGCCGTGGCTGCTCACGTTTCCCCAAACCGCCATGATCGCGTCGCCAATGAATTTATCGAGCGTCCCGCCATTATCGAACACCATCGGCACCATGCCGCTGAGATAACGATTGAGCTGCGCGACGAGCGCAGCCGGGTCGGCCTTTTCCGACAAGTTCGTAAATCCAACCAGGTCCGAAAAGAGTACGGTGACCGGTTTGCGCGCCCCGAGCATCGAGTTGTAATAGCCACCCGGGTTATCGAGAATTTCTTTGACCAGATTTTTCGAAACGTAACGCTCAAGCGTGCGACGGGTGCGCAATTTCTCCAATCGCTCGAGGGTGTATTCAAAACCGAGTCCCAATAGCCCACTTCCGAGGAACGCGCTCAGCGTCGGCACCACCATGATGAACACACCTTTCGTGTCATAAAGGACGCGCGAAAGGCCGAGATACGCGCCGCTAACTGCCAGCAGTGTGAGCAAGCAAAGAAATGGCCGGCGAAGAAATGCGACCACGATCCAGGACAAGATTCCGCCGACGATGATCGTGGCAAAATCGACCGCGATCGGCGTGTCGTAGAGAAATTCGTGGTTCAACGCCGCCGCGAGCGCGTGCAAATGCAGCACCGGGCCGTGCATGTTTTCATCAATCGGCGTCGGCACAAAATCGTGTTGAATCTGTGCGGACGGACCCACCATCACGATCTTGTCTTTGAAAAACGCGCCGTCCTGATAATTCGCGTGCCACTCTTTGTCCGCGAGAATTTTCCAGAGCGGCTGCGCCTCGTAGGCGGTTGCGGCGCTGAAACGGATCAGATGCGCCCGCAAATCGCCCGGCAAGTCCTCCGATCGTCCGATCTTTTCGAGGGCGCGACCACTGAGCGATAGATACTGCTCCTCAGCCGCCGCCGGCAATTGGTTCGCAAGTTGCGAATCGGTGATCGTGTAACGCGCTGATCGGATTTTTGCGTCGATTTGATCCGGAAAAAATACGACATAGCCGACGCGATCGTCTTTCATTTGCGGCGCCGGAATCAACGACGTGTTTGGCGAAACCTGGATCGCCGAACCGCCAGTCTCGTGCAGTCCCGAAAAATCAAAGTTCGCGCCGAGCACAACCTTGTCGCGATACCGGTCAAGCGCGGCATGAAACGCCGGATCGCCATCGTTCGGTTTGTCGAAAACCACGTCGAACATGACCACGCGGGCGCCGGCGTTTGCTAACCGTTCGAGCAGGAGCGCCCAAATTTCGCGCGACCACGGAAACGGCCGCTCGGTCATCAATTGAAATGCGCGATTGTTTTTAATTTCCTCCGGACCAACCGCCGTCAACTTGAGCGATTCCTGATCGATCCCAATGAAAACAAAATCCTGATGTGTTTTTGTTTTCCGGCCTTCCCGCCGCAGAACATCTTCGTAGGCCTGCTGACTACTCCACACCACTGAGAGAAAGGGAACGCCGACGGCGAAATGCAGCGCCACCACTGCGACGGTGACGAAGGCACAAATGCCCGCGAGGATCGACAAGCGATGTCGGCCGAGCCAATGCACGAACGCATTCTACCAAAGAATGCGAAATGACGAAGCACGAATGACCAATGACGAAGGATCAAAGGCACGCGCGCTGGTCTCATTTCGTCATTCGTCATTCGACATTCGTCATTTTCCCGCTACCTTTCGCGCTCCGAAGATTCGGAACATCTTTCCACCTGTCCCGCGCCGCGGGACTAATCAGCGAGCGAGGTCGGAAAGATCGATAATTAAAAAACAGCGCGCTGAACGAGGAGTCCCGGAGTAATTCGGGGCACAACAAAAATGCCAAGAGCCACTAACGCGCCGGCCAGCCGTGCGCGACGCAAACGCGTCATCAAATCCGCCAAAGGTTATCGCGGTCGCCGATCAAAACTTTTCCGTTACGCCAAAGACGCGACGATGAAAGGCAAATATTGGGCCTATCGCGACCGCAAAACCCGCAAGCGCACTTTCCGTTACTTGTGGATCCAACGGCTCAACGCGGCCGCCCGCGCCAACGGATTAACTTACAGCCGGTTCGCCGAAGGATTGAAAGCGGCCGGCATCGGACTCGATCGCAAAGTCCTGGCCGATCTCGCCGTCAGCGACGAGAACGCGTTCAAATCGATTGTCGATCAAGCCAAGAGCGCGCTGGAAGACAAATCAAAGTCGAAGAAGAAAGCGGCGTAGATTCCTTTTTCCCTGTAGCGGCGGTCTATGCCGCCGACGGCGCTGGCAGAGCGCCGCTACAGTATCTTTCAATTGAACGTTGGACGTTGAGCGTTCAACGTTTGCTGTTTCATGTCGCATCCACTTGAAGATCTTCGAACGGCCGCATCGGCGGAAATAGCCGTCGCCGTTGACGAGCAAACGCTCGAAGCCGCGCGGGTAAAATATCTCGGGCGCAACGGCAGCATTTCAGCCTGGGGCGAGCAGATGAAAACGCTCTCCAAGGAAGAAAAGCCAATCGTCGGCAAACTGCTCAACGAAGTCCGGAACGCTGTCACCGCGGCGATCGACCTGCGCGCGCAACAATTTCGTTTGCAAAAGGAATCGGCATCGCTTGGAAAGATCGACATCTCACTTCCCGGAACGCCGCACGAGATCGGTGCGCTTCATCCGCTCACCCAAATGTGGGAGCGCTCGATCGAAATTTTTCGGAGAATGGGATTCGCACTCGCGGATGGGCCCGACATTGAAGACGAATGGCATTGTTTCGACGCGCTGAACACGCCGCCTGAACATCCGGCCCGCACTGAGCAGGACACATTTTATTTGCCGGATGGACGCCTTTTGCGCACGCACACCTCGACCGTGCAAATCCGCACGATGGAATCAACGCCGCCGCCGATTCGTGTTATCTCACCCGGTGCTGCTTACCGCAACGAGGAAATCGATGCGACACACGCCGCGCAGTTCCATCAGATCGAAGGACTTTATGTCGACAAAGATGTCAGCGTCGCGGATTTGAAGGGCGCGCTCGAATTCTTCATGCACGAATTGTTCGGCGCGGACACGCAGGTGCAATTTCGCCCCCACTTCTTCCCCTTCACCGAGCCCAGCCTCGAGGTTTACGTGAAATCAAAAGCGCTTAAGAAGGGAGAGCAATGGATTGAAGTCGCCGGTTCGGGCGTGGTGCATCCCGCCGTTTTCGAGCAGGTCAACAAAGCGCGCGGCGACAAAGCTTACGATCCGGAGAAATGGAGCGGCTACGCCTTCGGCCTCGGCATGGACCGGCTGGCCATGATCTTGTTCGACATCCCCGACCTCCGCTTGTTTGCGCAAAACGATTTGCGCTTCTTAAGACAATTTGCGTGAAGACGAACTTCTTTAGTCTGGGGAGCGCACGCGCCCTCGCGTGCACCGTTCGGCGCCTCGCCGAACGGACTGATTTACACAGAGAGGTTTCCGGCGAGGGCGCCGGAAACAGCACGCGGGGCGCGTGCGCTCCCCAGATATGAAATTTTCTGTTAACTGGCTGCGCGAATTTGTCGATCTTCCAAAAAACGCGGAAGAGATCGCGGAGTTGCTCACGCGCGCCGGTGTAGAGACTGAAAATATCGAAACGCGCGGCGCGAAGATCGACAACGTGATCGTGTCGCAGGTCACCGCGTCGTCGCGGCATCCAAATGCGGATCGTCTCACGGTTTGCGAAGTGAACGACGGCAGCGGAACCAAACGCCAAATCGTTTGTGGCGCGACCAATTACAAAGTGGGCGACAAAGTTCCGCTCGCGCTTCCGGGCGCAAAGTTGCCGAACGGAACTGAAATTCGAAAAAGCAAACTGCGTGGCGTGGAAAGCGAAGGAATGCTTTGCAGCGCGATCGAGCTCGGGCTCGGCTCAGATGCAGCCGGTCTTTTAATTTTGTCTCCCGAAGCAAGAGTCGGCGCGCCAATTTCAAATCTTTTCCCGAGCGACACCATTCTCGATGTCGAAGTCACGCCCAATCGCGGCGATTTGCTGAGTCATTACGGTCTCGCCCGCGAAATCGCCGCTTTGACTGGAAAGAAACTCAAAGCGACGCCGCGCGACGCAAAAATTTCCACCAAGAAAACTGGTGTGACGATCAGCGCGACGCGCGAATGTCCGTTTCTCTCCGCGCGCAAGATCGACAACGTGCAGGTCGGGCCCAGCCCCCAATGGTTGCGCGCGAAGATCGAGAGCGTCGGGATTCGATCGATCAATAACATCGTCGATATCTCGAACTTCGTGATGCTCGAGCTTGGCCAGCCGACACATGCGTTCGACGCCGATAAATTGAGAGGCGACATCAACGTGCGGCTCGCGCGCGACGGAGAAAAATTTCTCGCGCTTGATGGAAAGACATATTCGCTCAAGCCGAACAATTGCGTGGTAGCCGATCAAGAGCGCGCTGTTGGAATCGGGGGCGTAATGGGTGGCGAAGAAACCGGCGTGAGTGAATCGACCAAAAACATTCTGCTCGAGGCTGCTTACTTCTTGCCGGCGAGTGTTCGGCGGACCGCGCGCAATCTTAATTTACCGAGCGACGCCAGTTATCGATTCGAGCGCGGGGTCGATCCCGAAATGGTCTTGCGCGCGTCAGCGCGAGCGACACAACTAATTTTTGAAATTGCTGGAGGTGCTCCCGCGAAAGAAATTCACATTGCCGGTAAAATTCCCGCGAATCCGGCCGACGTTTCACTGACCTACGAAAAATGCGATCGCGTGGTTGGGATCGCGATCAAGCCGAAGCAAATCGACGAAATTCTCACCGGCTTTGGTTTGAAGAAAACCAGCGCCGCAAAAATCACGAAGTGGAGAATCCCAAGTTACCGCCGCGATTTGCAGCGCGATGTCGATCTTATTGAAGAAGTTGTCCGCGCCTACGGCGTGGATCGCATTCCCGGTGCAGAGCGCGGCCGTTATTCGCCTTCGAGTGTGGCTGATCACGCTCACGATTTCGAATCCGCCTGGCGCAGCCACCTCGCAGCGTCCGACTTGAATGAAGTCCGCACTTCAAAATTGCTTCCGCGCGAACGCTTCGCTTTCAGCGAAGGCGCAATCGAATTGCGAAATCCGCTGAGCGAAGATGCTGTCGCATTACGGCCGAGCATCCTGGCGGGTCTGTTGCCCGTTCTCGATCGGAACATCCGCGCGGGCGCAGAACGCGTCGCGATTTTCGAAATTGGGCGCACTTTCATTCCGCCATCGGGAAAAGAAGAACGCCATCTCGGCGTTTTGCTGTGGGGAAACGTCGCCCGGGAGCGAGATTGGCGCTCCCAACCTAATCGCCGCCTCGATCTGTTCGATCTCAAAGGCGCGCTGGAGTGCGTCGTTCCAAATCTGTCGTTTCGGACCGGGAAATTTCCTGATCTCGCGCTCGCGGTCGAGATCCGGTCCGGCGACCGCATGGTTGGCTTTGGCGGACAACTTTCGGCGGCTAAATCGAGCGCGCCCGGTTCCGTGCTCATCGCCGAGCTGCATGCCGATCTTCTTCTAGTCGTTGGCGAATCAGCGAAAAAGTTTCGCGAGCTCGACCGCTATCCATCAATCACCCGCGACATTGCGATGATTGTGCCGGAAGAAATGTCGCATGAGAAAATTTTGCGCACGATCGAGCGGCCGAAGGAGGCGCTACTCGAAAGCGTGGAATTGTTCGACTTGTTCACAACCGATGTCGGCGAAGCACGAAAGTCGCTCGCATATCGATTGACATATCGAGACCGGAGTCGCACACTGACAAGTGAGGAAGTGAGTGCGGCGCACGCGAAAATTCGCGAGCGATTGCAGCGCGACCTCGGCGCAGAATTGCGCGAGTAGTTCTTTGAGAGTGAGAGCCGCTTGTTGAGGGTTGGGAAGGAAACCAGTGCTTTCCACTCAACTCTCAACCAGCGGCTTTCGAATTTACCCTGCGATGTTCGAGATTGAGGTGACGTCCCCGAACCGATAGTTGACGAAATATAGGAGGCTTGGTTGGTGCGGAGAATGACAGGCCTTTATTGGAAGTCAGATTCCGCAGCGACGGTCATCCGCCGTTTACCGAAAGGGAACGGGAGATTCACCTGAACGGCACCTGTGGGGTAAAATTTTGGGAATGCCCGAGTCGAAATTTTCGATTCGGGCATTTTTTTGGCGCGGCGATTTGAAATTCGCTCGTTAAGATCGACAATCACCCGCGATGCGCGCCCTGCTCGCCCTCGAGGACGGAAAATATTTCGAGGGCGAATCATTTGGCGCAGCCGGCACACGGGTCGGCGAAATCTGTTTCAACACCGCCATGACCGGTTACCAGGAAGTCCTGACCGATCCTTCCTATCGCGGCCAGATCGTGACCATGACTTATCCGTTGATCGGAAATTACGGGACCAATTCGCTCGATCAGGAAAGCCAATCACCGCACGTGCGCGGGTTCGTCATCGAAGAACTCAGCGAAGCGCCGAGCAACTGGCGCTCGGAAATGTCGCTCGACGAATATTTGAAAAAATGGGAAATCCCCGGCGTTCAGGGAATCGACACTCGCGCGCTGACCCGGCATTTGCGCACCCGCGGCGCAATGAAGGCGTGCCTGACGACTGAGGAGATGCCGATCGAACAGGCGGTGCAACGCGCAGTCGAGGGCGAAGGCGTGATCGGAATGGATTACGTCCGCGAAGTTTCGACCCCGGAAATCTACCAATGGGACCCGGACGATAAGTTGAGCCAGCCGTGGTCGATCGTGAACGGCGACGGTTACAGCAAACCGAAATTGCCGCCAATCCGGTTTCGGGTTGTGGCTTACGACTACGGCATCAAACAAAATATCTTGCGACTGCTGCGGCAAAAAGGTTTCGGCGTCACCGTCGTCCCCGCATCAACGAAGGCGGAGCAGGCGCTCGCTCTCAATCCGGACGGAATTTTTCTTTCAAATGGTCCGGGCGATCCTTCGGCGTTGCCCTACGCCCACAAGACCGTCGCCGATTTCATGGGCCAGAAGCCGATCTTTGGAATCTGTCTCGGCCATCAAATTCTCGGCTTCGCTTTCGGCGGATCGACATTCAAATTAAAATTCGGACATCGCGGCGCCAACCAACCGGTCAAGGATTTACGGAGCGGCAAGGTCGCGATTACGGCGCAGAACCACGGTTTCGCGGTCGATCCGGAGTCCCTTCCGAAAAATGTCGAGGTGAGCCACATCAATTTAAACGACAACACCGTCGAAGGAATGCGTCACAAGGAATTGCCAATCTTCAGTGTCCAGTATCACCCCGAAGCTGCGCCGGGTCCGCACGACGCGTCTTATTTCTTTTCGCAGTTCGCCGATTTGATTGAGGGCAAGAAAGGCCGAAAATAATTCATGTTTAATTCAACACGCTTGAAAACTTTGAAAACAATCTTTGCGGTTGTTGTGATTGCTTCATTTGCTACCGCACCGCTCGCGCTCGCGCATGATCCAGCCGAACACGCAAAGGAAAATCCGGGCGCATCGGCCGAAAAAACCGTGACCGGTGAGATCGTCGACATGATGTGCTATGTCGATCATAATGCGGTTGGCGAAGAGCACGGGAAATCGTGCGGCGCGAAATGCATCAAGAACGGCGGGCCGGTCGGGATCGTCAGTGACGGCAAAGCGTACCTGGTGGTCGGCGAACATAAACCGATGAACGATGAACTCGCCGAGTACTGCGGCAAAACGATCACGCTGAAAGGCAAGGCAGCCGATCGCGGCGGTATCGCAATGCTCGAGAACGCCGAGATCGTTAAGAAATAATTGTAGCTGCCGATGTCCTCGTCGGCAGAAACGGACAGAGTGATAATTCCTGCCGCCAATGACGGCGGCAACTACAACGCAATCCGCGTAGTGATCATTTATAGTACGGCCGCAGCGACGGCCGCAGTCGCCCCACTTTAAGCGCGGTCTCCATTTCCGAATGCGAAACGGAATTGTCGGCGAGTCTGTGAATTTCGCGGCCTTCCAGGGCACCGACCGGTAAACCGCCACAGAAGAGAACGCGGTTAGCAGTGAACGCCGCGACTCGCGGTCCGGGCGTGAGAATTCCCTGCAAGTTCAAAGGGTCGGCTGCGCTTAGCGTGATTAACTCGGAACTCGGTGCAGTCTTGCGGATCGATCGCAACAAACCGATCGCTTCGGGCAGCGCGAACTGCTCGCCGCTCGTGCCGGCGATGAAATATCCGCCCCGAATTTCGCCACGCGCTTCCAATCTTCGATAGACGCGACCTAATTCGTACCAGCTGACACTCAAACTTTCGCGCTCGAGCAAGCGACGAAATACCACGCCGTAACGTCGCAACAGCACGCGCGCAAATTTTTCGACAGCCGCGTCGCGGGCAGCGGAATCCGCGCCGTTGGATTCAAGCGCTGGTTCCTTTCTGATCAAAGACCAACGTCCGGCGAATTCAATGCTGGCCAGATTTGTTTTGCGGCGACGCTTGCCTTCGTTGCGTCCAAACGTGGGCCGTTTGTTCGAGGGAACGAGCAACGCGCGCAAGCCGTCAAAACTGTCGGAGGTGACAAAACCTAAAGCCGCCAGCTCGGAAAGCGCTTCTTCAACTTGCGACGGAAGCAAAGCGGTTCTTCGGACCAGTTCGCTAAAAAACAGCGCGCCACCATTAGCGAGCGCGTCGCGCACCGCTTGAGCGACCGCCGAAAGCTCGATTGATTTGCTCGCGTCCCCGTTGACAAACCCTCGCGGGCTTGCCCGTCCACGTCGCTCGGCTGCCGCCGGCTCCGTTGTCGATCTTGTCGGCGCCAGACGAAGCCAGTCGTCGAGATTTTCGCGTTGATAGATTGCAATCGGACTGGTCCGCAGCGGCGCGGTCGCGCGCGCATTCGGATGTTGCGGTGAGCTCAAACGCGCCCAGCCGACACGGCCGGAAAAGCAAAGTCGATCGAGCCATTCCGGATCGTAATCGCAAACGCGGGCGCCTAAAACGGCGGACTCCCACGACGCCAGCGGCAACTCGCACCCATCGAGTTGCTCCAAGACGGATTGCAAGCCTTCGCAACCTTCAACGCGATGCTCAGCGTCAGTCCGCTGCCACGCGAAAAGAAACCGATAAAAATCCTGCGCTGAAACCGGCTGAATTTCCGCGCGCAACCGATCAATTGTGAGTCGATGAATTCGCGCGAGCAGGCGGCGATCGCACCATTCCTGTTCCGCCGCGTCCGCATGAAATTTTCCGCGAAGAACAAAGCCTTCGCCTTCAAGCGCGAGCAACGCGCCATCGATTTCTGATCGCGAGAGATCCAGAATGTTTTCGAGCTTAGCTACCATAATCGGGCCGGAAACTTCCATTCGTCCGCGAAGGAGCTCGCGAATCGCATTCGATCGTTCCCAACTTTCTCGCCGGACGGATTCCGGTGCGACCAATTCGGGTTCGAGCCTGCCGTCCGGATAAATTGTTTGCAGCATCGGTAAACGCTCGGCCGTGACCCAAAATGTTTTCGCGCCGGTGCGCAATTGAGTCGCACGCCTGGCCGTGACCAATTCGTTTAGCAACTGCTCTGCTCCGGCGCCGTTCGCTTCATGATGAACTGTTCGTTGCACTTCATCGCGCGTCATGGCCGCGAGCAGCATCAGCGCGTCGTGCAATTCGTCGGCATTTGTAGCTTCCGGCCACGCTTCGCGCTGCACTTTATCGATCGCCCCTGAATCGAGGATGCCGAGACCGTCGCTGCCGTTTCTTTCCGACGCGCGACGAGTGTAAACGGCCTGGGTGCGACGTTCTTCCAACGGTGCATTGTCCAAAAACGCGTATGGCCGCGCATTTAAGATTTCCGACGCCATCGGCGACGGCTCCGGCAAATCGCGTGCGATGCAGCGAATCTCGCCATTGTCGATCTTGTCCAGCACTTCTTCCAAACCAGCGATGTCCATCGCTTCGGTGAGGCAATCGTCGATCGTTTGCTTGACCAGCGGATGATCCGGAATCTCGCGGTCGCCAACGATGTGTTCCAGGCAGGCGAGTTGATCGGGAAAAACTGCGGCGAGCAAATTTTCAGATTCCATTCGCTGCAGCGGTGCGGCGAGTTTTGATCCGCCACGAAATCGTGGAACCGCCAGCGATCGTGTTGCGTTCCAGCGCCAGCGAATCGTAAACATCGGCGCGTCCAACAACGCCTGGACCAAAAGATCGCGGACAGTCTTCGAGTTGAGATACCGGAAAACTTCATCGAGCGGAAACGAGTGCTGCGTCCCGAGCGAAATGACGATCGAATCATCGGTGGCGGCGGCCTGGAGCTCGAAATTGAAAGATCGACAAAAGCGCTTTCGCAGCGCGAGGCCCCAGGCGCGATTGATTCGATTGCCGAACGGCGAATGCAAAACCAGCTGCATCCCGCCCGATTCATCGAAGAATCGCTCCATCACGAGAGTTTTTTGCGAAGGAATTGCGCCGAGCGCGCGGTAGGTATCCGCGAAATAATCGGCGATTTGTTGGGCGGCTTCTGACGGCAACTTCATTTCGGACACAAGCCAATCGCGAACGTTTCCTCCTTCGCCGAGCAATTGTTCGATCTCGTCGCGGAAACTGGATACCGCCTGCGAAAGTTCGGATGTGCGCGCAGGCGCTTCACCGAGCCAGAACGGGATTCCGGGCGGCTGGCCTTTTGCGTCTTCGACCCGGACGACGCCGGAGCTCACGCGCAAGATCCGCCACGACGCGTTACCGAGTTGGAAAATATCGCCGGCCAGACTTTCAACGGCGAAATCTTCGTTCACGGTGCCGACAAAGGTTTCTGAAGGTTCGAGAACCACGCGGTAATCGGCGTTGTCTGGAATCGCGCCGCCGGAAGTAAGCGCGGTCAATCGCGCGCCGCGACGGCCACGCAGCCGATGATTAACCGCATCGTGGTGAATCAAGGCAGCGCGCCGGCCGCGCTTCGTGCTGAAACCTTCGGCCAACATTTTCACAACGCTGTCGAACTCTTCGCGGGTCAGATTTCGGTAAGGCCACGCGGCGCGGACCAATTCGAAAAGTTCACTTTCATCCCAATCTTCGCCGGAAGTCGCAGCGACAATTTGTTGGGCCAGGACGTCCAACGGCTCTTCCGGGATCAGCAAACGATCGAGTTCGCCGCGCCGAACGCATCGCAACAAGGCGGCGCACTCAACCAGCTCATCCCGGCTCAATGGGAAGATTCGGCCCTTGGGCAAACCTTCGCGTTTATGTTCCGCGCGACCAACGCGCTGGAGCAATGTCGCGATCGAACGGGTCGTGCCGAGTTGGCAGACGAGATCGACCGAGCCGATGTCGATCCCAAGTTCAAGCGACGCCGTCGCGACGAGCGCTCTCAACTCACCCCGTTTCAACCGGTCTTCCGCGGTGAGCCGCAATTTCGCGGACAAACTTCCATGATGCGAAGTGACCGCGTCCGCGCCGAGAAGCTCGCTCAAGTGATGCGTGACCCGCTCAGCCATTCGGCGCGTGTTCACAAAAACCAACGTCGTCCGGTGCGCCTGAATTAATTCGGCGAGACGACTGTAAACTTCCTCCCAAATTTCATTCGACATCACCGCTTCGAGCGGCGACTTCGGAATCTCGATTGCCAGATCGAGCTCGCGGCGATGCCCGATGTCGATGATCGCGCAATCAGGATTTCCTGATTGATCGACATTGCGTGTTCCAACCAGAAATCGCGCGACTTCTTCGATCGGTTTTTGAGTCGCGGATAAGCCGATACGCTGGAGCGGTCGCTTCGTGAGCGCGGCCAGCCGCTCGATGCTAAGCGCGAGATGCGCGCCACGGCGATCGTCCACGACCGCGTGGATCTCGTCCAAAATGACGGTCCGGACCGTGGCCAACATTTTTCGGCCCGATTCGGACGTGAGCAGGAGATATAAAGATTCCGGCGTGGTAACGAGAATGTGCGGCGGCTTTTTGATCAGAGCCTGGCGTTGTGCCGCGGTCGTGTCCCCAGTGCGAACTTCCGCGCGAACATCGATCTCGCGAGCGCCATTTTCCTGCAGCAAAGCGCGAATTCCCGCGAGCGGCTCCTGGAGGTTCTTGCGAATGTCGTTGCTCAGCGCCTTGAGCGGCGACACGTAAACGATTTGCGTTTCGTCCGGCAGTTCGCTCGCTACACCTTCGCGAAACAACAGGTCGAGCGACGCGAGAAACGCGGCCAGCGTTTTGCCCGAACCGGTCGGCGCGGAAATCAGAACGTGCCGCCCGGATTGAATTTCCGGCCAGCCGCGAGTTTGCGGTTCAGTTGGCGATCCGAACGTTTGCTCGAACCACCGTGCGACGGCGGGATGAAATTGAAACGACTTCATAAACACGAACGACCGCAAAAAGCGGAGTGCGTAATCTAAATTAGAGCCGGGCCGCCGGCAATTATGACGCTATTCGGAGCGCGATCACTTCGCGCAGCATGCGCAGGCTGTCGTGAATCACGCGGACTTTGCTGCCTTCGGCATGGTTCCAACGCACCGGAATTTCGCGGAGCCGCAATCCCGCGCGGTGGGCAAGAAAAAGAAGTTCGACGTCAAACGCGAAGCCGATGGTGTGCGCCTTTTCCAGAATCGGTCGGCAGACATCAAGTCGGAAAGCTTTGAAACCGCACTGCGTGTCCCAGAACGGCATTCCAGTCGCAAGTCGCACGATCAAATTGAAAACGCGACCGGCCTGCTCGCGTCGCCACGGCTGCCGGATGCCGATTAGCTTTCGATCGAGCGCGCGGGAACCGAACGCAAGATCGACATCCCCGTTTGCGATCGGCTCGATCACTTTCGGGATCTCACTCAGAGGCGTGGACAGATCAGCATCGAAAAACAATCCGATCGGTCTTGTTGCAGCGAGCAATCCACTCCGCACGGCCGCGCCCTTTCCGCGGTTAGGAAAATTCTCGAGCAAGCGGGTTTGAATTCTTGCCCCCGCTAAAGCTTCGCGGACAATGGTCGACGTCGCATCGGTCGAACCGTCGTTGACTACGATCAATTCCGCATCCGAACTTTCCGCTGACAAATAATCGAGCGTCACGTGAACGGTGTCGCCGATCCGCTCGGCTTCGTTGAAGCAAGGAATAGTGACGGAAAAAGGTGGTAGCATGTTGTAGAGGCGCTTGTCCCAAGCGCCTGTTTATTTTAGTCCGGTGCTTGACACAAGCACCGCCACAACGACTTCAGCGATAAATCTCGGTGATGAACTTTCCGTTCGCATCGACATATCCTCGATACATCCCGGAAGTATTGAACGGGAGCGCGATCTTACCGTTTCTGTCGATCGCGATCATGCCGCCGGTCCCGCCCAGTTTTGCGATTTTATCGATGACCGCGACACCCGCTTCCTCCACGGTCTTGCGACGATATTCCATCAGCGCCGAAACATCGTGCGCGGCGGTGGCCATGATAAAAAATTCGCCGTCGCCGGTACCGGACACGGCGCAAGTCGCGTTGTTCGCGTAAGTGCCGGCGCCAATCACCGGCGTATCGCCAATGCGTCCGCTCAGTTTGTTTGTCTTCCCACCGGTGGAAGTTGCCGCGGCCAAATTCCCATTTCGATCTAGAGCAACGGCGCCGACCGTGCCGTGTAAATCCTGATCGGTAATGATGAACTTCTTGTCGCCGTTGGCGCCCGCCTTTTCAGCGGATTTTATTTTTTGGAGCGCGTCCCAGCGTTCCTGGGTGAAAAAATATTTTTGATCGACGAGTTCGACACCGTGTGCTTTGGCAAAATCTTCTGCGCCTTCCCCGCTCATCAAAACGTGCGGCGACTTTTCCATCACCAAACGGGCAAGGCTGATCGGGTTTTTGACGTGCCGGATATCCGCAACCGCGCCGGCTTTGAGCGTCTTGCCGTCCATGATCGCGGCGTCCATTTCGTTGATGCCGGCGGCCGAGAACACCGAGCCTTTACCGGCGTTGAAAAGCGGATCGTCTTCGAACGTGCGCACCGCCGCTTCGGTCGCATCCAGACTCGACCCGCCATGCTGCAGAATTTCCCAACCGGCCCGAAGCGCGTTTTCAATACCGGCGCGATACTCGCTCTCGCGTTCCGGCGTCATTTTGCCGCGCTCCATCGTTCCGGCGCCGCCGTGAACAACTAATCCGATCTTATTTTCCTTCATCGAGCTCATTCTGCCGAACTGTTGCGCCTGAGCTAATGCCGCGACCGCGAGCAGTCCGCAAATCAGAAAGAATCGGGCCGACATAAATTTCCTGCGCCTCGAACAAGTAGACCGCGCTTCGGCGCTGCGCCAGCGAGAAGAAATCGCTTTTTCGCCTTCCTGAACTGGGGCAGCTTCCCTCTGGAAATGGCTGAGCAAAAACAAGACTCGACCGAAGAAGTTCTGATCGCGGCGCCAGTAATTGCGCTCCAGGAGATCGGAGAGCTCTTCTGGAATTTCCTGCGCGAAGTGGGCAGCATCTTCTGGTTCATCATGCACACGTTCGAGGAAGCGATCGAGCGTCTGCGCGACGGGCGAGCGCCGTTCCGGGCAAGCAGTTTTTTTCGGCACGCTGAGCGCGCCGGGGTCGAGTCGGTCCCATTGGTCGCGCTGGTCTCATTTTTTCTCGGTCTGACGATGGCGTTACTAACCGGTTACCAATTGCAACGGTTCGGGACGGAACGGCTGATTCCTGGTTTGGTATCCATCGCTTTCACCCGAGAACTCGGTCCGTTGATGACCGGTATCATGCTCGCCGCCCGAATCGGCGCTTCGTTTACCGCGGAGTTAGGCACGATGCAGGTTTCCGAAGAAGTGGAAGCGATCGAAGCGATAGGCATCGGGCCGCTGCGTTTCCTGGTCGCGCCGCGGATGCTCGCTCTCTTTTTTCTGATGCCGTGCCTTTCCACGGTCTCGAATATCTCAGCGATCCTCGCCAGCAGCTTGATCTCGAAAGCTTATTTCAGCATCGCGTTCCCTTACTTTCTCGATCTTGTCCGCGACTCGCTCCTGATTCGCGACCTCATCACCGGCGTGTTCAAGAGCTTCATGTTCGGTTTGCTCATCGCGGCGATCGCTTGTTACCGCGGCTTGAACGTCAAAGGCGGCGCCGCCGGGGTCGGCACCGCGACGACTTCCAGCGTTGTCACAGCGATCACGGTCGTGATTGGCGTTGATACGCTCTACAACCTCGTTTACGTGAACTTTTTCCCGACATGAGCGAGAAGCCCTCGCACATGGTCGAACTGCGCGACGTGGACATGCAGTTCGAAGACAAAAAAGTGCTCGATGGGTGTTCGCTTTCGGTCGAGCCCGAGCAGCGCCTTGTCATCATGGGCCAAAGCGGCAGCGGCAAGAGCACGATCCTGCGGCTGATTCTCGGAATATTAAAGCCGAACGCCGGCTCAATTTCTTTTAAACAATTCGAGATCACGCGTTTGCGGCGGCGCAAACTGCAGCAGGTGCGGCGGCACATCGGAATGGTTTATCAATACTCAGCGCTGCTCAGTTCGCGCAACGTGCGCGACAACGTTGCGCTTCCGCTCGAGGAACTCACCGACAAATCGCGCAAGGAGATCGACAAGATCGTGGACGAAAAACTGGACCTTGTCGGGATGAAAGACGCGAAAAATTTGACGCCGTCGGAACTAAGCGGCGGGATGAAAAAACGCGTGAGTCTGGCGCGGGCCCTTGTCCTCGAGCCGGAATTGATTCTTTTCGACGAACCGGTCGCCGGTCTCGACCCCGTGATTGCGTCGGTCATCGACGAATTGATCATCAGCCTGACCGAGAAATCCAAAGTGACCTCGATTATCGTAACCCATGAGATGGACAGCGCATTTCGCATCGGCACACGAATGGCTATGTTGTATCAAGGAAAAATCATCGAAGACGCTGAACCAGAAACATTCAAGCAATCCAAAAATCCAGTCGTCGCTCAGTTCTTGAGCGGCAGCACCGAAGGTCCGATCCTCGAAGGAAGCCAAGATGCAATTGCAAAAAAATGAAATCATGACCGGCCTGCTGGTGGTCGGAACGGTGGCCGTGCTCGTCTTTGTTTTGGTTTTGCTTGGCGCACCGGGACTTTTTCGGCCGCTCGTTACTTACAAAATTTACGTCGACAACGCCGCCGGAATTAAACAGGGCGCGGTCGTAATGCTCGCGGGTCGTAAGATTGGCCAGGTCCAAAAATTATTTTCACCCGTATCGCGCGAAGAGGAACGTCGGGCTGAGGAGGCCGCCGCCGCTTTCGCTCCGCCGGAAACGAGTCCCACTCCGAGCGCGACGCCGGGAAAACCAAAATACGAAGCGCGCATCGACGTTCAGGTCGACCGCAACGCAGTTGTCTATCGCGACGCGCGGACGCGTTTGATGCAACTGGGTTTGCTTGGCGACATGGCGATCGACATCACTCAAGGAACTGAAGCTTCCGGGCGCGCGCGCGATGGCGAAATGTTTGCCGGCCAACGCACGCCTGACTTTAGCGAAGCAGCGTCTCAAATGCTGGAGGTGATCAAGCCCGTCGCCGCCGAAGCCACCAACACGATGAAAGACCTCCAGCAGACCGCGCAAAACTTGAACCACATCACCGACGAAAACTCGGAGCTCAATCAAGCGCTCAGTCAGGTCAAATTGTTCGGCGAGCACATCGCCGACATGACCGCACCGGACAGCGCGCTCTCCCATTCCCTCAACAACATCGAGAAAATCAGCACCAGTTTGACCGAGAACAACAACATCGAGATCACACTCCAAAATCTGCGCGCGTCGTCGGAGAAATTGAAATTAACGGTCAACGATCTCGGACCCACTGGTCAGAACATCAAGGAATTCAGCGAGACCATAAAAAGTCAGCCCTGGCGACTCATCTACCCGACCACGAAAAAATATCCCGAGAAATCGCCGACTCCCGCTTCCAGCGAAGCCACAATCACTGTTCGCAAAAGCGCCAAGCCAAAGCCAAGCGCAACTCCGGGCGGCGGTCGCTGAAAATCGTTAGGCGGCCTTTTTCGTTAACCGCGATTCCAAAAACTTAAGGACCGCGGCTTCGCTCGAGCGAAGATCGACATCTTCCTTTTCCAGCGCGTCTTCGGTCATTTGCTTCAATCCATCGATCGATTTTTGGTCGAGATAAGTGCCGAGCACTGCCGGATGGACATAGCATTTCCGGCAAATCGCGGGGGTGTTGCCGAGAATCTTCGCCACGGCCTTGATCGCAGTATTGATATTCGATTTCGCCTGCTTCTGCGTGTCGAATTTTTCCTGCACATTAAGCGCGATCGCGGTCAGGACCGTTCCAGCCCACGTCCGAAAATCCTTCGCACTGAAATCTTCGCCGGTAATCTCGCGCAGATATTCGTTCACATCCTGCGAAGTGATGTCCCGTATCTCGCCGTCATCGTCAACGTACTGAAACAAATCCTGGCCGGGCAAATCCTGCAGTTTGGAAATAATTTTCGCGATATGCCCGTCGGTCACATCCACTTCATGCTCGCGTCCGCTCTTGCCGCGAAAACGAAAACGCAGTTTCGCGCCCTTTACCTCAACATGTCGATCCTTCATCGTGGTCAGGCCAAACGATTTGTTTTCGCGCGCGTACTCTTCGTTGCCGATACGGATGAACGTCCGCTCGAGCAGCTGCACGACTGTGGCCAGCACCTTGTTTCGTGGTAATCCCGGCAGTTTCAAATCGCGCGCGATTCGTCGGCGGATCTTCGGCAGCGCTTTGCCGAAACTAATGATGCGATCGTATTTGTTTTCGTCGCGAACCTCGCGCCAGCGCTCGTGGTAAAGATATTGTTTGCGACCGCGCGCGTCGCGACCGGTCGCCTGGATATGACCGTTAGGCGCGGGACAAATCCAAACGTTGACCCACGCCGGCGGAATCGCCAGACGTTTCATCCGCAAAAGCCGTTGCTCGTCCCGAATGACTTTCCCTTCCGTATCGAGCCACTCGAAATCGTCGCCTTTCGATTTTCGTATGTAACCGGGCCGATCGTCGCCGACGTAACGCAGTCCGGCCTCTTCGGCTGCGTCCATCGCTTCAGCCACGATCTTCGCGCCGTTGCCGTCATTCCCCTTCTTTGCCCGAACGTGCACGTAATTAAGTTCGCCGCCCGTGGATGAATCGGCGGCAGCTTATGCTTCGACGGCGCGCGGAGTGACTCTGTTCAATTCACGAGCCGTAACTCTTCGTGAATTTTTTCTTTGACTCGGACTCGGTCGATGGCGCGATTGGCGGTTGCTCCGGCGTTGCCGACTTGTCCGGCGCAGGCCCGGCGAAGGAGGATGTTTCCGGCTTTTCTTCAGCGGGAGGTTGCTCCGGTTGCGCCGCGCCCTTGGGAGTCTGTTGCGCAACTTCGACGTAAACCATCTGCAAATTCGAGAGCGTGTTGCGCAGCACCGTCGCTTCTTCATTCGTCAGATTGCCGCGCGTTTTTTCCTGAACCATCGCCAGTTGATCGATGAACATCTTCGCGAGCTCGAGATTCACTTCGCCCTCGCCTGTTTTCGGATTCGGAATCTGACCGAGAAAGAGCGCGGCGTTCTGCGCGTGCATCATCACGAACTCGATGAAGCGCTGGGACAACTCGCCGGTTTGGGTGCTGGTTTGGACTTCAGCCATAAGAAGAAGTGATGAGTGACGGGTGACGAGTGATAAGTTTTATTAGCACAGCCTCACGCCCTCGTCACTTGTCACTGGTCACTTGTCACTTCTTTTTCGGTGGTCGCACCGTAGCTAAAACATACGGTTGATCGCGAAAATATTTTGCGGCCGCCCGCTTGGTCTCATCGAGCGTGACCGCTTCCGTGTCGCGCTCGAGGTTTTTGTAATAGTCGAAACCAAGCCCGTATAGTTCGTCCAACGCGCACTGATAACCGAACGAATCGTTGCTCTGCATCGCGATTTGATGTTGGCCAATCAATTTCTTTTTCGCGCGAGTGAGCTCTTCGTTGGTCAGACCTTCGTTCGCCAGTTTCCGAATCTCGTCGAGCAACGCCGTTTTCACCGGCTCGATCTTCTCGGGATCGGTCCCGAGATAAAACGTGAACAGTCCGGGAACCAGTCCCTGCATCTGGCTGGCGCCGACGTAATACGCCAGGCCCATTTGCTCGCGAATACGAATGAAAAAGCGCGATCCGAGATCGCTGCTCGCCTCGTCAATCAACTCGAGTGCATGGCGATCTTGGTCGAACATGTCCACGCCACGATAGCCAACCATGATCACGCCCTGCGCTTTTTCCTTGTTGCTTTCGACATTCTCAGTTTTGGGGATCGTCGCGGGCGGGCGAGCATCGGTCAACGCGAGCGAGCCGGACTTCATCTTGCCCAGAGCTTGCTCGAAAAGTTGTTTCACTTCGGCCGCGTTCACGTTTCCGAAAACTGAGATCACACCGTTTTTTGCGACCAGATACTTGTCGCGAAAGCCGATCAGATCTTTTTGGCTGAGATGCTGGACCGATTCGGGCGAGCCATTCGAGCGCAAAGCGTAGGGATGATCGGTAAAGAGCGCTTGCCGCAGAATGTTGCGCGCGACGGCCGTCAACTGTTCCTCTTCCTGTTTGATGCCGGCAATCTGAACTTCTTTTTCGCGCGCGACCGCGTTTTCCGGAAAGTTCGCGTTCAGCAAAACGTCGGACAACAAATCGACGCCGGTCTTCAGGTCCGGTTTCATCACATGAGCCGAGACGCTCATGCTGTTGTTGCCGGCGTCGCTCGAGATTGATCCGCCAATGGCTTCGATCTGATTCGCGATTTGCTCAGCGGTGCGCGTCTTTGTGCCTTTGAGGAGAACGCGAGCGATCAGACGCGTGATTCCATTCGTCTCCTGAGTTTCGGCCAGCAAACCGCTTCGAAAAACGGCGCTCATCGAAACCAACGGCAAGCGAGGATCTTCGCGCACGAGCAAACGCAGACCGTTGGAAAGCTCGAATTTCTGAATCTCGGCGACCGCTGCCGGCTTTGAAACTTCCTCTTTCGCCCCGAGGGAACCTTTGGGATTCAGCGACGTAACGGTCAGGTTTTGATCGACTAGATATTTCGCGGCGACGCGGTGAATATCGTCCAAGGTTACTTTTTGGATGGCCGCCAGATAATCGCGGCTGAAATTCAGGTTCCGAGTGAGCAACCAGTTTGTTCCGAGATCGGATGCCTGGCCGCGCATTGTCGTGAGGGCATCGAGATGATGACTGAGCGACATTTTTTTCGCTTTCATCAATTCATCCGCGGTCGCGCCGGCCTGTTTCACTTCGGCAATGATTTGCAAGATCAACTTCTCGGCATCGTCACGTTTCTTTGGATCGACCGTTGCGTCCACGCCGAGCAATCCGGGATCGCCTGGTGTGTAGGAAAAGGCCGTGACGCTGAAGGCGAGGCCAGTCTGTTCCCGAACACGCCGATACAAGCGCGAGCTGCGTCCTTCACCCAGAATGCTGGAAAGTAGATCAAGCGCGGGAACGTCCGGGTGGGTGATTTCGGGAATGTGCCAGGCCAACGACAGCCGGCTTAGTTCGGTCGCGAATTCGTTATGAACTTCGCGCCGGCCGAGTTGCGGCGGTTCTTCCGGAACAAACACCGGCTTGAGCGATTTCTCCGGATAACTTTTGAAAAAATCTGCCAGCTGTTGGTGAATTTTTTCTGCATCGACATCGCCCACCACGATGAAGGTGAGATTGTTCGGGACGTAACGCGATTTGTAATACTGCATCACCTGCTCCTGGGTGAGCTGATTATAAATTTCCATCTCACCGATTACAGGCAACCGATACGGATGTCGCTGATAGGCGGTCGCGAAAAGGAGCAAGCCAGCCTGACGATCGGGATCGTCATAGCCCATCGCGAACTCGCGACGAATGACTTCCTGTTCCTTGGCGTATTCTTCCGGCGCCAGCGTTGAATTCATCATCGCGTCAGACAAAATCGCGAGCGCCGTCTGAACTCCATCTTTCGGGACGTCGATCCAGAAAACCGTGCGATCGAACGAAGTGTAAGCGTTGATGTAACCGCCCACGTCCTGGATTTTTTGCGCGATCGCATTGCTCGATTGCGTTTTGGTTCCCTTGAAGAGCATGTGCTCGAGAATGTGCGAGAGACCAGCGCCCAATTTCTCGTCCTCGTAAATGCTGCCGGTGGCGCACCACGCCTGGACACTTGCCACAGGGGCGCTCCGATCCTCTTGCACGATCAGCGTCAGACCATCGGGCAGGACCCATTTTTGCACCGAGCTCGGCGGAAAAGAAATCACATCGGATTTCTCGCCGTTCGTCGTTGATGACAGCTGAGTTTCTTTAGAGCAGTTCACCATGCTAAACGCGATTGCACAAACTAGCGCCATTCGCGGCGCTCCGCCCATCATACAGTTTTGGGCGCCGGTAAACTTTTGGGGATTTCAGTTTTCTTTTCCGGAGCGTACGGCTTCACGAACGCGTCCTGAAAATCGTAAACCGCCTTGAAATCTTGGATCGAATCTTCGTCGGTCTTGCCGAAAATTCCGGCGCCGATGAGATTGAAGACCATGTGACCGATGTCTTCGCAGGAATGAATCCCCCAGCTATCGAAGACCGTCACCACCATCGGTCCAAATTCCTTGAGCGCGTATTGCCTGACCCCTTCGAGTAACTCCGGTCCTGAGACATGCCGCACAGCTGTCCCCTTCGCTTTCTTTTGCTGCTTGGTTGTGAAATCGAGCGAGTCGCGCAAAAAGACATAGGCCTCGCGCTGGTAACGCGGGTCGCTCGCCACGATCGAATCGAGGGCTTCGGCAAATCCAATCTTCTGCATCAAGAAAAACGCGCAGCTTTAACTGCGACGACTATCTTAATGAGAAACTTCGGAATGAGCAACTGCTCGCAAGATCGATCCGCCGCCGGACGGATTCGCCGTGGCGAACAATCCTAGAACTCCGCTTCCATCGCGTCGAGATAGGCGGAATACGCATCGTTCCTGTGCCCGGTCGCAGGAACGACTCCGCTCGAAGTGTTGAGGTAATCCTCAAAGAGACCGCTCCGCGTCGACAGTTGCGTGGCCTCGAACCAGTTGAGGTAATCGTCCACTTGAGTCATTCGCGCGGACAGTTTTGCGCGCAAAATTTTCAATTCGGCCAGCCGTGCAACTACGGGGCGATTTTTTCCGAGCGCAAGCTGGGCGGCGAGTTGCTGATAATTCTGGACGACCGAGTGCAGCACCGGATTGCCGTTCGCAGCCAGAAGCATCAATTGCTCACTGAATTTTTGAAGAGCCAGTCGCTGCGCCGGAGTCGGCTTCCTTTGGCAAAGATCTTCGAACAATAAGGATTTATCCCGATCGTCGGCTCGCGGAAATTTTGTCCGCAAAAGATCGACGAGCTTTTCATCCGTTTGCGAAAAAGTCAGAAGATCGGTGCGCCCTGAACTCTTGACCTCCGCAATCTTCGATCTCCAAATTTCTCCGTCGCTTCCAGCGAGTTGCGGAAATGTCGCCTCCAAATCGGCCAGCGGACCATTTGACGCGAACGAGAGATTGTCGATGTAACGGCCGAGGCGCGCATGCCCATCCGGGCTTTCGATGAGCAATTGCACCAGCGCGAACGAATACGCGCGAAAGAGCAATCGGCCGGCGGGTTCGAGTAATTCGACCCGCTGGCGCAAAAATTCGTCGAGCGGCGTGATCCGCTCCGATACCGCTAGCGCGTTGATGAGCGATGCGCGATCACGATTCGGCGTCAGCGCCAGCAAACCTTCCACCAGCCAGCCCGGCGGCTCGACATAAACATCGCCCGGTGCAATCGCGGTTTGATTGCGATAAATCATTTCGAGCAGAATCGCGCGCAAAAGTTCACGTTCCGTCGCCGCGGAATTTATTTCCCCTGAAATGGCAAGATCGAGTTGTAGCTTCAAACCGGAACCGGTTTGACTAAGACGCAAGGCAGCACTTGGAATTTCCGGCAGATTCGGCGCCCGCGATTGCAAATTAATAACACTCGCGGTGACCCATTGATCGCGGCATTGCAAAAGAGCGAGCAGATTGGCTTTGCTGCGCTCCGCCAGAGCGGAGACCGCCCCGCGCCACGCCGCATCGCCGCCATAAATAACGAATTGGCCGGAGGGACTGACGCTTCGCTCAATTGGTGTCGCGGCGACTGAATCGAACACCAAAATCGACAATCCAAGAAGAGCAGCCGGGAAAATTCGGCGAATTTCGGGGGTCACAAACAGTTTCTCGCGAGAATAGTTGCCCGCCGCGCTCCGTGGCGAGCACGATTGCCAAATTTTTATGCAAAAAAAGTGAAACTCTGAGCTGTTCGTAACGTCTAATTTCTAGAACGAAAAACAGGCTTATGAACACAAAACGCATACTAACAAGCGTGGTCACAGGGTTGATCTTGACCGGGTCGCTGGCAATAGCGGCCCCAGGGAATGACCGAGCCGGCTCGAAAGCAAATGTCCGGGCGGCAAAACAGACCACAACGATGACAACCGGCGGAAACGCCGCGGTCCGAACTCGCAGTTTCGCAACCGGCGGAAATACAGCCGTGGCTCGAACGGGGACCGCTAGCAACCGAACAGTTTACGCAGGCGGCAGCAGATATGGATATAGCTACCCGTACCGCTCATATGGTTATGGCTACGGCTACCCGTATTACTCGTACGGCCCGTCCGTTTCATTTGGATTCGGCTACCCGTACTGGTACGGCTATTACCCCTACGGTTACTCCAGTTATTACCCGTACGACTACAGCTACGGCTACTACGGTTATAACCGGCCCGGGTACGACACCTACGGAAACGGATCAATTGTGATCCAGGTTCAATCGCGACTGGCGCGAGCTGGTTACTATCACGGTGCGATCGATGGAGCGATGGGACCGCGCACGCATTACGCTATTCGCGCTTACGAACGCGACCATGGTCTTCGGATGGACGGCGTGATCAGCGGACAGCTTTTGCGGAACATGGGTTTCCGTTATTAGCGAAAACTAAAACAGATTGAGTGATTGGTTGGTTGGCCGGCGAGTCCGATGGAGAAATGGCGGGCTCCCGGCCATTTCCGTTTTAACGAGTCGGCGGCGTAATCGTAACGCTGCCGTCGTGGAAGCTCACTGCTCCCATTTTTCCGATCAACTTGCGCTCGCGGTCCAGCGCCGACCACAAATCGGCAAAAATGATGTCGCCGAATCTCATAATCGCCGGATGAACCGGCAGCCGGCCGATCCAGCCGCCGACATTTGTGGCCGAAATTTTCCCCGCGCCCGTATCGATGCGATACGATGTGCGACTGAAGATCGAATAACCGAAGAGCGAGCGTTCGATCGCCATCGTGCACGCTCCTTCGCGAAAAGAAGCGGTCGCGCGCACGAAATCGAGCAGCGGCTTGTTCAGCGCCTTTTTCTTGCCCGCTAATCGGTAGGCCAGATAAGCGTTAATCTGATCTTGAGAATATTCCAACGGGCCCGCCTTCTGAAACGAAGCCGCGTTTTCCAAATCGAGATCCACTTGTGTCGGCGCAGTTTTCGTTGGTGGTGGAAGGTCCGGCGGCAGTGCGATTTCCACCAGCGCGGCGACGACCGCGGCAGCTAAAGCCAGTTTACTGATCGCAAAGAAATTCTGCCGGGCCTTGTTCGGCGGTCCCAACATTTTCTGCAAACGCCGACGCGCTTCTTCCTGCGGGTCCTGCGTTTTTTGCGCGGCCACAACAGAACGGTCAAGGCGCTCGCCACAATTGTGGCAGTAGATACGCTCGGCTTCGTTTTCGTGCCGGCACTCCGCGCAAACCAATCTCGTCATTGTTGTTGTCATGGAGCCAATTCCTTTTTCGGTTTATTCGGTGAGGCTGATGTCGATGTTTTCGCCGGCGACGTCTTCGATTCTTTGCCAGCGCCAGATTTTTCGACTGGAGCGGTGGGCGCTTCTTTCTTGGCCGCTTCCTGGTAGGCTTTGCTCCGATAATCGGTGCTGTAAAAACCGGAGCCTTTGAAAATAATCCCCGCGCCGGTGCCAAGAAGACGCTTCACTTTGCCGTGGCCCCATTTCGGGAGACGGCAAAGGTCCTTCGGACATTCCTGAAGCGGTTCGTCGCGCATCGATTGAAACATCTCAAAATTTTTATCGCACTTCCGGCAGTGATACTCGTAAGTCGGCATGCCGAAACGCTGCCTCGAAGAAAGCACAATTCAAGCCGCGGAAAGGGCGGAAATTGGCCGGTTCTGCCCACGCCGCACCTCTTGACTTTGGATGCGCCATCGGTGAAGGGTTCGACCGAAAAGTTTTTATGCGTTCTTCATTTTATCGGCTGTGTCTTTTATCACTCTTCGCAACGTCGTCGGGTTTGATCGTGACCAGCTGTGAGGAAGACGTCCGCTATTCGGGACAGACCCAATATCTGGGCGGCGTTCACGGTAATGCTCCAACTACCGGCGCGCCGGCCGACAGCGTCTCCTATTGGGATGGCGACCACATTGGCGGCAAGCCGTCGGTGAAAATCAGCATCAAAGAACAGCGAGCCTATTTTTACAAAAACGGAATGCTGGTTGGAATTTCGCAGCTCTCGACCGGACGCGAAGGCTTGAATACACCCTCCGGTCATTTCTCGATTATCCAAAAAGACATCAACCATGTTTCAACCAAATACGGCGACTTCGTTGACGATGCCGGAAACGTCGTGATGCCGAACGTCTCGGTTGACGACAAGAAACCCCCGGGCACGCATTTCAAAGGCGCCCCCATGCCTTACTTTATGCGCATCGTCGACGGTGTCGGGATGCACGCTGGATATCTTCCTGGCTACCCTGCGTCCCACGGTTGTATCCGAATGCCGCAATTCATGGCCGAAAATTTCTTCAAATCGGTTGCCACCGGTACTCCGGTCACGATCACGAATTAAAATGGAGGGGGCCGCGCTGTCGGCGCCCAAAACTTCGGGGACACCACAGCGCGTCTCCCTCCAATCTTTTGAAGCTTCGCCACTTTCGGCGAAAGTTCGCCGTGGAAAGATCGACATCCGGCGAATTGCTCGAGCGTGTCGCGCAATCTGAACCGATTGCGTGGAAGCTCGAACAGATCGAGACAAAACGCGCGCCGGTAAAATTTTCCCACGTCATCGCGCCAGCCCAGGCGTTTCTGGCTGCGATTATCGCGCGCCGAGTGCAGAAAGCGGTCTGGATTCTTTGCCCGGGTGTGCGCGACCAGGATTCGTTTTACGAAACAATCCTGAACTGGCTTCCGAGCGCGCAATTTTTGCCAGAAGCCGAATTCGCCGCGGTCGAAAACGTTTTGCCCGATCCCGAAATCGCGGCCGAGCGTCTCGCGCTTCTGGCGAAGATCGATAGCGAACCTGGTCCCCACGTCATCGTCGCTACTCGCGCGAGTCTTGATCAACCAGCGCCCAAGCGCGGCGCCGTGTCTGCCGCGACTTTAGAAATCAAACGTGGCAGCGCCTCGACCATGGAGCAGTTGCTCGAAAAATTGAGCGCGGCTGGTTACGATCGCGTGGCGCAGGTTACCACTCGCGGCCAATTCGCCGTCCGCGGCGGCATTGTCGATCTTTACTCGTGGCAAGCGCCGCTGCCCGTGCGGCTCGAGTTCTTCGGCGATAACGTCGAATCGCTCCGCGAATTCGACATCGACACCCAAACCTCCGTGGGCGACCTGCGCCAGATCGACATCTTGCTTGGCGCGGCGGACGATCAAACCGGATTTGTTCGTGATTACATTGGCAAAGAAGACCTCACAATCGGGATCGAGCCGGAGGAAAAGTCGGACGCACAAATTCAAATCAGCGAGAGCTGGATCGAAAGTGGCCCCGAAGATTTCAGTGGCGCGTTTCCGGATTGCGACATCGGTGAGTTCGCGGTCGGCGATTTTCTGCTTGCTGAAGCGAAGCGCGATCAATTCATCAAACGACTGAACGAGTGGCGCGAAAATAACGCGCACATCATCGTTTATTTCCAGACCGAGGGCGAGATCGAGCGTTTCCGCGAACTGATCAGCGCCGACGCATTGCGAGAAATCGATCTTGTCCTCGGCACGCTCGCGCGGGGTTTTTGTTTTCCACCGGCAAACCTGGTTGTTTTGTCCGCCGCCGAATTGTTCGGCCGTTTCGCGCCGCACGCGCGAAGGCGGTTGTATCACGCCGAACGCCACCGCGCTCAAATCGATTTCAGCGAATTGAACGAAGACGATCTGGTCGTTCATCTCGAACACGGCGTTGCTCGTTTCGCCGGTCTGACCCGAATTCCGACGTCGACCAATGGCGAGCAGGAAGTGCTCGCGCTCGAATTTGCCAATGAGGCCAAGCTCTACGTCCCGCTGGAGCAGGCATATCTGGTCTCGCGATATGTTGGCGTCGGCAAGCGATCGCCGAACCTCAGTTCGCTGGCCGACGCAAAATGGGCGCGCGCGAAAAAGAATGCCGTTTCGTCCATTCTTGATTACGCCGGCAAAATGCTGGCGGTCCAGGCTGAGCGCGAAACTGTTCCCGGCCATGCCTTCGGCCCGGACACAAAATGGCAACGTGAGTTCGAACATTCATTTCCGTTTCGCGAGACCCCCGACCAGATGAAGGCGATCATCGATGCCAAAATCGACATGGAGCAGCCGCGGCCGATGGACCGATTGATCTGCGGTGACGTTGGCTTCGGTAAAACGGAAGTAGCGATCCGCGCGGCGTTCAAAGCGGTCATGGACGGCAGACAAGTCGCCGTGCTCGCGCCGACAACTGTGCTGGCGCAACAACACTTCGAAGTTTTTCGTCAACGGATGCTCGATTACCCGGTGCGAATTGAAATGCTCAGCCGGTTCCGGTCGCAAGGTGAACAGCGCAAAATTCTCGAACTGCTTCGACAGGGCGGTATCGACATTGTCATCGGCACGCATCGCCTCATTTCCGGCGACGTCATTTTCAAAGATCTTGGCCTGGTCGTGATCGACGAAGAACAGCGCTTCGGCGTTTTGCACAAAGAAAAATTCAAGGAGCTTTTCAAACTCGTCGACGTCCTGACGCTTTCGGCCACGCCGATTCCGCGCACACTTTATCTCTCGCTCGTCGGTGTGAAAGACATGTCCACCATCGAAACGCCGCCGCTCAACCGTTTGCCGGTGGAAACAATTGTTTGCGGTTACGATGAACGCATCATTCGGGACGCGATCGATCGCGAGCTGGAGCGGCAGGGCCAGGTTTATTTTTTGCACAACCGTGTTCAAACCATCGAGCGAGTGCGGGAAAGAATTGTCGACCTTGTCCCGCAAGCGCGCGTTGAGATCGGCCATGGCCAAATGGATTCGGATGAGCTCGAAGAAGTGATGGCGCGGTTCGTTGCCGGAAAAATCGACGTGCTCGTCTGCACCACCATCATCGAGAGCGGCCTCGATATTCCGAACGCGAACACGATCGTCATCGACCGCGCCGATCGCTTCGGTCTGGCCGATCTTTATCAACTCCGCGGCCGCGTCGGCCGCGCCGAACACAAAGCTTACGCCTACCTCCTTTTGCCGCGCGAAATGATGACCATTGGCGCGGCGCGCAAACGAATCAACGCGATCAAACAATACAGCTCACTCGGCGCCGGTTTTCGCATCGCCATGCGCGATCTCGAAATTCGCGGTGCCGGGAGCATTCTCGGCACGGCGCAGAGCGGCCATATCATGGCCATCGGTTTCGACCTTTATTGTCAGTTGCTCAAACAAGCCGTCTCGCAATTGAAGGGCCGAAAATTTCAGCCGCGGCTCGATGTCGATCTTCGAATTGATTTCGTGGCCACCAACGAAGCCGAGTTCGCTCAGCTCGGTCCCGAGCAACGGATTCCGGCGTTCGTTCCAGCCAATTACATCAGCGACACTGGATTGCGCATCAAAGCTTATAGAGAGATCGCGGGGATCAGCACCCGCGATCAGCTCGACCGCGTTCGGCGCGAGTGGCGCGACCGGTTCGGGAAGTTTCCGGAAGCGGTTGACAATCTGTTTCTTCTCGCCGAAATCAAGCTCGCCGCCGCCAAAGCCGGCATCACTCGCGTGGAGGCGCGCGAGCGTAAATTGATGCTGACCCGGCGGGGCGAATTTATACTTGTCGACGGCAAATTCCCCCGTTTAGTTGCGAAACGAGCGCATCTCGGGGAAATTTTGGAGCTAACGAAAAAATTTACATGATGCGGCAAATTCTCATCGCACTGATCTCAGCCTGCGTGCTGAATTTCTCGCCCATTTGCCACGCTGCTTATGCCGCGGGGGACCCGGAAGTCGTCGATGGCGTCGCGGCGGTCGTGAACGGCGAAGTTATCACTTTCTCTCAAGTGCGCGGCCTGGTCGGGCCGCGAGAAAAATTATTGCGCGCTCAATTCAGCGGCGATGAGCTGATCCAAAAAGTTAAGGAAGCGCGCCAGGCCGCGCTTCAGGATTTGATCGATCGCCAGCTGATTCTTCAGGCGTTCAAAAAGGAGAACTACCAAATTCCGGACCACTTTGTCGAAGAACGGATGCACGACATCGTCCGCACCGATTTCGGAGGCGACCGCAACACGTTCATCAAAACGCTCGAGGCCCAGAACTACAGCATGGGTGAATTCAAAAAGATGGAGATGGAAAAGATGATCGTCCAGGCGATGCGGAGCAAAAACGTCAAGCTCAACGTCATCGCTTCGCCCGCGAAAGTGGAAGAATATTACAAGGCGCACCGCGACGAATTCACCAGCAAAGCGCAAATTAAATTGCGGCTAATCATGATCCCGAGCCACGCGAGTGACGGCAACGCCGCCGCTCAAAAGGCGATGGCCGATGAAATTTTCGGCAAGCTCGTCAACGGCGCCGAGTTCGAACGCATGGCGCAGCTTTATTCCGAGGACAGCACCCGCGAACACGGCGGAGATTGGGGCTGGGTCGAGCGCAAAACGCTGGCCGCCCCGCTCGAAAAAGCGGCCTTCAGTCTCGAGCCGGGCAAAATCAGCAAGGTCATCGAGTTCAGCGGCAACTACTACATTCTCAAAATCGAAGACAAACACGGCGGCGACACCAAATCGCTCGCCGATGCGCGCGCCGACATCGAAAAGAAACTGATCCAGCAGGAAGCGCAAAACTTGCAGGAAAAGTGGCTCGTAGGTTTGCGCTCAAAGGCGTTCATCAAAACTTTCTGAGTTGTTGATCGCAAAGATCGACGTCCACCCTTCCGCTTCCGGTTAGTCTTCGTATCATCGGGCAAAGCCCGCTTGCTAGCACGCACGCTCTTGTTGAAGATGAGCGATGCAAACGCGTATCGGAATCACACTGGGTGATTGCGCCGGCATTGGACCGGAGATTGTCGATCTCGCGTTGAAATCGGGACGGGTTCCGGATTCAGCCGACTACGTCGTCATCGGCCGGCGGCCCGATTGCAAACCCGGCGCGCCGACGATTGAAACCGCTCGTGCGGCCGCGGCTGCGCTCGAAGAAGCGGTCACGCGCGCGCGACGCGGCGAGTTACACGCAATCGTGACCGGACCAATTCACAAAGCGCGAATGTACGAAGCGGGGTTCAAGTTTCCTGGACAAACGGAGTTTTTTGCCGACCGCTGTGGCGTCGAAAACTTCGCGATGTGTTTAACCGGCGGAAAAATCACGGTCGCGCTCGTGACCGCGCATATTTCGTTGAGCGAAGTTCCGCGCGCGCTCAAAAAAACTGAGATCGTCCGCGTTGGTTTGTTGCTTGCCGACTTCTTGCAGCGCCGGAAAGCGACCAAAAACTCGACTGCTTTAAGCAGTCAAGTTCGCATCGCCGTCTCTGGATTAAATCCGCACGCCGGCGAATCGGGAAAGATCGGCCGCGAAGAAATCGACATCATCGCGCCGGCGATCGCTGAACTTCAGAAAGGTTGTGGAGCAAGATCGACAATCACGGGTCCGCACTCACCCGATACGATTTTTCATCGCGCGGCCGAAGGTGAATTCGATGCCGTGCTTTGCATGTATCACGATCAGGGTTTGATCCCGCTGAAACTGCATGCGTTTCATAACGGCGTGAATGTCACGCTAGGTCTGCCGTTTCCTCGCACCAGTCCCGATCACGGCACCGCATTTGAGATCGCGGGCAAAGGACTCGCGCGTTCTGACAGCATGATCGCGGCGATCAATCTCGCGGTCGAGCTTGCGGAGAAGCCGAAGATTTAACCGCTAAATACGCCAACGGACGCTAAAAAAATCTGAATTGATGTTGCAGCTTTAGCGTCATTTCGCGTTTTTGGCGGACCTTCTTTTCGACTACGATGACAATTATCGCATGAGCGCGAGCAGGATCGAGAAGTACGTTTCAGTCTTCAACATCGGGCTCCAGAACACGTTCGTTTATCGCTGGAATTATTTTCTGCGCGCTGCCTTCGGTCTGATCCCGCTCGCCGGCACTGTTTTTCTGTGGAGCGCGGTCTTCAAAGAGCGCGGCGGCGCTCTTCACGGCTACGACTACGGCTCGATGATCTATTATTATTTGCTAACGATTTTAGTGAGCAACCTGGTCACGCCAACTGAAGACGAATGGCAAATCGCGGCCGACATTCGCGAAGGCCAGATCAACGCGCTCCTGACCAAGCCGATGAGTTATCTCGCCTATCGGTTCAGCATTTTTTGCAGCGGACGGCTCGTTTTCACCTTTGTCACGCTGCCACCGATCGCGGTCATCTTTCTTTATTTCCACAACTACGTCGCGCTCCCGCACGATCCGATGGCTTACATCCTCGCAATCGTGTCCACGATGATGGCGGCGTTCATCCAGTTCTTTATCACCTACTCGCTCGCGATGATGGCGTTCTGGATCTTGGAAATCACCACCGTCGTGTTCATCGTTTACTCGTTCGAATACTTCCTCGGCGGCCAAATGTTTCCGATCGACATCATGCCGGCGGGGATTCAGGCGGCGCTGAAATGGACGCCGTTTTACTACGAGCTGTTTTGTCCGGTCGCGATTTTTCTAGAGCGCTTGAAAGGCCCGGAACTATGGCAGGCGCTCGCGATCCAAACCGGCTGGCTATTCCTAACGTGGTTCGTCGCCCGCGCGATGTGGCACCGCGGCCTCCGCCATTATCAAGCTGTTGGTGGATGATTTTGTATCTGCCGCCGTCTCTGGCGGCAGAAATTCAATAGATCTGCCGATGAGGACATCGGCAGCTACAACACGCGATCGCGTCGCGACCTTTTGTCATGTCCAGTCCAGCGGCCGCGGGAAGACATCTCTAAATATTTCCGTGGTTACCACGCTCACCACGAGAGAAATAGTAAAAGATTCCTCCACTTCGGTCGGAATGACATAAAAAGCGTTGTAGCGGCGTTTGTTCTCAAACGCCGAATTGAATAAACAGGCGCTTGGCACAAGCGCCTCTACAATTATTTGCTGCGGCGCCTTCTAAGTTGCGAACGCAGGAACGTAAGCGTGTACGCGCCAATCTTTTTGAGCTCGGCATCCGCCTCGCGAACTTGTGCGGACGAAAAATCTTGCGTTCCCTCGACCATGTCTGCGATTGCAACAATCAATCCGCGTCGCGCCATCGCCATTCGTTTTTTCTCAAAGCGCTCCAACACGTGCACTGGATGCACTTCAGGATCTAGAAACTTCCATGGAATATAGATCAACTAAAAATCCGAGTGATCTCTTGACCTTTTCGTAGTCGAGTTCTTTTACCACACAATCGCAGCAACTATTTCGTTGTCGGTAAACCAGCGGCTTTCCAGGCTTTGAAGCCGCCGGCCATCGAGCGGACGTTTTTGTAGCCCATCTTTTGCAAACTTTCGGCTGCGAGCGCGGAGCGTCCGCCGCCGCCGCAATGGCAAATGATCGCCATGTCGCGATCGGGAAATTTGTCTTCGACCTCAAGCTCGACCATTCCACGGCTCATATGGACCGCGTCGGGAATGTGTTCCTCGTCCCATTCGTCTTTCTCCCGAACATCGACGATCACCGTATCGCTGCTCTTGGCTTTTAACACAGCGTCGGTTGGCGAAATTTCCGTGATCTTCTTTTTCGCGTCCGCGACCAATTCCTGGAAACCCTTGTTCTCAGACATACGAGATTTCTAACCACGAATAGACGCGAATAAACACGAATTTTTTGTGCTGGGAAGTGCCGGAGCGTTTCTAGCCGCACGATGTTGCAGCCACGGGCCTGTGGCCCGTCAGGATCTGATCTTTCAAAAAAAGGACGCCGCATAGCGGCGTGGCTACACCTATTTCGTGTCCATTCGTGGTTAATCTCACTCGTAGCGCAGCGCTTCGATCGGATCGAGAGCGGCCGCTTTGCGGGCCGGATAGAATCCAAAGAAAATTCCGACTGCGGCGCTGAACATGAAAGCGACGATGATGGAGCTAAGCGAAATTAGCGTCGGCCAGTGCGCGTAGCTGGAAAGAATTTGCGAGGCGCCGATTCCGAAAATGATTCCAATCACGCCGCCAACCGAACTGAGCGCGACCGCTTCGATCAGAAATTGCATGAGGATGTCGCTCCCGTGCGCGCCGACGGCCATGCGCGTGCCGATCTCGCGCGTCCGCTCGGTTACGCTCACGAGCATGATATTCATGATCCCGATCCCGCCGACCACAAGCGAGACACCGGCAATCGAGCCCAGCAAGACTGTCATCACCGCAGTCGTTGCCGTCGCCGCGTCCGCGATCTCCTGTTGATTGCGCACGGTGAAATCGTCGTCGCGACCGGGGCGAATGTTATGGCGTTGTCGCAGCAGCGAGATGATTTGCTGTTGAGCTGCCGCGATCTGACGGCCGTCTCCGATTTGCACATTGATATTGCGCAACGTCGTCCCGCCGCTGACCCGTTTCATCGCGCTAGTGTAAGGCATGATCACGATGTCATCCTGATCGACGCCCTGCGTGCTCAGTCCTTTCGGAGTCAGAACGCCGGTAATTGTGAACGGGACATTTTTAATTCGCAAAATTTGGCCAACCGGATCGTCGTTACCGTAAATCTGCGAAGCCGTCGTCCGCCCAATGACGCAAACCTTATTGGCACTGCGCACGTCCTGAGCGGTAAACGGCGCGCCATCGGCCAGCGGCCATTGTCGAATGTCGAGATAATCGGCCGATTCGCCGTAAATCCGGGTGAACCAATTCTGATTTCCGGCCGCGACCTGCGTTGTTGAAACAACTTCCTCACTTACGGCAACAACGCCCGGCACTTCGCGCCTAATCGCCTCCGCGTCTTCGATTTTCAATGTGCCTGCGCCGCCCCAGCCCGTCTTGATCCCGCTCGACGTCGTGCTGCCGGAAAAAATCAGAATCACATTTTGACCGAGACTCGCGATCTGCGCTTCCACCTGCGCCTTCGCGCCGTTGCCAATCCCGACCATTGCGATGACCGCCGCGACGCCGATGATAATGCCGAGGGCAGTCAACACCGAGCGCATTTTGTTCCGGCGCAACGCGCGCAACGCTATGTTCAAGGTCGATCCAACTTTCATGACTGAGTTTCCGAATCGATCGGCGCAATCTTTTGCAATTCAGTCGCGGCATTGAGACGCTGCGTCACGTTGAAATCCTTCAGGATCAGTCCATCACGCATGACCACGTTGCGTCGTGCGTAAGCGGCAATGTCCTGTTCGTGCGTCACCATGATGATGGTGATGCCGCGCTCATTAAGTTGTTGAAAAATTCCCATGATCTCGACGCTGGTCCGGCTGTCGAGGTTCCCGGTCGGCTCATCGGCAAGAACTACTTCAGGATCGTTCACGAGAGCGCGCGCGATCGCAACCCGCTGTTGTTGGCCGCCGGAAAGTTGGCTAGGATGATGATCTTCGCGCCCACCCAGTCCAACCGATGCTAACACTGCGTCGGCCTTTTCACGCAACTGCGCGTGCGTCAGACGATGGGTGCCATAAAGGAGCGGCAGCTCAACGTTCTCACGCGCGGATGTGCGCGGCAGCAAATTAAAACTTTGGAAAACAAAACCGAGCTTGTGGTTGCGAATATCGGCCAGCTGATCTCGATCGAGGACGGATACATCGGCATCGTCCAAAAGGTAGCGCCCGGAAGTCGGTCGATCGAGACAACCAAGAATGTTCATGAGGGTCGATTTGCCCGAACCGCTCGCGCCCATGAGCGCGACGAATTCGCCGCGTTGAATTTCGAGCGAAACGCCGCGCACCGCGTGAACATCCACATCGCCGGTGCGATAGGTCTTGTGCACGTCGGTCAATTTGACGACTTCGCCGTTTTTCATGTCGATCGTGTTCCGTTTTCATTAACACCTCGCTTCAGCGAGGTGATTGGCGTCCGCGTTCCATTCGTTAACCGCTTCAGCGGTTTTTCAACTGAGCAGAAGCTGCTGAAGCAGTTGCGGGCGCTGAGCGCCTGAATCCCCCGGCTAAAGCCGGGTGTTAATGGGAAACCTTGGCGCGACATGACAAAAACTACGGAAATCTTCGCTGGCTACTGAAAGGATTCGCCGGAGGAGAGCTCGATGCCGCTGGCGATGAAAGTTCTGCTGTCACGACGCGATCGCCTTCCTTGAGGCCTTCAGTGACTTCAGTCGCAATCCCATCGCTGATTCCTGTTTTAATTGGGACCGCCTTTGGCCGGCCGTAGGACAAAACATAAACGGTCCGCCCGGGCTTAGGCTCACGCGCCGCGGTCGGACGCTGACCAGTCGGCGGCGATGTCGGCTTAGGTTGCTCGGCGGTCACCGCATCTGCTGGGCGATAGCGCAGCGCAGCGTTCTTGAGCTGAATCACGTTGTCCTTGTGCTCGATAATGATGGAAACGTTCGCCGTCATCCCCGGTTTCAATTTCAAATCCGAATTGCTCACGCCAATGACGGTGTCGTAAGTCACGACATTCTGAACTGTGATCGGCGCATTGCGCACCTGCACCACCTTGCCGTGAAACGTGCGTGTCGGAAAAGCATCCACCGTAAAGTCGACATCCTGATCGATACTGACCGCACCGATATCGGCCTCGGCCACGTTCGAGTCGATTTGCATTTTGGTCAGATCGTTCGCGATCGCGAAAATCACTGGCGCCTGCAAACTGGCCGCGACCGTCTGACCAACATCGACGTTGCGCGAAATGACAACGCCATCAATTGGCGACGTGATCGTGCAATGGTCGAGATCGGCCTTCGCTTTATCAAGCGCGCCCTGTTTAATTTTCACGTTCCCTTCGGCCTGATGAAGGGTCGCATTTGCCGAATCGAGGTCCTGCTGGGACGAATTCTTTTGGTTAAAGAGCTGTTGCGTGCGCGAAGCGTTCACCTTCGCCAGCTCAAGTCCCGCTTGCGCGGTGGCGAGATCGCCTTCGGCTTGCGTGACCGCTGCTTGAAACAGGGCCGGATCGATTTGGGCGACGACCTGCCCTGCTTTCACTTGAGAATTAAAATCAGCGGAAAGTTTTTGAATGTTGCCCGAGACCTGGCTGCCGACCTGGACATTGACCACGGGATTGAGCGTGCCGGTCGCGGTCACCAGTTGCGTGATCGGTCCACGCGTCACCGTCGCGGTTTGATATCCACCGGCGCTACTTTGGGTGCATCGGCGAACAACGAACAAAATGATGAGGAGGGCGACGATAATGACTCCGATAGGAAGAAAGCGCTTCATGAAGGTGAGATTTGACTTGGGCTCTAATTAAAATGACAGGCAAACGTGCTCCAGCGTTACATCGAGATTTACTCCATCATGCTGCGCAACTCGCTCATTCGCGAGTTGAGTTTCAAAGCGAACTTCCTCCTCTGGATGCTGGTGGAAGTCCTTTGGTTCGTCGGACAGATCGTTTTTTTCTCCATCATCTTCGGCAATGTCGACCGCATCGGGGATTGGACAAAATGGGAAGTGGTCTTGCTCATCGGGACGCACCAAATGATAGCGCAACTTTTCCAGGCGTTCTTTTTCGTCAACGTGGCCGCTGTTCCGGAGCTGGTCCGCACCGGAAAGCTCGATTCGCTCCTGGTCTTGCCGATCGACAGCCAATTTGCGGTTTCGACCAAACAATTTGGCCTCGACAGCGTGGTCAACGCGGCGCTCGGCGGCGTGGTCGTTGGCGTTGCCTTGACCAAACTCGGTGTCGTCCCAACTCCAATGTCAATCTTGCTTTACATCATCGCGATCGCGTTTGGGATCGCCGTGCATTATTCGATCATGCTCAGCCTGGCCGCGGTCAGTTTCTGGATCGTCCGGGCACAGGGCCTGGTTTACGGCTACTTCAACTTTCTCAACATCGCGCGTTATCCCGACGCAATTTTCCCGCGACTCTTCAAAATCATTTTCGGCTGGATCGTTCCGGTCGTCATTGTCGCCAATATTCCCGCGCGGCTGCTGATCAAGTCGTTCGGCCAGCCCTGGCCGCTCATGTTTCAGCTCGTAGTCGCGTCGACTGTGGTCTTCTGCCTATCGCGCGCCTTTTGGCGTTTTGCCCTGCAAAGGTACTCCAGCGCCAGCTCGTGAAATTCTAACCACCAATGGACACTAATAGACACGAATGGAAACAAGCACCCGTGCTTCTAACCAGTCTTCCGTAATTCGTGTTCATTCGTGTCGATTCGTGGTTAACAGGGTTTTCCGGGCAAAAAAGCGTTGAACAAACCGCCTTTAGATTCGTCAAATCTCCCCTTGCGCTGATTAGGAAATGTCCTTAATTAAGCCTCCGTTTTTTCCGGCGGTCGCCGCGGCGACCGCCTTTTGAATTATGGCCAAACCAAAAAAGAAGAAAATTTCGGCTAAGAAATCTGCTCCCCGCAAAGCGAAACCCGCGCGTAAGGTTTCCGCGAAGAAAGCCCGCGCCAGCGCGAATCCGCGGGAGACGCTGCTCGGACGCAATCATAGCGAACGGAAATTGAGTCCGTTCACGCGCAAGCAGAAGGAGAAACTCCTGCAATTGCGCGATGCCATGGTCGATTCCATGGCCGGTGTCGCGCAGGACACGTTGCGTTCGCGCGCTGAAGGGAGCGAAGCGTCCGCGTTTGGAATGCACCAGGCCGATGCCGGCTCCGATGCTTACGATCGCGATTTCGCGCTCAGCCTGCTTTCACAGGAACAAGACGCTCTTTACGAGATCGATCAGGCGTTGAAGCGGATCGAGCTCGGCACTTATGGAATTTGCGAAATGTCGGGCAAACCAATCCCGCACGCGCGCCTGGAAGCGATTCCGTTCGCGCGGTTCACCGTTGAATGCCAATCGCAGCTCGAGAAACAAAATAAGATGTCGCGCGTTCGCCAATCAGTCACCTCGCTCTTCGGTTTGACCGATGACGAAGGCGGCGAAGGTGAGGAAGAAGAAGCGACGCCGGCGGCAGAAACCAAGGAATAGCAGCGATGGCACAGGAAATTATCACCCTCGAATGCACCGAAGCGAAAGCGCTCGGCAAACCGGTTTCGCG
The DNA here is from genome assembly GCA_035568175.1 of Chthoniobacterales bacterium. GTDB lineage: Bacteria > Verrucomicrobiota > Verrucomicrobiia > Chthoniobacterales > UBA10450 > AV40. Next base: position 82,125 of record DATMON010000020.1, read on the forward strand.
TTACATGTCTTCTCGGAACAAGAAAAGTCCGCAGACACCGAACCGGCTCGAGAAAAAGAAATACAATCCGTTTTTGCGAAAGCACACGCTTCATCGCGAAACCAAGTAACTCCCGATGCAACCTAAGACCGCTAAACGCCGTTCCGCATTTCGCCGCGCCAATCGCGCCATGCCCCGGCGCCGGATCGACATCTCGATCGAAGCGATCGATTACAAAAATCCCGATCTCCTGAAAAAATTCGTGACCGAAAGCGGCAAAATTCTTCCCCGCCGCGTCACCGGCATGCCGGCCCACCTCCACCGCAAAATCACCCGCGAAATTAAGCGCAGCCGTTCCGTGCTGCTCATGAAGTGATTTAATTCGCCCCCGCGAATTGAATGTGTAGCCACGGGCCTGTGGCCCGTCCTAACGGCGCACAGTCGCCGTGGCTACAACGTTGTCATCCCAAGCGAAGTCGAGGGATCTCTGAAGTTGTAGAGGCGCTTGTGCCAAGCGCCTGTTTATTTAGCTCGGCGTTTGAGAACAAACGCCGCTACAACGCCTTCGTCCCTGCGACACGCCGCGCTTACTTCTTGCGCTCGGCATCCAAGACGCGAAGCGCTTTAAAAATCTCGCCCGAAAAAATCAGCAGCAGAATAATTCCGAGGCCGATCCCATAAATGACCAGTTCGTGCGAGTAAATAATGAACTGAGCCTGGCGAGAAAGTGAACTCGCAATCGCTCAAGAGCGAAACCGATCACTGCGCCAAGGAAGAGACTGACACCGCTCATTGTCAGCGCGAACCGAATCCAGGCTGGCAGGCGACGAAGACCACCGACGACCGGCGCGACGGCAAAACCTAATCCGACGACGAGCAGAACGGTGCGACCATGAAACATCATGGTCTGCTCACGCTTTCCGCGTTTTCTCGCCCTGCTCGATCAATTTCCAGAACTCGCGCGTTTTGCCGAGCTGCTGATCTTCTGAGACCGGCAGTTTGCTGCGGAAAAGAAAATCGCGAAACGTATTCTTGTTCAGGACGCGGTGAACGGTGATGCCTTCCGGCGTTTGTTCGAAATAGATCCGGTAATCCCTGGCGCGATAACGGTATAACTTTTTTCCTTCGCGCTCGATCACGCCGAAGTGTTTGGCGTCGAGATGGTCGAGGTCTTCGGGCAAGATTTGAAATTGCTCGAGCAGATTGAGCTGCATTCTCTTCGGCAAGGCCGACATCTCAGCCGCGCTTAGTTCGTTGAAAATGATCTGGAACATTGCTTTGTCATTCTGGGCAGAGCGAAGAATCTCTGATTATTTCTGCGGCCTCATTCAAAAGGCAAAAGTCAGAGATGTTTCGCTCCGCTCAACATGACAGTAAGAATTAACCGCTTCAACGCTTTAACGCGCCCCGGAATCAGACAAACACACGCTTAACGCGCTGGCCAATTCGCGTCGTGATTTCCCATGTGATCGTACCGGCCTTTTCGCCCAATTCAGTGCAACCAATCTCTTCGTCGCCCTGCTTTCCCATCAACACGACTTCGTCGCCAACATCGACATCGGGCAGGTGTGAGACGTCGATTACCATTAAATCCATCGTCACGCGTCCGAGCAACGCGCAGCGTTTGCCGCCAACCAGAACGTCCGCACCGACATTCGAAAGATGGCGCGGATAACCGTCCGCATAACCGGCCGTCAACGTCGCCACCCGCATGGGCTTCGGCGTGATAAACGTGCGTCCGTAGCTGATCGACGCTCCCTTTGGCAGGTCGCGAATTAAACCGATCCGTGTTTTCCAAGTTAACGCCGGCTTGAGAAGATCTTGAAATTCCGGCAGCGGCGAAATGCCGTAAAGGATGATGCCCGCGCGCACGATCTCGAAAGTCGGGTTATTGAAAGCGAGCGTGCCAGCGCTTTGGAGGACGTGCGCCTTATAGTTCCCCGGAACCGCGGACCGGAGCTGCTCGACGATTTTGCGGAACCGGACCAATTCATCGCGTGTGTAGTCGGCGTCTCCATCCGACGCCGGCATGTGGGTCGAGACGCTGTGGATGTCGATCTTCGGCAAGGCGGCGATGCGTTTAAAGATTTCCAGGGCTTCATTTTCGACTGCACCCATTCGCCCCATGCCCGTATCGACCTTGAAATTGACCGACGTCTTGCCGATACGATCGAATGCCTCCGCTTCCTGAAAAGTTGAAACTGTGGGAATGAAACCCCGCTCGATAATCGTCGCGAATTCTTCCGGAAGTGAAGGGCCGAGGATGATCACCGGAAGATGAAATCTTTCCCGCAGCGCCAACGCTTCCTCCAAATTGGCGACGCCGAAGAGTTGCGCATCATCGGCTAGCGCTTCGGCGACGCCCATCAAACCGTGGCCATAAGCGTTCGCTTTTACGACCGCGAGCATTTCGGCCGAGCCAATTCGTTCGCGCACAACCTTGGCATTGTGACGCAACGCGCTCCGGTCGATCTCAGCCCAGCAACGATAATTTTGCGTCATCTTTTCGGAACAGTGATGTGTGGTTCGCGCAAATACATTGGCTCGAGCGGCGGCTGCGCGAAATTTCGATTCACATCCTGAGCAAGCCGAGCCAGAACCTTCGCCGACGGATAGCGGATCTGAGCGCGCTCGAACTGTGGAAGTTTCTCGATGGCGAAGATTGACATCGTGCGACCGACTTTACCCAGATTTTCGCGGAGTTCAGCTTCCGGCATCAGCGTTGGACCTTCGGCCAGGTTGTTATCGCGAATGCGCGCAAAGAAAAATGTCTGACGCCGTGCATCGCCAATCACACAATATTCGCCAGCGTCGCACTCGATCGCGCAGATCGAGGGAAATCCGATCAGCCGAATGGAAGGACGCGCGCTGTCGTGTCCCACTCTTTGGGCGGTCCAATCCGCACTGGCATTTACGGCACTGCGCCCTCCAATCGATAATCCGATCGCGGCCGAAATCGCGATCCGGGTTCCAGCGTAGGAACCCGGGCCAAGGCCGACGATGATGGTATCCGGTCTTCCAAATTTCTTCTGCACTTCAACCAGGTATTCGAAAAACGGGCCCGAATTCTTTCGATCATTTGGCCAGTCGCAAACAAAATCGGTATTATCGCCATCGCTCCACGCAAGGCTCCCGCGAGCGCTGGAAAGTTCGAGCGCGAGAATTTTCATGCGAGTTCGGCCCTATCTTTCGTGCAAAGCGTTGGTTTAGCCATCGATAATAGCCCAGCGTTTCAACGCTGGGCAGAACGAATAAAACGCGGCCAGTCCCGAGAGGGACGAAAGACGTTCCGCTTGCACATGCATTTCTTCCGTCCCTCCGGGACTTACTTTGATAAAAACATTTAGCCCCAGCGCTGAAGCGCTGGGCTATTCTCACTTAACAGTGATCGCGCGCTGGGTTTCAGATTTCGTTTCGAAGGCAATCCAGAGCGCAGTTTCTGGGAGCAAATCCGGAAATCGGTCGGCCCATTCGATAACCGAAACGCCGTCGCCAAAAAAATAATCGTCGAGCCCGAGTCGTTCTGCGGACTCTCCATCTTCCACACGAAAGAAATCGAAATGATAAATCGGGAGCCGCCCGCCGGAATATTCGTGAATTAGAGTAAACGTCGGACTGGTCGCGGCAGTAGCCGCACTCAAACCGGCGACAAGACCTTTAACGAATTGCGTCTTGCCGCTGCCAAGTTCACCCGTCAGCGCAAGCACATCGCCCGGCTTAAGCTTTTCTGCGAATCGACAGCCGAAAGCTTCCGTTTCTTCCGGGCTATTGGAAATGAACGTAGCCACGGGGCAGAAGTTGAGAGTTGGTCCGAGCCGGACTGGCCTTTGTTGAGAGTTGAGTGAGGCAGCCGATGCGCGTCAGCGACACTTTTGGAAATTTTCTACGCCAGCTTTTTTGCAGGCGTGTGCGATCGCGCGGTGAGACGGCGAAAAGCAGTTCGTAATCTTCGCCATCGGAAATCGCGCTCTCGATCGTCGCGCCGGATGCGAGCGGCAACTTTTCCTTGTCGATATTGAATCCGAGTTTGCTTGCCTTGGCCAGGCGCGGCAAATCGGCGCCGAGACCGTCGCTCAAGTCCATCATGGCGTGAACGCGGAAATTCTTCGTCAACCAGCGCGATTCCGTGATTCGCGGAACGAACCTAAGATGTTTCCCGCGCAACGACGCACCCAGACGGCCGGTGACAAAAAGATCGTCGCCCTTCTTTCCCCCGGCGCGCGAGGTCCGCCTATCTTTTTCAACAAAGCCGGTAACGCTGACCGAAATTGTAACTGGACCGCGCGTGGCACTGGTTTCGCCACCAACAATGCTGACGTCGAAACGCGCAGCCGCCCCTTGCAAGCCGCGATAAAGCTTTCTGACCCACGATGTCGATCTTGCGGCCGGCAGAATCAGCGTGATGAGCGCGAATTGCGGGACGGCGGAGGTAGCCGCGAAATCGCTCAGCGGTCGCATCATCGCTTTCCAGCCCACGAGAATGGGATCAGTGGCCGGCGTGAAATGAATTTTCTCCACCACGCAGTCCGTTTTCAGGACGAGAAGATTTTTCCTTCGCGGGGATTCGACCACGGCGCAATCATCGCCCGCCCTCGCGATAACCTGACGCCGGACCGGCAACTTCCGCAGCAGCGATGCGACGAGCGCATCTTCGCCAACCGCGCTCAGTTTCATTGCTGAACCAGTTCGGGAAAGGCGAGGAAGATCAGCTGAACGGAATTGAAAAGCGCATGCATGGCCATGCAAACCAGGATCGATCCGCTCCATTCGTAAGCAAGGGTGAAGCAGCTTCCGAGGACGAACAGCGGCACAGCCGATGGCAAATGGATATGCGCGGCGGCAAAGAGCAGCGAGTTAAAGACCAGGCCAACGGCGATGCCGAAATAGCGGCGCACCACGCCGTAGATGAAAAAGCGAAAGATAAACTCTTCGGAAATCGGCGCGACCACCACCGCCAGAACGATGATCATCACCCGCTGCCCAATCGTGCCCGAGGTGTTGAAAAGATCGACAATCTCCTGCTTGCTCGATCCGCTGCCGAATGCGTCTTGAGTCAGGGCTTCGGCCAACAGAATCAATGGAGTGGCCGCGAACAACAGAACAACCGCCGTGCTCAGCACTCGCTTAAGGGTCGTTCTGGAAAATCCGCCTAACGAGTCGATATCGATGCCACGAAACTTCAAGAAGGCGGCGACAAAGAAAACAATCAATAAGCTGAACAGAAAATTCACGATCAGATCATGACTGCCCAGCTGAACCGGCGACCGCTGCCTGAACGAAACGGTCACATTCATTAAAAGAAACAAAACCAACCCAGTGGCCAAAAACGCCTCCGGTAATCCGAATGTTTTTTCTGGCGCAGCGTCGATTCCCGGACTGGCGACTAGACGACGGGCATTGATTTGGCGGATGAGAGTGACGTAAACGAATGCGCCCGCGAGAACAATCAGCGACCCCAAGAGAGTCCAGAGCGCGCCGCTAAAAGCACCAGCTAACATTTCTTTTCTGCGCGGCTACGGAGCGTAAAAGCTCGGCAGAAAGTAGGCGCGCCCGCTCTCGAGTTGTGGCACGAGCTGTTTCGGCAATTGGAGTTCGATTTTCGAGTCACCGGTTTGACCGAAAGCACGAAAAAATCGAGCGAGACTAAATGGCGGCCCGTACTTCACCACCGTCGCCTGCGGTGCATTGCCAAGCTGTTTGGCTTTCGCAAACGCGTCCTCGATCTGACCCAGCCCGTCGATGAGTTTGTTACTCAACGCGTCTTTCCCGGAAAGGATCCGGCCGTCAGCAATCGTGTTGCGCAGCATTTCCGCCGGAAGACTGCGTTCCTTGGCGACGATCCCGAGAAATTTGTCGTAGGTTTGCATGACGAAACTCTGAATCAGTTCCCGTTCCTCCGGAGTCATCGGCCGCGCGCCGTTCAAAATGTCTTTGAACTTGCCGCTTTTGAAAACGACCGACGCCAGTCCGATTTTGTTGAACAACTGCTCGTAATTGAGCGTTTGAATAATCACGCCGATGCTGCCGGTGATCGTGGTCTCATTTGCCATCAAAAATTTTCCGCCGCAGGCGATGTAGTAACCGCCCGACGCGGTCAGCGAATCCATGTAAATCACGACCGGCTTACGGGCGCGCGCTTTGGTCACGGCATTGTAAATTTGATCGGAGGCGGTGACTTCGCCGCCGGGTGAATCGATTTCGAGCACGATGGCTTTAACGCGGTTATCATCGCGCGCTTGCTGCAATGCCAGACGCATATCTTCGACCATCGAATCGCTCACGTTGCCCGGAATCGAGGAGCTGATCAGACCGCGCATCGTAATCAGCGCGATCCGGTCGGGAACCATGCGCGTACCGCGTTCAATAACGATTTCCCGGAAGCGCGGCAAAGGCTCCTCGACGTGCACACCCCCCGTCCCGAATCCACGGAACGCCGCCACCGCCAGAATGAAGTTCATGAACACGCTCGCACAGAGCGCGACAAACAAAAAAATCGTGAGACACCCCAGTTTACGGTCAGCCATGGCTTTCGGTTGAAACTGCCGGATAACGAGCGGACGCACAAGCGGTTTTCGCGCACGAGCCAGACGCGAAATGTCACGAAGATGTCACTAACACAGAGTTGCTCCGCCGGACCTGCTCTCTAGCATAGCTGGTCTGGAAGCTGCTTGGGAATGAGGGACTTTATGAATAGCAGCGGTCATCTGGCAGTGAGCGAGGCGACGACCCGTCGCGTCAGAAAGAACAAGGCGCACAAGCGCTCGCGCAATCGCGGCCGAACCGGCAAAAACCAATCCGGCGGTCAACCCGAAACGACCATGGCCGCAGCGGGCACGCTTACCCGCACCAAAGCGCTCTTACTCGCAGCATTGCGGGTTTGGGAGCTCAAACACCGCATCCACGAGTGACCAACGTGACGTTGGATCCAGCTGGTTTGTCTAGTTCGCGTCGGCAGCGCGCGCGCTAGTTCTTCGGCTCAATTTTAACGTAAATCTCACGCGGCGCTGTTGGAAAATATTTCAGGAGCGCGGGACAGAGCCACCCTTCCATCTTGAACCGATCGCTGTAGTACCAGTTGCCGCCCGATTCTTCTCGGCGCCACTCCAGCTTCCAGTTCGCTCCCGGAAACGGCGATGCGCTAAAAATGGCGCGAAAACCTTTTTCTGCATTCGGAATGTCAGCGACCGCTTGGTCGATCATGGTGTCGATCCCGGCAATAAACGGCTCGCGCGATAAACCGACCGCCGGATCGTCAAACACCCACGCCCCTTGATATTTGTAGGGCGCGATAACCAGAAGCGCGTTCATCGCGCCAACGCTCGAGGTTTGCGCTTGCCAACGCAAGATCGACATCTTTTTCACCACAGCCGTGATTGCAGCAATGCGCAGCATGATTACTTTCCCTCCTCAATTTGCGCCCGTAGCTCAGCCGGATAGAGCAACGGATTTCTAATCCGTAGGTCGGGTGTTCGAGTCACCCCGGGCGCGCGTTCCTCAGAAGTGAACGGTGACTGGTGATTAGTGAATGGAAGCGCGCGAAGGCGCATCGATATTCGAACCAACAGCGGTGACTACCTTCATTCGCGTTCTGTTGGTGAGTATTCTTTTCTTGTCCCTTGCTCAAAAGCAGGCGGCGGCGGAATCATTGGACGAGTCGATCAAGTTCCTTCTCGATTACGTGGCGAAATCAGACGCAACTTTCATTCGCAACGGGCAAACGCACCCTCCGCAGGAAGCGGTCAATCACATCAAGGCAAAATACGAACATTTCAAAAACGAGATCAAAACGCCGGAAGATTTTATTCGTCTTTCTGCATCCAAGAGCTTGCTGACGGACCAACCTTATCTGGTGCGCACATCGGACGGAAAAGAAACACGTCTCGATGAATGGCTCACTCAGGCGTTAAAACAGCATCGCGCCGGACGTCACTCCTGATCTGTGCGGGGTACCTGGTCGGTGTTATCCTTAGGCCGGTGGAAAAAATTCTTTCTGCGTTCGCTCGCATTTTCTTGGTCTTCGTGATGTGCACGGCCAGCGGCTGTGCAATGAAACTGGGCAAACAGCCGCGCCATGAAGTTACGTCGCTTTATTCCGCGCGATCACCGGAATTTCGGCAATCGGCCGGTTCGCTGCTCGGACCAAATTTTGTCGCCGGCAACAACATCACCACGCTGGTCAATGGCGATCAAATTTTTCCGGCGATGTTGAGCGCAATTCGCTCAGCCAAACATTCGATTAATTTCGAGACCTACGTGTTCTGGGATGGACAGATCGGGCGCGAATTCACCCAAGCGCTGGCCGAGCGCGCACAGGCCGGCGTCCATGTAAACGCAATCTTGGACGCCCAGGGCACACAAAAGATGGGCACCGAAAATCGCTCGCGACTTCGTGAGGCCGGCGTCGAAGTCGTGAAGTACCACAGTGCGCTTTTCTTCGATCCGCGCCGTTACAACAATCGCACTCATCGCAAATTGTTGGTTGTCGATGGAAAAATCGCCTTCCTCGGCGGCGCAGGCATTGCCGATCAATGGACCGGCAACGCCGAGTCGCCACAGCATTGGCGTGACAATCATTACAAGGTGACCGGGCCAGTGGTGGCACAATTGCAGGCCAGCTTCATGAACAACTGGCTGAAAACGCGCGGCACCGTCCTGCACGGCGACGATTATTTTCCGCCGCTTCCAAGCACAGGTCCGTACCCTGCGCAGGCGCTCAGAAGCTCGGCGCGCAACACAAATCTCGATTTGATGTATCTCCTCGCAATCGCGTCCGCACAGAAAACGCTCAGGATCGAGAACGCTTATTTTTTACCTGATGACTTAATTCGCAATGAATTGGTCGCTGCCGCCAAGCGCGGCGTGAAAATAGAGATCATCGTACCCGGGAAACTTATCGATCAAAAACTTGTCCGCGCCGCGTCAAAACGCCACTGGCCGGAGCTGATCAAAGCGGGCATCAAAATCTACGAATATCAGCCGACGATGGTGCACGTGAAGCTCTTAATCGTCGACGACACGTTTGTCTCAGTTGGTTCAGGAAATTTCGATAACCGATCGATCCAGCTCAACGACGAAGCCAATCTCGACGTCTTGGATCGCGACTTTGCCGCCCAACAAGCTCACTTGTTCGAGATCGACAAAAAACAATCTCACGAAATGGGGCCGGGCAAAACTGGCCTTCATCCTCTCCAGCAGGCCGCGGGCTTGGCGTCGCCGCAATTGTAACAGCTCTACCAGCGATGAAACGCTGGATGGCCCTCTTTCACCGCGACGAAAACGCCCGTGCACGTCGCGCAGACTTTTCCGCCCGCGCTCAATGTCCCCTCAACCGTCGCGCGAGTGTCGGTTAGATCGACAACGTGCGCTGAGAGGAAAATCGGGCCATTCGTTGGCGTCGGCCGCAGCAGCTTGATCGAATATTCCGCGGTCACTGTGCAGGGCGGATGATCCGCGGCGGAGCGCTTCATCAAGTGGTAAGCCGCCGTCCAGTTGCAATGACAGTCGAGCAGCGTGCCGATGATGCCGCCGTTCAAAACGCCAGGAAATGCTTCGTATTTCGGTTGCGGCTTCCATTCGGCAACGACTTCGCCGTTTTTGGCAAAGCTTCGGATTCGCAGGCCCTCGGGATTCGCCGGGCCGCAACCCCAGCACGAGTTTCCAGGAGCGTATTGTTCTTGAAGCGATTCCGATTCTTTCATTTGTAGCGGCGCTCTATGAGCGCCGAAAATAAGTAATCCGGCGGCCACAGACCGTCGCTACAGTTCACGAGCCGCTCGCTGGACCCGGATATTTCCGGAGCTTCGGCCCGGTGTAAAGCGAGCGCGGGCGAATCAATCGATTGTGGTCATGCTGCTCGGTCACGTGTGCGCACCAGCCCGCCACGCGCGAGGCCGCGAAGAGCGGCGTGTTCAATTCCGGTTTGAAACCGAGCATCCAGAAAACCGGCGCCGCATAAAGATCGACATTCGCGCACAGACTTTTCTCGCGGTCCATGACTTCTTCGAGTTTCTCGCAAATCGCCACCCAGTTTTCTTTTCCGGTGCGCTTGCCGAGATCGCGCGCAATCTCGCGCATGATCGGCACGCGCGAATCGCCCTTTTTGTAAACGCGATGGCCGAATCCCATGATCTTCGCTTTGGCAGCGAGTTGTTTCTTCAACCAGGCTTCCGCGCGATCAGGCGTTCCGATTTCTTCGAGCATCTTCATCGATTCTTCGTTCGCCCCCCCATGCAGTGGACCCTTTAATGTCCCGACCGCCGATGTCACAGCCGCATAAATCCCGGCCAGTGTTGAAGCAGTCACGCGCGCCGCGAACGTCGACGCGTTGAATTCATGATCAGCATACAAATTAAAAATCGTATCCATCATTCGCGTTTGCCACGCCTCGGGAACTTTGCCGTTTAACTTGTAAAAGAAGTTTGCCGCCTGACCCAGCTCCGGTTTTTCCGGCAACGGTTTTTCGCCCTGCGAAATTCTGTAACCATCGGTGATCAACGTCGAAACGCGCGCGATCAAGCGGATCGATTTGCGAATGTTTGCGTCGTGCGAGTTGTCGCTCAGATCCTCGTCGAACGCGCTCAACATCGAGACGCCAGTGCGGAGCATATCCATCGGGTGCGTCGATTTCGGCAAAAGTCGCAACATTTCGACGACCTCCTTCGGCAAATCGCGCTGCACTGCAATTTGTTCGCGGAATTCTTTCAGTTGCTTGGCGTTGGGGAGCTCGCCGTTCAGGAGGAGATAAGCGACTTCCTCGAACGTCGCTTTGTTCCCCATCTCGTGGATGTCGTAGCCGCGGTACATCAGGCCCGCGTTCGGGTCGACCCAACAGATCGCCGTCTCGCCCGCGATCACTCCCGCCAAGCCCGGGCTGTACTCTGGTTTTGCTTCAGTGCTCATTGTCTTTCGTCACGTTAACAACGATACGCCATTCGACAAATGATCAGTCGCGAAAACCTGTCCATTCTTCCGCAGCCGGGTCGTAGTCGAGCAACTCGTAAAGTTCCGGCCGCGTTTGCATCTCGTCGATCCAATCCTTTTGGGTGCCGCTCTTTTTCAGCGCGCGCAGGAATTCGTCGCTGGCTTTCATCGCAACCCGGAACGCGCTCTGCGGGAAAATCACCATCCGGTAACCGATCTCGGACAGCTCTTTGCAGGAAAGCAGCGGGCTTTTGCCAAACTCGGTCATGTTCGCGAGCAATGGCAGATCGATCTCTTTGGCAAAATCGCGGAACTCATCCGCGCTTTGCAAGGCTTCCGGAAAGATCGCATCCGCGCCCGCGGTGAGATATTCCCCGGCCCGCTCGACCGCGCGATCAAAGTCTTCCACCGCCCGCGCATCCGTCCGCGCGATGATCATGAAATCGGGATCCCGCCGCGCCGCCACCGCCGCTTTAATTTTCCCCACCATCTCTTCAAGATTCACGATCGATTTCCCGGAGAGGTGTCCGCAACGCTTTGGAAACTCCTGGTCTTCGATGTGACAACCGGCCAGGCCAGCCTTCTCCAATTCCCGAATTGTTCGGGCAACGTTTTCGGATCCCCCAAAACCGGTGTCCGCATCGACAATCGCCGGAATTTTGACCGCATTCGCGATATAACCTGCCAATCGCGCGACTTCGGTGAGCGTTAGTAAACCAATGTCGGGCACGCCAGCGGTCGCGTTGGCCATTCCCGCTCCGCTAACATAAACCGAATCGAAGCCCGCGCGCTCGACCTGTCGGGCCATTGCCGCATTTGGCACGCCCGGCATCATGACTGTTCCTTTCGCGATCAGCTGCCGGAAGGTTGTCGTCACGCGCTCGGTTTTTTTCATGGTCAGTGAACCCGCAGCAGTTTCATCAAATGATGCACGCCTTTCTGTTCGTCCAGACTCCAGACGTGCTCAATAACCTTCGCGGCGTGATCGCGGCTGAACGTCGGCTCGACCAGTTTCAAAAATTTCTTTTCCACTTCAAAATCCTCGAGGCGATTCTTAGCGTGCCCGAGTGGGTAATCGACGCGCTTGGTCAGGCGTTTTCCGTCCGCAAGATCGACATGCACGATGTTCGCGACCGCGCCCGGATACAACGTGCTTAGCTCCGCATTACGCTCAACCTTCACGTTCTCAAGAAATTTCCAGATCTTCGGATCCATGAAACGGTCCGGTTGGAATTGCTTCTCCGTTACGTCGCCGTCGATCAACGCGATCGCCGTGATGTAGGGCAAACTGTGATCGGCCGTTTCACGCGTCTCCGGTTTCCATTTTTCCGGTTCGCTCCCGATAATATCCACTGACGCATCGTGGCTCTCGATCGTCATCGACTTCACTTGAGACAGATCGTCGATTTGCTCTCGAAGAAACAACGCCGCCTCGATCGCGCTCTGGCTGTGATATTCGGCCGGCCAATACTTAATGCTCGTGTTCAGGATCATCGCAGGCGCGCCTTTAAATTTTTCGCCCACGTTGCCCAGCGAAACGCCAAGTTCTTTTTCGAAACCCATTTGGCCCTCGAAAATTGGAGCCGGACCGGTCATCCCAGCGCGAGCCAGCAATGCTGAGTAAACGCCGCGACGCGCAGCGTCGGCAAAGGCGACGCCTTTCCAGTGAGAAAGCTCGCCGACCCGCGCCTGCCGCATCGCCGCGCAACACACACCGGCGATATTCACAGCGTGCCGCGTTTTCTCAGGATCAAGCTTCATTAACTTCGCTGCAGCGAGCGCCGTGGAAAAAGCGCCGTAGGTCACGTGGTCCCACCCGCGCGCCCGAATGCTGGCCGCGTCGCAAAACCGGCACTGAACTTCGTAAGCAAGCGCGACCGCAGTAATGAATTCCTTGCCCGTCGCACCGACGCTTTCGGCAACCGCCAGCGCCGCTGAAATATTATCGCTCGGATGCGCCGGCTCTTTCGACAAGTAGGTGTCGTTGTAATCGAAGTAGCGAATGCAACATCCGGTTGCGAACGCGGCCCAATCCGGCGGAGCTTGGTGGCTCGTTCCAATAATTGTCGATCCGTGCTTCGCCGAAAATTCCGACGCGACATCGCGTGCGATTTTGCAAGGCTCTTCGTTCCAGGCACCGATTGCGCAGCCAAGCGAATCGGTTACTCGGCGCCTGACTTCGTGCACAACTTCTTTCGAAAGATCTTCGAAGTGAACCGAGCAAACGTAATCAGCAAGTTGGTGAGCAAGTGTGTTGGTCATTGGAAAATTGAAACTCCAATCTGCCGATGAATTCTGCGTCGGCAACTCTGGACGGCGCCGGCTCGCTCGCATTCGGATGATCCGTGGTTAATCTCTCCCACATGAGCAAAGTCTATCCTGACGCCAAGGCTGCGCTTGACGGCCTGCTTCACGACAACATGACCATCGCTGCCGGCGGCTTTGGCCTGTGCGGGATTCCGGAGAATCTCATCGCCGCTTTGCACGACAGCGGCGTGAAGGGCCTCACCATCGTCGGTAACAATGCCGGCGTTGATAATTTCGGCATGGGGGTTCTGTTGCCAGCGCGACAGGTAAAAAAAGTGATGGCGTCTTACGTCGGCGAGAACAAAGAGTTCGAGCGGCAAGTGTTGGCTGGCGAATTGGAACTCGAACTCATTCCGCAGGGAACACTCGCCGAACGATTGCGCGCCGGCGGCGCGGGAATCCCGGGGTTTTACACCCGCACCGGTTTCGGGACCAAACTCGCTGAAGGCAAGGAGACGAAAAAATTCGGCGACTGCGATTACGTGCTCGAACCAGGAATTACCGCCGAGCTTTCGATCGTGAAAGCTTGGAAGGGCGACAAGTCCGGCAACCTCATTTATCGAAAAACATCACGGAATTTTAATCCGATGATCGCGACGTGCGGCAAAGTTTGCGTGGCCGAGGTCGAGGAGTTGGTCGAGATTGGCGAGCTCGATCCCGATCAGATCCACACGCCGGGCATCTTCGTTAATCGCATCGTTCAGGGAGAAAAATACGAGAAGCGAATCGAGTTCCGCACCGTTCAAGGCGCCGATCCAAACAAAAAAACTTCATCGCCCGTTCGTGATTTGATGGCGAAACGCGCCGCGCAGGAATTACGCGATGGATACTACGTCAACCTCGGGATCGGGATTCCAACGCTCGTCGCGAATTACATTCCCGAAGGGATTCACGTCACGCTCCAGTCCGAAAACGGCCTGCTTGGCATCGGCCCGTTTCCAAAACCGGGCGAAGAAGATCCCGATCTGATTAACGCCGGTAAGCAAACGATCACGACCATGCCAGGCTCCGCTTTTTTCTCGAGCGCCGATTCCTTCGGACAAATTCGCGGCGGCCATATCGATCTCGCAATTCTTGGCGCATTCGAAGTGACCGACAGCGGCGACATCGCGAACTGGATGATTCCCGGAAAGATGATCAAAGGACCCGGCGGTGCGATGGATCTGGTCGCCGGCGTGAAACGCGTCGTCGCGGTGTTGGAACATACGTCGAAAGATGGCAGCCCGAAGATTTTAAAGAAATGCACGCTGCCGATCACCGGCCTTGGCGTGGTGAATCTGATCATCACCGACTTGTGCGTGTTCGAAGTGAAAGAAGGCGGCGGTCTTGTCCTGATCGAGATTCATTCCAACGCAACGGTCGATGAGATTCGCGCGAAGACCGGTGCGCCGTTCGAAGTTGCGCTTAAGCGTTAGCCAAACTTCGCGACATCACATCTCGAAGTAGAGGCGATGATGTCGCGCACAGCCGGGATTGAACTGACTCTGGCAATGCGGGCAGGCGAATTCGGATTCCAGATATTCGCTAATCGTTAATTGCTGACCGCAGTTTCCGCACAGGACCGCGTGCTCATCGAATTCCTCTTTCGGCCAAACCTGAGTCGAATGTTCCGCAAGCACAGCGTGACATTGATGACAGGAAAACCACTCCCCGCAGCATTTGAACTTGATCGCGATGATGTCGCGCTCGCTGTGATAATGAGCGCATCGCGTTTGCGGATCGACATCCACCCCTAGAACGGTTGCATCGCCAATCTTCACTGCGCGTCGCTAATTTTTTCGCGCGGGCAGATCAG
Organism: Chthoniobacterales bacterium; assembly: GCA_035568175.1. Taxonomy (GTDB): domain Bacteria; phylum Verrucomicrobiota; class Verrucomicrobiia; order Chthoniobacterales; family UBA10450; genus AV40. The sequence continues at coordinate 97,126 of DATMON010000020.1, forward strand.
CACCAGCACGGACGCGATCACGAAACACGCGATCATCAAAGCAAAACCAGTATCGAATGATCCCGTGCGCTCGCTGAGAACGCCGAATCTTTTCGAACCAACATACCCTCCGAGACTCGCCATGCAGTTGATGAATCCAACGGCGGCCGCAGCAGCCGAACTGCTCAAAAATGCGGACGGCAACGCCCAAAACGATGGCAAATAAGCAACGGTGCCGAACCCTACGAGGGTAAACACCGTGAGAAGCAGCCCGTTCGAGTGGGGAACCAAAAGCCAGAGCGCGAGCGCGATCGCCGCAATCAACTGCGGGACCGCAAAATGCCAGCGACGCTCGCATAAGCGGTCGGAGCTCCAACCGAGCAACAACATTCCGACCAATCCAGCTCCAAAAATAGGCACTGCAAACCAGCTAACTTTGAAGATGGTCCATCCAGTAAATCGTTGCAGCATCGTCGGTTCCCAAAACCAAAATGCGTAACCACCGCTGTAGGTGAAAAACAGTCCCGCGGTCAGGATTAGCACCGGCGGGTGACGCAACACTTGAAAGATCGACATCTTCTCGGTGTCCGATTTGGCGCGATGCTCTTCGGCAAGCCATGCCGTCATCCAATCGCGTTCGTCAGGCGTCAGCCACTGCGCATCCTTCGGACGGTCCGGCAGCACAAACAGAGTCGCAGCGCTGAGTAGGATCGCCGGAATGCCTTCGAGCAAAAATAACCAGCGCCAGCCGGGAGTATTGAGCCAATGCGTGCCGAGAATCGCGCCGGCAATCGGTCCGCCGATGATGAAACCGATCGGGATCGCGGACATGAATCGCGCGACCGCTTTCGCGCGATCTTCGTAAACGAACCAGTGCGAAAGATAAACGATCACGCCGGGAAAAAATCCGGCTTCAGCCGCGCCCAATAAAAAGCGCGCGCCGTAAAGCTGGTGCGGAGTGTGCACGAAACCGGTCAGGGTAGTGAGCGCGCCCCACGCCATCAGCGTTAACGACAATAACCATCTTGCGCTCCAACGTTCGACCAGCAACGCGCCGGGAATTTGGAGCGCGAAATAACCGATGAAGAAAATTCCGCTCGCCGTGCCGAACACAGAATCGGTCAGGCCGAGATCGCCTTTCATCCCGAGCGTCGCGTAGGCGATGTTCGTGCGGTCGAGATAGTTCGCGACGTAGAGGAGAAAAAGAAACGGCAGCAGCCGAGTCGCGATTCGAGTGCGCGCACTCGCCCCAGCCTCAATCTCCCCGGAAGCCATGACTGCGCGCAGCATATAATGCCGTCCGAAACGCTCACAACCTGAATCGGGAAGATCCCACGCGCCGCGTTAGGTAGGGGCGATTGACCCTAATCGCCCGCTCTTGATAAGGTGCATTGAAGAAAGCCGGCAAAAAATAGGCGCAAGAATCGGGTGTTTGGCAGCGGCAAGGTCGTCGATCGTGTCGCCATGAAAACAAACTTTCGAATCGTCGCTTTGCCGCTGAGGCAATTTCAGCCGCTCTTTTCGCTCGATGACAATGAGCTCGCCCAAAAAAGCGCGCGACGTTTGATTGTCGATGCAAAACCAGGATTTCCCTGCCGAGTCAGCTTGCGGGACGCAGAGATCGGCGAACGCGTCATTCTGGTTCCATTCGTCCATCACGACGTTGACTCGCCGTATCGCGCATCCGGCCCGATTTTTGTCCGCGAAGCCGCGAAAGAAATCCGACCGGCGCCAGGCGAACTCCCCGACGTGGTGGCCAGCCGGGTTATCTCAGTCCGCGCCTATAATGACAAAGGCGTGATGGTCAATTCAGCCATCACACCAGGCAAGGAATTGAAGGCGCAGATCGAAAACTTTTTCGGCGACGCAAAGATCAGCTACCTGCACCTCCACAATGCCGGCGCGGGCTGTTACTCCTGCCGAGTCGAGCGCGCCTGATTAGACCATTGGCCTGAACCGGCCGACGACTTCCTGTAAGCGGCCGGTGATTTGGCCTAACGAACAAACCTCCACCGCTTCGAGCAATTCCGGAAAACAATTTTTCCCGCTCTCGACTACGACCGCAAGCTTGTCGAGAGCGCGTTTCGATTTCTCGGCATTCTTCTTCTTGAATTTCGCGAGTCGATCGACCTGTAATTGCTGTTTCTTGCGCGGCGTGCGCGCGAGTTTCACTTCCGGCATATCCTCGTCACTGCCGTTGCGATATTTGTTCAGGGCGATAATCGGCCGAGTGCCGTCGTTAATCTGTTGCTCATAACGATGCGACGCGTTTTGGATCTGGCTGCGCTGATAACGGTCCTCAACCGCCGCAAGGACGCCGCCGAGCCGCTCGATCTCGCGGAATTCCTCGAGGATCGCCGCCTCCACCGAGCGCTCAACTGCTTTCATGCCGGGCGAGCCGCTCAACATGTTCATTGTGTGTTTAAAGATTCCGGATTCCTCGAGCAGGATCGCCTGGCCGTGCGCCGCGAGACGGATCCATTCTTCGCTCGGCGTAGTGAACGGTTCGTCTGCGCTGTTCGAGTGACAGGAATTGGTCGCGTTCATGTACGCGAGCATCAATTCGGCAGCCGTGCGGGTGAGATTGTTTTTGAATTCCGCGGCGATGAGCGAGCGCCCGCTCGTTTGGGTGTGCAACTTATAAAGCTGCGCTTTCGATCCGGCGCCAAAGACGTCGCGCATTCCAATCGCCCAAATCCGCCGCGAAACACGCGCGAGCGCAATGTATTCGACATCGAGACCGCAATCGAGAAAGAACGAGAGCCGAGGACCGAATTGATCAACCGGAATTCCGCGCGCGGCGAACATTTCCGCGTAAGCGAAACCATTTGAAAGCGTGTAAGCCGCCTGCTGCACCGGTGTCGACCCCGCTTCGCCGATGTGATAACCGCTGATGGAGATCGGATACCAGCGCGGCATCTCGCGGGTGGTAAACTCCACCATGTCGGTAAGAAATCGCAGCGACGGTTCGATCGGGAAGATCGTTTCGTTCTGCGCCTGGACTTCCTTGAAGATGTCGGCCTGAATCGTGCCGCGCAGTTTCGGAACGACGCTCGGCCCGAAGCGCCGTTTCGCCGCCGCGATGTACATCGCCATGATGATTGGCGCCGGACCGCTGATCGTCATCGACGCGGAGAAAGTTGGCGAACCAACCTCAAACCCGTCGTATAGCCGCACCATATCTTCGACGGTATCGATCGCGACACCGCCCTCGCCGATCTTTCCGAACACACCGTCCGCGTCGCTGTCGATGCCGTAAAGTGTCGGGCCATCGAACGCAGTGCTCAGGCGATGTGTTCGTTGGTGCGCGGTGAGAAAGTGAAAACGTTCATTGGTGTCTTCGGCGAGCATCAGGCCCGAAAACAAACGTGTTGGTTCCTCCGTCTGCGGGATTTTCTTGTCGGTCTTGCTCTTTTTCCCTTCGCCATTCTTCTCGAAGCTTTCAACCTCGCGAATCGGTTCGAGATACATTTCGCGATACGCGCCATTCAAGAACGGGAACTCGCCGGGTAATCCTTCACCAAACAAAAAGCGCGCGATTTCGCCGGGCTCATCAATTTCAGGAAGCGCGAGTCGCGGCAATGGCAATCCAGTCGGCGCGCGTGTAATCGGAATCTTCGCTTTGATGTCGTTCCAGCGGCCAAGCAGATCGCGTCCGAATTTTTGATCGGTGCGCGCGTGCTTCACTTGATCGAGAACGAACTGATTATATTTCTCAACCGACTCAACGACCTGCCCGAGCTTGCTCATGACTTCTTCCGTTCCTTTCCGCGTTTTGATTTGTCGCTCGCCGAAATTAACCCGAACAACTTGTCGACGCCAGGGTCACGGTGGCGTTTTGCCACGGTATCGACGAGTCGCTGGCTGCGTCGATTTTGATCCAAGCGCTGCTCGATTTCGGTGTGCGCGGTGCGAGCGCGCTGCAAATCGCTTTTATTTACGACCACGATATCGGCCAGATCGAGCATCACGATTTTTTGCAGCTGCAACCGGCTGCCATAATCCGGATTCATCACCAGCACGGTTTGATCGACAATCCCGTTTTTCTGAAACGGCATCGCCTCCTGACCGGTCCCCACGGTCTCGATGATGACGTAATCGAAACCCGATTGGGCGAGGAGCGCGAGACAATCTTGCGTCGCCGGCGAGAGTCCGCCCGCTTGCCCGCGGGTCGCCATGCTGCGCATAAAGACGCGGTCGTTTTGCGAATTGATCATGGTCGCGCGATCGCCCAGCAACGCGCCTTCACCGATCACGCTCGGATCATGCGACAAGATAGCGACGCGCGATTGCCGATCTTTGTTCAAAAAACGCAGCACCAGCTCATCGATCAGTGTCGTCTTGCCCGCGCCACCTGGACCGGTAAATCCAATCACGCGCGTCTTTGATTTCGACATTGGGCGTTGGGCGTTAGGCGTTGGGCGTTTTCCTTTTGCGTCCTCGATTTCGGTCAGTTGGCGAGCGAGCTCGATGTCCGACGCTTTTGCGCTCGTTCGTTTCCCGCGAGGCTTGCCGTAACGCTGATGAACGAACTTTAACATTTCGTCGAGCGACGTGCCGGCGAAAAAGATTTCGTCCACGCCTTTGCGGCGCATTGTTGCTGCATCTTCGTGGGTGATCGTGCCGCCGCCGCCGCCGAAGACTTTGATGTCAGCAGCACCTTTCTTGCGCAAAAGGGCAACAACCTCAGCGAAGAACTCGATGTGGCCGCCGTTGTAACTGGAAATGCCGATCGCCCGCACATCCTCCTGGACTGCCGCGCGGACGATATCGCCGACGGATCGATGATAGCCAAGATAAACGACCTCGATCCCGTGGCGGATAAACTCGAGATTGATCGTGTTGATCGCGCTGTCGTGTCCGTCACAAATCGGGACGGCAGTCAGAATTCGAATCGGTGAGGCCATCTGAAAGAATCTAACGATTTAGTGAGTCAGCGATTTAACTATTGCAATCGCTAAATCACTAACTCATTAAATCACTAAATGGAGGATCCGCTGGATTTCACCGGGAAAGTTGTACTGGTCACTGGCAGCTCACGCGGCATCGGTGCGGAGATGATCAAAGCCTTCGGCAAACGCGGCGCGACCTGCGTGGTCAATTATTTCACCGACCCGCAAGGCCAGAACCAAGCGGACGCGGAAAAAGTCGCGAAAGAATTGAAGGATCCGCTGGTGATTGATTGCGACGTAACGCAGGCCAGACAAGTCGAGGCGATGATGAAACAAATCCAGGATCGACATGGTGGTCTCGATGTCCTCGTGAACAATTCCGGAATCATTCGCGACCGCACGATCAAGAAAATGTCGCTCGAGGAATTCGAAAGCATCGTGCGCGTAAATCTGACCGGCACATTCATCGCGACGCAAAAAGCGATGTCGATCTTGCGCAACGGTGGGCGAATCGTGAATTTGTCGTCAGTCAGTGGACAGATGGGATTGTTCGGGCAGGCGAATTATTCATCGAGCAAAGCCGCGATCATTGCTCTGACCAAAGTGTCAGCGCGCGAACTGGCGCGTCAGAATATCACCGTCAACGCGATTGCGCCTGGATTCATCGACGTCGGGATGAGTAAAGGCATGTCCGACGAAGTGACCGAAAGCTTCAAGAAACAGGTTCCCCTCGGTCGCTTGGGCGATGTGCGCGAAATCGTCGATGCCGTGCTCTTTCTGTCATCGCCGATGGCGAGTTACATCACCGGACACGTGCTCAACGTCAACGGCGGCTATTACATGGGCTAAACCTGTGACGGCAAATGCGAGTCCGGCTCGGACCGTCTCACAGAACTAGTCCAACTTTTGCACCAACAACCAGACGAGCGCTGAGAGCATTCCGGCAAATGTCGAAAGCACCAGGGCCGCGCGGCGCGATTGGCGAACCTTGAAATCGGGTCGCGGGATGTCGTCGTGAATGTGGCTGCCCTCGTAAAGTTTCATCAGGACGAAGGCCACGACGAAACCGACTGCAGCCCACTTTAAACAACCCACGATGAGTCCAAGCATCTCGTTCACAATTTAACTCCAGCAAAACAAAGCGCAATTTTCGGGCCCTGTCGCCGAACAATTTCGCTCCGTGCACGCGGAATTCATTCGTTGGATCCGACAACTCACTCGCTAGCCATCTCGAGCCTGACAGTCGACTCAGCGGCCGCCCGGCACGGCGGGTTCCCACTGCTGTTCACTTTCCGCCTTGGACGGAAAGTTCCCAACGGTAGCCATCCGGATCGTGAAACCAGAGCCCCATGTGGGGCGAGTCTGGCCCTTCCGGACCAATCTCATTGCCCGGATCTTCGATTTCAACTTTGTGCTTTTGCAAATGCGTTAGTGCCTTTCGCAAGATCGACATATTGGGCAAGTGAAACGACATGTGATCCAGAGTTCTTGGCGACGGCTTTCCTTTAAACAGCGCGATCGTCAGATTGTCGTTACCGATCGCGATGCCATTCTCGAATTCAAATTCTTTACGCAATCCGAGCACTCGTTGAAACCAGCGCGCACTTGTCTTTGGATTACGCACGGCCAGACCAAAATGGCCAACGGCCCCGAGCTTAAATGGCACTTTCATAATTCAAATAAAAGTTGGGAATCCCAAAACTAAAGCGGTAAAACGCAGCCATGACGGCGCTGGCCTTGATTCTGAGCGCATTTATCGCGGGCATGGGCTTGCTCGCCATCTTTTTTCCAGGTCGAGCCAACGATGTGGCGCGCCTCTTCGCCGATAAGACGGGACTTTGGGTCGCCACCGCGATTCGCGCGGTTTTAGGCCTTAGTCTCTTGGCGGCTGCAGAAGACTCGAAAGCACCCATCGTGCTGCGCATTCTCGGCCTCATCATCCTAATCGTCGCAATCGTTGTCCCTATCCTCGGCTTAGATCGACATCGACGAATGATCGATTGGTGGCTCGCGATAAGTCGAAACATTCAAATCGTCTGGGGCGCGGCCGCGTTCGTTCTGGGCGCGTTTCTGATCTACGCGATCCTTTAGCAGGGACGAAATCACACCTCCGGAGTCAGCACGGGAAATGCTCCTGGCTGATTTATGCCTCTTGCCATCAGCTCCACAATACAGGCACCGAAGTCACAATCGCGTCCGGTACCTCAACGCACCTCGGCATTCGGGTCGGCTTACTCCGTCGCCGAGATCAACGCCTACATTGCTATTCGGGACCAACTGCTCGCCGAAGCGGAAGAGGTTCGCACCAAGGCAAAGCTATCCAGCGCAGCCTTGGCGAATGATTTTGTGCTGGGCTGCCTCCAGCCGGGGCGGCCACCCTATGAGGCTCAATGTTTGCCTGAAATAGACGCAGCTTTCGAGCGCCAACGCTGTGAAGCAGTGCGAGACCGACTCGCGCAACTCCGCAGTTCGGCCGTTTAGTTCGATTCTGATAACCGCCAGTCCGGCTCGGACCTTAATCGCGGCCCCACAACATCGCGACAGACGTCGTCAGACTGCCGCCCATGTTGAAGGTGAGATAACGCCTCGCGTTTGGAATCTGTCGCGCTCCCGCTTGCTCGGTCAGATGCTGATAAGCTTCAACCACCTGGCGCACGCCCGTTGCCCCAACCGGATGGCCGTCGCCAATTAATCCACCACCGGCATTAACCGGAATTTCGAACGGAAAGGAACCGCGCATTTTTTCATGTCGCACTTGCGGTAACGTAGTCGCGCCGCTCTTCGCCAGGTCAGCCCCCTTGCCCGGCTCGGCCAAACCGAGGATTTCGTAAACGACGATCTCGGTGATCGAGAAACAATCGTGCACGTCAGCGCCGTGCAGATCGCGCGGCTTCAAGTTGGCCATGCTAAAAGCTTGCTCGGCCGCTTTACGCGCGATCGAAAACGTCGGCGCATCTTTTTTATCGAGCGGCAAATAATCGGTCGCGTGACCAAATCCGTGCAATCGCGGAGTTTTCTTTTTGTCGCGACCGATCTTTTCCAAATATTTTCCCGAGACGAGAACGACCGAAGCCGCTCCATCCGTGATTTGCGAGCAATCGGAAACTTTCAACGGCGGCGCGACGCTTGGGTTTTTCTCGGAGACTTGCGATGCACAATCGAGCGTCAGATCGGCGTCCCGCATTTGCGCGAGCGGATTGAGCTTCGCGTGCGCGTAGTTTTTCCACGCGACCGTCGCCATGTCCGACTCTTTGGCGCCATACTTGTCGATGTAAATCTTCGCGATCTTTCCGAAAAGCTTCGGGAACATGAAATCGCCGTATTCCGGTTTCTCGTTGTGATAATCGGCGGCTGCGCCGAGAACATCCGAGCCATCGAGCGACGACATCGTTTTTTGCTGCTCCGCGCCGACAACGAGCACCGTATCGTAAAGTCCGCCCATGATCCACTGCGCGCCGAGCAGGACCGAAAGCGCCCCAGAAGCACAGGCCGCTTCGGTGTGCATCGTCGGAATCCCGCGCAATTTCGGATCGATCTCCGGAATAAACGCGCCGAGCTGCAATTGTTTAGTGAACTGGCCGGCGTTGAAATTGCCTACCGCGCCCGCCTGAATTTCGCCGGCGTCGATTTTGGCGTCATCGAGCGCCTTCTTGCCGGCTTCGGTAATCAAATGCCGGATGGTTTTACCTTCCTTCTTCAGGTTGCGCTTAAAATCGGTGCGCCCACCGCCGAGAATATAAACTGGCTCGCTCATACGATTAATTTAGCCGGTCTTCTTACTCTGTCATCCCGATCTGGCTGTAGCCGCCTCGCTCTGTCGAGGCGTCTTTGTTATTTCTTCTCCACGCGGCGACAGAGCGCCGTGGCCACAAATTCAGTTCAGCCGCCGAAAAAGGCATTCATCCCGGTGATGTCCTGGCCAACGACCAGGGTGTGGATATCGTGCGTGCCTTCATAGGTGTAAACGCTCTCAAGATTCATGAGATGCCGGATTACCGAATGGCGATCTGTAATTCCAACGGCGCCTAGTATGTCCCGAGCTTTCCGCGCGCATTGGAGCGCCGTCCAAACATTGTTGCGCTTCGCCAGAGAAATCTGCTCGGGACGCGCCGTGCCCGCTTCCATCATCCGGGTGAGACGCAACGCCAGCAATTGCGCCTTGGTTATTTCCTGCACCATCCACACCAATTTTTCCTGCACCATTTGGAAACCGGCAATCGCGCGACCAAATTGCTCACGCGATTTGGCATAGGCGAGCGCGGTCTCGTAACAATCGATGGCCGCGCCGATCACACCCCAGGCAACCCCTACGCGCGCTTGCGAAAGACACGACAGCGGCGCGCGCAATCCCTTCGCCTTGGGCAATCGATTCTCCGCCGGAATCGGGCAGTTTTCGAACCAGCACTCACCAGTGCGCGACATGCGCAGACTGAATTTTCCTTCAATATCTTGTCCGCGAAATCCGGGCGCGTCTTTCTCGACGACGAATCCGCCCACAAGTCCGTCGTCGTCTTTTGCCCAGACCACTTTCACATCGGCTATAGAGACGTTGCCGATCCAGCACTTACTGCCGTTCAAAACATAATGATCGCCGTCGCGTTTGGCGCGAGTTTCCATCCCGCCAGGATCAGAGCCGTGCCCGTGTTCCGTTAATGCGAAACAACCGACGCGCTCGCCCGAAACCAATCCTGGCAACCAGCGCGCGTGTTGCTCGGACGAACCAAAGGAATGGATCGCATAGATGGCCAGCGCCCCCTGCACGGACGCTTCCGAGCGCAAACCCGAATCGGCCCGTTCCAACTCTTGCATGATGAGGCCATACGCCGTGTAGCTCAGTCCCGCACAGCCGTGCTCTTTTAAGTGCGGAGCAAAAAGGCGTAGCGCGCCCATGCGCGGCCGTAATTCTTCCGGAAATTTTGCCGCGCGATGGCAGGCCACGACCTCGGGCATGACTTCCTCCTGCACGAAACGCCGGGTTCGATCGCGCACCGCGCGCTCGTCGTCGGTGAGAAGCTCTTCAATGGCGTAATAATCTAGCGAGGTCATGCAATGCCCGGCTTTTCAACAGTGCTATATCTTTTAAGGTTCTGCTCCGCAATAGCACTCAGCCATGGCACGACTTCACGAGTATCAAGGCAAAGCGATTCTCGCCAGTAACGGATTCAAGATTCCGCGCGGCCGCGCCGCTTTGACTGCTGACGAAGCTGTTGGCGCTGCAAAAGAACTTGGCGGCGAAGTCGTGATCAAAATTCAAGCTTGGACGACTGGGCGCGCCGGAATTGGCGGAGTGGCTTTCGCCAAAAGACCGGATGACGTTCGCGCACACGCAGCGCGCATGCTGGCGATGAAAGTCGGACAGTTTCCAGTCGAAGCCGTGTTGGTGGAAGAGAAGATCGACATCGATCGGGAATTTTTTCTTTCATTCGCGATCGACGACGCCGCCCGCGCCCCAGTGATTATTTTCTCTTCCGGCGGCGGCAGCGGAATCGAAGAACGTGCTGCTACAACACGACGCATTCCTTGCGATGTGAAAAGCGGACCATTGAATTCGGAACTCACCGAAGCCAGCGCTTCGAGCGGACTTTCCAAGAAGCACGCGTCCCAACTCGCGGACGCGATCCAAAAACTATTTGCCGCTGCGTGCAGTGTTGAAGCCCGCTCACTCGAAATTAATCCGCTGGTGTTGACGAAAGATGGCGAGTTCGTCGCGGCCGATTGTCGCATCACGATTGATGATTACGCCGTCGTTCGACATCCCGAGTTGAAAATTGAGATTGCGCGCGAGTTCGATCATCCACCGACCGCGCTCGAGCGCGTCGCTTACGCGGTCGAACAAAACGATCATCGCGGCACATTTTATTTCGCGCAGTTGGCCACGGCGACGGCCAAGGATTCCAAAGGTCTGGTTGGTTTTCACGGCGCAGGCGGGGGCGGATCGATGATGTCGATGGACGCGATCGTAAACACGGGATTTACCATTGCCAATTTCACCGACACCAGCGGCAACCCGTCCGCATCCAAGGTCTATCGCGCCGCACGAATCATCCTGGCCCAGCCGGACCTTGTCGGATATTTCGGTTCCGGCTCCGGTGTTGCGAGTCAGGAACAATATTGGTCTGCCTACGGACTGGCCAAAGCATTCTGGGAACTCGATCTGGATATTCCCGCGGTGATTCGTATGGGCGGCAACACTGAAGATCGCGCGGTCGATATTTTGCAGTGCATGTCCAAACTCCTTCGCGCGCCCGTCGAAGGTTATCGCAAAACGGACGCGCCGGCCGCGATTGCGAATCGTTTTGCTGAGCTTGTCGCAGAATCAAAAGGTAAAAAATGGAAACCGCGTGCACCGCGTGTTCCAAAATTCCTTGAGAGCTCCTCGGCCAAAACATTTCCAGTGAAAGGCGGTCGCGCTTGGGTCGACACCGCCCGCTGGCCTGAGATTCGCGGGTTTGTCGAAACTCATTCGGGCGGCCTGATTGTCGATCGCGCGAATGCCCCGTTTGTGACGGTGCCGCCGGACGAGTTTGCCACGAAAGACTCCGAATTGCTCGCATGTTCCGTGGAATGCAGGATGGCAGGAATGGAAGGTTTCTTCTTGCAGTTGGATGTTCCCGGACTGGACGAATTAATTGGAGGTTCGCGTTAAATGGCAATTTTGATCGACGAAAAAAAGCGCGTTCTGGTGCAAGGCATCACTGGTCGCGAAGGTCAGGCGCGTACGCGTTTGATGCGTGAGTACGGAACCAATGTGGTCGCGGGTGTGACGCCGGGAAAAGGCGGACAGACTGTTCTCGGCGTGCCAGTGTTCAACACGCCACAGGATGCCGTTAAAGCTCTGGGCAAGATCGACATCTCGGTTCTTTTTGTACCCGCGGCTGGGGTGAAAGACGCCGCCATTTCGGCGATTGAAGCCGGAATCAAACTCACGGTGCTTGTTCCTGATCGCGTCCCGGTCTGGGATGCGATGGAGATCGCGGCCGCGGCGAAAGCGAATGGCGCAATGTTTGTCGGACCGAACACGCTCGGAGTGTTGAGCCCGGGTAAAGCTGTCGTCGGCATGATCGGTGGTCGCGCTGAAAGTGCGCGACAATGGTTCAAGCCCGGAATCCCGAAAGGTGTCGGAGTGATCAGTCGCTCCGGCGGTATGGCTTCGAGCACCGGTTATTATTTGGGACAGGCCGGCGTTCGTATTTCAACGATCGCGCACATTGGCGGCGACGCGGTCCTTGGAATTCGTATTCCTGATGCAGCGCTCATGTTTGAAGCGGATCCGTTCACGGAAGCGATTGTGATCTTTGGCGAAATTGGTTCGTCCCAGGAGGAGGAGCTGGCGCAGTTGATTCGCGATCGAAAAATTACCAAGCCCGTAATCGCGTACATCGGCGGCAAAGCGGCGCGTGAGGGCACGCGCTTCAGTCACGCGGGCGCGATCATTGAAGGCGGTCGTGGCACGCACGCGGGCAAGGTGAAGGCGTTGCGTGAAGCAGGCGCGACCGTGGTAGATGCATTTGGCGAATTGCCGGATGCGGTCGCCAAGATTTTGAAGCAAATGAAAGGACAAAGTCTGATGAGTGAAACCGACAAGAACGCAGTGTGGAACACGGCCGTCACACGGGTTGAGCCGAACTCCGTCGCAGTGCGCGGATACGACATCGCCGAATTGATGGGACAAGTTTCTTTTGGCGCGGCGGTGTATTTAATTTTGACCGGCGAATTGCCCAAGCCGGCGGCTGGGCGTTTGATGGATGCGATACTCGTTTCATCCATCGATCATGGCGCGACACCACCGAGCGCGTTAGCCGCGCGAACGACCGCTTCCACCGGCGCATCGTTGAGCGCAGCAGTCGCCGCCGGCATCATGTCGATCAACCGTCACCACGGTGGCGCGATTGAAGACTGCGCTCGCCAACTCAAAGCGATCGCTGACCGCGCCGCTGCTGAATCGATTTCGATTGACGAAGCCGCGACGCGCTCGCTTGCGGCCATGCGCGAAAGTGGCGAGCGCATGTCGGGATTTGGTCACCGCGTTCACACCAAGGATCCGCGCACGGCGCGCTTATTCGAACTCGCGCGCGAAGCCGGCGTCGATGGCGCGCACATGAAAGCGGCACGCGCCGTTGAAAAAGGATTCGCCAACGCGAAGAAATCGCTCCCGATCAATGTGGACGGTGCGATCGGCGCGATCCTCGCGGACCTCGGAATGAATCCCGCATCGTTCAACGGCATTTTTATGATCGCGCGAACGCCCGGGCTCGTGGCGCATGTGATCGAAGAGCAAACCCGCGAGAAACCGATGAGGCGAATTGATCCGGTCAATCACGGATACGATGGCCCGCCGCCGCGATCTTTAACCACGAATAGACACGAATAGACACGAAGCTCGGAAGCATTTCTCCGTATTCGCACTTGTGAAATTATTTGTGTCCATTCGTGTCCATTAGTGGTTAATCAGGATCTACAATGACTATGCCAACGACGACCCAACCAAAAACCTACGGCGTCAAAGAAATCGCGAAGCTTTTTCCCAGCTTGATGAAGATCAAACAGAAGTCATTGCGCGAAAAAGTAGCGGCGGTGTGGAACGAAGCGATCACCACCGGCTGCGGCGGAAAAGGCTGGACTTTCGCCGAACTTCGCGCGGTCAAGTTTACGTTGTTGGCCGGCGAGATCGACATGAAGTTCGTCGAGCATCTTAATTCCTGCGCACTCCAATGCATCGCCATCGCGGACGTTCTGAAGAAGTCATTCCGCGCCAGCATCCCGATTCAGCGCGATTATCTCATCGCCGGCGCATTGCTGGCCGACGTGGGCAAACCGCTCGAGTACGACAAGGACAAGTCCGGCAAAGTTGTTCAGGGAAAATTTGGCCAACAACTGCGGCATCCGTTCAGCGGCGTCGCCCTCGCTTACAAGCACGGCATTCCCGGCGAAGTCATGCACATCATCGCCACCCACAGTCACGAAGGTGACAAGGTCGAGCGCTCGATCGAGTCGATCATTTTCCATCATGCCGACTTCGTCGACTTCGACATCGCCAAGTTTCTTGGCAAGCGCGCGGCCAAGAAGTGACTTTCAAGCAGTTGATAGTTGAGGGTTGATTGTTGATTGTCTGATATGGGTCTAACCCTGGTCGAAAAGATAGCCACTCGCCACGCCGACGGACTGGCTGTGGGAGCGATGGTACGCGCCGGAGATTTCATCTCGATTCGGCCGCGTCATGTCATGACGCACGACAATACCGGCGCCGTAATTCCGAAGTTCAACCAGATCGGCGCGACGAAGATAGCGGATCCGGCGCAACCGGTGTTCGCCATCGATCACGACATTCAAAACGTTACGCCAAAGAATTTGGAGAAGTACGCCAAGATCGAAGCGTTCGCTGGCGAGCACGGCATCGATTTTTACCCGGCTGGCACCGGCATTTCGCACCAAGTGATGGTAGAGCAAGGTTACGTTGTTCCCGGCGCGCTAGTGGTGGCGAGCGATTCGCACTCCAATTTGTACGGCGCAATGGCCGCGCTCGGCACGCCGGTCGTGCGAACCGACGCCGCCAGCATTTGGGCCATTGGCGTCACCTGGTGGCAAGTTCCCAAGGTCGCCAAAGTATTGCTCAAAGGAAATCTGTCCACCGGTGTCACCGGCAAGGATATCATCATCGCGTTGTGTGGGCTCTTCAACAAAGACGAGGTGCTCAATCACGCAGTTGAATTTCTGGGCGATGGCGTCGGCAATCTTCCGATGTCTGCGCGGATGACCATCGCCAACATGACCACCGAATGGGGCGCACTCGCGGGCGTGTTTCCATTCGATGAAGTGACGGTGAATTATTTGCGCTCACGCGTCGCCGAATTCACGAATCCGAAACGCCCGGGAAAACGCGGCCCGAAGAGCCGCTCCGGCTACAGCAAGATCGACATCGACGAATGGTGGAAAAATCGAAGTGAGCTGAGCGCTGATGCCGACGCAGATTACGCCATCGAGCTTGAACTGGATCTGGCGACGGTCGTTCCGCATGTGTCCGGTCCCAACGAAGTGAAAACGATGATGTCGCTCCCGGAAATGCAGCGAAAACATGTCCCCATTCAGAAAGCGTATCTGTTGTCCTGCGTGAATGCGCGCTTTGAGGATTTGCATGATGCCGCGGAAGTTGTGCGCGCCCGCGGCGGAAAAGTTGCCGACGGTGTCGAATTTTATTTGGCGCCAGCCAGCGCCGAAGTTCAAGCCAAGTCCGAGTCCACTGGTGATTGGAAAACTTTGGTGGACGCCGGCGCCATTCCGCTGCCGCCCGGCTGCGGCGCGTGCATCGGCCTGGGTCGCGGCCTGGTGCAAAAAGGCGAGACCGCAATCAGCGCGACCAACCGCAATTTCAAAGGTCGAATGGGCGACCGCGACGCGCTGGTTTACTTGGGTTCGCCCGCGGTGGTGGCGGCCAGTGCGTTAGCTGGATTCATTTGCGCGCCAAAAGATTTCGCCGAGCGCGCAGCGGGCACAGCAATTCGGCGCGCCGAAAAGAAAACGCAGTCAGCGGGCTCAGTTGAGATCATCGCCGGTTTTCCACCAAGCGTTCACGGTCGCGTTCTCTTCGTTGATAAGGACAACTTAAACACGGACGGCATTTACGGCAGCAAACACACTTACCGCGACGATATGACGCCGGAAGAAATGGCCGCGGTCACATTTGAAAATTACGACCCGAACTTCAACGCGCTCTATCAACAAGGCGACGTCGTCGTCGGTGGACTGAACTTTGGAAGCGGCTCCAGTCGCGAGCAGGCGGCCACGGCACTTAAATTCAAAGGAATTCCGTGCGTCATCGCCGCCAGCTTTTCCGAAACTTACAAACGCAACGCGTTCAATAACGGGTTCGTCGTGTTCGAGTGCCCGGAGTTGGTGACCCATTTGCGCGCCATGCTGAAAAATGGCGCGCCGACCGCCGTCGCGTCCGAGATCACGATTGACTACGGCAAATCGATCCTAAAGATCGATGGAAAATCTTTCGCCTTTCCGCCGCTGAGTCCCGCCGCCCAGGAATTAATTGTAGCGGGTGGCGCCGAAAATCTCGTGGCTAGTCGGCTGCGGGCGAAGCCGCAAGAAAACGAAATAGTCCGCTAAACACGCGAAAGGGCGCTAAAGCGGAGTATTTAATTTCTGATTTTTCGCGTTTTTGGCGGACCCAGTCTCCTGCTCCGCGGCGAAACTTGCGGGCAATTACGCTCGTCGATAGAGTCGCAATCCTATGGCTAAATACAAAATCGCATGGATGCCCGGCGACGGAGTCGGCCACGACGTCATGGAGGCCGCGCGCATCGTCTTGGATCGGTTGAAACTCGACGCGGAATATCTGCCTTGCGACATCGGTTGGGAGTTTTGGTGCAAGGAAGGCAACGCGCTTCCCGATCGCACGGTCAAGGCGCTCAAAGAGACCACCTGCGGTCTATTCGGCGCGATCACGAGCAAGCCGCAAGGTGAAGCCAAGGAAGAATTGGCTCCGGAACTGAAAGACAAGGGATTGGTCTACTTCTCACCCATTGTTGGGCTGCGTCAGATGTTCAACCTCCACACCAACATGCGGCCGTGTAAAAGTTATCCCGGTAATCCGCTGAATTTCCGCGGCAACAAGATCACGAATCCGAGCGGCGAAGATGTCCCGATCGATCAGGTCGTGTTCCGCGAAAATACCGAAGGCATGTACGGTGGCGTCGAATTTTTTCCGTTGCCCGAGCCGGTCTACACCGCGCTTTGCGCCAATCCGAAGATGAAGAAGTGGAAAGACAAAGCGGGCCTGGAGAATATCGCGCTCTCCACCCGCATCATGAGCAAGCAAGGTTGCACCAACATTTGCAACCAAGCCTTCGAGTTCGCCAAAAAGACCGGCCGCAAACGCGTTACCCTGATCGAGAAACCAAACGTCCTGCGTGAAACCGGAGGCCTAATGATGCGCTGCTTCCGGGACGTGGCCAAGAATTATCCGGACATTCGCGCCGACGACGCGAACATCGACGCTATCTGCATGTGGATGTTCAAAAACCCGCAGGATTATTCAGTGCTGGTGGCGGAAAATATGTTCGGCGACATCGTCAGCGATTTGTGCGCGGGACTGGTTGGTGGACTCGGGTTCGCGCCCAGCGCCAATCTTGGTGACAACTACGCTGTCTTCGAACCAACGCACGGATCGGCGCCGAAATACGCCGGTCAATACAAGGTCAATCCAATCGCGATGCTCCTGACCGCAAAGTTGATGCTGGATTGGCTCAAGGAAGCCGAAATGGCCACGCGTCTTGAAGCTGCCATTGCTCGCGTCATCGCGGAAGGCAAAGTGCGCACCTACGATATGGGCGGTAAAGATTCCACCCTCGACGTCGCCAAAGCCATCGCCGACTACGCCAGTTCTTAAACAGAAAAGATCGACATCGTTATGGCATCTCAACCAACCGAATCGAAGCGGCTTCTGTCATACGTCGTCGCCGAGTGGGCGTGTTCGCTGAAATACGAACATCTTTCTCCGGAGGCGATTCAAGCAGCGAAATTATTCTGGTTCGACTCCGTCGGCTGCGCCCTGGGCGGCAGCCAGCAAGATGACGCGAAAATTTTGCTGAAGCATTATCGCGCCATGTCCGGTGGTCCCGCATCCGGGAGCCAAGCCACAGCGTTTGTCTCCGGTTTCAAGACCAATCCGGTCGACGCCTCGTTTCTGAATGGTCACATGATCCGGGCGATGGATTACAACGATATTTATTGGAAAGCCGATCCGTGTCATCCGAGCGATCTCATCGCCGCGCCTCTGGCCCTCTGCGAGAGCGAAGGATTGAGCGGCAAAGATTTGATTCTTGCGACGATCATCGCCTACGAGATCGAAATGCGTTTATGCGAAATCGGGCGGCCCGGTGTGCGCGAATACGGTTGGCATCACGCAACCTTGAGCGCGTTCGCAGCGCCAGTCGCGGCCGGCCGCGTGCTCAATCTGACTACAGATCAGATGGTTTCGGCCATCGGCATCAGCGCGGCGCGAACATTTTGTCCGGGCGCAGTCACGGCCGGCAAGTTGACCAACATGAAAAACACGGTCGATCCGTGGGCGGGACGCATGGGCGCGGAGAGTGCGCTTCTCGCACGCGACGGATTTTCCGGTCCCGAACACATCATCGACGGCAAGGAAGGGCTCTTTGCCGTGTTCCATCACGTCCAATACAAGGGACAACCAGCCACATTCGACGGCAAAGCGTTGGTTGCAGATCTTCCCAACTCGACCAAGTCTCACTACCGCATTCTCGACTGCGGGATGAAGAGTTTCCCGATCGAAGCGCTCAGTCACGCGCCGCTCACCGCGATGATGAAGACGGTGAAGGAATACAAGATCAAGGCAGATGACGTGAAAGAGATCAAAGTCGAAGTGATCGCGCGCGCCGCCGACATTCTGGGCGATCCGCACAAATATCGCCCGGACTCCAAAGAAACGGCCGATCATTCCCTGCCTTATTGCATGGCGGCCGGATTGGTCGACGGCATGGTGACGCCGCTGCAATTCAAAGAAGAGCGCGTCCTCGATAAGGCTCTCATTCCGATCATGGACAAGGTGAAAGTGGTAGCGAACGAAGAGTTCGAAGCGCTCTTTCCAAAATTCCAGCCGAGCCGCGTAACCATCACCACCAACGACGGCAAGTCCCATTCGACGCGGGTCGATGTTCCGAAGGGCGATCCGCGCGATCCGATGACCGAGGAAGAGATCGCGGTAAAATTCACCGCGCTCGGCGGTGACGTTATCGGCAAGGATCAATGCAAGAAATTGCAGAAGTTCATCATGGGCATTGAAACTGCCAAGGATCTAAGCGGACTCTTTGAGCTGACTACCGCGCGCTAATCCGTGTAGCTGTGCCGGTCAGAAGAAACGGAGAAAACGGCCCGCAGGGCCGTGGCTACAACTCTTTAGTCGGCGCCCAAATATTTGGGACACGACGGCGCGTATCCCTCCATTACGCGTTCGCACTGCCGGCATCGCCCGCGCCGAACTGGATTCCCTGCGCAAGCGGAAGCTCTGAGGAAAAGTTAATCGTGTTGGTCTGGCGACGCATGTAACTTTTCCACGAATCGCTGCCGCTCTCGCGTCCCCCGCCGGTATTTTTCTCGCCGCCAAACGCGCCGCCAATTTCGGCGCCGCTGGTGCCGGTGTTCACGTTCGCGATTCCGCAATCGCTCCCGACTGCGCTGACGAATTTTTCCGCCTCGCGCACGTCGTTCGTAAAAATGGAACTGGTCAGGCCCTGGGGAACGCCGTTTTGGATCGCGATCGCTTCGTCAAAATCGCGATAGGTGAGCAAATAGAGCAACGGCCCGAATGTCTCCTCCTGCACGATGTTGAAATTCGGCTTCGCGTTCGCAAGACACGGCTTCATGTAACAATCGCCCGGCAACTCCATGCGTTCGCCGCCGTAAAGGATTTCGCCGCCTTCGTCTTTCAATTTCTGAATCGAATGCTGCACCATGTCGACCGCGCCCTTGTCGATCAAAGGCCCCATCAAAGTTTTCTTATCGAGCGGATTCCCGATCGGCAGCGATTTGTAGGCGGCCAGCAATTTCGTGCGCACTTTGTCCGCCACCGACTCGTGCATGATGACGCGCCGCGTCGAAGTGCAACGTTGACCCGCCGTCCCCACCGCGCCGAAGAAAATCGATTGCGTCGCCATTTCCAGATCGGCAGTTGGGCAAACGATGAGCGCGTTGTTGCCGCCGAGTTCCATAATCGTCTTCCCCAATCGGCCATGAACGGTCTTCGCCACGTTCAATCCCATCGCCACCGAACCCGTGGCGGAGATCAATGGAATCCGCGCGTCGTCGGCCAGCTTTTGACCGACGGTTTTGCGGTCGCCAATCAGTAAAGTGAAAATCGCTGGATCGGCCCCGGTTTCGTGACAAACGCGTTCGGCAATTTTCGTGACCGCGATCGCAGTCAGCGGAGTTTTCTCCGACGGTTTCCAAATCGTCGCGTCGCCGCAAACCGCGGCGAGCGCGGCGTTCCAGGACCAGACCGCGACCGGAAAATTAAATGCTGTGATTACGGCAACGAGTCCAAGCGGATGCCATTGCTCCATCAAACGATGACTCGGCCGTTCCGATTGAATCGTCAGACCGTAAAGCATGCGCGATTGGCCTACCGCGAAATCGCAGATGTCGATCATCTCCTGCACTTCGCCTTCGCCTTCCGCCACAATTTTTCCGGTCTCGAGCGTGATCAGCTGACCGAGCTCGCGTTTCAGTTCGCGGAGCGCGTTTCCAAGACGGCGAACGGTGTCGCCCCGCACTGGACCGGGAGTTTTTCGCCATTTTTCGAACGATTCCTGCGCACGCGCGATCGTCGTTTTGTAATCTTCTTCCGACGCAGTTCGAATGCTCGCGATCTTTTTTCCGTCAATCGGCGAGATCTTGTCGATCTTCGCCCCGCCGCCGCTCCATTTGCCGTTGAAGACTCCTGCGTTGTCCTCGCTAAGCGCGAGTTTTTCGAAGACCGATTGCATCGCTATTTCCGTTTCCGGCAATATTGCCGAATCAAACCCATCGCTTCGTCCACAACTTCTGCGGTGATGTCGAGCGCCGGACGAAAACGGATCGATCGATCGCCGGAGCGCAGCGTCAAGACGCCGAGATCAAACAGACCTTTCCAAAATCTCTCGCGCGTATCGGCATCCGGCAGATCGAACGACAGCAACAATCCGCGGCCGCGCACGGCCGAAATCGTCGGTTCGTAACGTTGCAAGTCGCGGAGTTGATCCAAAAAGTAAGCTCCAACTTTGGCCGCGTTCTCGACCAGAAATTCCTCTTCGATGATGTGCATGCAATGCGTCGACCGGACCATGTCGGTGAGATTGCCGCCCCAGGTGGAGTTCAAACGACTGGGTAAACGAAACGCGTTGTCTTTCACTTCATCCAAACGCGGACCGGCCATCACGCCACAGGTCTGCGCCTTTTTTCCAAACGCAAGCAGGTCCGGAAGAACGTCGAAATGCTGGCAACACCACATCTTCCCGGTCGCACCCATACCGGATTGCACTTCGTCGAAAATTAAGAGGATGTCGTTTTCATCGCAGATTTCGCGAAGTTTCTTCAACCATTCGCCGCGGAAATGATTATCGCCGCCTTCGCCCTGGATCGGCTCGATGATGATGGCGCAGATGTCGATCTTGCCCCGCTTAGCCGGGTCGATGTAATCCCGGATTTCCTGCTCCGCTTTTTTCTCGCGAGCAATCACGTCTTTTTCGCGCTCGGATTCCGGCAAAGCAAAGTCGATGAACGGGCAGGAAACGCGCGGCCACTCGAACTTGGCGAACAAATCCGTCTTGCGCGGATCGGTATTGGTCAGGCTCATGGTGTAGCCACTGCGCCCGTGAAACGCGTGGCGGAAATGCAGAATCTCTGTCCCGCGCTCACCATGACCTGCAGCCATGTTCTTGCGCACTTTCCAATCCATCGCCGCTTTGAGTGTGTTCTCGACCGCGGCCGCGCCGCCTTCGATGAACAAATATTTCTCGAGCGGCGCCAGACCGGCGACGCGCGCAAAAGTTTCAACGAATTCAGCGTAAGCCTCCGAGTAAACGTCTGAGTTGGCGACTTTCGCTTTGGCCGCGCGCAAGAGATCGCGCTGCACATCGGGCTGATCGAAGTAAGGATGATTAAACCCGATCGGCATCGAGCCGAAGAAACCGTAAAGATCGATCAAACGATGACCGTTGGCCGCGTCGTAAAGATACGCCCCGCGGCTCTTTTCCTGATCGAGAACGATCTTAAAACCGTCGAGCAAAATATGGTCGCCCAGCACGTGAAGCACACGAGATGGATCGACAGATGTTTTACTTTTGCTCTTACTCAAACGCGGCCGCGACGTGCGGCCCGCTTCGGTGAGCATGGGCGGCATACTCATCCGTTGAGATTAGCTGTCGGCACCGAGTTGGTCAACCAGTGCGGCGATGCCCTACTTCTTCTTCTCCGGCCAGAGCGCGTTCTTTTCCGCGGTCGCTTTGACCAGTGCGGCGTTGTATTCGGCCACTTCCGCGTTGTAGGCAATGTTGCCTTGGGTGTCGCTGTGGAGAAGATCGCGCTTTTTCAGTCGCAACGCCTGACTCCATGCGGTGAGCCGTTCCAATTCCGTCGCGTTAACGGCCCTTCGTTGCTCAAGGCTCGGCGCCGCGATCGCTTTCGAAATTTTTTCGAGCCCGTAATGGTTCGCTGGCGCCGAAGCGACCGGTTTATGTTTAAAAAATTTGTCGAAATCGGATCCCGAAAGCAGGCCCGGTCGCAACACGAAATAGGCAAGAATGCAGGGCAGCGCGATTAATCGGAACGTCCTCGATAAGGGAGCGAGGTCCGGATAACTCAACCGAAAAAACAACGGCCCAAAGGGCAGAAAAATTCCCAGGCCCCACCAAACGCTAACGCCAAAGGCCGCGCGAATCAGCAGGATTCGCCCGATGAGTGAGCACAATAATCCTATCGCGAGAAAAACCAGGGCCGCCACGCACCGATTTAAGCAGGCTAAGTGCCATTGCTAAGGGCGATTGATCTCAATCGCCCGGGGCAGTTCGGTCACCGTCCCTACCGGACGATTCCTTCGCGCAGCGAGGAATGTTTGCCCGCGAGCAATTCTTGAGTGAGTTGGTAACCGCCCTTGTCTACATTTCGACGCGCGCCGGCAAAGTAATTATCGATCCGCGCCCGGGCCGATTTGCAAAAATAATTCGCGACAGACAGAACTTCGTCCGCCGACTCGCCGTGATCGATTTTGTATTGCGCGAAAGAGCAGGTCGCGCTGATTGCAAAAAGCTCGGTGGCAATGCCGACAAATCGCGAAAGCAAAAGCTGCTCGCGATCGAGCTTTGGGCCGAACCGCGCCATAGCGTGAAACAATCCCCGCGCCAGTTTCTTGCTCGTCCGCGCACTGTAATCGACATGCTTTTGCAGATCGCGGTGGAGATTGTCGATCTTGCCCGCGCCGCTCGAGAGCCACTGCCGCGGATACCAGCCAGCATAAAATTTTCCGGAAGTGAAAACCGCTTTTGCGCGTTCAGACATTGGCAATTGAGTGTTGAAAATCGCTCCGCCCACTTTCAAATGCGGATCGAGCGCTTCGCGCGCGATAAACAAGCGCATGATTTCGCTTGAGCCTTCGAAGATGGTGTTAATCCGGCAATCGCGCAGGAAACGCTCGACCGGGATCGCCTCTTCGCCGCGGCCAGCCAGTGATTGAGCCGTTTCGTAACCGCGGCCACCACGCACTTGCATCGCGTCATCCGAAATTTTCCAGGTTGTCTCGGTCGACCACATTTTGCACATCGCGGTTTCGATTCGCAGATCGCCGGCTTTGCGATCGACAAGTCCCGACGTCAGAAATGTCATCGCTTCCATTGCGAAAGTATTGCCGGCCATCTCCGCGATTTTCCCGGCAATGGCCGAATGTTGTCCAATTGGAACGCCCCATTGAATCCGTTCGCTCGCCCACTTGCGCGAAATCTCGAGCAAACGTTTGGACAAACCGACGCACGCGGCCGGAATCGTGAGGCGGCCGGTATTTAAAGTGGTCAGCGCCACTTTCAATCCCTGGCCTTCTTTCGCGATCATGTTTTCGCGCGGCACGCGCACATTCGTGAATTTCACGATCCCGTTATAGAGCGCGCGCAATCCCATGAACCGGCAGCGATAAGTGATCTCGAGTCCGGGCGAATCGACATCGACAATGAACGCGGTGATTTGCTTGCGCTCCTTGCCGTTCACGATCTTCGGCGCCGTCTTCGCCATCACCACCAGCACTCCGGCTTTGATCAAATTCGTGCACCAAAGTTTTTCGCCATTGAGAATGAAGGCCGAGCCGTCTTCGGTCGGATCCGCCCGCAAACTCATATTCGCTGGATCGGAGCCCGCGTTCCATTCCGTCAGCGCGAACGCGGAAATTTCGTGTCGCGCAACGCGGGGCAGATATTTTTTCTTCTGCTCATCTGTTCCGAAAAGGAGCAACGGCTGCGGAACGCCGATCGATTGGTGCGCGGACACAAGCGCGGTCAGGTTCGCGTCCCAGCTTCCGAGCAACATCGCGGCCCGTCCGTAATTGACCTGTGACAAACCCAGCCCTTCGTACTGCTTCGGAATTTTCACCCCGAACGCGCCCATCGCGAAAAGATCGTCAATGTTCTTCTGCGGAATTTCGCCAGTGCGATCCACTTCATCCGCATCAACGTTTTCGCGCAAATATTTCTCGAGACTGGCAAGAAAATCTTTTCCAGCTTCGCGATCTTCTGCGCTTTGCGACGGCCACGGATAAATCCGATTAAAATCGTAGCGGCCAATGAAAAGGTTGCTCGCGAAGCTGCCGCGTTCATCGAGCGGATCTCGCGAAGCTTCGGCCAGCTCGAGCGCTTCGCGCTTGCCCTTCGACATTTTCGAAGTGTCGATCACCGACGCAGGCGACTGGATTTGCGGCTTCGCGCTCGTTTCCTCGCTGACTTGTTTCTCGGGCGCTTCCAACGACGATTTCATGATTCGTAAAACTTCGTGCCGTCCCGCGCGTGCTTCTTCAAAATGTCGCACGGCTCGAATTTGTCGTCGCCCTGCGCCAACCGCCCCATCTCTTCGACAGTCTTCTTCAAACCAAAGTGTTCCGCGAAACGCAACGGTCCGCCACGATGCGGGGCGAATCCCGTTCCGAGAATCATTCCGTAATCTGCATCTTCGGGCGAATCGACGACTTTTTCTTCAATGCAACGCGCAGCTTCGTTTACCATCAGGAACATCAGGCGCTGGGCAAGATCGACGTCGCTTTTTGCCGCACCATTGCGTCGCCATTGCGCGAGCGACTCGTTAGGCAATTGTTCGCCGCCCTCGTATGTGTAGAAGCCGCCGCCACTCTTGCGACCAAGCAGCTTCGACTCGCGCATGCGTTGCAAAATCTTCGGGGCGCGATCGCGACGGCCATACGCTTTCTCGAGCGTGGCCGCGATATCGACTGTGACGTCGATCCCGATCTCGTCGATCAAGCGCAACGGTCCCATCGGCATCCCCCATTTCATTAAGGCGTTGTCGATCTTCTCCGCTTCGACCCCGACTTCAAAGAGCTCGGCCGCGTCGAGCAAATACGGAAACAAAACGCGATTGACCAAAAAACCCGGACTGTCGCGCACCACCACGGGCAATTTTCCAATTTGCCGGACGAACGCGAGCGCATGCTCTTTGGTGTCGTCCGAAGTTTCCCTGGCAACGACCACTTCGACCAGCTTCATCCGGCTCACCGGATTGAAGAAATGCAAACCGATCACGCGGTCCGGCGAAACAGTGCAATGGGCCAGCTCGCTCACTGGAAGCGCGGAAGTGTTCGTCGCGATGATCGTCTTCGAGCCCGCCTGCATTGACAACTCGCGGAAGATTTCCTTTTTGATGTCGATCTTTTCCGACGCGGCTTCGATCACGAACTGGACATCGCGCAACTCCATCGGAGCGGTCGAAGCAACAATACGGGCGCGACCTTGCTTCGCTCTTTCTTCCGCCATCAAGCCGCGCTTGACTGCGGCGGCGTAAGTTTTTTCGATGTTGGCCAGGCCGCGATCCAGTAGTTCCCGATTCACGTCCCGCAGAATCACGGTCACGCCGCGCGAGCTAAGCCACTGCGCGATGCCGGAGCCCATTACACCGGCGCCGATCACCGCCGCGTGCGCAACTTTTTCGAACTGCGTCTTCGAAGTTCCTTTTTTGTATTTCTCGGCCAGGAAAAAATTGCGGATCAAATTTTGGGTCGATTCGGTTTTACCAAGATCGACAATCGCATCGAGTTCGAGCTTGAGGGATTCGTCAATCGGATTGGCGCCGCCAGTCGTGATCACACCGAGCGCCCGCGCCCGCGCAGATTTCGGATCGGATGGAAAGGGCGTCTTTCCTTTCGACGTCGCAACTTCCGGAGCCGGACGCTTCCCTTTGTCGATCAAACGCCGCGCTGCCTCGAGTAGTTGCTCTCGTGATGCGATTTCATCGACCAAACCGATCTTCAATGACTCGCTCGCTGAATAAAGTTTCCCTTTCAGAATCACTTCCGCGGCGTTGTCTTCCCCAATCAAGCGCGGCAACCGCGTGCTTCCTCCCCAGGCCGGGATCAAGCCAAGCGTTGTCTCCGGCAATCCGATTCGTGTCGCCGGATCGTCCGAGGCGACGCGCCAGTCGCACGCAAGAGTGATTTCGTAGCCGCCGCCAGCGCACGCGCCGTGAATGGCAGCGACGCTCGGAATTTTCAAGGCCGCGATCCGATTGAAGACACGCTGGCCTTCGGCGATGAAATCGCGCAACTCGCCGCTTTGCGCTTGTTGGAGGAGCGTCTTCAAATCGGCGCCCGCGATGAAGATTGATTTCTTTGCCGATCTAATGATCAAGCCGCGCAACGATTGATCGGCCTCGATC
The DNA here is from genome assembly GCA_035568175.1 of Chthoniobacterales bacterium. Taxonomy (GTDB): domain Bacteria; phylum Verrucomicrobiota; class Verrucomicrobiia; order Chthoniobacterales; family UBA10450; genus AV40. Next base: position 123,417 of record DATMON010000020.1, read on the forward strand.
GCATCGACATGTTCGCTCAGCTCGGTCATGGTCGCGGTGTCGAAAATATTGGCCCCCGATTCGGGCCGATCGAACGTGAGCAGGCACACGCGGTCGGCGTCGATTTCACGCTGAATCAGGGAACGGGTGGCAACGGCTGGCATAACCAACACTTTGGAATCGTTTCAGCTAAATTCCAAGCGCGGAACGATTGCTCTTGGCCAGGCGCAATGTTACAACTCGGGCGGCGGCGGGAACGGAGGTTCTCATGGTCGGCAAAATTCTTGTACCCGAAATCAAGAGCCTGATCGACGCGCGTAATTTCGCCGCGTTGCGCGAAATGTTTCGCGAATGGCCTCCGGCCGACGTCGCGGAAGTGATCCTCGACATGGACGAAGACGATCAGGTCATCGTCTTCCGAGTTCTGCCATCAGCGCTGGCAGCGGACGTGTTTGAATATCTCGACGTTGAAGCGCAGCAAAAATTGCTTCATGGCATGGCGCACGAGCAGGTCGTCGGAATCCTGAATGAGATGTCGCCGGACGATCGGACCGCGCTCCTCGAAGAACTGCCGAGTGCGGCCGCGCGTCAGTTGATCAAACTGCTTACGCCGGAAGAACGGCAGGTCGCGCAATCGTTGCTCGGTTATCCGGAAGGCAGCGTCGGCCGATTGATGACGCCGGATTTCATCGCCATTGACGAAGATTGGACCGTGCAAGACGTCCTCACCTACGTGCGAGAGAACGGTCACGACAGCGAGACTTTGAACATTATCTACGTCGTAGACGAACGCGGGAAACTCATCGACGATCTGCGCATTCGCGAATTTCTGCTGCGACCACTCGACGCGCGAGTGAGCGATTTTCGCGATCACACATTCACCGCCCTCAAAGTGAATGATTCCCAACAAGAAGCGCTTAATGTGTTTCGAAAATACGATCGCACTGCGCTGCCGGTGGTCGACTCTAACGGTGTGCTCGTTGGGATAGTGACGGTCGACGACATGCTCGACGTCGCCGAACAGGAAGCAACGGAGGACATCCAAAAGCTCGGCGGTATGGAGGCTCTCGATGAGCCTTACAACACCATTTCAATGGCGCGGATGATCAAGAAGCGCGCGGGTTGGCTGGTGCTGCTTTTTCTTTCTGAAATGTTCACCTCGAATGCGATGGCTCATTTTGAGGACGAGATCGCGAAAGCGGTCGTGCTCGCGTTGTTCGTGCCGCTGATGATTTCCAGCGGTGGCAATTCCGGCTCGCAAGCTACGACGCTCGTTATCCGCGCCATGGCCTTGGGCGAAGTGCGCTTGCGCGATTGGTGGCGGGTTGCGGGAAAAGAAATTACAGCCGGTGCGCTATTGGGCGGAATTCTGGGCGCGGTCGGCTTCTTCCGAATCATGGCTTGGCAAACGCTTTCCACCTGGTTTCCTCACGGTTTTTTTCAACACTACGATCACCCGGGGCTGCTTGGATCGACAATTTTCTTCGCGTTACTCGGCATTGTCACCTGGGGAACCCTCATCGGGTCGATGTTACCCTTTCTGCTCAGACGTGTTGGCCTTGACCCCGCGACTTCTTCGGCCCCATTTGTCGCCACGCTTGTCGATGTAACTGGGATATTTATTTATTTCAGCGTTGCCGCCATGATTCTGCACGGCGCCATGCTTTAATTAGAAAAGTTCAATGATCTCAATCGGCAGATTTCTCGGGCACGATCAAAAATTCTACGACCTGCTCGAGGCGAGCGCACAACAAGCCGACACCAGCGTTCATCATCTGGTCGATCTTCTGGCCAAGATCGACAATAAGGATTCGTTCCGAGATCTGGGTGCATTCGCCGAAAGCCGGCGGGAAGACAAGCGCATCACTCAGGAGCTCACTGAAGAGCTGACCAAAACGTTTATTACCCCACTGGAGCGCGAAGACATTCAGGCGCTCGCGGCTTCGCTCTACAAAATACCGAAGACGGTCGAGAAAATCGGCGAACGCATGGTGATTTGCCCGCAAGACTTGCCGATACCGAGTTTCGCGAAGCAGGTCCATCTCCTCGATCAAGCGGCCGAGGCGGTGCTCGCGATGGTGAAACAATTGCGCAAAGGAATGAACGTTCGGACTGCGCGCGAGATGAACGCGAAGCTGCAAACTATCGAAGGAGAAGCCGACGAGCTTGAGCTGGAACTATTGCGCGATCTTTACCAGGGCAATTACGATCCCAAACACATCATCTTTTTGCGCGACCTTTACGAATTGCTCGAAAAGGTGATCGACCGTTGCCGCGATGCCGGCAATGTCGTCCTGCAGATTGTCTTGAAGAATACCTAAACCGCCGCCCCGCGGACGCGGGGCAAGATCGACATGTTGCTTTTTCTCATCGTCGTTCTTGCCGCCGTCATTTTCGAATACAGCAACGGTTTCCATGACGCGGCCAACGCAATCGCCACGGTCGTCTCGACCAAGGTTCTCACGCCGCGGCAAGCCATCGCGATGGCCGCGTTTTTCAATTTAACTGGCGCACTGCTCGGCGGCGCGGTCGCTGCGACGGTCGGAAAAGGTTTGGTCGATACCGAAGTCGTCACGATGTGGACAGTGCTGGCGGCCGTGCTGGCTGCGTTCATCTGGAACATGGTCACCTGGTTCTTTGGTTTGCCTTCGAGCTCGAGTCACGCGCTCATCGGCGGTCTGTGCGGCGCGGCGCTCGCGACCGCGCATGGAAATTGGTCCGTCATCAAATGGAACGCCGGTGTCTGGCCGAAGGTCGTCGTGCCGATGATTACGTCGCCGGTCGCCGGATTCATTCTTGGCGGATTCGTAATGTTTCTGCTCTTCGTTCTTCTCCACCGGTTAACGCCTTTTTTCATTCATCAGTTTTTCGGAAAGGCGCAAATCGTGAGCGCGGCTTGGATGGCGCACAGTCACGGCACGAACGACGCCCAAAAAACGATGGGCATCATCACGCTCGCGCTTTTCACCGGGACCAAAGCCGGCCGGTTCGATCATCTCCCAGCGTGGCTCGAATTTTTGAAGACGCCGGTCTTTGCCATGCCGCTCTGGGTCAAAGTGCTTTGCGCGGCCACCATGGCCGTGGGCACCGCCGCCGGCGGCTGGCGAATCATTCGCACACTCGGCCATCGCGTGGTGAAATTGCAGCCGGTCCACGGCTTCGCGGCCGAAACCAGCGCCGCCTTGATCATTCAAGCGGCGAGCCTTTACGGCATTCCGCTTTCAACGACCCACGTGATTTCCACTTCAATCATGGGCGTGGGCGCCGTGAAACGTTTCAGCGGAATGCGCTGGACGGTGGTCGAACGCATCGTCTGGGCCTGGATCTTCACTCTGCCTGCTACCGCTTTGCTCGGTTACTTGCTCGAGCGCGCCGCGGCTGCGTTTTCACGGTAGGGGCGGTTCACCGAACCGCCCGCGGGCGATTGAGGTCAATCGCCCCTACCTAACCGATCACAAACCTTTCGGCGGCTTGATCCCGAACTTCTCGAACATCTTTATGATTCGCTCCTTTTTCTCCGACGTATCCAATCGAGATTCCTCCGGATACTCCGCCCAAAACAGCACGTCGCGATAATCACGTTTCGCCACCGCCACGAACTCGCGCAGCTTTTCTTCGTTTCCCTCGCTCAATTTCAGAATCGCAAGCTGCACCCGCTCACGTTCGTGCTCGTACGATTCAACGCCGTAGGCATCGAGCAGCGCGAGCACGCGCGAATGGGAAGTCTCCGGAAAAGTTTTCTGAACGGCTGCAACAACTTCGTCGCGTGAGTGCGGCATTCAATCGCGCTTGCCAACAAATCCGGAAAGCACGTACCCGCCGGCAGCAAAACAGAGAAAAGAAGCGATAAGCGCTTGCCATGGTCCCATCCACGGCCCTTTCTGTCCTTCAGTTGGAACTGCTCGCTGATATATGAATGAGCTCTTCACCTCCGACAAAAAAAACGAACCGAATAGGATTAAAACCGTCCCCGCGATGATCAGAAATACGCGGCGGCGCGATCCTTGTTTATCGGCCATTGTCGCATCGACGTAATCTATTTCTTAATCGCCACCCATTCGTTGGCGGCGCGGGAGTCGGCCACGGCCTGGACAACGCGCATGTAGCGGACGCCGTCCTCGAAACTGGGACGCGGCTTCATCCGGCCTTTTGATTTCACCGCCGAAATAAAATCGTCTTCCACGCGCCAGTCGGTCACGAGTTCTTTCGGAACATCGACATCTTCCATTTCGCGGCCGCCGTACTTCACACTGCGAACCCGCTCGTTGGTGAAATCGTAAAGCAACGCCCCGCGGTCGCCGAAAACTCGCAACCGATCATTCGGCGCGCCGGCGTGCACGCCACTGAACTCGAGCACGCCTTCCGCGCCGTTCTCAAAAACGCAAAGGACGTTGAGCATGTCGGGAACGATGACGCGATAGCCACGCCGCTCGGCGTTGAGAATTTTCCCGCGCGCGAAGACGCCGGCGATATCGCCGAGCCAGCGCTGCAACACTTCGACGTAAATCCCGAGCGTAAGCACGTTGAGACCGGTAATCTCGATCTTTTGCCGCCAATGCGCCGGCGCTTCCGGGTTCAAATAGACACCGGTGAAACTTTGCAGACGCACCGCGTGGGGCGTGCCGATGGCATTTTCGGCGAGCATTTTTTTCACGAGCAGGTCGGCGCGCATCCCGAACGGCGGTGGACAAAGCATCGTCACCAGCTCGGGAAAACGTTTCGAGGTTGCGAGCATCTCTTCCGCTTCGGCCAGGTCCATCGACATTCGCGCCTGACAAAAAACGTGCTTGCCGGCTTCGAGCGCGGAAACGGTTACGGCCGAATGCATGTAAGGCGGGGTGCCGATCCAAATAATGTCGAGATCGGGCACGGCGAGCAGATCGGCCCAATTCGCCATCGGCGTGGCCGACGGGCAATTTTCCTGACAAAACTTTTCGCTGCTCTCGTAAGTCGAGTTCGAGACGGCGACAATCTCGGCGTCCGGATTTTTCTTCAGCGCGGGAAGATGTCTTTGGCGGACAATGCCGCCCGCGCCGACAATTCCGATCCGCAGTTTGCCGTTGTTTTTCTGTGCCATGTTATCAGTTCAACCACTAATCGACACTAATTCACACGAATAGGGACTAACGAGCATCTTGTCACATCATTTGTGTCGATTCGTGTCTATTCGTGGTTTAACTCCGAAAGCCCTTCGCGAGTAAATCGCTTGACAATTAGCGCGCGCGCGGCACTTTTTGCGCCCCCGTTTCAGCATATGTCGAAAGTTTGCACCATTACCGGATCGAAACCCATGCGCGGCAGCATCATTCGCCGCCGCGGTATGGCCAAGAAAAAGGGCGGCGTCGGACGGCACGTGACCAAAATGGTGCCGCGTCTGTTCGCGCCGAACCTGCACCAGCACCGAATCTGGGTGCCGGAGCTGAAAAAATTCATCCGCGTTCGCGTGACCGCGCGTGGGCTGAAGACGATCAACAAAAACGGCGCTTACAAAGCGCTGAAAAAAGCCGGCGCGATTTGATGTAGCCGCGCGCCTGCGGCGCGTCCGGATAAACGGCCCGCAGGGCCGTGGCTACAACGACTTTAACTTCCACCGATTTCGGTTTCTTCTTCAGGTAGGGGCGGTTCACCGAACCGTCCGCGGGCGATTGGGTCAATCGCTCCTACCTCCGTCCCGATTTCCTTGGCCGCTTCTTGGCGAACGCTTGAATTTTCCACGGGCGGCGCGCCTGCCTCGACGCGTTCCTCTTTTTCCGCGGCGGGGACGTTCGCCACGATCGTTTTTTCTTCTGCTTTCTCTTCCGGCGTCGTTGCCTCCGCAGTTTCCTTTGGTTTCACTTTTGCGCGCGGGAGATCAAGCGAGCCATCGTTGAACTCGATCACGTAACCTTCGTTGATCAACCAGCGGAGATCGGACGCGAGCGCCATTTTCATGCGCTCCGCTTCGTCAGCCGTAAGATCGACAATCAACTTGTCGGCCAGTTCCTTTCGTCCGATGCGCGGCATTGCGCCGATCGCTTCCAGAATTGCCCGGACTTGCGACGAAACACCGGTCTCATCGTGTTTAAACGCGCGCGGATAAATCGAGGAAACAAAGAGCATCCCGCGCCGATGGCGAAAGACATGAAGGCCAACCTCACGAAAGCGCGCGGCAAGCTCCTTCATCATTGACGACGGCGAGCGCGTCTCATGCGTCCATTCGTTCTCAACCAGCCGGTTCAGCACGCGATCGTCCAAACGCCGGCTGGCGGGACCATCAATGACCAAGTCCGAAATCGAGCGAACGAGGCCGGGCAAATAATTTTGTTGAAAATGCCGCTCCGTTTCCGTGACCGACGAAAATGTCGTCGGCGCTTCGTCCCGCAACGTCGAGAACGTCGTCACCTTGCGCGCATCTTCTTTCCATTTCTCGATCTCCGCCGGATCGGTCACGATTTGGATTTGGCGCTGGTAATCGGGAAAATTCATTCGCCGACTGAAACGCTGTTCGTACAGATTGCGCAGGCGCCGCTGATAATCGTGATGATTGGTCGGGCCGAGGAAGGTTCCGCTTAGCCTGCAGCGGGCGACGTTGGTGAAATTTCCTTTGATCGGATCGGTCTCGGTGATCTCGATCTTGTAAAAGTCGGCTTGCGCAAACCGAAATGCGTTGCGCTCGATAAATTGTCGATCGACCGAGACGGCGCCGTTTTCGCCAAGCTGAAAAAGTGGCGACTCCGGCGGCGCGGTTAATTGAACATCGTGACGCGTCGCTTTTTCCAGAAAGAGCCGCGCGAGGGCAAATAACGAATACGCGACCGAACCGGATTTAATTTGTGCGACGACGTTCTCGAAAGCAGACATCCGCGGCAAAAACTTGACCGCAATTGCCGGCAACGGCCGGTCCGAGCCGGACTGGCGATTAACAAACCCCGGTCGATCTTTCCGATGTCGATCCTGCGCGCGTGGAGGTCGTCGATCGTGTCGACGCGGTCGCTCCGGCATTTTCCCTTTTTGAGTCGGGCGCTCGAAACTAGGCTGCGGGCCTTTGCGATCGGGTCGCCGCTTATCGCGCGGTCGCTGGTCACGCGGTCGTCGATCGAGGCGATCCTCTCCCTGATGTTGGGCGTAACGTTCAGTCGGCGCGGGCTCATTCACCCACGCCGGCAGTATTTTCAGGTCGACCAATTCGTCGAGTTCAACAGGCGCGTCAGCCACGAGTGTCTTCTACCCCAAGCCGGCAAGAAAACCAGGGTGTTGTCGAATTTGGGTTGCGCAATTTTGGGCAATTCTTTTACTTGCGGTGCGGCAGCGCGTGGGGTAAGCGTTGCGCTCCAACCCAAAAATTTTTTATGGCCGAAAAAACGATCGAGGAAAAGGTCAAGGACATCATCGTCGAGCAGCTCGGAGTAAATCCCGAGCAAGTGACGCCTCAGGCGTCGTTTATCGAAGACTTGGGCGCCGATTCGCTCGATATCGTGGAACTGGTGATGGCGTTCGAAGAAGAATTTTCCGTGGAAGTGCCGGACGAAGACGCTGAGAAATTGCAGACCGTCGGCGACGTCATCAACTACATCAAAGAACGCGCTAAATCGCAGAGCGGCGGCGCAGCGGCTGGCGGCAGTTAGGGCCATATCCGAATTGTAGGGCAAGCGCATCGCTTGCCATCTTTTAGTTCGGCAACCGGAGCGGTTGCCCTGCAACTTTTTGTTTCCCGGTTGCGCGAGCGCGCAACGCGCCCAGACTAACGACAATGGATTTCGGTCTCTTGGAAAAGCCATTGCTCCATGTGTTTGGTCACGACGTCTCGTTTCTCGGCATCGTCGCGTTCGTCATTTGGTTTTCGATTGGCATATTTGCGGCCCGCGCGCTGCAAAGCGAGGTGGTCCGGCGTTTTTTCAGCCGGTTCAAGATCGAGGTCAACCTGATCGCGATCCTGACCACGATCCTGAGCGTGGCCGCAGTGGCGTTTTTTACCATGAACGCAATCAACGCCGCCGGCGTGCCGTTGTCCTGGAACGCACCGTTACCGGGCGTCACCCTGAGTCTCGTTCAAATTTTCCTGCTCATCGCGCTGCTGATCGCGGTTTTCTGGATTTCATCGCGGACGAAACGCTTTCTTTTCAATCGCTTCCTCGCCAAAAGCGGACTCGATCGCTCGTTGCAATACGCCATCGCGCAGATCGTCAGCAATGTCGTTCTCATCGTCGGCATTTTTATTGTTCTCGATAATGCCGGCATTCATCTCGGCGCGCTGACGGTTTTTGCCGGCGCGGTCGGCGTTGGCGTCGGTTTTGGTCTGCAAAATATCGCGAGCAATTTTATCAGCGGCCTCGTCATTCTGGCCGAACGCCCGATCACCGTGGGGGATCGCGTCGAAGTAGCGGGCATTGCCGGCCAGGTGCAGCACATTCGGGCGCGCAGCACGGTGATCGTGACCAACGACAACATCACGATGATTGTTCCGAATACGAAATTCATCGACTCACCGGTGACGAACTGGACCTATGGCGATCCGCGGGTGCGTTTTCGTTTGCCGGTGGGCGTCGCCTACGGCAGCGACGTGAACAAGGTGCGCGAAGCATTACTCGCCGCCGCTCACGAAAATCAAAATACGCTGAAAGATCCAGCGCCCAGCGTCTTCCTGGAAAAGTTCGGAGTGAATTCGATTGATTTTGAGTTGGTAGTCTGGAGCAGTGAGATGAGTTATCGACCGCGCCGTTATCGGAGCGATCTCAATTTCGCGATGGAGGAAAAGCTGCGCGAAGCCAGGATCGAAATCGCGTTCCCGCAACGCGATCTTCACATCCGCAGCGGTGTGCTCAAAGTGCAGAACGTCGACGCGGCGAATCGAAATGCGCGATGACGTTGTCGTTCCTTTCGCTCAGGGAACGGCCAGAATCCTGACGCTTTCGGGCGTCCGAAGCCTGGAGGAGTGGAAGCGCGCCTTTCAGGATAAATGCAAAGATCACCGTTATTACGAGCTGATCGACCAGACGTTGGCGAACGATTTCGAATATCACTACCTCGCGCTCGAGGATAGTTCGGGAAGCATTCGCGCCATTCAGCCGATCTTCTTTGTCCGGCAAAACTTAGTCGAAGGAATGCGCGGAGGTTTCCGCAGGATTGTCGATCTTGTCCGGAAGAAATTTCCGAGATTCCTCACGATGCGGGTGTTGATGGTGGGTTGCGCCGCCGGCGCCGGCGAGCTGGGCGTTTGCAACGCGAACGACGAGCGTTGGGCGGCCGAAGCGTTAGGCGCAACGCTTCGCAATTACGCCCGCGAGAACAAAGCTTCGCTTGTTGTTTTCAAAGATTTCCCGGCAAGTTACCGCTCGGCGCTGGCAGTTCTTTCCGAAAACGGATACGCGCGCGTGCCGAGCATGCCGATGACGCAGGTCGCGTTGCCATACCAAAATTTCGACGAATACCTGCAAACGCTTGGTTACGTCAGTCGCAAGAGCTTGCGCCGAAAATTCCGGAAAACGGAACGCGCCGCCAAGATCGAGATGGAAGTCGTGAACGATATCTCGCCGCACATTGACACAATTTATCCGCTCTATCTCCAGGTGCACAAGCGCTCGCCGATGAAATTTGAGACCCTGACGAAGGAATTTTTCTGTCGTATCTCTCAAACCATGCCGGAGCGCGCCCGTTTTTTAATCTGGCGACAGTCGAACAAGACCATCGCCTTTAGTCTTTGCCTGGTTTGCGGCGACACGATTTACGATGAATGCCTCGGCCTCGATTACGATGTCGCGCTCGGTCTCCATCTTTATTTTTACACCATGCGCGACGTGATCCATTGGGCGATCGATCAAAAGTTGCGCTACTATTGCAGCGGTCCGCTCAATTATGATCCGAAACTGCATCTCGGCCATGAGCTCGCACCGCTCGATCTTTACGTCCTGCACACGCGAGCGCTGTTGAATCCAATCTTCCACTTCGCCGTGAAATATCTCGAGCCGACGCGACACGATCCGATTTTGAAGAAATTTCCAAACGCAGATCAGCTTTGAGTCCGGGCCGTTATTGTCATTCCGAGCGAAGCGGAGGAATCTCTTGCTATTTCTGTCCCAACTGTGGTCGGAAATATTTAGAGATGTCTCGGTCCGAGCCGGGCTGGCATATTCACTCGACATGACAAACAATCGGCCTTCCGGATTCGCCAATCCGTGGTTACAGCTTGGGCTGAACATCATCTGTGTCGTTCTCTATGAATTGCTGCTGAAGGCGGGCGCCAAAAGCACGGCAGATCTCTCCCGAGCCTGGTCATGGACCGGAATAACCGGCCTCGCCTCTCCGCTAATCTGGCTGGCGATTGTCGTTATTATTCTCGACCTGATAATTTGGCTCTATGTTCTGAAATACATCCCGCTTTCTATCGCGTTTCCTTTGTCGCGGGTGGTTGATGTTTTGGTCCCGATAAGCTGCTGGCTCATCCTTAAAGAAGAAATTTCCCCCTTACGATGGTACGGCATCGCCCTGGTGATCATTGGACTCGCGATCGTCGCCAAACCGGCTGCTCGTTTGGAGGAGCGTTTATGACCTGGTGGTCGCTCGTTCTTATTCTGGTCTGGCTGGCCACGTTCGTCGCAGGTCAGCTTTTTTTTAAAAGGGCCATGGAATTGTCGAGCGTTACCGGATTCCGCAATCGAAAGACCATCGCCCTTCTAAGCGCGGGAATCTTTTCGATGACGATTTCGTTTCTCTTGAATCTCGGTCTGCTGCAGCGTTTCGATCTTAGCTACCTCTATCCCTTTCAAGGCCTAAGCATCATCATGATCGGGCTGCTGGCGGCAAAGATTTTGAAGGAGAAATTAACGTGGCGACTCACCATCGGCACGTTGTTGATCACCGCCGGGGTCATGCTCGTTTCAATGAGCTAGTGCTGGCCACAATCGTTCCAGCGCAGCGAAATTAATTCTTCGGGTTTCTTGAGGTGTCGGCAAAGGCAACCGCGGATGATCCCACTCGGAAGCGAAGCGTTGCTTCCAGCGCGCGTACTTCGGCGGCGAAAACGCGCCGCAAATATCGCCGGCGATGATTCGGCCGTGTCCGCGCAATTTCCCGAGCGCCCATTCGAGATCGGCAACTTCGAACCAGCCACTTTCCCAATTTGTCACCGCCTCCTCCGCGCGAAGACAATCGAGGTCGATCGTCACGTAAATATTTTGGCCGCGGAGATTCGCAGCGAATGCTTCGAAATTATTTCGCCAACTTTCGCGTAGGATCGCACCGCGACGTTGTCGATTTTTGATCGGACGCTGATCAGCCCAGGGATGAACTTCAAGCCGGCCTGCGCGCTCGGCGCTACGGTTGGCAAAAATATTGTGCGGCCACCAGCACTCGAAATTTCCGCAGCCCCAAAGGGCGATATGTTGAACGTGCCCCAGCTCAAGCGCGCGATTGATCCAGCCGCCGCAGCCCCATTTCGGCGGACGCACATCCCAGTCCGGATGATTATCAAATGAAACGAGAACGACTGGTTCACCCAGTCGGCGAAGCCAAAGCGCACTGAGATAATGGAAATCGCCCGAGCCATAGAGAATGAACGGCGCAACTTGCTGAGCAAACTCGTTGTAGAATTTCTCGACTAACGATGGCGGCGCCGAAAAGCGTAATTCCGGGCCCCAGTTCCGCGCATCAAGCGCCGCCAAGTTCAGCGGTTCATCTCGCCAAGCGTCGTCGAGATTAAGGTGCAGGCCGTGGCTCAGAAAATTATTTCGGCGTGCGAGACTGGAAACGGGCATCGCTCGATTTCGCCACCCGAAGATTTTCCGCGGCTTCGGTCAGCGTTGGGTCGATTCGCAACGCTTCCTCGTATTGGATAATGGCCTGCGAAGTCTTGCCCTCGCGAAGAAGCAAACTGCCGAGATTGTTGTGGGTGTCGGCGCGCTTCGGATCGAGTCGGGCCGCTTCGAGATAGTGCGCTTCAGCTTTCTGCGAATCCCCTTTGGTCAAGAACGCCGCGGCCAACTCAGAATGCGCATCGGCCAGATTCGGATCGACTTCCAAGGCGCTTTGATATTGCGCGATCGCAGCATCGAGCTCGCCTCGTTTGTCGAGAAAGGCGCCGTAGGTGTAGAACAGGCGCGCGGCTAATTTTCTTGGAGTGAGACGAATTGCGTTCTCGTATTCAGCGCGAGCTTCGTCCGCCCGGCCGAGGCGCTCCAGAAGATAAGCACAACCGGCATGGACTTCTCCCGAGTCGGGAGCGAGCTGGATCGCGCGGTCGTAATATTTTTTGGCTTCATCCAACTTCGATTTCGACATCAACAGCGACGCCATATTGACATACACCTTCATGTAGCTTGGATCGAGTCGCAGCGTTGTCTGATATTCCTTCTCCGCTTCGTCGAACCGGCCGAGTTGCTGTAAGGTCGCGCCGTAATTATAATGTGCCCGCGCACTGGCTGGCAGATCAGCGGCCACATGACCGGTGCGATCCACGGGCGGAGCCGCGCGGTACACTTTGCCAAACCACATCGCTGTAAGCGGCATGACAAACGCGACCGCCCACTTGCTTGCGTGCAATGCCCAACCCGGTAAAAACCCGCCCAGGTTCACATCCGCCGTGCCTCCGGCGAGTCCGAGCGACTGGCGGGTCGATTTCTCGCGAACCTTCCAAATGAAACCGTCGTAGTAAAAATGCAGCAGCCCCGATGCTGCTACCACGCCGGTGAGCACACGCGTCAGCGTTTCCATTCCGATAGTCGAATTCAAATAACCAATCGAACCGTAAGCAAAGACCAATCCGACATAGAGTCCGATCAAGGATCCGCTCCGACGGAAAATGAACCGCATGAATCCGCCGATGGAGCTGTCCTTCTCCACCCGGTTGCGGTTGTAAATCCAAACCAGCGACAAGTATTGGACGTCATGAAAAACTTCGAACAACGCGATACCGGCAAGAATATTGGCCACGCCGTTATTGCAGTACCACCAAAACGCAATGCTGGTGACGAAAAGCGCCAGCTTCACCGGATTCTGTCGCGTTCCCCCGACCCACATCCGCACATAGTTGGCCAGCCAAAGAATTGATATCGCCACTGCGACAAAGAGCAAAGTTTGCTGCAGAGCGTGAATTCCACCCGGCGAAATAAATGGCAGACCGCATCCGTAAAATCCCTCCAGAGTATCGGTCATCCGGGCGGGAGAAAGAATCACCCCCGCCGCGAACCAGATCCCACACATCGCGAAATCGAGCCGCCGAGTGGGCACGGCAAACGATCCCATCTTGGCATCGTAGATCCGGCCAAAGCCGTAGGTCTGCATCATTCCGTGCCAAACGCCCCAAAGAAACACAATCATCACGACCGGATTCGTCTTGATGTCCCAAAAATAAAAACCGACGCAGACGGCGAGCAGGAAAATGGGAGCGAGGATAAACCGCCAGCGAAAACGTTCGAACAATGCGCGATCGCCATAGGCGCGGATCATTCCCGGCAAGTGGTGCCCCATTGCTCCAAAAGCGGCCACGAAAAGATAAATTTCCTGCGCGCTCCAACGGGCTTGAGCGAGGGTGAAAAGCGGAATGATCAACAGCGGCGTCCCAACGTAAAGAATCAGGTCGCGCCAACTATCGAGAATCCAGACGTTTCGCTTCGGCACGGTTGTTGGGACCGGTGGAACCGTTTGCGGACGCGAGAATGCGGTGACGTGCTGCATGGAGCTACGGGGGCTCTATTTTCCGCAAACTGACGGGAAAATCAATCTTGGGTTACGTTGCCCGTAGTGTCACGCTGATTGCTTCAGGCAGCGGCAGTTTCTGGTTTTCGCGCTACGCCCGTTTTAAGAAAAACTTTGCCGCTCGGGCAAAAGCGAAACACTTCGCAGTTCGCACAATCCGGTTTGCGCGCGAAACACCGCCGCCGGCCATGCCAAATCAACCAGTGACTCCAAACGGCCCAATATTCGCGCGGCACTAACTTCATCAGATCCTGCTCAATTTTCTCCGGGTCTTTGTGTTTCGTTAGGCCAAGCCGCTGCGACAAACGGATAACGTGGGTGTCAACGACGATCCCTTCGTTTATCCCAAACGCGTTTCCCAAAACCACGTTCGCTGTCTTTCGACCGACACCCGGCAGTTCACGCAGCTCTTCCATCGAATCGGGAACTTTTCCGTTAAATTTGCTGGCGATTGTCGATGTTGCCGCGCGAATGCTTTTCGTTTTGTTCCGGAAAAATCCGGTCGATTTGATCGCGTTCTCCAGCTCAGCCTGCGGGGCGCTGGCATAATCTTTTGCGCTCCGGTATTTCTTAAACAGCGCCGGCGTGACCATGTTCACCCGTTTGTCGGTGCATTGCGCTGACAGAATCGTCGCGATCAGGAGCTCCAACGGATTCTTGAAATTCAGCTCGGTGTGCGCGTTTGGGTACACCTTTGGCCAAACCGCGATCAATCTTTTCACCCGCTCGCGCGCAGTCACGGAAGAGACTAAGCCTGCTCGGCGTAACGCTCGAGTTTCTGCGCGAGCTCCGGCGGAACGTGCGCGACGATCAGCGCGCCCTCGCCCTCGTAACGCAGCTCCAGTACGTGACCAACCCGGTGAATCTCGGCGATCAGCGCCGATTCGCTCGCCGGAATGCGGAAACGCGAACGCAATCGCCATGCGCTGAGCGCATCCTGCAAGGCCTGGACAAGGTTGTTCACGCCTTCGCCAGTCCGCGCGGAGATCGCTACGCTGCCCGGAAATCGTTTCGTGTAAGTCTCGGCGAGTTCGCGATTCTGCAGATTGTCGATCTTGTTGAAAACGATCACCGTCTGCTTTCCGAATGCGTTGAGTTCCTTGATCACGCCCTCGACTGCTTCGATCTGATCGTCCACGCGAGAATGACTCAGATCGACAATGTGAATGAGAAGATCGGCCTCGCTCACTTCTTCCAGCGTCGCTTTGAACGATTCGATCAAAGTGTGCGGTAGTTTTCGCAAGAATCCGACGGTGTCGGTCAGCAGGACACGCTGTTTATTAGGCAAAACGAAACTGCGCGTCGTCGGATCGAGCGTAGCGAAAAGTCTGTTCTCGGCCACGACATCGGCGCCGGTGAGCAAATTCAAGAGCGTCGATTTGCCGGCGTTGGTGTAACCCACCACGGCCGCGACCGGCCATTGATGTCGCTTGCGGCCCTGTCGCTGGACCGCGCGAGTTTTTCGCACGGCTTCGAGTTCGCGCTCGAGTCGCGCGATCCGTTCCTGGACACGACGACGGTCCACTTCCAGTTGTGTTTCACCCGGGCCTCGCGTGCCGATGCCGCCCGTTTGCCGCGATAAGTGGTCCCACATCCGCGTCAATCGCGGCAGCAAGTATTGCAACTGTGCCAGCTCAATCTGCAATCGGCCTTCGCGACTGCGCGCGCGCTGCGCAAAAATGTCGAGAATGAGCTGGGTGCGATCGAGCACTTTGCGCGCGAGCAGGTTTTCCAGATTGCGTCCCTGCGCCGGCGAAAGTTCGTCGTCAAAAATCACCGACGTGACTTCTCGATCTTGAAAGGAGTGCTTGATTGCTTCCGCTTTGCCTTTGCCAATATAGTACGGCGCGGTCGGCTTTTGTAATTTTTGGGTAACGGTATCGACGACTTCAGCGCCGGCCGAGGTCGCGAGCTCGGCCAATTCTTCGAGCGAATCCTGCAGGTCCCATTTCGAAACGCCTTGCTTCTCGAGACCGATTAAGAGCGCGCGCTCGTGATTTTTTTTCGGACGTGTTTCAAACATTCCCTTGCGCACGAGCCAGACGCGCTCGTTGCGAAATCCATTCCACAGCTTCGACGTGCGTAAGAAGCGATAAATTCAGCGAGTCAAAATTAGTTTGCCGCCGAAACCAGGTCAACTGTCTTTTGGCGTAACGACGCGTCGCTTGTTGAATCGCGGCCACACATTGGTCGCTTCCGGACGAGTCCGTCCGACTGGCGGACAAGATCGACATCTTGCCGTCCAGCAACTCGCGAATCTCGCGCAGCCCGATCATCTTCGATGCCGTTTCGCTCATCGCGCCGGCCGTGCGCACTTCTTCGATCACTCCGGCGTCGAACATCGCTTCGACGCGGCGATTGATTCGCTCGTAAAGCTCATCGCGTTCGCGAAAGACGAAGACGCCGTTGATTCCAACATCGCTTTCCCATTCTTTTCGCGGTCCGGAGATTTTCTGCTCGCTCAGCAAACAAACTTCAATTGCCCGGACCAGTCGCCGGCGATTCTTAACATCGACCTTGCCTGCAGTTTCTGGATCAACCTTGAGCAACTTTTTGTGCAGGTCGTCGAGACTCATCTCATTGAGTTGCGCACGCAGATCAAGATCCGCCGCCGGCGCGCTTAATAATCCATGCGTCAGCGCTTTGACGTAAAGCCCGCTGCCGCCGACCACGATCGCGAGTTTCCCGCACGAATGAATTGCCGAGATCGCACCTAAAGCGCGCTCGCGGAATTTGGCCGCGCTCATCTCCTCCAAGATCGACGTCGTGCCGATGAGATGATGCGGCGCTTTGGCCAGCGTCGCTGCGTCGGGTTTTGCTGTCAGCAAATCGAGACCGCGATAAATTTGAAACGCATCCGCGCTGACAATTTCAGCGCCGAGCTCCGCGGCAACGTCCGCCGCGATCTCCGATTTGCCGGTCGCAGTGGGACCGACAATGACGAACAGGCCGCGCATAAACAAATCGGGAGACGCGCGCTTCAATCAGCGCCACGTCTCCCCGACTGAAATCACAGGCTGCGATTAATCGTGCGAACCGTGCGGGTGCTCGCTCGACTTCGCGCCGCTGACCACGAGCTTGCGTCCAAGGAATTCCTTGTCGTGCAATTCATCCACCGCGCGCTTGGCTTCCTCGATCGTCTGCATCGACACAAACGCGAAACCTTTCGAGCGCTGGTTGTGGCGATAACTTACGACCTCGGCGTTTTGGACGTGGCCGACGCCGTTGAAAAGCTCGAAGAGATCGCTCTCGGTCGCGTCGAAGGACAGATTGCCCACGTAAAGACGCGGCGAAGTGACTTCGACTGGTTCAGGTTTACGCGCCGCCCGCGGTTGCTCCTGTGGCCGCTGGTGCTGCTGCTGTTGCTGACCGTTGCGCGATTGCGTCGCTGCTTTTCGTGTGTCGCCGCCATTTCCAAAAAATGCGGCGATGCGTTGCCAGAATGTTTTCTGCTTTGGAGCCGGCGCGCGTTGCTCTTGGAAACGCCCGCGACCTCCCCTTCGTCGAGTCCGACCGCGCC
Organism: Chthoniobacterales bacterium; assembly: GCA_035568175.1. Classification (GTDB taxonomy): domain Bacteria; phylum Verrucomicrobiota; class Verrucomicrobiia; order Chthoniobacterales; family UBA10450; genus AV40. The sequence continues at coordinate 140,584 of DATMON010000020.1, forward strand.
CGTGGCGCTGGCGTCTCCCCGGTTGATAAGAGTTCATGATGATCCTCAGTATTGACCCAATTAATTAATGGGCGGAGCGCATCCAGTGATGCACGGTCCGTGGCGCGCGAACCCTTAAAGGTTTCGCCTAACAAATTGCAAATCCCGCCATCGCGGGACGACGCCGCCGGAAACTCCGCCTCGTCATGCCGGAAATAGAATCGTCTTGAGATGCAACCCGCTGTGGTCAGCCAATCAAATCGCGAAGATGAGAAACCTCGCTTCATACTTTTAGCCTCGCTTGAAAACGGATGCTCGGAGGATCGAATTAGATTCCCGACATCTACGAGCCGATTATCGCCCGCTCGTCTCGTGATTGCAAGTGGAACAAAATGTCGATCCTAATGACAAATCCAAGCGTCCCGCAAAGAATAGGCACGCGATTTGAGATACTCGCCCAATCGCTCTCCGCGAATTGGCTTTGTAAAATGGCGTAACGAGCGAGCCGGTAGCCGCGGTTGGTATCCGAACTCCGGCATTAAGTCGCGGCAATGCAATTCGACCCAGCCAATCTCGTCTTCGGACAACTCGCGCTCCCAACGCGACGCTGGCTCAGCGGTTACTTCTGAAAATGCAATCTGCGCGGCCGAATTGCCGCCCCACGGCTGGCCAATCTTCGTGGGCGTCAAAACAACTTCGGGATCGAATTCGATCTCGAGATAATCGCACGCGTTTTTCATCATCACCGACGGTTCGCTGACCAGCTGCTCGAACTGGACAAGCAACCCGGCAATATCTCCGCTCCGGACGCGCCTGGCCAACTTCGCGGCCACGCGCCAATGCGCGATCACGTAGTAAGTCGAGAAACGCTTCGTCTGGCGCGTTTTTTCCAACGTAATTTGCGTCGCCAGGATCGCGCGCGGATCGCGCAACGTGACCATCAACTTTGCCTGCGGAAACCGGGCGAAGATTTCGTCGACGTGGTTTCGATTTGCCGGCGTCTTCTCGATCCAACGTTTAATGCGATCGAGCGGCAGATCGACTGTTGCGGCGTAAGATTCGGCCATCAGTGCCAGTAAATCGCGCTCGGCATTTGCCGGCTCAAAAACAGTGCGCTCGAATGTCTCGAGAAATTTGTGCTGCGGAAATTTTTTGTACTCGTGCTCACGCCATTTCGGTTCTCCTCCGAAGAGCACGCGCGAAAAAGATTCCTTTGTTAAATAATCAAACTGAACCCGCCGGCCAGCGTCGCGATATTTCCTGAGAACGGTCGGGAAATAAGCAGTTTCCTGCGGCAGAACGAGTAGCTCCGGATGATTGTCGAGCAACGCCGCCAGCAGCGTCGTGCCAGACTTCGCCTGGCCGGCGATGAAACACGCTCGCTGATCAAACGGAAGTATTTGCATCGACACACTGTCATTTTGCGACCTCATTCGACCTTCTTCAATCACGCAGCTCTGTCATCCCGAGCGCAAGCGAGGGACCTCACAGTCGAAGTTTGGAACACACGAACGTGCTTAGCGTGATCAACGAGCTTATGAGAGATCCTTCACTCCGTTCAGGATGACAGAGTGGATCATTTCGCGCCGCGCGATTTCAGAAACCAATCAACAAAGCGCGGCAAGCCGTCTTCAAATTTTGTCGATGGGTTGTAGCCCATGAGTTTTCGCGCTTTGGAAATCTCGGCGCAGGTTATTGGCATGTCGCCCGGTTGTTCGGGCAGTCGATTGATCTTCGCTTTTTTGCCAAGCGCTTTTTCAATCGCGGCGACTAAATCTTGAAGCTGAATCGTTTCGCTCTCGCCCAGATTGAAAACGTCGAACATGGGCCCCTCGTATTTGAGCGCGGCGATTGTTCCCTGAATGATGTCGTCGATATAGGTGTAATCGCGGCGCGTCGTGCCATCGCCGAACTGATCGATCGGTTGGCCAGCGTGGATTTTTCTCGTGAACTGATGAATGGCCAGGTCGGGACGTTGGCGTGCGCCGTAAACTGTAAAGTAGCGGAGCGCAACGATCCGCACTCTGTAGAGATGCGAATAGGTCGAACAGAGAAACTCTCCGCCGATTTTCGTGGCCGCATACGGGCTCAAGGTTTGAGTGAGATGCTCTCCTTCCGAAAACGGAACCGTCTTGGCCGCGCCGTAAACCGATGAGCTCGACGCGAAGATGAATCGTTCGATGCCGCTCGTCCGTGCTCCTTCGAGCAAATGCAGCGTGCCGCCGACATTCGTGTCGTAATAAAGCTGCGGTTGTTGAATCGATGGACGAACACCAGCGCGCGCGGCCAAATGGGCAATGGTGTCGAATTTTTCTCTTCGAAATAAACTCGCGACCTTTTCACCGTTGCGAAGATCGACATCGTGAACCGCGATCTGGTTTGCGACCGCGGAAATGTTGGCGCGCTTGATTTGCGGATCGTAAAAGTCATTGAAATCGTCGAGGATGGCGACGTCATGTCCGTCAGCGAGTAGTTTTTCGACCAGATGGGAGCCGATGAATCCAGCGCCGCCGGTGACCAAAGTCCTCATTAACCACGAATAAACAGCAATGGACACTAAGAACAGCAAGTTGTTTGTGCTTCGTGTCGATTCGTGTCCATTCGTGGTTGCTTAATGAAGAAATGGATCGCGTTGAGCATCGCCGCGTTCGCATTGTCGTTCGTCGTTACGCTGGCGTGGAAGCTCGGACCCGAACTGACGCGGTCGAAATATGTCGATCCTGCATTTCGGATTCCGTCGCCGCTCGAACTGGCTTCCCTTCCGAACGCGGCGCATTTTGATTTTCCGCTCGGAAACGAGAACGGCGCGATGGCTTACAACGCGCAGCATTTCACCGAGAACAAACATCTCGGCGACGATTTAAACGGCATTGGGGGCGAGAACAGCGATCTGGGTGACCCGATCTACGCGATTGCGGATGGCCGCGTGCTGCTCGCGCGCGACGCTGGCCCTGGCTGGGGCAACATCGTCATTCTGCTCCATGCCTATCTCGAAAATGATGAACGAAAATATGTGCAGTCGTATTACGGGCATGTGCAAGACATGCTCGTCCGTCCGGGCGACCTCGTGAAACGCGGCCAGCAAATCGCCACTGTTGGGACGGCAAACGGTCGCTACTTTGCCCACCTCCATTTTGAGATGCGCGAATTCCTCACACCGTTCATCGGACCCGGTTACCGCGAAGACACGCGCGGTTGGCTCGACGGAACGAAATTTATCGAGGAGCACCGATAGGCGCGAGTGAGGTTCGACTATTGTCATTCCGAGCGGAGTCGAGGAATCTCTAACTGTTTCAGAAATATCTAGAGATGTCTCCACTTCGGTCGACATGACAAAATGAAATTCGAGAGAAATCGCGGAACATTCGTCCTAATTCTCGCCCTTGCGGTTGGCTTTGGAATCGAGATCGCAATGAATGGTGTCGGAAATGATGAGGCGCTGTCGAAGCTCGGCGCTCTTCCAGATAACGGCCAATTGCATGGCGAATTCTGGCGCATCGCCACCTATTCGTTTCTCCATTTCAATTGGTTGCACCTGCTTCTGAATGTCGGCCTGCTTTCCTGGATCGGTCGAATTGTTGAACAACAACTGGGCACCGGGCGAGGCGCCTTGATCTATTTTGTCAGCGTGATTTGCTCAGCTGCCGTAATTCTTCTGGTGCACAACTGGCATCCGAAAGAAGGGGCCACTGTCGGCGCGTCCGGCGGTGTTTTCGGTTTGTTGGGCGCAGCGCTGGTCATTTCATATCGTCAGGACAGCGACGGTGGATTGCGAAAATGGCTTTGGATCGTGCTTGTGACCGGATTCGGTGTCTCACTCCTTCCCGACATCAGCATGGCTGGTCACATTGGCGGAATCATGAGCGGCATACCGACGGCGCTGCTCGTAAGAATGCGACGAAATGAAAATTGACGGATGCAGCGCGTTAATCACCGGCGCTTCGGCTGGAATCGGTCGCGAGTTTGCCCGCCACCTGGCGGGGCGCGCGCGGACGCTCGTTCTGGTCGCGCGACGCGAAGAACGGTTAAATGAATTGCGCGACGAATTGCGAAGTCGCAATGCGCGATTGACCATTCACGTGCGCCTTGCCGACCTTTGCCACAAATCGCAAATCAACGAACTGATCGAGTGGCTCGATCAAAACAAGATCGACATCGACTTCCTGATCAACAATGCCGGACTGGGCGACTACGGACCGTTTGCCACGAGCGATCCGCAACGAGACGAGCGGATCATTCAAGTAAACGTCGTCGCGCTCACCTTGCTGACCCGGCGTTTGCTTCCGCAAATGATTGGAAGAAAACGCGGCGCGATTTTGAATGTCAGCTCGTCGGCCGGTTTTCTCCCAATTCCCGGAATGGGTGTTTACGCAGCGAGCAAAGCATACGTGAACAGTTTCTCGGAAGCGCTGCGGGCTGAACTGCACTGCACCGGCGTGACCGTTACTACGCTTTGTCCCGGCCCGGTACATACTGAATTCGGCGACGCCGCGAAGCGCCCTGGCGGTCAACCGGAGACCGGTCCAGAATTCGTTTACGTTTCAGTGGAAAAGACAGCGCGCGACGCGCTCGCTGCGATTGAAGCCGGTAAGCCACTGGTCATTCCGGGTTTCGTAATGAAAATCGCAATGTTCCTCGTTCGCATCACTCCGATGTCGATCTTGCGACTAGCTTGGCGGGCCGGGGCAAGGCGCGGCCAGCCGCGAGACAAAAGCGGCGATCGGGTTCGATCGCCGCTTTGAGATTATTTGCAGGTGAGGACGCCTGCCTCCACAGAAAATCTTAGGAGGACTTGTAAGTTATGTGGCAGCCGTAGGGTTTGGTTTGGGCATTGGAAACCGCCTTGCCGCCGAGCGCTTCGTCGAGCGCGGCTTTGACGTAGTTGGTCGAGCTCGGAATGTCGGCCGGATTGGGCGACGCTTTGCTGTCGATCGCGCCTTCGTAAACAATTTTGCCTTCGGGATTGATCACGACCATGTTGGGCGTGTTCTTGGCGCCGTAAAGTTTGGCGACTTTGCTTTCAGGATCGAGCAGGAGCGCGGTCTGATGCGTGTTCCAAGACTTCATGATTTTCTGCGCCTGCTCAGCGGTGATGTTGCCTTCGCTACCGGGCGCGTTCGAATCAACCGTCAGCCAGACGACGCCTTTGCCGGTATATTCCTGTTGCAACTTTTGCATGTTGCCGCCGCCGTAATGCTTTTTCACGAACGGACATTCCGGATTGAACCACTCGAGCACGACGTATTTGCCTTTGTATTCGGAAAGCGATTGCGTCTTGCCGTTGGCGTCCGGCGCAGAGAACTCCGGTGCGGCGGTGCCAACCGATGGAATATCGGCGGCATAAAGCGCGCCGGCTGCGAATGTGGTGATCGCGGTAAGAAGTAGTTTGGTTTTCATAACTTATTGTGAAGCGACTGCTGGTGTGATGGTTTCTAGTTTGTCGAGTAAGATACTCTTGGTGAGCAATTCCGGAAACACAATCGGCTCTTCCGACTTTCCCGGATAAAGCACGTACAATGGGACACCTGGCCGGCCAAATTGTTGAAGCAATTTCGTGATGACCGGGTCGCCGTTGGTCCAATCGGCCTTCAATCTAACGACGCCGTGACGCTGGAACGCATCGCGAACCGCGCCGTTTTCGAGCACGCTCTTCTCGTTGAACTTGCAGGTGAGACACCAGGCTGCGGTAAAATCGATAAATACGGCGTGTCCCTGGTCGCGCTCGCTTTGCAAACGCTCGGGCGTGAACGGTTGCCAATCGCCGGGAGCATTTGAGGCCGCGAGGTCGATCTTCGCTGATTGGAATTTGTCGCCGATAAAATAAACGCCGCTCGCGAGCAAAAGCAGGAGCATGAGCAACAGGGCGAAAGTTCGCTTCCCTACTGGGGCAGTCGGGACAATGAAAGCGCCTTTCATCCAGCAGACGATGGCGACGATGAGCAAAAAGCAGCTCGCCCAAATCGCCCCGTCGAGCCCGCGCTGAGCGCCAAGGACGTAGAGCAGAAAGAGCAGCGTCGCGAGCAGAAGGAATCCCATGAACTGTTTCAGGTGCACCATCCACGGGCCGGGGGCTGGAAGAAATCGGAGCCAAGCCGGTTGTGCACTCAGCAGGAAATAAGGTGCGCTCATTCCGGCAGCAACGGCAACGAACATCGACAAGATGACGATCGGTGATTGCGTAAAGGCGAAGCCCAGCGCGGTCCCGAGAAACGGCGCGGTGCACGGCGTCGCCAGGACGGTTGCGAACACACCTTGGAAAAATGAACCGACATTATCTTTGCGTTCGGAGGTCGCGAGCAAGCCGCGGGTCATGCTTTGTGGAAGCGAAACCTCGAAGACGCCGAAAAGATTCAGCGCGAAGACGAGGACGATCACACTCAGGCCAAGAACAAAATAGGCGTTGGTGAATTGAAACCCGCCCCAGGTCACGTCGCGGCCGCTGGCCTTCAGCGCGATCAGCAAAAACGCCAGCGCGAGAAACCAGGCGAAAATTCCAGCGGTAAAAGCAAGGCCGCTCCGAAAAATTCTCTGCCGGCTCTGCCCCGCTTGTTGAATAAACCCGAAAATTTTGAGCGAGATCACCGGCAACACGCACGGCATAAGATTCAAAATAAATCCGCCGATAAAGCCGAAGAACAAAAAGGTAACGATCCCGCGTGAAGGCTGCGTCGCTTGCGCCGCAGCGATTGCCGGCGCACCAAGCTCCCAGGCAGCGCGATCGTTGCCGTTGGGAAATTTCGAAAAGACAAGCAACCCCGGCATTCCCGATAAATTTTTGTCCGGTGATTCAATTGGAATCCGAAACGTAACTTCGTTCGCCTTGCGCGATTCGATGGCGGGGTGACCGACAACGGTGTTGCCCTGCGGCAACGGATAAAAATCGAGCGTCGGATAATTCGCCAGATTCTCGCTTACCAGCTTGAGATGAAGATCCGAGCCGGCACGACTCCAACTCGCGTTCGCCGTTCTTGAATCTGGGAATTTTTGCGGAAGTAAACGGCGGTAGCGCGCAAACAGATCCGTGTTTTTCTGATCGGCCGTTGCCGATGTCGGCAGCTCGAGCTCAACGGTCCCGCCTCCAGGAATGCAGATTTTCTCGCAAACGAGCCAATTCGCTTCCGCGGATAGTTTTACCGGCGAGACGTCGATCTTGGCGGGCGGCGTAAGTTCCTGCATGAGCAGGATTTCGTCCTGGTAACCGTAAGTTTGGATGTCGCCGGGGTCATTTGTCTTGAGCGGAATCGGCCACTGGATCTCGCTGACTTTCCAACCGGGTGGCAAATTCCATTTGATTTCAGTCGGGAGGCCGGCGTCGCCGGAGAATTTCCAATAGGTGTGCCAGCCCGGCGCCATTCGCAGGAGAAGTCCAGCAGTGAATGGCTTGCCCGGAACGATGGCTGAGGCATCGGCCAGGAGTGTCGCCTTGACCAATTCGCGGCCCTGATAGTTTTGGCCAAGGCCAGAATGCACGAAAGCAACGGCGCAGAGCGCAATCGATAATTCCCGCCACCAATTCATCCTCATAACTACCATTGGCCGAAGTTCGCGGCAATGAAGGGTGGCTCGCATCATGCTGCCAAAATATGACATGCGCAGCTTAGTAACGTTCATCGTAATTGCCGGGATAGGTGCGGCTCTATTCGTTCTGCAAAAACGCAGCGAACAAAAGACGGCAGCAACGGAGACTTCCGCGCCGTCAGCTCCGTCACCGAGGCAGACCTACGAACACGATTGGGCAAAGCACTCGCTCGACACGACCCACTCGGTCATTCAAAAAATTCAGCAGCAGAGAAAAGACGACGACCTGAAGGACGCGGTCGGGCGCCGCTGAGATCGGCGAGCCGTGGTAACTCAGGGCACAACAAAGATCTTCTGAGAATCGGGATCTTTTACTTTGCTTCCCGGCGCGTAACCACTCACGTCGATGTATCCACCGGTGGCGTTGAATGGATTAAAAACGAGGCCGGGCCTGCCTGGCACCGCTTTTGCCACAGGAAACTGCGTCGCGCTCGCAGACTTCTGAGATGATGGCGAAGGTTTTGCCGACGGCTTGCTTGCGGCAACTCGCGACGGTTGCTTTGATTTGCGCGAGGCAACGCGCGGTGTGGCAGTCGGAGAAGGGGCAACGACTGGCCGGCCAGGATTTGTCACATCAGACGTATTTGCGGCAGGTCCAGCCTCCCGTTCACCAAAAACATAGCGCACGGGTGCGGTGACGACGCGGCCAATCCCACAACCAACCAAGCCGCTTGCAATTATCACAACAGCGCAGCATCTCCAATTCATCGCGGTCTTATACGACTTCTTTTCCTCAGCGCAACACATCGCCAACCAATCGGTCGATTTCCGCATCAGTCGTCGCCCATGAGCACATCAGGCGATAAACATCGGGTTCAATGAACTTGTAAAAATGCCAGCCGCGCGAGTGCAAACTGCGAGCGAGCTGCTCAGGCATGCGAACAAAGAGAGCATTTGCTTCAACCGGAAGGACGATGTCGCTCTTCGCTGAACTGCGCAGACGGTCCGCCAGCGCGAGCGCCATGGCGTTGGCGTGCCGAGCGTTCTGGAGCCAAACGTCATTGTTGAGAAGGCCGATCCATTGTGCAGCTAAAAATCGCGTCTTGGACGCAAGCTGGCCGGCTTGCTTCAAACGATAATCGAATTCGCGGGAATGTTCTTTTTTGAAAAAAACAATGAGTTCGCCTCCGAGCGCGCCGTTCTTTGTCCCACCAAAGCAAAGAACATCCACGCCGATCTTCCAGGTAATCTCTTTGGGCGAGCAACCAAGTGAGGCAACCGCATTTGCCAATCGCGCACCGTCCATGTGCACAAACATTTTATGTTGGCGTGCGAATTCGCTGACTGCGGCAATTTCATCGGGCCTGTAAACCGCTCCAAACTCGGTTGCCTGTGTAACGCTGATTACGCGCGGTTTATGCGCGTGCACTTCCGGTTGGATCGCGATGACCGCTTTGACTTCGTTCAGGTCTATCTTGCCGTGCCCCCCGCCGACCAGGAGCAACTTTGACCCACCCGTGAAAAATTCCGGGGCGCCGCATTCGTCGGTCTGAATATGAGCCTGCTTGTGACAAACGACGCTGTGAAATGGTTGGCAAAGCTGCGCCAACGCCAGCGCATTCGCGGCCGTCCCGTTAAAAACTAAATAAGCATTGCAATCCGTTTCGAAGAGATCCCGGACCAATTCCCGAACGCGACCCATCCATTGATCGGTGCCATAGGAAACGGCTGCACCATGATTGGCCTCTTCCAGGGCGGCCAAGACCTCGGGGCAAATCCCGGCCGTGTTATCGCTCGCGAATTGGTGATGCTCATCGCGGCCTTGCATGTCGATCTTGCTAACCGAGGTCGGGACGCCCAGCAAACGGCAATCCCCTGAAAAAAGAGAAATTGCCTGACGGGCCCAAGCCCCAGGGCCTGCAGGGGCCCGCCAGACAAATCACTCTAACTGCTCCCTGAATCTAATCCGCTTTGACAGCGGCAATTCACACCCCACATCGAAGTTCCCCCTCAAAGTGACCGTATTCCGGTGAATTTTTTTGGCCGTATCGGAATTCCTTCGCCTTTACCTCCGATTAGCGCGCGATTACTTTTTGGCATGGGCGGTTTGCAAACGGAAATAGAGCGGCGTGGCGAACGAATCTTTGACTTGGTCGATCAGCACCCGGAGCCGCTGTTTAGCAAAGCCGGTTTTTATCAGCGGATGATGGCGCTTTCGATGCGGGACGAGCATTTCAAGGTGCAGCTCTTTCGCTTTGTCGACGTGCTGGCGTCGCTTCATCGCGGCACCGACATCGTCCAGCATCTCGACGAATATTTCGCCGACATGCGCAATGGCTACGCGCCGATGATCCGAACCGGCGTTGGCTTGGCGAAAATCATCCCTTGGATGAGCGGTCAGGTCCTGCGGTGGAACGTTTCCGGCATGGCGCGCCAGTTCATCGGGGGACGAAATCCCAAGGACGTGATGAAAACGCTCAGCAAACGCCGCGCTCAAGGCATCGGGTTCACGGTCGATCTTCTCGGCGAGGCCGTCGTGAGCGAACAGGAAGCGGGCGAGTACACTACGCGCTGTTTCGAATTACTCGAGCATCTCGGTCGCGAAACGCGCGGCTGGATGGATCCGCTCGGCAAAAACGCCGAGCTGTTTCCGGTCGTTAATCTTTCCGTAAAAATTTCGGCGCTTTATTCGCAGATGAATCCGGCCGATCCGGCCGACGCGATCGCCCATCTTGCGCCAAAACTGCGCCCGATTTTGCGACGCGCGCGTGAGCTCGGCGCGTTTGTGAACTTCGACATGGAAAGTTTTGCGCACAAAAACGGAACGCTCGAACTTTTCAGAACGCTCTTTAACGAGAGCGAGTTTCGCGACTGGCCGCATGCTGGAATTGTGGTGCAGGCCTATCTCAGAGATGCGGAAGACGATTTGCGCGACCTGCTCGATTGGGGCCGCGCGCGCGGAACCCGGTTCGCAGTTCGCCTGGTCAAAGGCGCCTATTGGGACTTCGAGAAAATAAAATCGCGACAGAACGGATGGGCTTGTCCGGTTTTCCTGCAAAAACCGGAGAGTGATCTGAATTTCGAAATTCTCACGCGGATTTTGCTCGAGAACGAATCCATCGTTACCTCGGCGTTCGGATCGCACAACGTTCGCAGCATTGCCCACGCGCAGGCGCTCGCCGATCAACTTGGAATCGACCGCAGCCGTTTTGAATTTCAATTGCTCTACGGCATGGCCGGTCCGGTGAAACGCGCGCTGGTGGAGATGGGTTACCGCGTCCGAGAATATTGTCCGGTCGGTGAACTCTTGCCGGGCATGTCGTATCTCGTTCGCCGTTTGCTCGAGAACACATCGAACGAAGGTTTCTTGCGCGCCAAGTTTTCGGAGAACGTCTCCGAAGACGAATTGTTGCGCGACCCGGCCGATCTCGTTGCGCAAAATCCGAACGGCGCGCGGCACGTCGAAGTGGACGACGACGCTTCCCTCGATACGCCGCCCGGTGATACTTATGAAAACGCGCCGCTTGTGAATTTCGTTTATCAACAAAACCAGGATCGGATGCGAGAAGCGCTTGCCCATGTGCGCACGCAACTCGGCCAAAAATATCCGCTTGTGATCGACGGCGAACGAGTTTGGACCGACAAAACGATCGCTTCGATCAACCCGACCTCGCCTGATGATGTTGTCGGGCACGTGGCCGAAGCTGGAATTCCGGAAGCAGAGCGCGCGGTCAAAGCGGCGCGAGAGGCGTTCGAAAAGTGGAGTCGCACTTCGTTTGAGACGCGCTGCCGACTGCTTGAGCGAGCTGCCGATATCATGCACCGCCGACGTTTTGAGCTCTCCGCGCTTGAAGTTTTCGAAGTCGGCAAGGCCTGGGCGGAAGCGGACGGCGATATTCGCGAAGCGATGGATTTCTGTCGGTTTTATGCGCACGAGATGCGCTTGATCGGGCGGCCACGGCTAACGCAGCATGTGCTCGGCGAAGAGAGTTATCAGCATTATTGGCCGCGCGGCGTCGCCATGATCATCGCGCCTTGGAATTTTCCGATGGCAATCTTGTGCGGCATGACCACGGCCGCGCTCGTTACCGGCAACACCGTTATCATGAAACCGGCCGAACAATCTGCCGTCATCGGCGCGATGTTAATGGAGATTTTTGAGGAAGCCGGTGTTCCGCCCGGCGTCCTGAATTACTTGCCGGGCAAAGGTTCAGTGATGGGCGCGCATCTGGTCGACCACAAAGATGTCGATCTTATCGCGTTCACCGGGTCGCGCGAAGTTGGTTTGCGCATTTGGGAGAGCGCGGGCAAGACGAGAGAAGGTCAACGCGAGCTCAAGCGAGTGATTTGCGAAATGGGCGGCAAGAACGCCGTCATCATCGATGCCGATGCCGATCTCGACGAAGCGATTGTCGATACGATCTATTCCGCCTTCGGCTATCAGGGGCAAAAATGTTCGGCTTGTTCGCGGCTGATCATTTTGGAAGAGATTTATCCCCGCGCAATCGAACGCCTGCTCAATGCTGCGGCCAGTTTGCGCGTTGGAAATCCGGAAGACCCCGGAATCACCGTTGGCCCGGTGATTGATGGGAAGGCACATAAAAACATTCTCAATTATATTGAGATCGGCAAAAACGAATCGCGGCTCGCTTTCCAACGCGGCGACGTTCCGGATAAAGGATTTTTCATTCCGCCGACGATCTTCACCAATGTCGATCCGAAGGCGAAAATCGCGTGCGAAGAAATCTTCGGCCCGGTGCTCAGCGTAATGAAAGCGCGCGATCTCGATGAAGCATTCGAGATCGCCAACGGCACCGAATTCGCGCTCACCGCCGGATTTTTCTCGCGCAGTCCGGCCCACATCGAGCGCGCCAAGGCGGAGATCGTCGCCGGTAACGTTTATATCAATCGTTCTTGTACCGGCGCAGTCGTCGGCCGGCATCCGTTTGGCGGATTTAAAATGAGCGGCGGCGGCACCAAAGCCGGCGGCGCCGATTATCTCTTGCAGTTCGTGGTGCCACGCGTCGTCACCGAAAACATTACCCGCCACGGCTTCGCGCCCGAAACAACGCCACAATATCGCGACGAATTTCTGCCTCCGCGCTAATTCGGATCTAGCGATCCGGCGGTTGGCCTTTGTGCAACAATTGCACGACCGACACGATCATATAGATCACCGGCCAGGCGGCGGCGGCGAGGATAACGGCGAACACGACCATTTCCTTCACGCGTTCGCGTGCGGCCTCGATTAGATATTCGCGACCCAAGTTGTAACGACGGAACTCGCCGTCGTCGTTGGGCCAGTAGCCATGCCATCGGCCAGCTCCGGACTGGAAGAAGAAGTCGGTTCGCGGAAATCGATGATCGTAGAGCTGAAAGTTCGGTTTCACGGTGCCCTGATATAGCTTCGAGCGTTCCACATCCTTAATCAACGGATTGAACTCGTTCGCCTCCCGACTCACTCGCCGCTACCTCGCGGCTAGTGCCTGTCCGGCTCGGACCCGTCCATGTCGCTCGTCCCATTCGCCCCATTCATCCAATCGATGATTTTGTCGTGCGCGTGATTGAGCACGCTGACATAATTTGCGTCTTCAATCGCGAAGAATTCGACAAATGGAAATTCGCGCGCGAGCTCACGCCCCATTCGGACTGGAATGACTTCGTCGCTCGTGCCGTGAAAAATTGCGATGCGCGCGTTGGGGTTGCGCCTCACGACCTCCGCGAGATTCGCGCGATTATCATAACTCTCGATGAGCAATCGCGCGATCCAGCTACCCAAAATCGTGGCGGCTTCCTCTCGCAGCGTGGTGAACGGTGCGATTAAAACAACACGGGCAACGCGGTGGTGCGCAGCAAAATCGAGCGCGACCGCTGCGCCCAACGAATGGCCAATCGTGCAAAGCGTTAAATGATCTTCGTCGGTGTGAAGCCGCTCAGTCAGCGCCCTCAGTGCGGCGTCCACCGACGCGCGCGTGCTCGCGATCGTCGCGTAACCATCATTCTTCCCGTAACCTGGATAATCGATCAGCAACAGGGCGTCGCCGTTGTACGGATATTCGCGAAGAATTGTCGTCCAATCGAGCGCGAGCGAACCATTGCCACAAAACGCGAGCCAGAGCCGTTTCGGCACTGGTGCGCTACCGGGAATGTAATACGCGCGATATTTCGCGGTCGCGACCGTGTAATCGATTTCTACGCCGTCTGCTGGAAACGCATAGGCATAGCTCTCATCGTACGGGCGCGGGTGATAAACCATCGAATGCTGCCGAAAATAGAGGATCGACAGCGCAGCTAGAAGAAGAAGGCAAACGCTGACGAGCGCCCGAACTATTTTCCGTGCGACCAACGGATTACGCATCGCGCCGCAAGAACGTGCTCAGAGCGACGCGATGCAAATCCGCTTTGCAGACTACAGGCCGCTTATCGCCAGTGACCAGGGACCCAAACCCAACCTGCACCTCTGCTCACCCAATGTCCTGGGACCCAAACAGCCGTGGTACGGGGCGGCCTGACCCAAGAGCCAGGCACCCAAACGTAATCCCTTCCGGACCATCGCCAGTAACCGGGTGTCCAAATGTAACCCGGACCCGGCGCGACAGTTTGCGCTTCAATCCGCACCGTTGGTGGCGCCTGCTGCACTACGACCTCGCGCGTCACAACCCCACTCGTCGGAGCTCCAGTGGTCACTTCTTGCGTGGTGGTTGTCGTTGTCGTAACGGGCGGCGGCGTTTTGTCGGCACAGCCGATCAATGCCAACGGCGCCAGCGCCAACATCCAAATGCGTATTCTCATAATATTCCCTTCTGTAATACGTTCGTTTCTGGTTAGACGATCTGGACCTATTCAAATTCACCGGAAGCAATGCTTTACGTCGTCGCTACACCGATCGGAAACCTGGGCGACATCACGCTGCGGGCGCTGGAAATCTTAAAAGATGTCGATCTTGTCGCAGCCGAAGACACCCGACACTCCGGGATCTTGCTCAAGCATTATCAGATCAAGAAACCGCTGATCAGTTATCACGAGCACAACGAAGCGATGCGAACTGCACAGCTCGTGGAACGACTCGCGACCGGCGAAAAGATTGCGTTGATCACCGACGCCGGAACGCCAGGGCTTTCCGATCCCGGCGCGCGATTGATTCGGGAATGCATCAAACGCGAACTGACTTTCACGATTATTCCTGGCGCGTCCTCAATTTCAACCGCGCTCGTAGGTTCCGGATTCTCCGCCGAGAAATTTTTCTTCGGCGGATTTCTTCCCGTCAAAAGCGGCCAGCGCGAACGCGAAGTGCGCGCGGCAGCCGCACGCGAGGAGACATCTATCTATTTCGAATCGCCTTATCGACTCACTAAGACGCTCAAGGTCTGCGGCGACATCATGCCGGATCGACAACTCTGCGTGGCCCGCGAGCTGACTAAGAAGTTCGAGGAATTTCGCAGTGGAACGGGTTCGGAGTTGTTCGCACACTACGAGGCGCATCCGCCCAAAGGAGAGATTGTGCTGTTGATATCAGAGGTGGATCGGCCGCTCCGCGGGCGATGCCAATTAAATGCGGCTCCGCCGTCATAAATAACATCGAGCAAGGGAATGCTCGATCCACCTTTCTGTTTGCCAAAGCCGGCTATCTGTGTGAATTTGCGCGGCTTTTTCTCCCCAGAAAGTACGTTATGACCTACGCAATCATTAAGACGGGCGGACGGCAGTATCGCGTCGCGGAAGGCGACACGGTCGATGTCGATCTTCTGGAGGTCGATGCCGGCAAAACCGCGACCTTCGGCGAAGTGTTGATGTTCGCCGATGGCAAGAACGTCACTCACGGCGATCCGCTGATCTCCGGCGCGAAAGTCACGGCCGAAGTGGTCGAGCAGCGTAAGGACAAAAAAGTCATCGCGTTCAAATACAGACGGCGCAAAGGTTACCACCGAACAGTTGGACATCGTCGCAAACTGACGCGTGTGAAAATCAAAAGCATCACCGGCGGCTCAAAATCGAAAAAGGCTTAGTCTCAACTCCTCAACCTTTCAACTTCTTCCCATGGCTCATAAAAAAGGACAAGGCAGTGTTAAGAATGGCCGCGATAGCGTCAGCAAACGGCTCGGTGTAAAAAGATTCGGCAGCGAGTTGGTCGTCGCCGGCAACATCATCGTGCGCCAACGCGGGACGAAATTTCTACCCGGTAAGAATGTCGGCCTTGGCCGTGATTACACAATTTTCGCGCTAGTCGACGGCAACGTCCGCTTCGATCGCGGCGGGCGACGGGTCAATATCGATCCGGTCGCTGCGAAGTAACTGTTTCCCTTCCCGATTCGGCCCGAGTGCGGTATAACCAGTCGCCCTCATGAAATATCGCACGTTCATCCTGTTTGGTGCGCCCGGCAGTGGAAAAGGCACCCAGGGCAAGACGCTCGGAACGATTCCGCGCTTTTTTCATTGTCCGTGCGGCGATGTGTTTCGTTCGATCGATACACGGACGAAAGTCGGTAAAGCATTTCTGGAATATTCGAGCAAAGGGCAGCTGGTTCCCGACGACATCACTGTCGAACTTTGGAAAGAAGCAATCGACGCCGCAGTCGACGTCCACAAATTCAAGCCGGACATCGACATTCTCGTACTCGACGGGATTCCGCGAAATGTGAATCAGGCCAAGATCATGCGGGAGTTGATTGATGTGGAAAAACTCTTCCATCTCGCCTGTCCAAACCGCGAGACGCTCTTTGGCCGATTAAAGAAACGCGCGCTGAAAGACAACCGACTCGATGACGCAAACGAAGAGGTCATTCAAAAGCGACTCGACATTTACGAAATGGAATCGAAGCCGGTCCTGACCCATTATCCCAAAGATTGCATCAGTGTGATTGACGCCATGCAGCCGCCCGCGAAAGTGTTATTCGATATCTTAGCGAGTATAAACGGCGTCAAAAATGAGTCGGCAACAGTTTGAAAATTTCACAGCTTCGACCCTGTATTGCGAGAAATGCCGCGCCACGACCCCGGTGCGTGAGAAGCTGCTGCTAGTTCTGCCTGACCGCGAGATCTTCGATTATCTCTGCACCGAATGCGGGTCGTCGGTTGGACAACGCGAAGTCACTGCCGGCGAAAAAATGATGGCCGAAACGGTCGCCGGCCGAAATCGCAGGAGCGTACCTCTTCGATCGCTTCGATAAACCGCAAATGCGGATCGTATTCATCGGCACGGGCGAAATTGGCGTGCCGACGTTGCGCGCACTCCAGCCATCCGAGCACGAACTGGCTGGAGTTGTCACCCAACCGGACAAACCGGTTGGCCGCGCTCAAAAAATTACCGCGCCCGCGATCAAAGCTGCGCTAGCTGGGACCAACATCTCGGTTTTACAACCGGTGCGAATCAAAGATCGCGAAGCGATCGATCAAATTCGTGCGCTCGGGCCGGATGTGATCGTGGTGATGGCGTATGGACAAATCTTACCGCGTGCTGTGCTCGAGATTCCAAAGATTGGATGTTTGAATTTGCACGCGTCGCTTCTTCCGCGCTGGCGCGGCGCAGCTCCAATCCAGGCGGCAATTGCAGCCGGCGACCGCGAGACGGGCATCACGGTGATGCACATGGACGAAGGTCTCGATACCGGCGACATCTTGCTGCAACGCAAGATCGACATCTCGCCAACTGAGACGGGCGCGACATTGCACGATAAACTCGGGGAGATCGCGCCCGAGACATTGCTTGAATCTTTGCGCCTGCTTGCGATTGGATGTGCGCCGCGCATTCCCCAAGACAAGTCGCTGGCAAGTTATGCGCCGAAATTGAATCGCGAAGCAGGTCGTATCAATTGGAACGAGACGGCTGAAGTTATTGAAAGAAAAATTCGCGCTTACAATCCCTGGCCCAGCGCGTTCACTGAATTTGCCGGTCGCAATTTGAAAATCTTTTCGGCAACGATTGTCGATCTTCGTGGAAAGTCGGGCGAAGTTTTGCGGAAAGATCAGGAGCTTGTTATTGCGACGTCGGATCGCGCTTTGTCGCTGACGGAAGTCCAACTCGAAGGAAAGCGACGGATGAGCGCGGCGGAGTTTTTGCGCGGTTTGTCATCCCGAACAAAGTGAGGGATCTCTGACAGGGCCGTTGATCACGCCCAGTAACTTGTGTGATCCAAGCTGCGACTGCGAGATTCCTCGCTCCGCTCGGAATGACAGCGCATCGCTGTCATTTTGCTTTCAAAACGTTGCGACCTCCTGTTTCATTTGCCCTGCCATGAAGACCGAGGCGCCGGCTTACAAACGCATCGTGCTCAAATTGAGCGGCGAGGCTCTTCAAGAGCGCGGTTCGCGCGAAAACATTTCGCCGGCGGTCGTGCGCGAAATCGCCGACCGAATCAAGGACGTGCACAGCCTCGGCGTCCAAATTTCCATTGTCATCGGAGGCGGAAATATTTGGCGCGGCTCGTCCGCGGCGGTGCGCGGCATGGATCGAACAACGGCCGATTACATGGGCATGCTGGCGACGGTAATCAACGCGCTCGCGTTGCGCAGCACGCTGACCAAGATCGGCGTCGAGGCGCGCGTGCAAACCGCGATTGAAATGAAGAACGTGGCCGAGCCGTTTATTCTCGGCCGCGCGATTCGGCATCTCGAGTTGGGTCGGGTGGTGATTTTCGCGGCCGGCACCGGCAATCCTTATTTTTCAACCGACACGACGGCGGCGTTGCGCGCGAGCGAGATCGGCGCTGATGTCATCTTGAAAGCGACCAAAGTGGACGGCGTTTACGATCGCGATCCGAATACCGACTCGAACGCGAAACGTTTCGAGCGAATCACATTTACGGAAGCACTGACGAAACGATTGCAGGTGATGGACTCAACCGCTTTCAGCCTTTGCATGGACAACAAAATTCCGATTGTCGTGTTCGACATGTACAAACCGGGCATTTTGCGCGACGCGGTGCTTGGCCGAAAAGTTGGGACCCTCGTTTGCGATGAAGCGGGGACGAAGTAAAAATAAACGCCCATGAGCAGAGACGACATTCTTCTCGAAGCCGAGATGTCGATGGAAAAAAGCGTCGATTATCTAGTGCACGAATTTTCTGGCGTGCGAACCGGCAAAGCCTCCCCTGCACTGGTCGAGAACATCGACGTGCAGGCCTATGGCTCGACCATGAAACTGAAACAACTTGCGCTTATCACCACGCCGGAATCGCGCTTGCTTGTCCTGCAACCGTTTGACGCTGGCACCGTTCAAGACATTGAACGCGCGCTCAAAGAATCGAAGATCGGGATCACACCGGCAGTCGATGGAAAAATCATTCGGTTGCCTATTCCGGAATTGTCGGAAGAGCGGCGCAAGGAGCTGGCAAAGGCGTTAAGCAAAATGGCTGAGGAAGCGCGGGTCCGGGTGCGGAGTAATCGGCGGAGTGCGCTCGACGAAGCAAAAAAGCTCAAAGGCGGCGGCGGAATGAGCGAGGATGAAATGCGGGACTTGGACGACCAGATTCAAAAATTGACCGACCGTTTCGTCAAATCAATCGACGATCATCTCAAGCGCAAAGAAACTGAGATCATGAAGGTGTAGGCCTTAGAGCCGCACCAGATCGATCAAGAACTGGCACCAGAGATAGATCATTCCCCGCCAGGAATATTTCACATCGCCTTCGGGCGTTTGCTTGAGCACGCCTTTGTCGATGTTGTGGGCAATCTGTTCCCGCAAATCACGCTCGATCTCTTTCTCGATCCGGTCGTCGTCCAACGGATCAATTGTGTCCAGTTGCACATTATTTTTCCGCAAAAACGCGCGATGGCTCTGATAAAGCTGCCAAAACGATTGATCCGGCCGCTGCCGGTTGATCCGGAATTGCGGCGTCAATTTCAAGCCGTAGGAAAGCGGATAATTCCACGTCGTCCAAATGATGCCGCTCCGGGCCCGGGACGAGATTCGCAGATAATAAAACGAGAGATCGTGCTGCTCGTTCAGACAGATCGTGGCCTGCGCGCGGTCCTCGGTCTTGTAAAAAAGCCGGAAGAATTGCCGGTAATCTTCCCAGTCCCAGCCGGCATCGTTCACGTGCACGAACCCTTCGTTCTCAATTTCGCGCGTGATCTCGTTCAATGTCGGGAAGGTGTCGCTTGAGGGCGGCGACTTTGGCCGAAGTTGTTTTTCTTTAGGCAAGCGCAACGCACGAATGCGGGTCAGAATTTCCACCCACGGCAAGAAGAACCAGGCCGCCGCCGCGACTGCGCCCAGAACCTGGCTGCCGGTAATGAAATAGATTGCGAGATAGGAGACAACGAGAATTCCAATTGCGCCGGCTTTCTGCGAGAAGGAGCTTTGAAAGCTGCGCAGGGCAACGCTCAGCACCGCCACGCCGAGCGTGAGGAAAAGATTAAAGAGCATTACGGGTTGATTTGATGCTCGTTCAGGAATTTTTCCAACGTATCGGTATCGAAATTCGCCAGCACATGGTCGCCGGCCACAAACGTCGGCACATACGTTTGCTCGGACAGTTCCTTCATTTCCTCGTACGCTTGTCGATCTTCGCCGACGTCGATCGCGGTGAACTTATAGCCGCGCGCCTCCAGATATTCCTTGGCATCGATGCACCACGAACACCATTCGCGGCTATAGAGCTTTAATTCCATCAAGAGCGGAAATAAACGCCAGCCCCGTGCTGCGTCAATAAGATCGAGCTTAGTAAGACTTGGCCCAGACAACCCGGCGCGCGCTCGGTTGGCCGGTGAAAATGCATTTGGCCGCTTCGGATTCGCCGAATGGAATCACCCGAATCGTTACTTTAAGGTCACGCTTAATTTGTTCTTCCACTTCGCGCGAGCCATTCCAGTGCGCGAGGGCGAAGCCGCCGTGGATCTCCGGTTTGCCCGCATTTTTCGCGGTGAAGAAATCGTAGAATTCCTCTTTCGATTCAATCACGCGCGTGTTTTCCTCCTGAAATTTCTTCGCGCGATCGTAAAGATTTTGCTGAATGGACATCAGCATCTCCGGCGCGATCGCGGCGAATTCCTGGATCGACATCGACTCCTTGGATTTCACCGGCTGATCGCGACGCGAAACTGCCACCGAGTTTGTCTCCAAATCACGGGGCCCGGTCTCAACTCGAACCGGCACGCCTTTTTTGATCCATTCCCAGTTTTTTACGCCGCCGCCAAGATCGCGCCGATCCACCTCAACTTCGATTGGAGAATCACCGAACTGCTTTCCACGCAGCTGCAATGCGAGCGCATCGCAAACTTCCAACACTCGCGCGCGAGTCTCTTCTTTCGGTGTAATCGGCAGGATTACAATTTGCGTCGGTGCGATTCGTGGCGGTAAGACCAGTCCGTCGTCATCGCCGTGCATCATCACGACCGTGCCGACCATCCGCGTGGTCATCCCCCAGCTGGTCGTCCAGCCGAATTCCTGTTTGCCCTCGCGATTCTGAAATTGAATTCCACTCGCACGCGAAAAGTTCTGCCCTAAAAAGTGCGATGTTCCACCCTGGATCGCTTTCCGGTCCTGCACCATCGCTTCGATCGCCAGCGTCCGGACCGCGCCGGGGAATTTTTCGCTCTCTGATTTCTCGCCAGTGAAAACCGGAACGGCACAGTGATCTCGCGCGAAAGTCGCATAGACATCGAGCATGCGTTGCGTTTCCTCGCGCGCTTCCGCCTCGGTTTCGTGAACGGTATGACCCTCCTGCCAGAGAAATTCTGTGGTCCGCAAAAACAAGCGCGGACGCATTTCCCAGCGGACCACGTTCGCCCACTGATTTAAAAGAATCGGAAGATCTCGGTACGATTGCACCCACTTCGCGTAAGTCGCGCCAATGATCGTCTCCGACGTCGGCCGCACCACCAGTGGTTCGGTCAACGGGCTTGCCGGTTTCATTTTTCCATCGGCATCGACTTCAAGCCGAGTGTGGGTAACGACCGCGCACTCTTTGGCGAAGCCTTCCACGTGCTCGGCTTCTTTCGCGAAATAACTTAGCGGAATGAAGAGCGGGAAATACGCGTTGCGGTGTCCAGTGGCACGAAACATTGCGTCGAGCTGGCGCTGCATGTTCTCCCAAATTCCGAAACCCCACGGGCGAATGACCATGCATCCGCGCACATCGCTCGACTCCGCCAATTCAGCCGCCCGAACGACCTGCTGATACCATTCTGGAAAATCCTCTTCGCGCCGGGGACTAATCGCGGTTTTTTGAGCGGCAGGATTCGACATCGCGCCAACGAATTAAGCTTGCGTGACCGAAATGGCTAGCTGCCTTTTTTGTAACCTTTTCGCTCAACCGCTGTCTTTATCTTCAAGGTATGAAAATCAAATCACTGATTACTACGTCGATCCTGATTGGCGCCCTCCAACTTTCACCGGCTGTCTTTGGACAAGGCGCGAATAACGGCGCGCCCGGACGCGGCGGCCGGTGGCAGCAGCGTTTGGCAAATCTTTCACCCGAGGAACGGGAGAAATTGAAAGCGGCGCGGCAAAAGGCAATGCAGGACCCCGGCGTCCAAGCGGCTCACGAAAAAATGAGACAGGCGCGCAAAGAGTTTATGGATTCAATGCACACAGCGATGCTCAAAGCAGATCCATCGATCCAATCGGTTCTCGACAAAATCCCGAGAGCCGGCCGCGGCGAACGGGACGAAGATTAATTAACGAGCAGCCGATTATTAGCGCGATGCCAGCGCATCGACGCGCTCAGCATAACCACCCGCAAAATCGATACTGCACACGGTGCGGTATCGGGCGTGCGGACCAAATGCAGCGCCGGCGTAATTGAATTTTGGATTGAAAATATTCTTACGGTGACCGCGCGACCGAACACCGTCATCGATGATAAGCGTCAGCACGATTCCGCGCGCGGTTTTTTGTCCGTAGGAGATATTTTCACCCCAAGTGGCGCTCCAGGTTCCGTATCGGCTAATCCTGTCGCCGGGACTGCTCCGATCAGCGCCGTCATGTCCGAGCTGACCTTCGACTTGTTCCGCGCAGTGATCCGCGGCAGCGCGAGACATTCCGGTCGATAGTGTTAGCGCCGGGAGCGGACGCGCTTTTTGCAGAAACCGGACTGCTTCATCGACGGCGTGACCGCGTTCGATCATGTGAAATGGGCGCGCCTCAGCGGCAAAGGTCGCGTAAAGGCCCGGATTTTCGCGCGCGAGATTGATCTCGCGAACAACGGCGGCGGCAGAAACTTGGTCCTGGTCGGTTGGAGAGGAATTTTCTCGGGCAAGAGCGAACTTGAGTGGAAAAAAAAGTATGGCGGCGGCTAGAAAACTGAGGCGCATTATAATTTCTAGAAAGCACCTTTAATACCACCCGCCCCCTCGGATTCCGCCGGTTGACAGCGACTTCCCTGACCGGTAGCTTCCGTGCCCTTTTCCTAACGCCGATGAAGACGTTTTCCGCCAAAGCCAATGAAGTCGACCGCAAGTGGTGGCTGATCGATGCCAAGGATCAGGTGCTGGGCCACGTAGCGGTCAAGGCCGCGAGACTTTTGCGCGGAAAAGAGAAGACGATTTTCACGCCGCATGTCGATACTGGCGACTTCGTCGTGGTCATCAACGCCGAGAAGGTCCGTGTCTCCGGCAAAAAGGAAGAACAGAAGAGCTTCATGAGCTTTTCCGGTTACGTCGGCGGCCATAAATCTGAAAACGTGCGAGCCCGCCGTGCCCGTCATCCGGAATTGCTAATCGAGCGAGCAGTGCGCGGAATGATTCCGCACAACCGGCTCGGCCGCTCCGTTTATCGAAAACTCAAGGTCTATCGCGGAGAATCGCATCCGCACAGCGCGCAGCGGCCACAATCGGTCAAGCTCGCCTAACCAATTTTTATGGCTAACGCACAGGAATTTATCGCCACCGGTCGTCGGAAAACTTCCGTTGCGCGCATTCGGATGACCCCGGGCAGCGGTAAGATCGACATCAACGGCCGCAATTTTGAAGATTATTTCCCGAGTGTTCCGTTGCAGAACATAGTGCTGCAACCGTTGCAAACGGCGAAGATGGTCAACACCTACGATCTTTTCATTAATGCCACTGGCGGCGGCGTTGCCGGCCAAGCGGGAGCAGCGCGTCTCGCTATCTCACGCGCACTGATTCAAGCTGACGCCAATCTTCGCAGCGGATTGAAAAGCGAGGGTTTACTTCGCCGCGACCCGCGGATGAAAGAGCGAAAAAAATCCGGCCAGCCCGGCGCCCGCAAACGCTTCCAATTCTCGAAGCGCTAATCATGATTGGTAGGGGCGGTTCACCGAACCGCCCGCGGGCGATTGAGGTCAATCGCCCCTACCTATTTGGGCTTCTTTGGCGTGGGTGCGCCCGCTGAAACCGGTCCGGTCGACGGCGGTGCGGTTGGCGCGGCGATCATTGGTGGTGCGCCCGGGGGGCCGGACGGCATCACTGGCAAACTTGTCGCAGCAGCGGGCTTTGGCTGTTCGGGCGGCTTCAAAGAACGCAACTGCCGCATCGCTTCCCCAGCCCAAACCGTTTCCATTCGATTGTCGCCGGCAACTTCAGCCTGTTGACCGGGCATTCGATATTTCGTCAGGAGCTCTTCACAAACTCGGCGTGCGTCCTCGATTCGGTTCTTCGCTTTCAACAATGGCACCTCGGAAATGAGCGCCAGTGGCCCATTGTACGTGTTTGCATATTTCGTGGCCACCTCTTGATAAATAGAGAGCGCTTCGTCATTTTTGCCCATCGATTCCAAATTCGCCGCCATCGCCAACCGCGCCGTCGAAACGAAATCGTGTTCCGGGTATTTTTCGATGAACGCCTGCAACGTCGCATTCGCCTCGCTGAATTTCTTTTCACTGCGCTGCTTCTCCGCCAGGAGCAGATAAGCGCTCGCGCCGGCCGGCGTTCCCGGATATCGCGCGATCACTTCCTGATAATCCTGCGGGTTCTTGGCGTTGCCTAACAACTCAGCTGCCGTTGAATTTCGCCGGCTCGTGTAAAATCGGTAGCCGGCAAATCCGACGATTCCCAGAATCAGAATAATCAGTGCGGCTGCGATTTCTTTTTGGAATCGCAACCAGAAGACCTGCGCTTCAACTACGGCGTCGGTGGAAGATGGCGAGGCTGTCGGCATAAGTAATTGTCGATCTTGCACGGCCGATTCG
This sequence comes from Chthoniobacterales bacterium, assembly GCA_035568175.1. Classification (GTDB taxonomy): domain Bacteria; phylum Verrucomicrobiota; class Verrucomicrobiia; order Chthoniobacterales; family UBA10450; genus AV40. The sequence goes on from DATMON010000020.1 coordinate 165,168, forward strand.
GCTAGCGCGAGCGTGCTCTTATGCCACGCGAAACTTTGCTGCGCAAGTTCGGTCCCGGCGGCGACACGAGCTCGTCCCGTAGCGAGCCTGGCAAAGGCCGAGATACACTCGCCATCCCTTGTCCAGGCGATAAAATTCTAAATTATGAATGCATTCTGGAATTTCGTCGGACCGCTTCTCGGCTTGGGCTTGGAACCGAAAGATTTAACATTCGTCCAAATCTCGCTTCGCGGGATCATCGTTTTCATCGCCACGCTGGCCATGATCCGGATCGGACATAAACGTTCGCTTGCACGCAAGACCGCGTTTGATGTTGTCTTAATCGTCATTCTCGCGTCTGTGCTCTCGCGCGCGATCAATGGCAGCGCTGCATTTTTCGGGACCCTCGGCGGAGGTGTCGTGATTGTGCTGATTCACCGGCTCCTCGCTCTCATCGCCTACTATTCGCATACGTTCGGTTGCCTCATTAAAGGCCAAGCGGACGCAATCATCGACGATGGCGATCTGGTTCTCGGCGCCATGCGACGCAATCACATTTCCCGGCACGACGTCGAAGAAGATCTGCGTTTGACCGCGAAGACCGAAGACCTGAAAGACATCCGCGCCGGTTACCTCGAGCGCAGCGGCGACATCAGCTTCATCAAGCGTGATTGAGCTATAGCTGCCGCCGTCCCTCGCGGGGGCACTCTCATTTCGAGATTGGACGTTGGGCGTTGGGCGTTCGACGTTTGCTTAATGCAGTCGCACGATAAGCTTTTCATTCCTGGACCGGTCGAAGTTTCCGCCAAGACGATGGCTGCATTCTCGCGACCGATGATCGGACATCGCAGCGAAGATTTTAAAAATCTTTACCGCGACATTCACCCAAAACTGCAAACACTCTTTGGAACGAAGCGGCCGGTGTTTCTTTCAACTTCATCGGCCTGGGGCGTGATGGAAGCCTCGATCCGGAACCTGGTCGGGAGCGACCGCCCATCCGGCTCCGGACTGCTTTGCTGCATGTGCGGCGCGTTCTCCGACAAATGGCTCGATGTCGCGCGACGCTGCGGCAAGAACGCCGAGCCGTTGCAGGTCGAGTGGGGAAAGCACATCGATCAGAAAGAGGTCGATCGGGCGCTCGCTTCCGGGAAATTCGACGCCGTCACCCTGATCCACAACGAAACGTCGACCGGGGTGATGAATCCACTCCCCGAAATTTGCGGCACGCTCGCGAAATACCCCGACGTCGTTCTCATCGTCGACACCGTCTCCTCATTCTCTGCGATGAAGATCGACATGGACGCGCTTGGGATCGACGTCATGCTGACCGGAGCGCAGAAGGCGCTCGCGCTGCCGCCGGGTTTCTCCCTTTTCTCCGTTTCCGAAAAAGCTTTCGCTCGTGCTGAGAAACAAAAAGATCGCGGTTACTACTTCGATTTTCTCGAATTCAAAAAGCAGCAAGCCGAATGGATGACGCCGAGCACGCCCAGCATTGGACATATCTTCGCGCTGCAATCCAAGCTCGATGAAATCTTTGAAGAAGGACTGCAAGCGCGCTTTGATCGTCATGCGAAAACGAACGCGCTCGTCCACGATTGGGTGAAACGAACCGGCTTCGACTTCTTCGCCGAAGAGGGATTCCGCTCAAAGACGTTGACCTGCGTCAAAAACAGCAAAGGCATCGACGTTGTCGATCTTGCGCGACGTCTGCGCGAGAAACACCATCTCGTCATCGATCCCGGCTACGGCAAGCTGCGCGGAAAAACTTTTCGCCTCTCCAACATGGGCGATGAAACCGAGGAAACTGTTTCGCATTTGCTCGCCTGTCTCGACGACGTTCTCGCAACATGACGCCGACAACCTTTGTACGACACGGCGTTGATCCAATCACCCAGACTCCGCTTTTTATAGCTGAGCTTCCTAGTTTCTCGGCATTGAAGAAACCTGAACTTCCAGCAAAACCACTGAAGCTCTTTATTGCCGGCGACGCCGACAAATTATCAACGGAAGACATTGGCCGGATTGCTGAAGCCTTTCTACAACAGGGCGTCCGATATGTCTGCACGTGGGGAACGGATTGCGAACGCGTTCACGATATTTTTGACGAGATGTACGTAGGCGAAGGAAACGAACCGTATAAGTTTGATTTAATGACGACTTGGCACGCCAATGATTCGTTCGGTGAAGCGCTGTGGTTTTTTCTGAATGCTGCGCATGTCGAAGATGAGATAGAAGGCACTTCATCGTTCGCGGTACGGATCGGCAATCCTCCAAACTCCGCACCGCTCTCAGAGGCGATTCAGCGAATCGAGGAATTTCTCTCTGATTAAAAGCGAAGGGCGCCCTCGTTTCCGAAAGCGCCCTTCATATTTAGATGGCGGTAAGCCGAATTCTGTCAGCGTGATTGCGCACGCGGATGATCATTTATCTCAATCCCGCTTTCGCGGGACCGCCCGAGAACCGCGATCGGCGGTCATAGACCACCGCTACAGTTATCGTGATGCGACGATACCCGAGGATCGTAACGGACCGGCTGTCCTCCCTCTGTTTTGTCTTGCACCGCATGGGGTTTTTCGTGCCTCGCGAATTGCTCCGCGAGCGGTGAGCTCTTACCTCGCCTTTTCACCCTTGCCTGCGCTTCTTTCAAAGAACCGGCGGTGTCTTTTCTGTGACACTTTCCGTCGCCGCAATTTTTCAACTGCGGCGCCCGCGTATTTTACGCGGCATGCTGCCGTATGGTGTTCGGACTTTCCTCCAGCAGATCCCGCCAAGGCGGGACTCACCAGCGATCATCTGCCATCGAAGGGTATTCTACCACATTCCGGTCTCACTGCATTCGCAGGGGCATCAGGGCGATGATCCGCCGATTTCAACCAGGGCAAGATGGCTCCCGTCCTCCGACAATCGGAGGCGCAATGGCCATGAGCTTTTATTGTCGACATGGTAAGAGCACCTCAAATCACGCGTCTCTGGGTCGAAGCTTTCGATGTAGGTTGTCGGGTACTTTCGCTCTCGTTTGCCGCCCAGCTGGTTGATCCGCGAGACCTCCTCCATCGTCAGACCGTTCCGTTCCGCGTAAAAGGAAATCGGGAACGGGCCCAGATCATTAGGGAAAACCAAGGCCAGATTCTTCCAGTTTCGCTCGACCGTCCGGACGTAAAGTTGGGCCGCCGGAAGATCAATCACCACGACCAGCGGTCCGGCCTGATAAAACTGCGGCTCAACTCCGTCTGACACATCCCCAAACCATTCGATCTCAGCCGATCCCGGCGGGCGGTATCCGGCACGCTGCGAAAAACCGTGCTCGCTCCGACTACGCTCGTTTCCGTCGATGATTAAACTGCCGTGATTCACCAGGTTTATTTCTCGACGAAAGATCTGCGATGACTCGCCCTGCGACATGGAGATGCCAACGAAAAGCACGCCGATGGCGACAATCGGCAGCACGGCCACTATTGCGACGACGGTTATGCCAATCTTGATTCCGCGGGACATTTGTTGCCTTCAGGGCTGCAAGCTTTGTACCATCGAAAGAAATCTCTCATTCGTTAGTCGACGCTGGGCATGTCGATCTTCCTTTTGACCGACTGGTTGCCGATCCTATAGTGAATTTCCCCTGTTAAACTCAACGGAGGACTTACCTATGCCACTTGCAGTTGGAACCAAAGCGCCCGATTTCAGCCTTTCGACCAAGACCGCCGACGGCCCGAAGCAGATCAAATTGAGCGACAATTTCGGAAAGAAAAACACGCTTCTACTTTTCTTCCCGATGGCGTTCACCGGCACGTGCACGACCGAAATGTGCGGCGTCACGATGGATTTGGCGGCTTACAGCAGTCTGAATGCGGCGGTCTACGGAGTCAGTGGCGACAATCCGTTTGCGCAGGAAGCCTGGGCGCAAAAAGAAAAAATCCAAGTGCCGTTGCTCGCCGATTACGAACACAAAGTGGCCAAGGCCTACGACGCCGTTTACGATTCATTTCTGCCGCAGATGAATCTCGGAATGGGTGGCGTTCCGAAGCGCGCGGTGTTCATCGTAGACCGGCAAGGTGTCATTCAATACGCGGAGTGCGACGATGACGCACGCGCGCTGCCGAACTTCGAGAAGGTCAAAGCGAAACTGGCGGAGCTAAAGTGAGCGACGAATTCAAAACACTGAAACCGTTCGACGCCGGTAAAGACCGCGAAGGATTTCTTTATTCGTTGCCGGCGCTGGAAGAACAAGGCGTCGGTAAAATTTCGCGGTTGCCGGTCAGCATTCGGATCGTACTCGAGTCCGTCCTCCGGAATTGCGACGGCAAGAAAGTCCAGCGGAAGGACATCGAGACACTGGCGAGCTGGAAGGCAAAGAAGCCGGCAAACGAAGAAATTCCGTTCGTGGTCGCGCGCATTGTCCTCCAGGATTTCACCGGCGTGCCGCTGGTCGTCGATCTTGCCGCGATGCGGAGCGCGGTGCAGCGGCTGAAAGGCGATCCGAAAATCATCGAGCCGCTGGTGCCAGTCGATCTCGTGGTCGATCACTCGGTGCAGGTCGATTTTTTCGGCTCAGCCAAAGCGTTGCAATTGAATTTGGAAATGGAATTCAAGCGCAACCGCGAGCGCTACCAATTTCTGAAGTGGGGACAGCAGGCGTTCAAAACGTTTCAACTCATTCCGCCCGGGATCGGCATCGTTCACCAGGTCAATCTCGAGTATCTGGCAAAAGGCGTTCTCTCCACCGCTTCAACTATCAACAATCGACCATCAACGATCTTCTATCCGGACACGCTGGTCGGGACCGATTCGCACACGACGATGATCAATGGCCTCGGCGTGGTCGGCTGGGGCGTGGGCGGAATTGAAGCCGAAGCGGGTATGCTCGGTCAGCCGGTTTATTTTTTAACGCCGGAAGTCGTGGGTGTACACCTGACGGGAAAATTACGCGAAGGCGTGACTGCGACCGACCTCGTTTTGCACATCACGGAAATGCTGCGCGCACAAAAAGTTGTCGGCAAGTTTGTGGAATTTTATGGCGAAGGCGCGGCGTCACTGCCGGTGCCAGATCGCGCCACTATTGGCAATATGTCGCCCGAGTACGGCGCGACCATGGGATTCTTCCCGATCGATCAGGAATCGGTCGCCTATTTGCGCGCGACCGGCCGCAGCGATGAGCAATGCGCCGCGTTCGAAAATTATTTCCGCGCCCAAAAAATGTTCGGGATGCCGCGTAAGGGCGAGATCGATTACAGCGTCGACCTGGAATTGAATCTCGAAGACGTGCAACCGGCGGTGGCGGGACCGAAACGGCCGCAAGACCGGATCAATCTTCCGGCGCTTGGCGAGACATTTCGTTCGCTATTGAAAAAACCGATCAAGGACGGCGGTTATGGAATGGGGGATGCCGATCTTTCCGCGAAGCATCTCGTGCAATTGAACGGATCGCCGCCAAGCGATGGCGACATGCCGTCATCCGACAAGAACGGACCAGGCATCGAGCCGGGCGAAGAACGTAACAAGGCCGAGATGGTGAACAACCGGCCGACGCCTGACACCGCGAAGGAGTTAGAAGATTCGGCGGCCGATCCATTTCATCACGGCCAAAGCGAGATCGGTCACGGCACCGTATTGATTGCGGCCATCACCAGTTGCACAAACACGAGCAACCCAAGCGTGATGCTTGCGGCTGGTTTGCTCGCCAAGAAAGCCGTCGAGCGCGGATTGAAGATCGATCCGGCGGTGAAGACTTCGCTCGCACCGGGATCGCGCGTCGTCACCGATTATCTCGACAAGACCGGGCTCCAAAAATATCTCGACCGGCTCGGATTCAATCTCGTCGGCTACGGCTGCACCACTTGCATCGGCAATTCCGGTCCGCTCCATCCGAAAATCGAGAAGGCGATCAACGATTACGATCTGGTTGCCGCGTCGGTGCTTTCGGGGAATAGAAATTTCGAGGCGCGAGTCCATCAAAACATCAAAGCGAACTTTCTCATGTCGCCGCCGCTGGTTGTTGCGTTCGCGCTCGCCGGTCGGGTCGATGTCGATCTTTCAAAGGAACCGATCGGCAAGGACAAAGATGGAAAGGAAGCTTTCCTGCGCGATCTCTGGCCGAGTTTGAAAGAAGTGCGCGATGCGATGCAGTCAGCGCTGAGCCCGGACGTTTTTCGCAAACTTTATCGCGATTTCGCGGATCAGAATCCGAAATGGAACGAAATCCCATCGAGTACCGGCGAGGTTTATCAATGGGATGAGAAAAGCGATTACATTCACGAGCCTCCATTCTTCAAAGATTTCTCGATGGAGGTTGGCAAGATCGACAACATCGTCGGTGCGCGCGCGATCGGAATTTTCGGCGATACGGTCACGACCGACCACATTTCGCCGGCGGGCGCAATCAAGCCGACTTCGCCGGCCGGCGAATATTTAAAATCGCGCGGAATTAAGCCGGAAGATTTTAACAGTTACGGCTCGCGACGCGGCAACGATCTGGTCATGACGCGCGGGACGTTCGCGAATGTGCGCATCAAGAATCTGATGGTTCCGGGAACAGAAGGCGGTGTGACGAAGCATTATCCGGACGGTGAGCAGATGTCGATCTTCGACGCGGCGATGTGTTATCAGAAAGAAAAGGTGCCCCTCGTGATTCTTGCTGGTCACGAATATGGAACCGGTTCGTCGCGCGATTGGGCGGCAAAGGGGACAAAACTTCTTGGAGTGAAGGCCGTCGTGGCTGCGAGTTTCGAGCGGATCCATCGTTCTAATCTTGTCGGCATGGGAGTCCTGCCGCTGCAATTTCTCGATGGCGTGACGGCGCAATCACTCGGGCTCGATGGCTCGCAAACATTTTCGATCGGCGGTTTGTCCGACGCGATCCATCCCGGCCAGCGCTTGACGATGGAGATCGAAAACCGAAAGAGCGAAAAACGTTACGTGCCGGTCAAACTGCGAATCGATACGCCGATCGAAGTGGACTATTACAAACACGGCGGGATTCTACCATTCGTGCTGCGGCAATTGCTCGCGAAGTAAAACTTCAATCGGCGAGCCGTCCGCGATGAAGGCGGAGCGCGGCGCGGCGGTTAGCGGTCCCACAAATTGATCGCCGTAAAGAACGGCGACGTCCGCTGACAACTCAAACGTGTCCGCGCTCCAAATCTTCCAACGCGGATGCTCGACGCGATATTCGCTGCAACCGGCGCGAACGCAGGTGTAGCCCCAGTAATGTTCAGTAATGAATTCGGCATGTGAACCGGCGACAATTGTTTGCGGTTCACCGCTTGCGCTTATTTTGAGCGACTCCCATTTGCGTCCGCGTCGCCAGGAGTATTCCACGCTCACCTTAAGATCGACATGATCGATCTGATGCTTCATCGGCAAGGCGACATAATTTTCTCCATAGAAAGTGCGCGCGACCAAAGCGATCGCGCGACGCGGCACTAATTCGCGAACGAAAACAACACCGCGCCGCCACGTGTCGGCGGATTTCTTTCGCACGTAAAAGCGAAGATTCACTTCCTCGAAGTCGCGATGCAGTGGAATGGGAAGTCCGAGCAAGCGGGTGTCGAGAAAAAGGAAGCCGACTACACTGAGAAAGGTTTCGCCATTTTCGAAATCGATTTCAGTCCCAGGTGGGACAAGTGGCGCAAGGATCTTTGGATCGACAACGAAATTGAGCAGGGCGAGATATCGCCAGTTGGCGGTGAGAAATGGTTTCACGCCGAAAACCCTAGCGAGATTGACCGGCGGTCATAGACCGCCGCTACAGTTTTAGTGGAGCAACTTCTCGAGCGCCGCGTCCGGCTCGGCCCCGAGTGAAGTGGCCATGGCGTAATGACGTTTGGCTTGTTCTCTCGAGGGCGGCGAGGAAGTAGCGTAAATGACAGCGAGGTTGAAATGCGCGTCGGCGTAGTTTGGATTTTCCGAGATTGCTTCGAGCAATTCTTTTTCGGCGGCTTCCTGCCAGCCTTTCTGACTGGCGGTGATTCCGAGGTAATTGTGCGCCGTTGCGCTCTTCGGATTCAAGCCAAGGGACTTGGTCAGCTCAGTGAGCGCGCTGTCGAATTTCGCCTGGCGGTAATAAACAATTCCGAGCGTGGTGTGGGTAAATTCGTCATTGGGTGAGAGCGCGACCGCTTTTTTCAAGGTGAGCTCGGCTGCTTTCAGTTTGCCGGTCCGGAAATAGACGACGCCGAGATTCGAAAGCGAGTACAGGTTGTTTGGAGTCTTGGTCAGGATCTCCTGATAGATTTTTTCGGCGCTGTGATATTTGCCGTTGTCAAAATTTTGTTTCGCCTGCCAGGCAAGATCGACGACATCAGGCGGAACGTTCGGTTTGAAGATCGCGGGAACGGTGTAACCGGATGAACCTTGCCGTGGCGCATCAGTCGACATCGTTTTGTCTGCGGCTGGCGCGGAGGCAGGGGCCGAGGTCCCAGTGGTATTTTTTGCGAATGTGAAACTTGCTTTAACTGCACCGGGATTGTCGTCCGAAATCGAAACAATCGGCTGCCGCAGAAGCGCCAACTCGTCGGTCGTTAATCTCGCCACCGGTTGGGCGAGCAACTGGATTTGCTGGGTCAACGTTTCCGATTTGATTTGCAGTTTATCGAACTCGGCCAGCATCAGCTTCTTGGCCTGATCCCGCCGCGCTTCTTCCTGGCGCTCGCGCACTATGATGTTGCGCAGCATTTCATTCTCTTTTGTCAGTTTGGCTGTTTCTTCAGGCGTGGTGCCGACCAGTTTGACCTGCTCGAGCTGCTTGCTCGCTTCGTCGAGTTGCGATCGCAATTGCGCGACTGTGACTTCGTAAGTCTGATTTTGTTTCTGGCTGGCCGCGAGCTGCTGCTGAAGATCGCCAATCTGTTTTCTCACGTCGGCGAGCTCTTTTTCTTTCTTCGGTTTGTCCGCGCTGATCTCGCGCACAGTTTTCTCCGCGTCAGCCAGCTTCTGTTTCAAATCCGAATTTTCCGCGACCAGCCCGTCAACGCGCTGCTCGGTATCCTTCAATCCCTTTAAGTGCGCGAGCGCGTCATCGCGTTCTTTGTTTGCACTCGCGACTCGTTGGTCTGCTTCGGCTGCGCGCGCGTTCGCTTCATCCCGCTCTTTGCCGGCGGAGGCGCGTCCTTGATCGGCGGTCGCGACTTTCGCATTGGCGTCGTCCCGCTCTTTTTCAGCGGCACTGCGGCCTTGCTGCGCCGCAGTAAGAGCTTTCTTCAACTGCGCAATTTCGGATTTGAGGGATTCCTGTGCTTTGGTGTCGTTCGAACCGGAAGCCGCAGTTTTCTTCAACGAAGCCTGCGCCTGAGTTAATTGATCTCGCACTTGCTTCTCAGCCATTTTCGCCTTGTCGAGATCGCCCTGAGCTCTGTCGAGTTTCGATTTCGTTTCATCGAGACGGCTGTTCAACGATTGCTTTTCATTTTCAGCCGCGCTCATCTGGGTGCGCGATTTCTGTAACTCAGCTTCGAGTTGATCAACTCGATCGCGCAGTTTGCGAGTGGCCTGCTCGATCGCAACCTCGTTCGGTGTACTCGATGGGGCCGGCTTCGCAGCTAGAGGCGGCGCTGCGGGTTGTCTGGCGGCTTGGGCCGGTGGCGGTTCGGGCGGAGCCGTGACGGCGTCTTCAATAGTCGGTGCGGTCGCGGTTACATTTTCCTGGGTCGAACCTTTGTCCTGCACTCGCAGGATGCTTTCGCTTACTTTGCGGCCGCGATACTCAACGATGGCGGGTTGCCAATCCGGATGAGCCTTGCGTAATTGTTCGAGAAGGCTCCCGGCAAAGCGATACTTGGCGAGGGCGGCTTTAAATTGGTTCTCGTGCTCGAGTTTTTCGCCCTGTTGGGCCGTCATGTAAGCTTTTAGAAACGTCTCGCTTGGATCATCCGATTGGGCGGTCAAGCCCGGCGCGGCCAGACAAAAGACTAACGCGGCGAGCAAGACGGATCCGATTCTGTTCATGGGGCGGGACCCGCGGATAATAACAAACCGGGTGTGGGTTGCAACGAAACGATGGGGCATCGAGTCAAGGAGAAGCGGAGATTGTGCCACGGACGCGGCGTTCTGCGCGTTTGCAATCGCGCGTCTAAAAACTAGAATCTGAATCCCGTGATGGTGGTCGTAGCTCAATGGTAGAGCCCCAGGTTGTGGTCCTGGTTGTTGCGGGTTCGAGTCCCGTCGACCACCCAGTTTTTAAATCACAAACCCCAAGCTCCAAACTTTTAGCGATCGACTTTGGGATTTGGAATTTGGAGCCTGGGATTTTGCAACATTGTGTCTGTAGCTCAACTGGATAGAGCATCTGACTTCGGATCAGAAGGTTGGGGGTTCAAATCCCTCCAGGCACGCATTTTTTTCATACCGCCACTGCAATCAGGTTTGCACCGGTGAAAACATTTTGGACAGCAATCGCTTTGGTCGCGGCTGCCACCGTCGCTTTTGGCTGGCTCAGCTGGAAATGCGTTTGCGATCCAAAAATTAATTTCCTGCCGCGAGACGGACGCGCCGAATGGATTGTATTTCCGACTGCGGTGGATGCGCGCTCGCATCGAGTGGCGATGATGGACGCAACTTTTCGACGAACGCTCAGTCTCGAATCACAGCCGGGCTCCGCTCGATTGCTCGTTCGCGCGGCCAAGCGGATTGAATTGAAAATTAACGGTGAAACGGTTCAAACCGTTTCGACGCGCAACTGGAAACAGATCTCAACACTCGACGTGTCGAAATTTTTCCGGCCGGGTCCGAACACGATCGAGGCGAGAGCTTTTAACGATGACGCGCCACCCGCGCTCTGGCTCACATTAACCGCGGACTCGTCGACTTGGCGGACCGACGACAAATGGGAAGTGTCGCTCGCCGGATCGACATGGCGCAGCAGCGCGCTCGCTTCGACGCCAAAGCGTGCCGGGCCGGGCAACCTTCTCGCTGGTGGCGAAAGAATATTCGATGTCGTGCCTAAAATTTGGCGGACGTGGACGGTGTTTGCAGTTCTGGCCATTTTCCTGACGACCGCGGCGGGCTGGTGGTTAACGCGGGTTACGACAAAAACGAACGATGGCGGTGCTGAATTTTCCCGCCAGCAGCTCCTCGCCTTGCTCGGACTATGCGGCATCGCCTGGTTCATTCTCTTTTGGAACAACGCGGAAATGTTGCCGTTTCTCTCCGGTTACGATTCCAAGGACCACATCGCTTATATTAAGTACATCCAGGACCACAGGGCGTTGCCGCTGCCAAACGAGGGGTTCGAAATGTTTCAGCCACCGCTCTATTACGCCTTTTCCGCCGGGGTCCTTTCGATCTCCCGGCTCACGGTCGTGGACGACGCCGCGGTGACTGTTTTACGCGCGGTGACGATGATTTTCGGCATCGCGAATTTTATTTTTGTTTTTCTGAGTATGCGCTTGCTCTTCCCCGGCCGGCTTGTTGCTCAAATGGTTGGACTGTTGACGGCCGCGTTTTTGCCGATGCAGCTTTATCTCTCGCATTATGTGACGAACGAGACGCTGGCCGCGACACTCGCGAGCGCGACGATTTATCTTGGTTTGCGCACGCTAAGGACCGAGCGCGCGTCCGCCTCGCAATATCTCTGGCTTGGCGTTTGCGCGGGACTGGCAATGTTGGCCAAGGCGACGAGCCTGTTGCTCATTCCGCCACTCATCGGCGCTTTGACGATCAAACTTTTGCAAGAACGAGCTTCCATCTTTGGCTGGTACCGTGCGTTCGGAATAACGATCGCGGCGATTCTCGTTACCTGCGGATGGCATTACGTTCGGATCTGGCATCATTTTGGCACGCCCATCGTCGGAAACTGGGATCCCGCTTTAGGATTTCGGTGGTGGCAGGACCCGGGGTTTCACATTGCCGGCGATTATCTTCGTTTTGGCGCGGCGCTCATCGCCCCGCTGTTTAGCGGCTTCAACGGCTTTGCCGATGGAATTTACTCGACACTCTGGGGCGACAGCCTTTGCGGCGGACTGTCCGGATTGCTTTCGCGCACACCGTGGAATTACCGACTCATGATTGGCGGATACTGGCTCGCTCTGTGGCCCTCCCTGCTCGTCTTCATCGGCGCCGCGGTCGCGATCTATCGATTCACTCGTCACCCGTCACCAGAATGGTTTCTGTTACTTGGGCTCTCAGCCGCAGTCACAGTCGCGCTGATTTTTATGACGCTAAGAGTCCCTTCCTACGCGCAGGTTAAAGCTTTCTACGGATTGTCCGCGATCGTACCGTTTTGCGCTTTCGCCGTAACCGGGTGGCAAATGCTGACAGCGCGCTCGCGCGTTTTGCAACTGCTGTTCGGCACGGTGCTGATGCTTTTTACAATCAACAGCTTCGGCTCGGTCTGGATCCGCGCGTCGACTCAACAACATATTTACACAGCACTTAGGTCTATTTCGCAGTATCAACCGAATCGGGCCCTTTCCGAAGCAACCGAGGCGACAAAAAGCGAACCCTCGAACGCAAGCGCATATTACATTTTGGCCGCAATTCTGGATGAGATCGGTGATTCACCCCAAGCCGTCGCGCAATCCGGGCGCGGCCTCGAGCTGGATTCTGCGAACGGCGATTGTCATCTTCAATTGGGAATCAGTCTGGCAAAACAGGGAGATCTGGCGCGGGCATTAAGCGAAGCGCGACGCGCTCTCGAATTGCAGCCGGAGAATGCGCGCGCCGACGATCTTGTCTTCACCCTGGCGCGCGAACTCCACCGCGCCGAAGCGCTCGCCATTGGGCGAGATGCGCTGGCCGTGTCGCCTTTTGATCCGGATCTGCATTATCGAGTGGGATTGGCCGCGGGCGAAGTTGGAAATTTTTCAATTGCGGTGCCGCAGTTCGGCTACGCACTGTTGCTGCAGCCAAGTCGCGCAGAAGTTGAAAGCAGATTGCATCTTGCCGTTGTTTTCGCCGCCCAAAGCGCGACCGCACCGGAGCAATTGGCCGCAATCACATCTTCGGCGCCGGAATCACCGAAATTGCTCAACGAAGTTGCCTGGATATTGGCCACTCATCCAGATGCTGCCGTGCGCAAAGGGGCAGAAGCTGTTCGACTGAGCGAGCGCGCTTGCACCCTAACGAACCGGACGCGCCCAAATTTTATCGCGACCTTGGCCGCCGCCTATGCTGAGGCGGGCAAATTTTCCCAAGCAATCGCGACCGCGCAAGAAGCAGCTACTCTTGCTCGATCGATCGGCGAAACAAAAACGGCCCGACTCGCCGAGGATCTTTTAAGATCGTTTCAATCGAATCAACCTTACCGGGAAGAGCCACGACAATGAAATTTTCTGCGGCGCGGTCGGAATTGGACACAATGGTCGTAGAAATAGAGCTCACCCTCGTCAGCATTATTCAAGGCGTGGCCCTGACGATTTTGATCGAGAACGCGCACGCCGTGATTGCCCAGCGACAACTTTTCTTCTGGCCCTACGTGGTCGCCGGGCTCTTCGTCATTTTTGTTTTCTGGTCGCGCGCGATATTGCACATCCTCACCGTGATTCGCTGGCCGCTCGAATTTGGCCATAATTTTCTCTACATCGCTTGCGCTCTGGTTGAGGCGATTCTATTTGCTCAAATCGGCAAGCCCGCGAGCTGGTTTGGTTTCGGAGCCGCGTTCATCGCGATTGGCTGGACTTTGTTTGTTTACGATCTTCGCCTGATTTATGCGCGCATGCACGATAGTGTAGGCGAGGCGAGTGATCGTTTGTCCGCGCGAGTCCGGCGTGATCAGTGGCTCAACATTGGTCTCCTTTTGCCGGCGGTATTTTTTCTGAACCTCGTCTCGGCAATTTTAATTCGAAACTGGCCGGGAGTTTTCCTGGCGCACAACGCGCACGTTTGGCTGATCGCAGCCGAGCTGCTTGGGTTCGCCGGATACTTAGTCTACGTCGTTCGTTTTTATGTCGGTCTCGCTCCGCTCATCGCCGAGGCGCGCCACGAATGGCGAGGCACACTTGGCGATGGCGATCAATCTTGAAGCGACTCTCGTTTAGAGATTCGTGAGCGCTTGCCGCGCTTTCTCCACATCCGATGGTCGCAGCACGATGATGCCGTTTGGCGAGTTTACGCCTGTCGCGAAGTAAGCGTACTCGATATTCACTTCAGCGCGGGAGAGCGCATCGGTAATTTTTCCAAGAACGCCGAGCTCGTTGGCCGCATCAATGCAAAGCACATCGTTCTCGAACGCGAGCACGCCGCGCTCGCCCAAAAGCATTAGGGCTTTGGTTGGATCGCTTACAATCATACGCACCACCGCATGATCGACCGTGTCCGAAACGGTCAGCGCGTGAATGTTGACGCCAGCTTTGGCCAGAGCTTCGCACACGCGAGCTAACGCTCCGGGACGATTTTCAAGAAATACCGCAAGCTGCGTCGTCGTTTCCAGGGAGAGAATGGCTTTCATCCTGAGCTCACGATGACGCGGTCGGTCGCTTCTGACAACAGAGATCGTCAACCAATTAGCCAATCAAGCACGCAAGTGCCATTGTCGATCCCAACATGGACAAATCCCCCCAATCGCCCGGGCCGAATTTACAAACTACTCGACGAACCGTCGGTTTTTTCACGGCCTGCGGGATTGTGATTGCAAATATTATCGGCACGGGCGTGTTCACCAGTCTCGGATTTCAGGTTGCCGATATTCAGTCTGGCTTTGCTTTGCTCATGCTCTGGATCGTCGGCGGAATCGCCGCGGTTTGCGGCGCGCTTTGTTACGGTGAACTGAGCGCAGCGCTCCCGCGCTCGGGGGGTGAGTATCATTTCCTTTCCGAGATTTATCATCCGGCCGTTGGTTTCATGGCCGGATTCATCTCCGCCACGGTCGGTTTCGCTGCGCCGATCGCGCTCGCGGCCATGGCTTTCGGAAAATATTTTCATGGCGTCTTCAATTTTGGTTCGCCCATATTGCTTTCATTCGTGCTGGTCTGGACCACGGCACTTTTCCATTTTGGAAATCTTCGTCTCGGCAGCGCATTCCAAAATCTTTGGACGATCGTCAAATTGCTCTTAATTGCGGCGCTCATCGCAGCTGGATTGTTCGTCGAACAAAAACAGCCGATTACTTTTTTGCCCCACACTGACGACACGATGTCGATCTTCAGTGGCGCGTTCGCGGTTGCGCTTGTTTATGTGATGTATTCCTATTCGGGCTGGAACGCGTCCAGTTACATCATTGGCGAAGTAAAAGATCCGGAGCGCAATGTTCCGCGCTCGCTCCTTGTCGGGACCATCATCGTGATGGCGGCGTATGTTTTACTGAATGCGGTTTTTCTCGCCACCACACCGGAGACGGAACTGCGCGGTCAGGTCGAGGTCGGTCTGATCGCCGGCAGACACATTTTTGGAGACAATGGCGGGCGCATTGTCGGTTCGATCATTTGTCTCGGTTTAGTTTCCACAATCAGCTCGATGACGTGGATCGGCCCGCGAGTCACGATGTCAATGGGCGAAGACCATTGGGTGCTCCGGCTGCTCGGACGCAAGAATAAACAAGGCGTCCCGACCAACGCCATCATTCTCCAGTTGGCGATCGTGAATCTGTGCTTATTGACGGGAAGCTTTGACGTAGTTCTTCGCTATATTCAATTCAGTTTACTCATCTGCTCGCTCCTGACCGTAATTGGCGTAGTCGTGCTGCGCGTGGCGCGTCCGAACATTTCCCGGCCTTACCGCGTCTGGCTCTATCCCGCGCCGCCGATAATCTTCGCTACCATCACCATTTGGATGATGATTTATCTGTTGCGCTGCAAAACTACCGAATCCGTAGCAGGTCTCCTTACCGCAATCGCCGGGTTGTTCCTTTACTTTTGCGCCGGGAAACGCGTCAGTGCTGACCGATGAGAAAATTTGCCGCGGGAAAGATCGCAATCACCAACCTGTCGATCTTTGCGTTGTCGATCCTGTCCCTGACGCAGACCACGCGGGCGCAGCCACCGCCTGACGACACCGCACGTTTTCTCGCCGGAATGCCGCTTGCGAAAAATTCGTCGCTCGCTTCGCTCACAAAAGATCCGGCATGGCAGGAGCACGCCGCGACTTTCGAAAAGGCTTTTGCCAAGATGAACAGGCGGCAACTCCTGAAACTGCACACCTGGGAGACGCAATATTTTCCGGAAGCGAAAGAACATGTTCCGGTCGTGTTTTACATGTTCAGCGGGCCCGATTTTCTTTACGTCGACCAATTTTTTCCGAAAGCCGACGTCTACATTCTTTGCGGCAAAGAATCGTTGGGACCGCCGCCGGACCCATTGCGGATCGGAAATCTTGGTTCAGCGTTGCACAATCTCGAGGAAGCGATGCATTCCTCGCTTCGATTCAGTTTTTTCATCACCAAGGACATGAAAGTAAGTCTCGACTCGCAGGAACTGAAAGGCACTTTGCCCATTCTCTACGTTTTCCTAGCGCGCGCCGGCAAATCGATCAAGGATGTGACTTACGGTTCGCTCAATCAGGGCGGATCCTTTCAACAAAGCCGTCCTGGCAGCGGCGGAACACCCGGAGTCCGGATCGATTACATTGACCATAGTTCCGGCCAAAAGCAGACGCTTTACTATTTCACGACCGATATTTCCGACGGCGGAATCGCGTCGACGCCCGGCTTTCTCAGATTCTGCGACCACTTCGGCGTCGGATGCAGTTTCCTCAAGTCATCTTCCTATTTGATGTTTGAAGACGGCTTCCATCGCGTCCGAGATTTCATTCTCGACCACAGCAAGACGATCGTTCAGGACGACGCCGGCATTCCGCTCGCCAGTTTCAATCGCGACAAATGGAACATCCGCGTGTTCGGCACCTACCTCGGCCCGATTGAGATCTTCAAACAACACTACCAGCCGAAACTGAAGGAGATTTTTGAGCAGAGCGGTCCGCCACCGATCGGTTTCAACTTCGGCTACCGCTGGAATTACAAAGAGAGCCACGTCATCGTGGCGACGCGCAGTTGAACTATTCCTGGAACCGCCTGAACCAGGAATAGGGAAACACATCGCCCGGACAATCGGTCGCCCAGCGCGGCGGATTCACTTCGCGATGCGGCTTCACAATCGGATAATGATCCCCCACTTTTCCGCAGCGTTGCCGGAGATAACGAATTAACTCTTCGCAGCAATCGAGCTGCGCGCGCGTCGGTTGATCGCGATTGAAATCGCCGACCAGACAAATGCCGAGCGCGATGTTGTTCAAGTAATCGCTGTGAACGTGGCCGCCATTGATTTGCCGACGCCAGCGATCTCCCACTTCGATCTGACCATTGCCCGTGGAAGTTCCATTGCCGATCACGAAATGATAAGCGAGTCCGTTTTGCATTCGGCGAATATGCCGGTGGTAATAATCGAACGCGGCTGCATTTCCCTGACGCGTCCCGCTGTTGTGCACGATGATGTATTGCCAACGACTTCGCGCGACTGGGGCGCGATCGATCTGATTGCGAACTGAGGCTGTCAGATAACGGTAACCTGCGCCGCTGCTGGCGCTGCGTCCGCCGCCGCCAAATAATCGCGACCAAAATCCGCGCGGCTTTTCGTAACCGTATTTCTCGATCGTCAATTGCTCCGGCTCTTCAACCGGCGCGCCGTAGGTAGATGTCGATCTCGCCTCCGGACGAATCCGTCCGGCTGGCGGACTTGGCGCGGGCAGTGGAGGCGCGTTTGGACCCGGGACCGCGATCGCGCGTGGTGGTAAGGCATTCCCTCGGACCTCCGGAGTTTCGGACGGTTTAGGTGAAGTCTTTTTGTGCGGAGTTGGCGATTTTTCGCCGGTGGTTTTCTTTTTCTTTTTCGGTTTTGGGGAGGGTTCTTTCTCCGCGGCCTTCTTCTTCGCTTTCGGCTTCGGCGTCGCTTCTGGCGTTTCGCTCGGCGTCGGAGACGCCTCCGACTCGTCAGTTGGCGCTTTCTTGGCTTTCGGTTTTGGTTTCGGTGCGGGCGAGGACGTTTTCTTTTTCTTGTGCGGCGAAGTTTTCGGTTTCGGCGTCGGAGTAGGCGTTTCGGCCGTCACCGCGCGGGCCTTCAGAATTCGAGTCGGTTTTTCCTGATCGGTTTCTTGCGCCTGAAGGACGACGACGCTAATGACCGCGCCGAGCGCGAGAAAAGTTGTCAGCCAAACGCGAAAACGTACCACTGCTGCGCAGCGTAACAGAGTGTCACGCGCGATCAACCGGCAACGAAATCAAAACGTCGCCAATTACGCCGGCTGCATCGCCGGCTCGGACATTTCAGATTTCCCGTGCTTTTCTCGTTCCCGGCGAAGGATGGCGTTCAGTTTGCCCCCGAGCAGCAGGAACAAACAAGTGAGATACATCCAGGTCAGCAAAATGATGATCGACGCAAGCGCGAGATAAGTTGCGTCGTAGCGGCTGTAGCGCGCGACGTATAACTGAAACAATTTCGTCACCGTGATCCAGCCGATCGAGAAAAAGAGCGCGCCCGGCAGCGCTTGCCGAATTGTCAGATAATTTTCCGGCGTGAGCAGATACAAAACCAGCGCGAGCACGACGAGCGCAATTGCTGTGAACGGCAGGTTCAAGGCCGCAACCCACTCCTGTAGAGGGAAACCAAGTTGGAGATTTACTTCCGCGATACCGGCCAAGGTCTCCCCAAAAACCACGGCGGTGAATCCGAGAAAGATAGAGATTCCAAACCAGAACAGGAGCAAAAACGAAATAATGTATTTCGACCACCAATTGCGCGGTGCGGTCACGCCGTAAGTTTGACTGAGTGCTCGCGATATCGTCGCTATAAAGAGCGTCCCCAAATAAATTCCTAGAAAGATACCAGCGTTTGCCAACCAACCGCTTGAACCGGTCGCGACCACATTCGCAATCGCGACATCCAGAATGTCCTGCACTTTTGGATCCGGGGGCATAAAACTTTTCACCAAAGCGAAAATACCGTGCAAGTTCGACGGATCGGTTCCGAACAAACCGAGCAAATGCCAGAAAAACAAGAGGACAAACGGTAAGGCGAATACAAGTTGATAAGCCATTTGCGACGCCAGCCCGGTCGTGTTGTCGGTAGCTGTTTCCCAGACTAGCCGTCGACAAACTGTCCACATTGCGCGCAATATCTTCACGTTGCCAGAAGTTTACTTTGCCGAGTGGAAATATCCATTAAACTTCCGCCGCGGTTGCAGCCGCCCCGCTCTGTCGGGGCGAACTTTTTTAGAGCACGGCGACAGAGCGCCTTGGCTACAATATTGTTTGGCCTAACGAATCGTGAAAAGAATTTTGATCCTTACCGCCGGATTTGGCGAGGGTCACAACAGCGCCGCGCGCGGTCTTCGGGCTGGGCTGGCGCGGGTCGCGCCGAAAGTTGAAGTCGAACTGCGCGATTTGTTCCCGGAAACGTTTGGCACTTTCAACGAAATTGTCCGACGCATATATCTGGCACTCATCAACCGTTGGCCGAAATTGTGGGGCTACGTTTACAACTGGCTCGATCGCAAAAAAGATTTCGATGAACGATTCCAGCGATTCCACGGCCTTAAGAAAAATCTCGGCCGCCTGCTCGATCGCTTCCAACCAGAAGTCGTTGTTTCGACGTTTCCACCCTATCCCTATTTGTTGCAGCAGATCCTGGGAAGTGAACGCCGCTGCAAAAACGTCGCCGTCATCACCGATTCGATCACAGTTAACGCGATTTGGTATCGCTCACCTGCCGATTACTTTATCGTCGCCAACGAACAAAGCGCGGCCGTCGTCCGAAAAGGCGGAGTGCCGTCCGAAAAAATCAAAGTGTTCGGTTTTCCGGTCAACCCGAGATTCGCTGACTTCACAAAAGATCGCCAATCGCCGGCTGAGGTCACGCCGCGCGTCCTTTATGTCATCAACGCTGGGACAGGTCGCGCACCCGCTCTCGTCCGCGCACTTCTCGAACTTGATATTCAATTAACTGTGACCGTTGGCCGCGATGAAAAACTTCGGCGCGCGATCGAGAAAGCGGCCGCCGATCGCAAGATCGACATCTTTGGTTGGACCGACGAACTCCCGCGCCTGCTATGCGAAAATCACGTGCTGATCGGCAAAGCCGGCGGCGCCACTGTCCAGGAAACGATCGCTGCTGGTTGTCCGATGATCATCAATCACATCGTTTCCGGTCAGGAAGAAGGTAATGCGCGACTCATCGTTGAAACAAATTCAGGCGCGATCGCGCTTTCAAACGACGAAGTCGTCGCAGAAGTTCAGCGCGCTTTCGCAAGCGGCGCGAAGCAGTGGCACCAATGGTCGGTCAACGTCAGCAAACTTAGCCGCCCGCGAGCGTCGCTCGACATTGCCGAGTTCCTCTTGTCGATCTAACGCTGAAAAATTTCATCGCCACGAACGAAAGTGCGCCAGACTTCGAGAGCGGGCGAAATAACAACCAGGTCGGCATCACTGCCGATTTTGAATTGGCCTTTTCCGGTCAGACCAATCACAAACGCCGGGATGTCGGTCGCCATGGCAACAGCTTCATGCAATGGGACGCCAACTTTTGTGACCATCGTGCGGACAAGGTCGATCATCCGCGCAGCGCTTCCGGCAAGCGCGGAGCGGTCGGCCAGCAAACAAACGCCGCCTGCCACGATGCATTTCGTTCCGTAAAGCGAAAACCTTGAGCCGTCGGGCAAACCGGCTCCAGCGGTCGCATCTGTTACGAGACAAACGCCGGTAAAACCTTTTGCGCGATACAACATTTTCATCAACGTCGGCGAAACGTGGTGACCATCGGCAATCAACTCACAAATGATTTCTGGTTCGCTCATGGCAAACTCGAGCAGACCGGCGGCGCGATGGATCCCGCGGCGGCGCGCGCTCGACATGCAATTGAAGGTGTGGGTCACGCTGCGCATCCCGTGGTCAAAAGCAGCGCGCGCGTCGTCTTCCCACGCATCGCTATGACCGCCGCTGACAGAAATGCTTTGTTTCCGCAATTCATCGATCAGCGCGACCGCGCCCGGCAATTCCGGCGCGAGTGTCATTCGTTGGACTATGTCACTGTGCTCGAGTAACGGCGCGTACGCTTTCCGAGTCGGTTGCCGGATCAAACTCGCGCGTTGTGCGCCCGGTTTCGCTTTGGAAATAAAAGGACCTTCTACGTGGACGCCGACAATTTGCTTAATCGAAGATCGGCAATTACGCACCGCGCGCACTACATCGACAATCGCTTTGATTGGCGCGGTTGCAGTCGTGAGCAGAAGCGAAGTCGTGCCGCCGCTCGCGTGATAATCGCAGATTGTACGGAAAGCGTCGGCGGACGCTTCCATCGTGTCGCGACCCATTGCCCCGTGCACGTGAAGATCGATGAAGCCAGGCGCTAAGTAATTGCCTTCAAGATCGACGATCTTTTCGCCCATCGCGTGCGCTTGCGGGCGAATCGCCGTGATCATTCCGTCTTCGACCAGGAGATCTAGTCCGTCGCGAACACCATTTGGAAAGATCAAACGCCCGTTCTTGAAGATCATTCGATGGGGAAGACAATTGCGTTTACCGGAGGCAAAGTCCATCCTCTCTATCGGCGATGCATTTTGATTACGATGTCGTGATCATCGGCGGGGCGTTCTCGGGAGCAGCTACGGCGCTGATGATCAAGCGGAAACACCCGGCGGCGCGCGTCCTGATCATCGAAAAGAATGCCGCGTTCGATCGCAAAGTCGGCGAATCGACGACCGAAGTGAGCAGTTGCTTTATGACGCGGATCCTCGGCCTCGCGAATTATCTCGGCCACGAGCACCTCGCCAAGCAGGGACTCCGGATGTGGTTTTGCAATTCGAAGCAACAACACTTCGACGATTGCGTTGAGATCGGGCCGCGCTACTCGGCGCGCGTGCAAGCGTTTCAGGTCGATCGCGCGAAACTCGATTCACATTTGCTCCAATGCGCCGTGGACGCCGGTTGCGAATTATTGCGACCAGCGAAAGTCACCAAGATCGAGTTGAACGCCGGGAAGGGGCAGACGGTAGATGTCGATCTTGCTCAACCGAGCGTTCGAGCGCGGTGGCTAATCGACGCGAGCGGACGTGCGACTCTGCTCGCGCGCAAGCTCGGACACTATCGGCCGAACAACGAACATCCAATCAACGCAGTCTGGGCGCGGTTCACCGGCGTGAAGGATTGGGACAGTTATGATTGGCGTGAAAAATTTCGTGATTACATGGACGCGTGTCGAACCGCGCGTTCATGGGCAACGAACCATTTGATGGGACATGGCTGGTGGTGCTGGATCATCCCGCTTCGCGGCGGCGACGTCAGCGCCGGAATTGTTTACGACAGCCGAATCTTCCAACTGCCCGAGGGCGCCAATATCGCCGAACGATTGCACGCGCATATTCTGGCGAACCCGGTCGGACGCGAGATTTTTCGCGATGCGTGCGCAATCGATGGCGACGTGCACGCGTTTTCGGCGCTGGCGTATTACAGCGAGAAAGTTTGCGGCGACGGTTGGGCCTGCGTCGGTGATGCCGCCGGATTTATCGACCCACTTTATAGTCCGGGTCTCGATTTCTGTTCCTATACCAGCAACTACGTGGCCGATTTCATCGCGCGAAATCTTGCCGGCGAAGATGTCACGACAAGCCTTGCGCATTACAACGAGCAATATCCGATCATGTATCGCTCGTGGTTCGAGACGCTTTACAAAGACAAATACTACTACATGGGCGACGCCGAGCTAATGTCGGCCGGTTTTTTGCTCGACGTGGCCTCGTACTATTTCGGCCTGGTTATTCCGGCTTACAGAGATCCAGAGAAAGCATTTCTTGAACTGCCATTTCGCGGGACGCGTGGCCGAATGGCCGCGAGGTTGATGAAATTTTATAACCGCCGACTGGTTGCATTAGCAAAACGCCGGCTCGCCACCGGCCGTTTCGCAAAGCACAATGCCGGCTGGCGCGAATTATACGACGGCTTTGTCCCAGATTTTCGCGTGACGAAATTCCTGCGGAAAGGATTATTGCGTTGGTGGAAAGCGGAACTAACGAACCTTCGGCTGATGTTTGCCTCGCCGGCGACAATGGCGGCGAAACAAAGTTCCGCGGTCGCATCGGCAGAAGCGTGACCAGCACGGAGCGGCGCTGGTGGCACGGGCTGGCCGTGCACGGAGTTTTTTGGAGAAAATTTGTCGATTGGGCAGTGCGCAAGCTTCCGACGGTTTTCCATCGACCGGTAATCTGGGTGGCAACATTCTTGTTTTTTTTCCTAGCGGCTCCGGCGCGCAAGGCGCTCCTGCGAAATTTGCGCCTTGTTCGTCCCGGTTCGTGGCGGGTGATGAATTATCTGCGCGTGCTTCGCGTCTTCGCCAATTTCGGCTGGTCGCTGACCGACACGACGGCGTATCGGATGGCCAACGCGCGATTTCGGTACGAACTCGAGCGCGCCAGGTTCCTGGATCAGCTGGCCGCGGCAAAAGGCGGAATCGTTCTGACCGCCCACATGGGCAATTACGATTTGGGCGCGGCGTTGTTCGCTGAAAAATTCCATCGTGGGATCAGAATGGTCCGCGCGCCAGAACCGGACTCGCTCGCGGCGCAACATGTCGATCTTGCCTTGCAGCAATCGAGCGCCGGTGCAGTCAAGGTCGGCTACAGCAGCGACGGCACTTCGCTCGCGTTCGATTTGCTAAACGCTTTGCGCGGCGGCGAAATCATTTCTATTCAAGGCGACCGCGTAACCGGCGAGGTCTCGCGCGCGCCCGTAAAATTTTTTGGCCGCGAAGTGTTTCTACCAAACGGGCCGTTTGTCCTTTCACTCGTTTCCGAGACACCCATCTATCCGCTCTTCATTATCCGGACTGGCTACCGCAAATATAAAATCGTTGCCCGTGAGCCGATCGTTTGTTCCCGCGGCGGTGGATCCCGCGACGAAGTAATCGCGGAAGCGATGCAGCGCTGGGCGCAAGTCTTGGAAGAAATCCTAAAAAGTCACTGGCAACAATGGTTCGCATTTACACCGCTGTGGTAACTACTCTTCCGCTTCCTCTAATCCTCAATCTGTCTTTTTTGGAAAACAAAGATTCAGAGGTAGAGCTGGACCTTGCTAAATCGGATTCAGCAACTGCATATACCAGTGGATGAACTTTTGGCCGAAAAACATCCAGGTGAGCGCGCCGAACGCGAGGTAGGGACCGAACGGCAATTTCGCCGACCAGACGCGTTTTCCGATGAGCAACGTAGCCAGTCCAACGATGGAACCGGCAACTGAGCCGGCAAAAATACTGAACAACACCCCGCGCCAGCCAAGAAAGGCGCCGATTGCCGCCAGGAATTTTAAATCGCCGCGTCCCATTGCTTCGCGCGGAATTTCCAGCTCATGGGCAACACCTGAAATCTGGTCGACAGTATCGAGCACAAACTCGTCGGCGCCGACGCGGACGCGATTGTAGTGGAACTCCAGGACCTCATTTCCGAAAACGCGCTGGTCGATCTTCGCTTCGTCGCAGTGGAGCAATAGCCGGTCCTTTTCGCGCGCGAAGTACTCGCTCCACAAACTGCGTTCGTCGCCAACGACGAAATCGGCATCGTCGCCCTGACGCGTCCAATTGAATGGAGTCGGTCCGTCCAGCTTCACTCGCTTTTTTCCGAAGGCGATCTTTCCGCCCTCGAGCACGATCCACAAAATCACGTAACCGAGCGCCGCCGCGAGCGCGGCGCGCACCAGCGCGGCCAAACGCGAGTCCGTATTCATCAGCTCGGGAACCAGAAAACTCGCGCCAATTCCCGCGATCGTTCCGCCGATGGTGATTTGGTCGGGAATAATAAAGTGTTCGAGGTCGACGAAGGTGGCAATGAGCAGGATCGAAACGAAAACCCAGTAGGCGATCGCGATCTTCCACGGGAAAGCTTCCCAGACGGCAAGAAACAAAAGAGCGGTCAATAGTTCGACACCGAGATAACGAAAAGCAATCCTGGCGCCGCAGTTTGCACAACGGCCACGGAGAAACAGCCAACTCACCAGCGGAATGTTTTGTCGCCACGGAATTTGTGTTTTGCAGGCCGGACAAAAGGAACGGCGCGGTTCCTTGATGGAGATATCGCGGGGCAACCGATAAATGCCCACGTTCAAAAACGAACCGATGGCCGCGCCGGTGATGAAGGCGAGGCTTGCAAACAGTGCGTAATAAAAAGAAATTTCCACGCGATCAGGTAAGACTCGGGCGCGATTTACGACGTTCCATCACCCAGGCGACCCAGATGCAGCTTTCGTAGAGCAAAGACATCGGCAACGCCATTGCAACCAACGTCAAGAGGTCGGGCGTCGGCGCAATAATAGCCGCGAGCACAAAAATCAAGACGACGGCGTAAGGACGGGTGCGGGCCATGAATCTGTAGGTGATCAGACCGAAATAAACGAGCGCGAGCACAACGACCGGCAATTCAAAAGCTAGACCGAAACCGAGGACGAATTTCGTCACGAACGAATAATATTGCTGCACCGTCCAAGTCGGCGCCCATCCCAGCGATTGGGTATCGCGAAAAAAGAAAAGGATCGTCTTCGGAAGCAACCAGAAATAACAAACGAGCACACCCAGCAGAAAAAGGCCGAAGCTGCCGCCGATGGCCGGAAGTAAGAATCGTTTCTCGACCGCGGTCAGCGCTGGAAGAACAAATTCCGCAAGAAAGTAAAGCAGCAACGGAAACGAGACGACGATTCCGGCATAAAACGCGAGGTGAAACGAAATCACAAACGAGTCGGTGATGCCCAATGCTTTGAGTGCGCCCACTTGTGGGTCGATATCGTGGAGCGGCGCCTGCATCACTCGCACCAGCAGTGAACGGAAGGCGAAGCAAGCGATCATCGCGGCAACGAGAGTGATCGCCATTTTCACGACCGTCCAACGAAGTTCCTCCAGATGCTCGAGAAACGGTTTCGACGTTTCACTTTCCGGCAGTTCCCGAAACTTAAAGATATCGCGCAAGGCCATGTCTCAATTAGCGCGCGTCTAACGAAATGAAACCGCGTGTGGCAAGACGCGCGCAAATGCCAAGCGTGTTCGAATCACGAATCTCATTCTGCGCGATCATTCGACCCAATTCAGAAGTGGTAACCGCTCGACATTCGAGAATCGCCTCGCCTTCCTCGCGCTTGTGCACATCGGCTGGTTGAACCGGCCGGGCCAGGAAAAAATAGCAGTGCTCGTCTGTAAGACCGGCTGAAGTGAAAAAATAACCGAGCGGAATCAGTTCGCCGCCCGGCGCCAGATTATAACCAGTTTCTTCGTGTAATTCGCGTAAGGCAACCGTTTCGATTTTTTTCTCGTTAGGCTCCGCGTCGTCATCGATCTGGCCAGCTGGCATTGACCAAATCGCTGCCCGAATCGGAATCCTCTCTTCCTTGATGAGGAGGAACTTTCCGTCGCTCGTCATCGGTGCGATCACGACGGCCGGCTTGCGTCGGATCGTCGTCCAAATCCGCGCTTGTGAGCTTGAAGGCGTTCGCACCTGTTCGATCACGACTTCCAAATGGTCATTTGTGAAATGCCGCTCGCTTGAGATTGTTTCCCAGCCATTGTTGTCCCGCACCAATTTGCTCCGTTTCACGCCCAGAAGGTTATGAATATGAGGTAGAAAAGCGAATCTCTAGGTAGGGGCGATTGACCACCAATCGCCCGCGGGCGGTTCGGTGACCGCCCCTACCTGTCCTCGAGTTGTTTGCGCCAGCGTTTAATCTGGATCGCGATATTGTCAGGCGACGGGGCGCCAACGCCGCGACGCGCTGCGAGCGAACGTCGAGCGTCGAAAATCTCCACAACATCGACATCGAACAACGACGAAGCCTTTTTTAGCTCAGCGAGTGGAAGCGCGTTGATTTTTGTTCCATTGGCAATCGCATCGGCCACGAGTTTGCCGACGATTCCGTGCGTTTGACGAAAAGGCATTCCTTTCTTGACCAGGTATTCGGCGAGATCAGTAGCGAGAAGATTCGGATCATTCGCAGCGGCTTCCATTCGCTCGCGGTTAATTTCCAATTCGGGCAGCATTGCCGAAAACAATTCGAGCGCGGCCGAGACAGTGTCGACGGAATCAAAGAGCGCCTCTTTGTCCTCCTGGAGGTCGCGATTGTAAGACGAAGGCAGCGCTTTCAACGTGGTCAAGATCGACATGAGGTTTCCGTAGAGCCGCCCGGTTTTCCCGCGGGTAAGCTCGGCCATGTCGGGATTTTTCTTCTGCGGCATCAAACTCGAGCCCGTGGAGAAAGCGTCGCTGAACTCAATGAAGCCAAATTCGCTCGTGCTCCAGATGATCAGATCTTCGCTCAAACGTGAGAGATGCATTCCAATCATCGCGAGACAGAAAAGGAATTCGCAGACAAAGTCGCGATCGCTCACGGCATCGAGACTATTTTCGCTGACGCGAGCAAAACCGAGCTCGCGGGCAATCAATTCGCGATCAAGAACAATGGTGGAACCGGCGAGCGCGCCGGAGCCGAGCGGAAGAACGTCCGTTCGTTGCAGACAATCGCCCAGACGCTGGGCATCGCGCGCGAACGCTTCGATTTGGCCTAACAAGTAGTGCACGAAGTAAATCGGTTGGGCGCGCTGCAAATGGGTATATCCCGGCATAACAAGATCGACATGTTCTTCGGCGAGATCGAGGAACGCCGTTTGCAATTTCTTAAGCAGCGCCGAGGTCTGCTCGATTTGCTCTTTGGCATAAAGCCGGAGATCAAGCGCGACCTGATCGTTGCGGCTGCGCGCAGTGTGCAGTTTCTCACCCGCCTCACCGATGTTTCCGCTGAGCGCGCTCTCGATGTTCATGTGCACGTCCTCGAGCGCTTCGTCCCATTGAAATTTTCCGGACTCGATTTCTTTTTCGATCGCGCGCAATCCGATTTCGATTTTTTTCCATTCTGCCGCGGAGACAATCCCGGCTTTCGCCAGTGCAGCGACGTGAGCAATCGACCCGGCAATATCCTGCCGATAAAGCCGGTAGTCGAAGGAGACCGACTGGCCGTAACGCCGCGCTACGTCGGCGACGGATTTTTGAAATCTTCCTTTTCGCATGATTTAACCGGCGGAATGCTGCGAACGTGTCACGCGGGCAAAGTTACCGCTAGTTATTTCGGCGCGAGAGAGGCGACGATTTTATCAAAGCGCGGATCGCGTCGAAGCGGATCCCATAATGGATCATGCTTAAGCTGGCCGTAACTTAAATAGCCCGGCAGCTTCGCCGTCGCGGTGAGTTCGTCAATGGCATCGTCGGTCTTGCCAACCCAGGCGTAGATGACGGCGGCGGTTTCCATCATCGCAACGCCGTCAACGGCATCTTTGGATACTGGAAGCAGCTGAAGAGCGCGACGAGCGTCGCGGACCGCCTCTTTTTTGCGACCGAGCGCGGCTTCAATCATTCCTAGCGCAGCGAGATCAGCTATATCTTCCGACTGATCGCGCGTCAGTTTCTCGGTATCCTCGCGCGCGCGCGTAAAAGCTGCCTGAGCCGCGGCGGCGTCGCCGCGCATGCGAGCGATCATTCCTTCACACCAGGAACGCGGAAATGACGCAACTCCCCAGTCATATGTTGCTTCTGAGGTTATCAATTTTGACGCTTCCGCGGCAGCAGCCGGGTCGTGCTCCCACATGGCAAGAAGGAATCGATCATTCGTGAATGCAGGCGCGACCTTGGGATTGCGATTGATTATTCGATCGAGCGCGTCATGCAAAGGCTTGGAATCGCCGCGCCAGTCGAAGTCAATGCCGGCGCGCTGTGTCCGAAGCTGCTCGTCCTGTGGCGCGACGCTGATGGCTTTATCAAGGGCGGCGGTCGCGTCGGCATAACGGCGGAGCATATTATAAGTCAGCGCGAGTTGTTGAAGGACGAAGAAATTTTGCGGATCCAATTCGACAGCTCGCTCCATATTGCGAATAGATTCCTCCCAGCGCGCCTGCCGCCGATCGAGATAACCGGTTAAAAGATACGAGGTCGCGTCGTTCGGTAATGAACGACGGGCTAGATCAATTTCGCGCCGGGCGCCGTCGTAATCGCGATAGCCCCAGTAGCGATGCTTCGCCAGGGCAAGATGACCTTCCGACGAATCGGGCTTCAAACGACGGACCGTCTCAATGGCAGCGTTGGCCAGAGCTAATCGCCCCGGAGTGTGTTCGAAGGAACGAAGATAAATCTGATCGTGGGCATGGGCGAGCTGGTAATAAGCCAGGACGAAATTCGGATCGTGGGCAACCGCCTGATCAAGCAAGCTCACGGCTTCATAAAGGTTCTTACGAGGCTCATTGAAAACGGAGCGTTCGATCAAGAGTTTGGCGCGCGTGTAAAGATCATAGGCGACGAGATCGGCAGTCGGCTTTTCTTCAATCGCCGCTTTTTCCTGCGGAGACAGTTTGGACTTGAGTTGGCCGACGATTTGTTCGGCCAGTTCGTTTTCGATCGCGAACACGTCGGCGAGGTCGCGGTCGTACCTCTCGCCCCACAGGTGCGCGTCGGTGCGAGCATCGATCAACTGAGCACTGACGCGAACTCTCCCGCCAGCGCGTTGGACCGCGCCTTCCAGGATGTGGGCGACACCGAGTGTTTTGCCGATTTCGCGGAGATTGCGCTGGATGATGTTCCTGTACTGCATCACCGACGTGCGGCTGATGACTTTGAGGTCAGCCACTTTCGCGAGATTGGTCAGGATCTCATCCTGAACACCATCGGCGAAGTAGGCATTTTGTTTGTCGTCGCTGAGATTTTCAAACGGAAGGACAGCGATGCTTTTGTAGGGAATTGCGCTAGTGGGGTCGGCAAATGGCTCACTGCGGATCGCTCGATGGCGAAGAAAGATTGTAAAACTGATCGCGAGCGCACATCCGGAAAGAAGCAGCGCCGCTATGGGCGCCCAACGCGGCCAGCGTGGCGACGCAACCGGATGGACTGGCCCTGTTTCTTTCCACCGTTTTCGGCGCTTTAATTTCTCCGGCGCCTGCGGATTACCGAGATCATCCTTGCAAAGATTAAAGAGATGAAGTCTCAGGCCATGTTTTACTTCACATTCGCCGAGATCCTTCAAATACGGCTGCCAGTGCCGGTATTCTCCCAGATCGTCGGCGACATGTTTGGATAAAAGAATGTGGCCGGCATCTCCGCAATCGAGCACGCGTTGAGCGACGTTGATGCCCGCTCCGGCAATATTGATGCGGTCGTTGACATCCGGGATCTGGTTGACGGGACCGCTGTGGATTCCCATTCGCACTTGGATTTCCGGATGGTTCTTGAGCGCTCGCGCGACTTCCAAGGCGCAACGCGCCGGTTGTTCGAGATTTTCAAAAAACAGCAGCGCCATACCGTCGCCGGTCGGCAAACGAATCAGTTTATCTTTCGCTTCGGCGGCACGGAAACAATCGGTGCTGCGGACGATGCGGTTCAGTTGCCGAAGGGACTCTACCTGATCATTGACCAGCAATTTCGAATATCCGACCACGTCGATTAACAACAGATGCGCGATCTCAAGCTCTAGATCGGGCGGTAACTCAGCGGACATGGTCGCGACTGTGGAGCGCTTCTTACGCGGATTCCGTATCGTCGCAAAATCGGCAGACGCGGTCGAGCCTAATTGTTAGGCGAACACGTGATTTCTCCGGACAATGAAGAATCGTCGTCCGCTGCCTGCCGTGCGCGCCAGAGAATGCCCGGCCCGAATGCGGCCAAGTTCAATAGAATCATGATTGAAGCGAAAAGATACATGCCCATGCCGACACCAATGCCCGTGTGCATCGCCAGGATGCCGAGCAGCCAGGCACGCCGGGTCTTGCCGTGCCAGATAAAAAACGCATAGCCGATTTCGAGGATCCAAACGGCAATGCCAACAATGGGGAAAATGTATTTGGCGCGAACAAGAATTTCAGCCGGGATGATCGCAAATGGCGGCCTGATCAGCGCACGCCACAAATTGGCGCCGTTCCACCAGCCGGCACCGAGCGCTTTAGTCAGCCCGCTAAAAAAGTAAATGAAGCAAAGGTGCAGTTGGAGAACGCGCCGCCAAAAACCGAGGAACTCGGAATCGGACAATTTCTTGCGCCAAAGATAATCGAGCGAAAGTTGGTCCGGCAACGGTGAGAGCATGAGATAAAACAAACCAGTTGTAGTCAAAGCGTCGACACCGTAAGTCACAAGACCGCCGCCTTTGACCGAGCACAGGTGCAAAAACCAAGCTGCAATCGCGAACGGGCGGCAGAACAACCCGATCAATAGGAACAAGCTTGTGAGTGTCAGACCGTACCAGGTTAGATCGAGAACAGCCGCTTCACTAAGTCCGAGCTGTTTTCCCCCAGCAACGAGCCATCCCAATCGAGGGATGATCGGGCTTTCGAGCGACAACAATGCCTCTGCTAAATCACGACTGACCAAGCCGCGCCCGGTCCCAGCGAGCAGGTAACGCCAGTCGGCTCGCAACGAAAACGCATAAAGACCCAATTGCAATCCCAGGCCAATCCGTAAGATCGACAACCAGCAGTCGGAGCTTGAAAAGAAGAACCAAGCGCGCAAACGATGTGTCGCCTGTTTGATGCTATTTCGAATTCGAATCGGCAGATCGTTCAAAATCGTAGGCAGCGACAAATTGATAGGAAGGTCTAACCCCACGCTCATACTCGAAGGGGTCAGGTAACCTTAATTTTCCAAACACCGTACGAACCGAAGGTGCGTCGGGATGATTCTCCCACGCCGCTGAGGTCAGCATCCCAATCAATATTCTTCGATACTGTTCTGAATCGCCTCGCCCGATCTTATCCAGCAAACTACCTAGGCGCAGACCGGCCGCGTCGGATGAAACATTAGGCAAATCGTACTCGACGTGACCGTCGGGATATCGGAACTCAAATGCCAGCTTGAAATTTTCGGGAACATTCGGGGCAAAGAATCCGTAGGCCCCTTCAATACCCGCGCTGTGCATGTAACCAAGAAGCGCTTCTTTGGCTAAGCGGATTCGGGTAATCCTCGGTCCGGCGGTTGTGAATATATCTACACCGTATTGCGCGGGAACTTGAGCCCCGGAAAATGGAATGATCGTCAAGCCGTTTGCTATCAGCCACCAAAGCTGGCGACTACAAATCGCAACGATCAGAACAAAATGGAGCGGTAGCCACGCCAGAGCAATTCTGGATCGGGTCACCTGCGGCGCTATTAAGGACTGCTCCTGTCAAAAGTGTCTAAGACGTTTTGCTTCGCTTGCGCATCTAGACAGGAAATCTGCTGGGTCACGTTTGCGCCCGTCACCTTAATCGCGACCGTCGGGGTGGGAGAGGTCGATTTGGTTGGATTTGTAACCGGTATGATCAACGATTCGGAAGCATCCGACTGTTTTGAACATTTTGTCTTATCGTGCTTACTCTCTTTGCCGTCGCTCTTTCTGTGATGAACAACGTAGAAGGCCGTAGCATTTTTGCAGAGAACGTTATCTCTGTATGCGTCGGCGTCCTCATCGTAAGGAGCTTTTAATTTCTGCCATCCGTTTAACGTGATATCAAAGGGGCCGGAAGCAAAGCTGCGCAGTGCTGCAATCAGAGCGCACGAAGCGACGGCGAGGATAATGGCAACCGTGAGTGACCGGCGTAAATTTTTCATAGTGCGCCGGTTTGACCTAATAACCGGCAAATGACAAGCCCAAAATGGGTTCGGAGTCCTAAGTAGCCGTCACCAATCGACCATCGCGACCGGTTATTTAATCGAGCGATGCGCTTCGCGTGACGGTGACCGAAGCGTAAGCTGCGTCCTTCAAAACAAACTTCCGGATTTCGATGCTGATCTTCCGGATCCGGAATTTACGCAGAAGGTGCGAGGTCAAATCGTTGGCCAATGTTTCAAGAAGTCTAGGCGACTGCCGGGACAGAAATTGTTTCACTTCCTGACAGAGGGCGGAATAGTCGACCGTTCGCGCGATCGCGTCTTGGATATCACGGAGGTCGCGCGCCGGCAAAAGAGTGATATTGAGAACAAGGCGCTGGCGTCGGGCTCGTTCGGCCCGCAGAACGCCGACCCGGGCAGAGACTTTCAACTGCTCGATATGAACTTGCTGCTCGGCGCTAACTCTCATTTTTTTGGAATTCTGACATCTGGGAGAATTACTTTCTAATCGAGAACTTCCCATTTTGGTAAGTTTTTCCGGAACTTCCACCGGTAAATCTCGTAGTGACAAAATGGAAGCGATATCTCCCAGAATGAAACGCAACGTCCCCTGGTGGAACCTGCACGGTTTGGGCTTGTTCAAAGCCGGCCAAAATTCCATTATGTCCGCCCGTGGACACGGAACCGGCAGGCAGCGATACACTGAATTCGAACCGGTTCCAAACCACCCGCTGGAGCGTTGTTCTTTCCTGCGCGCAAACCGGAGAGCGGCAAGACGCCGCCCAGAGAGCGCTGACCGAGCTCTGCCGCGTTTATTGGCGGCCGGTTTTCGCGTTGATCTGTCGCCGTGGTCATTCAGTAACCGACGCCCAGGATTTAACACAGGATTTTTTTGTGATGTTACTTAAAGGGAACCTGCTTTCGTTGGCAGATCCGGCGCGGGGCCGCTTTCGCTCGCTCCTGCGGACAGCGGTGGAAAATTTCTTGAATGACAAACAACACCTCGCCCGGAGGCAAAAGCGCGGCGGCAGAATGCGATTCGTGGCTTGGGATGACTGGATGGCAGAAGCTCCATCGCAATTGTCGATCCACGGCCAAGAATTAAAAAGCTGCCCGGCGGAGCGAATTTTCGACGTGCGCTGGGCCGCAACCGTGGTCGAGCAAGCGCTGCGTCGATTGGCCGACGAATGTGAAAGCCGCGGCCGCTTGCGAATGTTCACGGCTCTGAGCAAATACCTCAGTCTTGAACGGATAGACATCTCGTATGCGACTCTCTCGGCGTCGTTGGGCGTGCCTGAAACCGTAATCAAACGGGTGCTGCATCAGCTCCGCGTGCGTTACCGAATCATCTTACGAGAAGAAATCTCGCAGACAGTGGCAAACCCGGCGGACGTCGACGACGAAATTCGCTATTTGTGCGCGGCGCTGGCCAGCTCGCAGTAAATGGTGCTGTGAATTTTTCAGGTCTCACTGATTTGCCGGAGCGTTCCGCGCAAGATTGCGCACGCTGTCGATGTGGCTCACTTGCACGCGTTGCTTCGGGACTCTGCGTGAGTTGTTTGTTGCGCAGCGGACTTGAGTCGGACGAAGCGAACGTCGACGAATTCGACGCGCTTCTCGCCGCAGTCGATGTTCCGGACCGCGACTGGCAATTGGGCAACTACCGCATTTTGGAAGAAATCGGTCGCGGCGGCATGGGGGTCATTTATCGCGCACGGCACGCGCCGTCACGGCGAATCGTCGCGTTAAAGCGAGTGCTCAATTATCACAGCGATTCGCGCGAAACGCTCTCGCGATTCCAACGCGAAGCCAGGGCCGCGGCCAGCCTCGATCATCCAAATATTTTGCCCATTTACGACGTCGGCGCGACTGAAGACGGGCTTCCGTTTTTCAGCATGAAATTCGCCTCCGGTGGAAGCTTGCTCGACTCAAGGGAAAGCTTTCGCGATTCGCCACGGCGGACAGTCCAACTGATTGCAACGGTTGCACGGGCCGTCGGTCACGCGCACAGCCAGGGGATCCTTCACCGTGATCTCAAACCCGGAAATATTCTACTCGATGCGCGCGGCGAGCCGATGGTCAGCGACTTCGGCTTGGCAAAATGGCTCGATACCGCAAACGAGCTTACTTGTACGCTCACGGTATTCGGCACGCCGGGATACATTGCACCGGAACAGGCGGCGAATGCGGCCGCAGATCTTACACCGGCGACCGACGTTTACAGCCTCGGCTCCATTTTATTTGAACTGCTAGCCGGGAGACCACCATTTCTGGGCGAGCACGCCGTTGCAGTGATTCATCAAGCAGCCGAAAACGACGCACCCAAACTGCGTTCGATCATGCCAGGTGCATCGCGCGATTTGGAAACGATTTGCGCGCATTGCCTCGAACGCGACCCGAATCTCCGCTACCAATCCGCCGCCGCCCTCGCCGAAGAGCTTGATCGCTGGTTGGAAGGGCGGCCGATCAAAGCGAGGCCGGTCTCGCCGCCGGCGCGGTTGTATCGCTGGTCGCGTCGGAATCCGCTCATCGCAACCACCCTCGCCGTTTGTCTTTTCTTCGCTGCGGCCGTCGTCACGCGCCAAATTCAGAGTTGGAAATTGGAAAACAAAGTGCGGGAAAATGAATTGGCGAGGAACTCGGTCGCGGTCTTGCCATTCCTCGATCTGGACAGCGCGACGGAAGAATCCGAGTGGACCGCGACACTAGCGCAAGGATTGCAGACAGAGCTTTCCGGCATCGGAATCGCGCGAGTGGTTTCGGTCGGCAGCACTGGTGGCGATGTGAAAACGACGACCCGCAATTTTCGAACGCGCACCGTCCTTTCCGGAACGCGGCGAAAGACAGATCACGGAATACAGGTTTCCGCGCAACTACTCGATCCGGATGGCAACTCGCTTTTCCAGCGAATCCTCAATCTGAGCGAAACTTCCGACGCAAAGTCATTCATGCGGGATTTAGCACCTGCGTTGTATTCAGTTTTGGCCGCAAAAGACTGGTCGAATTTGTTTGCGGCAAGGACCGATCCGGCGATGCGAAATGCACAGGCGCGAGAGTTAATCGTTGCCGGAAGAGAATTGGGCTTTCACGGCACGGTTCGGGATTTCGATCGAGCAAGGAGCTGTTTCGAAAAGGTACTCAAATTGGAACCCGGTTCGGTCCTCGCTCATGCTTACCTGGCCAGTGCGGCAGCTGCACGCACTCATTATATAGCTGACCCAAACTTGCTCTCGTCCGCGCAGCGTGAAGTAGAAGCGGCTTTGCGCTTGAAGCCTGATTCGGAGGAGGCGCTTCGCGTTTTGGCTGGGGTCAATTATCAAAGAGGTCAACTCGGGAAAGCGCTTGAGGCTGCTCTCCGCGCAATTGAAACGGATCCGAGGAGTGGAATGGCCGGCGCGCTACTTGGAAGGATTTATCATGAGCTCGGCCGACCGGATCAGGCGTTGCGTTGGTTCGAATTAGCTCGGAGCCGTGGCCATCGCAATGAGGAATTTGATTCCGAGATTGGGGATTGCTGGGCCGCTTTGGGCGATTACGAAAAAGCAGGCGAAGCCTATCAACGATCGACCGATCTCCACCCTGAACGGTCGCAGGGTTGGATTGGCATTTCTCACATGTATTTGCTCAACGGAAATTTTGCCAAGGCGCGCGCTTTCTGCCTCCAAAACCGCAGCCTCGACCAAGACGCGATCGACGGCACTCAACTCGTCGCGCAAATTGAGTTTTTTGCGCGAAATTTCTCGGAAGCCCAACGGCTTTACCAACGTCTCGAAGAGAGCGATCACGACGGAGGCGGCGCGTTTTATGGAAACGTCAGCTCTGAATCAGCCTTGGGACGTATCGGCATCAGCCAAGGACGCACGCTCAACGCAAGAGCCGTTTTGCAGCAATGTTTGGCTAAAGAAATTCAGCAATCGCAGTCTGCTCCTGACAATCCCAATACTCTGTATCGGATTTCTGCTATCGAATCGTCTCTCGGCCGGAATGAGTCCGCTCTCGAACATTTGGGAGCCGCTGTCGCTGCCGGATGGATCGATTATGGTTCACTTTCTCTAGATCCGCGGTTTGACGGTGTCGCAGACGACGTACGCTTTCAAAGGATCCTGGGCAGATTGAAACTAAGAGTTGAAGAGCTTCACAGGGCGATCACGGGTCCATAACGCCATCACTAACAAATAACCTAAAAGGACTACTAACATGAGAAAGTGGAATAACCCGGACGACAAAAAGGCGGCGTATCTCGCCGTGCTAAAAAAAATCATGGCCGACAAAAGATTCGCGCACAAGTGCCTCGAATCGGACGAATTCGCCCGGAATGCTTTTCGCACCGTCGGAGAAATTGACGTTCCGGCAAACGCCAAGGTTGTCTTTTTGCCGGAAGGCGATCTCGACAACGCCAAACGCGATGGAACCGGCTCAGTTATCATTGAGATGCCGCCCAGAAAGAACGGACATTCCAACGGTCACGAGATGGAATATGTGCGCTGCACTTACACCTGGTGGTGACAGCTTTTTCAAGGCACCTAAATTCTCTGATCTAATTGGTTCGCTTTTTTCGCCTCCGGCTGCCACGGGTTCCTAAAAGAACCCGGCCGCGCAAGAGGCGTGACGACCTTTTCAGTTCGACGATTGCGGCCGAGAGCTGTTTCCATGAAGCTGGGATAGCTCGCCTTCGGATCGTAAATTTTGGTATATCGCATCGCAGAAGCGCGCCCGCTTCCGCGAGCGCAACGCGGCGGTTCGCCGCGGACGCGCAACATTTGCGCATGAGCCGTCGCCAGCGCTCGCCCGCAGAAAGCATATTGCGCGCTTCGCACGACTCGCGTAGAAGTCGCGCGTATTGCGCCGTTGGCCGCAAAAGAACACGGTGATATTGAGGTCCGGTTCGCAAAACTACTTCTCTGAAAAATCTTTCGGCTGTTCGCGGATAGGTGAAAGCCTTGGCAACCGTTTTGTATCCGCGAACGAGGTCGTTTACATACTTTGACGGCTCTTGAAAAATCCGTCCGTATCGCGGCCAGCAGTTTGGTGGAGCGCTCTTCGGGATCGTCGCGTCGAGTGGAGCAACCCCTCGATAGAAACCAGCCCGGTCACGAGAGATAAGTGGTAAGAGCCCGGTCTGAAGAAGCCGTGGCAGAGGTGATCCACGTTTAAACTTCGATTTTCCCCGCAACACCGGTTCCGCGTCTCCGATCAATTCCGCGTCAACTAGGATTGGTTGCGATCCGATGGCGAGCCAATTGTCTCGATGCAAATCCGATGCTCTGAGAATCTGCGCCAAGGCCATTTGCACCCCCCAGCGAAAATAAAAGAGACGGACCGCTCTGCAGCTTTTGCAGCTCTTGGTCTGTAAAAACTCCACCCATACATAATTTCCTCGCGACAGCATCTTTGGAACGCGAAACGAAACACGAACGCCATTTCGATTCAGCCAGCCAAGAGCTTCGAACCAGAGTTCTTCGCGATCAGACCGCCGCGGTTTGTAGATAACGCGACGATGGCTAGCGAACTCGACTGCCGTGGCTGTTCGTCCGCCGTCATGCGGATCGGAAAGCCCGAGGCGAATATGAGCCACGCGCAAACGTTCGCGGCCGCATAGGAATACGGAACAGAGATCGGCTTTGTCCCGCCAAAGACGAGTGAATAGTTCGCGCTGCGCGTCGATCCAGGCGGAAATGAGTTGCGCCGCGGTCTCGAGAAGATCTGGAAACTCTATGATCGTTTCCAGAAGGGTAATGTCTCGATCCGCGCGTCTTCGCCCGCCGTTTTGCCTAATGGGCCCCAAGCTGCGCGCGACCGCTTCCGCCGCCCGTTGGTAAAGACGCAAAGTCGGCGTCAGTGCAAACGCGAGCCGTGCCGACAAATGTCGCTGCAAGTCTTCCCACGCTGACTTTGCAACAATCTTCTGCGCAGCCCGCGGTCCGGTCCGTCGCAATCGACTTACAGCGAAGTTGACCGCCGGATTCAGCAGTTCGTCGAATGAAATCGGATGCCGTGGTCGTCGGGAATGGCGAACGCGGTTGTGAGACGTCTTCTCCAGAAAGATCTTAAGTTGGCGCGCAATTCGACCGACTCGGTCGTCCGCAGCTACTCTCGCCCAGCGCGGTGCCGATCCATTTCTCTCGGGTTTTGGACGAATCTTCACTCTCTCCGCCGAAGTGATTCAGAGCGGTTGTCGATCTTTCGCGAATGCCACGAACTTTCTGAGGCCATCCACTCGTCGCGGCTCGGTTGATCTGCCGAAGACGACGGTCAAAGGCCTCCAGTTGGGATCCACGTTCAAGTAATGTTCCGGGTCCGCATTCATTACGCCCAACAAAACTTCGGCTATAATCCTGCCTCCCAGAGGTCCAAGACATTCGCCGCCGTGAAATCTGCGAATCCCGAGAAGCTCGGCTTCGCGTAGCAAGTAATACCAAAGCGGCGTTTTCTCGTTCATTCCCCGATTTCGAAGAAATTCGTTGCCTTCGTCATCGAATCCGATTTG
The DNA here is from genome assembly GCA_035568175.1 of Chthoniobacterales bacterium. Classification (GTDB taxonomy): domain Bacteria; phylum Verrucomicrobiota; class Verrucomicrobiia; order Chthoniobacterales; family UBA10450; genus AV40. The sequence goes on from DATMON010000020.1 coordinate 204,121, forward strand.
GGCGCGGGCAACAGGCGGCACGCCCGCTGCTCGACAGGCCTCTTGTCCTGAAGGCAGTCCGATTCGGGATCCACGCAGCAGCGTCATCTCCGGCAACGGCGGCGGCGGCGCTTTTGAAAAGATGGGCATCGCGGCCGCGGGCAGGTTGAACATGTCCTCGGAGATTAACGTGTCGATATTCTCCGCAAAATTCGCGTTCCCTCCCCGGGTGCGGGTGAATCGGTCCCAATCGACGACTCTGTTAGCGGGAAGCGACTTGTTCGACTCCGCCGCGCGTGTTCTCCGAAGCAGATCTGACAAACGGACAAGTCCGATCCACTGGTTAATTTCATACCGAGGTTGCACCATGCTGTGGCCGAAACGAAAAGCCGCTTGCGTGAACTCAATCGGAAGCGGTGGTATTTCCCCAGTTGAAGCGGGTTTGAACAGTCGGGCTCCATGCTGCTCGATGTCCTGCAAAATTTCCGGCAAAACAAACCACTTCAAGAATTCGTTGCGCACGATCCATTGATAGTGCCAGACGACCAGCCGATGCGCCGTCTCGAAGATTGTCTCATCTGGAAAAGCTTCAGCGGAGAAGCCTCCGGATTTGAGATACTCAACGAGTCGGTTGTGGAACTGCAAGAACACGACGTGGAGCTGTGCCAGAATCAGATGCTGATCGTTCCGATCGTCCGCCAGAAACACTCTCCCGTTTCGGCGATGAAAATCGTCACGGGTAGACGGAATCCCTTTCCGCGGAATCGCTTCGGTGTAGCCCAAAAGAAAAGTTTCGCTGCCGCTTTCGGAAAGATCATAGAGATCCGGCGACTTCTTCGGTCCGCCGCCGTAAACGCTTTCCAGATTTAGCCGCGGCGCATGAACGTTTATTGTCTTCTCAGGAGCAGCCGATGCGTGTTCGAGCCTGGTGTCGTCACGAGTCAGATCGTGATCCAAAAATTGACCGAGGTAGACAAAACCGGAAGGCGCAAGATCACCTCGTCGCGGGCGGCCGCGGCGATTCTCTGGAATGTCCTTCATCCGCATCGACAATTCACGAAGATATATCTCCTCGTGACCGGCGAATGGTCCGCCGAAAAGCCGCGAATAATGCGACAGCATACGAAAAGCTTTCACTTTCCTTTACGAGCTTCGACCCGAGAAGTTCGAAAAAAACAGATCGCACCAACGATTTTCACGGAAAACAAAAAGCCCCGGACCTAAGTCCGGGGCTTTTGGGTAAGCTTGAAACAGCTAGCTTATCTAAAAATGAAAAGTCAGACCGCCTCGGAAGTCATGGAACTGAAAGTTGGCGTTCGCGCGGGTCTGCGAGTCAAAGTTGCGGATGCCGTTGGCTACCGGCCGACTCGTGAAAACAAAATTGGTCCCGACGTGTTCGTCTCCGAGATCGACATAGAGATAGGTGAAGTTCAGTGTCCAATGCTGGCCAATACAAAAATCAATTCCGCCACCACCCGTCCAACCGCCCCGAATCCCCCGGTCGTTATTGCTGAACGTTTCCGAGGTTGCGCCGCCAAAACGCGTG
>DATMON010000021.1:0-17923 GCA_035568175.1 Chthoniobacterales bacterium
GTGGTAGACCACCACGTTGATAGGCTCCGGGTGTAAGCATGGTAACATGTTCAGCTCAGGAGTACTAATAACCCGTTCGGCTTGATCTTTTACTTTTCTGTTAACCCATCCCGCGCAAGCGGGATGGCAAACAGAGGAGACAAAAGATCTCAAAACAAAACGAAGCCTTAAGCGTTGGCTTTCACTTCCTGTATGTAGATATCAACGAATCGGCCCGACTAGTTGATAGTCGTTAGTTGATTGTTGATAGTTCTTTGAAATCCAAAATGCGAATCGCCAGAAATGAGCGGTGATCGGCCGTTGATGGCTCTCAACCATCAACTCTCAACCATCAACTTTCTTTTCTGGTGACACTAGCGCAGTGGCCCCACCCGTTCCCATTCCGAACACGGCAGTGAAACGCTGCAGCCCCGATGGTAGTACGGCGATAGGCCGTGCGAGAGTAGGACGTCGCCAGAACTAAATGCCCGGTGAGTTTATCTCATCGGGCATTTTGCTTTCGTGTCCTCATAAAGGCCCAATGCTATGCCGCGCCATCGATCAACTCACCCAACATTAAAGGCCGCATCCGCGTCTCCCAACTCTTTCTTGTAACCTGAGATCATTCCGTCCTCGGAAACCTTTATACCAAGGCCATATTTGCTCAAAGTCTTTGCGGCGGCGGAGCGACCGCCTTGGTTCCCAAGGTTTATCTTACCAAGCTTGAGAATAGCGCCCGCAGCGTAGACGGAACCATCCGGTCCAAGGACGAGAGCACCGTCCAGCCCTAACAGCTCCTTGCGAACAGTTCTAGGGAGGCTATCGAATGGTCGACCGCTAACGAGTGTTGTGGCCGCCATGGGCTTAAGCGCTTGAACAGTACCGATGCGATCGTCCGGCGAAAGAATCCCGTCGTTCCGAAACTTTTTTAGATCGCGCGTTCTAAGCAGCCCGATGCACCCGCCACTGCGCGCGAACGACACATCGAGGGCTGAAGCGTATATGGCTCTCCGTAACTTCGCAGAGCCTGCTCCGCCGGGCGACATCTGCTTGACGATCGAGCCGTGCGCGAAGTTAACCCAGCGCCCGCGGCGCATCGCAAATCGAAGATTCTGCCCAGCGAAGACTAATATCTCACCGTTTCGATTCAGGGTTATTCCGACAGCGTTCCCAGCGGTTCGTAGAGCAAGCGGCCTATAACGCAGCGGAAAAAAACGATCTGTCGGCGCAGTCAATGTCGTCTCATCTTCTGATGTTTCGAATCGCATAACTCCACCAATCGCTGCTATTCGCCACCACGAATCGACGCCATCGGTCAGATTCTTTGCAAAATCTTCTTGAATCAAAAGACGCATATCTAACCGCCTGCTGCCCGTTAAGTGGCTCGTGGTAATAATGCAACCCGAAGAGACGCGTTCGCCTTCGTACGTTTGCGTCGCCCAATTCGACATAGTCTCAAGCATCTTTGCGATGATTCGTTGTTGGCTTGCTCGCTCCGGCGCTACAGTTTTCGCGATCGCTTTTCGAATGATCGCGTCTTCAAGCTGAGGCAAAAAAGCTGCAGCTTCTGATTTAACTTCCGCGAAGGCCCGGACGAGGTTTTCCACAAAATCCTTCTCGCTTGAGTCAAAAGGTTGTGCCCGTGAAAATTCGAGAAAATCTTGTTCAGTAACGCTCTCGCGGACACGAAGTCTGCTAGCTCCCGCAGCAAATGTTACAAGTGAGCTAACAATTACTTTCGGCCGCCACGTCGCAGCTAGGATGTCCGCCCCGGGAAACATCGGTACGAGCACCTGGTCTAAGAATTGTCGAAAGGTCACGTATTAGGCGGCGTGCAGTTTGCCCAGCTTGGCGCCGAGCTCCCGCTTAACGGAATTGTTGACGTGGTACCGCTGCATCACGGCTGCGGTCAGCGCCTCTTCTGAGAGAGCGGCCTGTATTTGCTGTTGCGACCATTCCTTCGAACCTTGCAGCGCTTGTACGCCCATCACCGTCTCTACCAATGCTTGTTCGAACCACGTGCGCACAACTTCCTCCACTGTCTTTTTCACCGTTTCGCCGCCGCCGAACTCCTTGTGCCAACGAGCAATCATGTCTTTGAAGACACGGAAGTCGGCGTTTAAGAGCAAGAGATTCTGATCAAGTAAAAACCGAGCTGCGCGATCCTCAAGGTCCAGCGGTTCTCGCGTTTTGTCCTCAACACTAATCCATCGCCATTTTGGGAAGGGATCGGGCTGGACTTTTTCGCCTGGCTCTCCGGTTTTTTTCTGAAACAGCGTGTAGATATTCCCGACAGTTCCTCCTCGGCTTGTCGATGTTCCCCAACTCTGTTCCCGTTCCCCGACGCGCGGTCCGACGTGCGCTACGCGGCCGCCGCGAACGGCCGCTTCAGCATCAATAAGCAATTCGCCCGCTGGTGTCGGCCTGTAACGACTCAATTTAAAAAGATCCAAGATTCCCTTGAGACGATCCCGCACGGTATCGAAGTGACTTGAAGCGGAAGAACTCGCTGCTTTTCGCTGTATCAGCTCATCAATTTCCGATGGCATTTTCTCTCGAAACTCAGCAGCCCAGTCAGGCCACGGCAGTGGTTCGTTCTCGATCAAAAGATTTGTCCTCGCCGTATTCGTAGTTAGCCGAGCGCCGGAATCCGCATATGGCTCAACATAAATCACCACCTGCCGAAGGCCGAAGATGACACCAAACATTTGAAGCTTAGCGGTAGTCCCGCGACCTGTGGTCAGCTCATATAATTCGTCCTTGTAGAGTGCAGCGACGTGACCTTTCGACGCGTAATAATTTTCCTCCTGACTGAGCGCCTCCGACTCCTCGAGAATCCACCAATGCGCAGTAGCTCCATTAAGGCTCACCTTCCCCGCTGCAACTTTATGCTGCTCAAGATACGCCTTCTGTCCCGTCACGGTTCGCATCTTGTTCCGGGCAGAATCGTTGCGCGGATGTTCCCATCCCTCACGCGCCTTAACGGTAACGCCTTCCGGAAATGCAAAGAAACGGGTATTTAAGTATTTCGCGATCCACCGCGAAGGTGACGGGGCGCCGGCCGGCGCTTTCATCGTGTTCTCGTCTTCGGAATTACCAAGTAAAACAATTTTTGTTCCATGGTCCGGAATGAGACCCGGCTTCACTTCATCATCCAAATCCACGTACTCGCCGTAACTGCCATCGGCCCGACGTTGCTGAATCAATCCGTACATCCCGTCGTCGGGATTTCGCCATAGATGGATCATTGCGCCCCGCCCCGCTTTCCACGCGAGATAGACCATGCCAGCATGATTCCGTGTCGCTGCGGAGATTTTGGCACCAACGCCAAAATTCCCAGTGAATGACTGTTCTACACCTGACGACGACAGCTTGTTGATGTGCTCTGCCATTTCGGGGCCCGTCATTCCATCACCGGTGTCGATGACGCAAAGCTTCATCGCACTCGTGTGGTCATAATAATTCCAGTCCACGTCCCAGACGATTTGACCAGATTCACCGGTACGCTGAATGGCTTGAATAGAATTCTGCGTCAGTTCGCGCAGAAATTGAAGGTGGTGGCAATCTTGCCCGAGACGATCGAGCAAAAAGAAGGTGTTCTTAACCGTCATGGGCGAGGTTCTTGTCCCGCCCGTAGATGAACGTCCAAACATGTAATTTCCTCATTCGAGTGGTGAGTGCAGTGACCACTCTCTTCAAGGTTGTTCCTTTCCCCTTCGGATTAGTAGGTGGCACTGCGCCAGCGACGAATCCTCCGTTCGAGGAATTGGCGGCAGCGTATCACCTTTTTCAAGTCGATCAAACCGGAAATCTGCAAATGCGGTCGGAATTTTCCGAGCGCATCGTTGCCTTCAGGAATTCATTCGTTTGAATCCGTTCAATCCGCGGTAGGTTTTGACATGCTTACCAGCCAAAAAGTCATCGATGCGATCAACGAGCAAATCGGCTACGAGTTCAGCGCGGAGCTGCAGTATTACGCGATCGCCGCGCATTTCGCAGCAGAGGCGTTGCCGCAGTTGTCGCAACATTTTTTCCAGCAGGCCGAGGAAGAGAAGGGTCACGCGTTACGCTTCATCAAATACGTGGTCGATGCCGGCGGCCGCGTGGTGATCCCGGCGATCGATGCGCCGAAATCGAAATTCAAAACGCCCAAGGATGCGGTGAAGCTTTCGCTCGACCAGGAAATTCATGTCACCCAGCAGATCAACGCACTGGTCAATCTTGCGACAAAACAGAGCGACTACATCACAATCAATTTCCTCCAGTGGTTCCTGACCGAACAGCTCGAGGAGGTTTCGTCGATGGATAACTTGCTCAAGATCGTCGAGCGCGCGGGGAATGATCTGCTGCAAGCGGATGAATATCTCGCGCGGGTTGGGATCAAGACGATGCCCGAGCCACCCAAGGAATAAGGTTGAGAGGTTGAGGCGTTGAGAAGTTGAGCTTGTCGGAATTCCTGCGTTCCTGGTTTACGCTCCCGCTAGTTTATCCAGTTTGAGCCCGGACGTGTAGTTTGCCGCAGAGCGGCGGGATTCGTGATTAAATTTTTCGGAATCCTGTTAATCCTGTCTACAATTTCTGAGTGGCGTTCAAAGATCATTTTTCGAAGCACGCGGTGGATTATGCGAAGTTTCGGCCGCGGTATCCGCGAGAGATGTTCAAACATCTCGGCACCGTCGCGCCGAGCAAAAAGCTGGCGTGGGATTGCGCGACGGGAAATGGCCAAGCCGCAGTTGAACTCGCAAACGTGTTCGAGTACGTGATCGCGACGGACGCGAGCGACAAACAAATCGCAAATGCGGAACTCCATGAGCGGGTGGAATATCGGGTCTCCTCGGCGGAAGACAGCGGAATGGAACCAGAGAGCGCAGATCTAATCATGGTCGCGCAGGCGCTGCACTGGCTCGATCACTCTCGATTTTATCCGGAAGTTCGGCGGGTGCTGAAAACCAACGGAGTGTTCGCGGCGTCGGCTTACAAATTTTTCCATATCACGCCGCAGATCGATGAGATCGTCAATCAGCGCTATTACAAAACGGTGGTCGGTCCGTGCTGGCCGCCGGAACGTGTGCTCGTTGAGAAATTCGATGAAGTCCCCTTCCCATTTTCTGAACTCAAAACGCGGCGATTCGAGATGACCGCGAAATGGAACCTGGAACATCTATGCGGGTACCTGCGGTCCTGGTCGGCCTCTCAGCGTTTCATCGCAGAAAAGAACCGCGATCCGATCGACGAGATTGCGGCCGATCTGCGCAGCGCGTGGGGCGATCCAGATCAGCAGAGAAAAATTGTTTGGCCGTTAACGTTGCGAGTTGGCGTGAAAGAAGTGCCGGAACCGCCCAAGGAATGATTGTAGAGGCGCTCGCCGCGGCGAGCGCCTGTTTTGTTAGTTCGGCGTTTGAGAACAAACGCCGCTACAATTCGCGGCCGACACGGCCGCCTCTACAAGAAATGCAGGCGAGACGCCTGCCACCACAGAAGAGCGACTCTCAACAATCAACTATCAACTTTTTGGCCGCCAGTAGCCGAGAACGATTCCGCTGATGGCAAATCCGATCAGGGGCCGGCCCATGTCGATGCAAACCAGCGGCCAGGGATTCGTTTCGAAAGCGGAGAACACCGAAATGGTCGCGTATTCAACGAACACGAAGGCGAACCAGCAGATCAGCGCGACGCCAAGTCCGCAAAGCGCGCGTTTCGCATCAAGCTTCGCGATTAGCCAGGCTAGCGCGTAGTTCACGACGATCGAAGCGAAAAATGCGAACACGTAAGCGCCGACATTATGCGTCCGCTCGATGTCGGTCGCGGTCTTGGCGTGAAGATTCAGCCAAGTGTCACCCCAAATGGCGTACCAGCCCCAACCGATCAGGAAATAAATAACGACGAGAATCCAGACAGCGAGATGATTGATTCGAGCGTTCATGTTTCCCAATTATCTCGCGATAAGGATTCTAATGAAAGCCGATTGTTGTAGCCACGCGCCTGTGGCGCGTCGACTGAATCTACGATGACGGCCCATAGGGCCGTGGCTACACCGAGGCTGGCTCCGTTTCGCTAATCGTCTCCGCAACAGGCTTATCGACGGGCGCCGGCTCGATTGAAAGAATCTCGAACTCTCCGTTTGGCAACGTCACGGTTTCGCCGGCTTTATGCCCGAGCAGCGCCTGCCCGATCGCCGTTTGATAAGAAATAATGTTTCGATCCGGATCGCCGTCCCACGCGCCGAGGATCGTGTAGGTCTCTTGTTTTTTTGAAGCTTTATCACGCACCGTAACGATCGTGCCGATCGAGACCCGTGACGTGTCGGGGTTTTCGAACGCGGTACCGCGCGCGTTTTGCAAATCGCGCTCCAGCTCCGACCTACGACGCACCAGCACAGCCTGCATTTGCTTGGCTGCCTTGTATTCGAAATTTTCGCTGAGATCGCCGTATGAGCGCGCGAGCGAAATCTCTTTGGTGTTCTCAGGAATTTTCTTTTTCACGAGCTCTTCGTATTCCACTTTGCGTCTTTCCAAACTGCTCCAAGAGACAACGAGCGGGGCAGCCTTTTCCTGCGGCTGCGCGCCGGCAATCATGCTTTCGAGGTCCGGAAAAACTTTTACCACTCGCGCGAGCAATGAGCGCTTGGTCAACTCATCAAACAACGGGCTCAATTGAAGTCGCCGCAGCGCATCGCGCGCGAGCCCAACATCGGCGTTTCCAAACATGTCCTGAAATAATTGCCGATCTTCCATCAGCAAACGCTGCAATTTGCTGGCGCGACCCGGCGCTGAATACTGTTCGCGCTCGAGCGCGGACAAGATCGCGGCCAGCAATTCCGGATTGATCAATTCGCGCCAATCTTCGCGCTCGGAGCATAACCAGACCAGCATTTCGCTGGTGGCGGAATGTTCGCGGACGCTCCGTTCCAGCATCGTGTGCAATTCGGAGTGCTGCCCCGCGTCGCGAAACACGTGCGGAATTTGAGCGACCATTCGGCCGTGCGTCGCCTGCATCAACTGCAATGCGCGCGCGCTCCAGCGATCGCCGAGCGCGGCCGGTAACGCTTGCAGGATGCGCTTTTCTTTTGCGGCCGGAAGCTTCGGCAAGACCGAAACCAACCGGCGCTCCTCATCGACAATTAATTTCTCCAGCGTCAGACCGATGTGCGTCGTCTTCAATTGTGGAAAGCTCTCGAGCAAATCGTCGCGACCAAGCACGAGCTCGAACGCCAGCTCGGGATGCAATTTCTGATTGCGGGTGGCGACATTTTCGACGGCTGTAATTACGGACTGCAATTGCTTCTCTGGTTCCTTGAATTGCTGATGAAACTTTACCATTTGTTCGAGCGCGGCGACTTGCTGCTTCGGTTGGCGCGCGTGGTTGAACGCTTCGGTGAGCTCGTCGGCATGGGAGATTCCTTCAGCGCGAATTTGGACCGGCTCGGTCTTTTTCGCCGGAATCGAGAATGCGCCACTCGCTTTCAAATGTTTGCGGGCCGATTCCCACCAGCGCTTCCATTCCGCTTCAGTGAAAAGGTCGGGGACCATCCATTCACTGATCTCTTGCGCGGTCGCCTTGCCATCGAGGCTTTCCAAAATGTTTCGAACCAGCGCAACGGGATCGTCTTTGGCCAGTTTTTTGGTGGCCGCCAGATCGCCTGCCTTGCGGGCAAGAAAATGTTCCGCGGGAATCAGGGTGAGATTTTCGGCGGCGTATTCCAATTGCATCGGATGCGCCTTTTTACCGGTGAAATCGATCAGGATCTGATTGAGAAGAAGATTCCACTCTGCGACGCGACCGAATCCCCAGCTCTTGTGCAGGCAAAACGCACCTGGTTTGAGCATATCGAGCTTCTCGGCTGCCTTCGAAGTCAGCTTGCCAGCTTCAACCAGTTTCTCGAGCGCCGCGTCCATGAGAGTCGGACAAACTACGATGAAGGTCCGGCGTGGCAAGCAACTGAATGTTTCCGATTGCCGTCGCGCGCGTAGCATGAAACCCTACGCGCGGTGGCGACGACAAGTATTTGGTTTTGGCTCGCGTTTAATGCCGGCGTTTTCGTCGCGCTGATTGTCGATCTTGTCCAATTCAAGCATCGCGGCCGCGAATTGAGCTTGCGGGCGGCTGCTCACCGCACCGCGATTTGGATCGTTCTCTCCCTCTTGTTCAATTTACTGGTCTGGAAAATCCGCGGCCCGGACAAGGCGCTCGAATTCCTCACCGGTTACGTGATCGAGTACTCGCTCAGCGTCGATAACATTTTCGTTTTCATTCTGATCTTCGCCTACTTCCGCGTCCCCCCGATGGCACAGCATCGCGCTTTGGTGTGGGGAATCGTTGGCGCGCTGGTGATGCGCGGAGTGACGATCTGGCTCGGCATAGAGCTGGTCAATCGTTTCGAGTTCGTTCTCTACCTTTTCGGCGGGTTCCTGCTGGTCAGCGCGTGGCGGATGTCTTTCGTCAAACAAAAGCCGCAGGATTTCGGGCAAACCTGGGTCATGCGGTGCTGTCTCCGGGCCTTTCCGATTACGCCTGCGTTTCATGACGAACATTTCAAAGCTCGCGTAAACAACCGTTGGGTGCTCACGCCGCTGGCCCTGGCATTAATCGTCATCGACGTGATGGATCTTGTCTTTGCCGTCGATTCAATCCCGGCGGTCTTCGCAATTACCCGCGATACATTCATTGTCTACACCTCGAACATCTGCGCCATTCTCGGCCTGCGTTCGCTGTACTTTCTCCTCGTGAAGTTGATCGATCGTTTCGTCTATTTGAAAACCGGACTGGCTATCATTCTCGCGTTTGTCGGAATAAAGATGATCGCTCGGGATCTTTTCACGATACCGACTCCAATTTCCCTAGCCGTCGTGATCGCGGTACTCACGACCACTATCGCGGTCTCGATGATTGCTACTCGTAGGGAGAACGCTAATCACAAAAATACCGCGTCCGAGAAATAGTGACCGCGATCACGACGTCGGAGGCACACCTGGTGCGCCGCCTCGGGTTGTTCGACACCACCATGATCGTGATGGGCGGCATCATCGGCTCGGGAATTTTCATTAATCCTTACGTCGTCGCACAACAGGTACCGTCGAAAACTTTAATCCTTGGCGCCTGGGCTTTCGGCGGACTGATCGCGCTCGCGGGCGCTTTCATTTACGCGGAGCTTTCGTCGCAAATGTCAGCCAGCGGGGGCCAATATGTTTATCTCCGCGATGCATTCCATCCGGCGCTGGCGTTTGTTTACGGCTGGGCCCTGCTCCTGGTCACACAAACCGGCGGCATGGCTGCGGTCGCGGTCACTTTTGCAAAATACGCATGCTCGCTTGGGCATGCTCAAGCGAGCGACAACTTCGCGGCGTTTCTCGCCGCACTCGCGCTCACAATCTTAACGATCATCAATTGTCTTGGGGTGCGCGCCGGCAGCACGACCCAGAACGTGTTTATGATTTTGAAATTGGTGGCGATTGCCGCACTGGTTGCATTCGGATTGACCGTGACAGGTGCGCCCACATCCGCCATCGCAACCCCGTCGGCCGTCGCAAGCGGAGGATCGACGCTCTCACCACCAGGAGTCTGGAATTCGCTGATCGCCTTCGGCGCGGCGCTCATTCCGGTTCAATTTGCTTATGGCGGCTGGCAGACGTCCTGTTTCGTGGCCGGAGAAGTGCGCGAACCGCGAAAGAATCTTCCGCGCGGTTTATTATTAGGCGTAGTCGGCGTCATTGCAGTTTACCTTTCGGTGAACTTTGTCTGTGTTCAGGCGCTCGGCCCGCAGGGTCTCGGACAAACGACCACGCCCGCTTCGGCGGTAATGCGTCTGGCACTCGGCGAAAGCGGCGCGCGGATTATTGCTATCGGGATCGCCGTTTCCACCGTCGGTTTTCTCAGCCAAAGCATGCTCACGGCTCCCCGCGTTTATTTCGCAATGGCTGAAGATGGTTTGTTTTTTACAAGTCTGGCAAAACTTAATCGCGCGCGGGTCCCCGCCTTCGCGATCGCGTTGCAAGGCGCGCTTGCGATCGTGATTACGTTGTCAGGTCGCTACGAGCAGATTCTAAACTACGTCATATCGGTCGACGTTATCTTCTTCGCGTTAACCGCGGCAACGGTCTTCGTTTTTCGACGACGAGCTAAAACAAACCCGTCTCTGTTAAAGGCCAGTCCGGCTCGGACTCCGGGTCATCCGTTCACCACGCTGTTTTTCATTGTCGCCTGTGGCGGTGTTGCGTTCAGCACGCTTTATCGCTACCCGCATAACAGCTTAATCGGTCTCGGCATCATGCTGACCGGTTTGCCGGCGTATTTATTTTGGAAAACCCGAGGAAGCGCGAGCCGATGATTCCCAAACAATCAGATTTCATGCATTGGGCGAAGACTCGCCCGAGAGTGAATTACGATCTTGCTCTGAGCGGCATTCTCAATCTGCCTTTCGCTGAATTGGACGTGAAGCTGAGCGATTTAGAACTCCATGGTGACAACGCTTACGGATATCGACCGCTGGTCGAAGCGCTCGCGGCGCATCGCCATGTCGCTCCCGAAAATGTCGTTACAATTTCTGGCGGCACGTCGATGGCAAACCATCTTGCGATGGCGGCTTTGCTCGAGCACGGCGACGAAGTTCTGATCGAGCAGCCAACTTACGATCCCCTGCTCGCGATCGCCGAATATCTCGGCGCGAGGATCAAACGTTTCCCAAGAAGGTTTGAAGACGGATTCAAGATCGACATTGTCGACATGGAAAAGCAGGTCACACCGCGGACGCGCTTGATCGTGCTGACGAACTTGCATAATCCAAGCAGCGCCCTGGTTGAAGAGGCGACGCTACGAAAAATCGGGGAGCTCGCACGCGGCGTTGGGGCGCGCGTGTTGGTAGACGAAGTTTACCTGGAAGCGATGTTTGAGAATTCGCCGACATCATCGGTTTCGTTCGGACCTGAGTTTGTCGCGACCAGCAGCCTGACCAAAGGCTACGGCTTAAGCGGACTTCGTTGCGGTTGGATTCTCGCCGAGCCACAACTCGCGGAGAAAATTCGGCGGCTGGACGACATCTTTGCCGCAAGCGCGCCGAACGTGATGGAGCGATTGAGTGTTGTTGCGATTGCCCAACTCTCGAAGATCGCGGGGCGCGCCAAAGCCTTGTTGGAAGCGAACCGGCAAACACTGGATGATTTTTGTTCTACGCGCAACGATGTCGACGTTGTTCCGACAAAATTCGGCACAACTTCATTTCCACGGCTCCGCAATGTAGACGTTGATCAACTTTGCGGTTTGCTGATCGAGAAATATGAAACGGCAGTGGTGCCCGGCCGGTTTTTCGAGTCGCCAAACCACATTCGCATCGGGCTGTGTTGCCAACCTGAAAACTTCTGCGAGGGCATCGCGTGTCTCGGCCAGGCGTTGGGCGAGTCGGCGACATAAAAAAGAACCGCGGGCTGGAGACCAACCCGCGGCTCAAGTTAATTCCTGTCAGTTACGATAATCCAAGCGTTGAGAGCGTTGGCTCGTCGACTGTCGATGTGATCGCGAGACCATGGTCGGCCTGGAAGGCTGCAATGGCCTGACGCGTCATCGGTCCAAGCTGTCCGTCAATCGGACCGGCATAATAACCGTCCCGCTGCAATCGTGTTTGCACGTCGACTACGATCTGGTCCGGCGTCAGATTGCCGTAACCATAAATCGGACCGTCGTACGGATAGTAAGCGGACTGATCGTAACCCCACGCCGGATACCAGTATCCTCCATCCCAGAAATACCAGCCTCCGCCGACAAAGATGATGCGGTTGTAGTGGCTGCTCCACCATCCTCGATCATGCCATTGCCTATGGTAATTTCGAAAGGCGGCATACTGCTGCCCGCTGAATCGGCTGCCGCGCCAATTGTTCGTGACGGTCACATTTCTGTTTCGGTTGACGCCAATGTTCGTAGTGGTGTTGCCGGAGAAAGTCCGGTTACGAACATTCCGATCACGATTGACCGCAACGTTGCTTTGGATCCGAGCTTGATCGTTGAATCGCGCATTGCGATCTCGAACCTGAGCCTTCGCTACAGTACTCGAACGAACTGTCGTGTTTGCGTGTCCCTCGCGAACCCGCGCATTCGCGGTCGTACCGGAATGAACTGTCGCGTTTCCATTGACCTGTGACGTGGCACGGTAAGTATGTGTCCTGATCGGCGCCGTGGAGACGCTGCGTTGTGTCCGGATCGGCGACGTTCTGGTCACCTGCCGTGTCGTCGCTGGCGCAACCTGCGCCTGAGAGTTCCCGTGAGAGCCTCGGTGAACCGTTTTTGTTGAAGTGTTGTGATCGTCTTGTTTGACTTGAGCCAGCGCCGACGATGCGAGCGCTACCCCTGTGCATATTGATATAATTAGATGTTTCATTTGGTCCTCATTTACCCTTTTGAACCTTTAGACAGGTCGCCCGGAGGGAGTATTCAACCCCGTTAACTATCTGGCCGATGAACGGTTAACGCGTGACGTATTGTCGCGCGCCGACAGCCGGGACCGAGTCGATGCTGACCTTTCCAGTTGGAAGCTCTAGCGCGAACGCTATGGAACTCGTGAAAATCCGCTGGTTTGATAAGATCGACATCGATGCCTGACAAAGAAGTCGTTGAGGTAAGCGATGCACATTTGCGCGGGACTCGCTTTGTTCATATCGCTGCGTTCTTCGCTGCGCTTGGCGGCCTCCTGTTTGGCTACGACACGGGCGTAATTTCGGGCGCGCTGATTTTTATCAAGCGCGACTTCGGTTTAACAACTGCCGCCGAAGAAATCGTGGTCAGCGGCGTTCTGCTCGGCGCGACGATCGGCGCGATCATTGGTGGGCGAATGGCGGACCGTTTCGGCCGGCGACGAGTCTTGTTGGTTACGGCCGCGATTTTCGGTGTCGGCGCGCTCGCCAGCGCGGTCGCGCCATCGCCAGCGGTTTTGATTCTGAGTCGCATCGTGCTGGGTGTTGCGATTGGTCTCTCTTCAACCACGGTTCCGGTTTATCTCTCGGAAGTTGCACCCGCGAACGCGCGCGGGTGGATCGTGTCGCTGTTTCAACTCGCAGTAACCGCCGGCATTGTCTCTGCGTATTTGGTCGATTACGCCTTCGCCAGCGTCGGAGGATGGCGATGGATGCTTGGTCTTGCCGTCGCGCCCGCGCTCGTCTTTGGAACTGGAATGTTTTTCCTTCCAGAGACCCCTCGATGGCTCATTCGCAGCGGGCGACATGAAATTGCACGTCGTGTGCTACTCCGGATTCGCAAGGCAGCGGATGTCGAGCTTGAGATCGCTGAGATCCAGACCAGCTTGGCGCAGCAGACTCAAGGCGGAACCTGGGTCGACCTTCTGCATCGACACATTCGACCGGCTTTAGTCGTTGGACTTGGGCTCGCCGTTTTTCAGCAGATCACCGGGATTAACACCGTCATTTATTACGCGCCAAAAATACTTCAGTCGGCCGGCTTCGAGTCCGCCTCTGGGGCAATCCTCGCCACCGCCGGTGTGGGCGTCGTAAATTTCGCGATGACAATCGTGGCGATGCTTCTAGTCGACCGCGCCGGGCGGCGACCGCTGCTATTGATCGGTATTGCAGGAATGATCGTCACGCTCGCGGTGCTCGCTTTGAGTTTTCATGCGACCAACCAGTCGCACAATCTGGCCTGGATCGCCGTGATCTGCTTGATGGGCTATGTTGCGTCGTTCGCAATCAGTCTCGGCCCGATTTTCTGGCTTCTGATTGCTGAAATTTATCCGCTAAAAGTCCGGGGATTGGCCGAAGGCACTGCCGCTACCTTCAACTGGGCCTCAAACCTAATTGTTTCGCTGACCTTTCTCACGCTAGTCGAAAAACTTGGCGCAAGCTCAACGTTTGCGCTCTACGCATTAGCCTCCGTCGCGGGCTGGCTCTTTTGTTACTATCGCGTTCCGGAAACGAAGGGGCGCACTTTGGAACAAATCGAAGCGTTTTGGCGAGCTGGCCGCCCCTCGCGCCAGATGGCGGACTGACTTTCTAGCTTAACTGTTCGCGGCCATGCGGCTTAGTCAGATCGATGATCGGGCCGAGCGGCACAATCCGGGTGGGATTAATTTCTTCGTGCGTCATATAGTAGTGACGTTTGATATGATCGATGCTGACGGTCTCGGCGATTCCAGGCTGCTGGTACAGGTCCAACAAGTAACCTTGCAGATTTGGATAATCGATAATGCGGCGCAGATTGCATTTGAAATGGCCGTGATAAACGACGTCGAAGCGAATCAGTGTGCAAAACAGCCGCCAATCGGCTTCGACGATGCGCTCGCCAAATAAGTAGCGACTTTTCGATAAGCGCTTTTCCATTTCATCGAGCGCGTCGAAAAGCTTTTTGCAAGAGACCTCGTAAGCTCGCTGTCGAGTGGCGAAACCGGTCCGGTAAACGCCATTGTTAATGTCTTCGTAAAGGAAATTACAAAGCGCGGTGTGCTCCCGTTCGATGTCCTTCGGGAAAAGATCGACATCTTTGTTCCGAGCGAATTCGTTGAAGACGTTGTTGAACATGGGGCAAATGTCGTCCTCGCAATTGTTCACGATTCGTTTGGTCTGCCTGTCCCAAAGGACCGGAACGGTGACACGGTCTTTGAATCTCGGATCGGTCGCGACGTAGGCTTCGCTTAAGTAACGGAAGCGATTGATCGGATCAGTTGATTCGAATTGATCGAGATCCTTCAACGACGAACCCGGTCGCGTTTTTTCCGGATCACGAAAAGCCCAACCTTTCTCATCGCGATATGGATCGACAATTGTCATGCCGATCACGTCCTCGAGACCTTTCAGTTTTCGGAAAATGATCGTGCGACTGGCCCACGGACACGCCAGCGAGACATAAAGGTGATAACGGCCGGGCGCCGCGGGATACGATGTCGATCCATCATTAGAGATCCATTCGCGAAACGAGTCCTCCTGCCGTTGAAATTCACCGGAGTCAGATTGTTCGGAAGGCAGATGCGAAGAGGCCATGCAATTATCTAGCCTGTCAGCGAAAAGAACGCGAGCGCCACTGGCCGAAACCGGCAGCGATTCGCTTCATTCTTTGCGATACGATGCGTGAAGGACTAACCAACCGATGAAGCCAACCGCTGGTCGATTAGAAAATTAGAAAGTAGAAAGAGAAAACTGCCGAACCCGCCGCGAAGATCTTCGCGACCAAGCGCGGCAGTTTCAAGGTTGTCGCCGGGAATAAACCACCCGACAGATTCGTTTCGTATCTCGATTAATGGGAGGCCGTGTAGGTGTAGTCTTTGGTAAACCAAGTCCCGTTAACCTCCGAACCGAGGGTCACATAAATCGTGCGCCCGTCGGTTGGGATGCCGGTTACGGTCTTCGAATGGGCCGTGGTTGTTCCAGAGTTGTAGATATCAGCCTTGTGCAGTGAACTACCTACAAAAAGGAAGTAGGAGTTCGCGCTACCGGCGCTCCAGGTAAACGTCACGGTTGAGGAAGTAAACGTCGACCCCGGGGTAGGGCTTTGCATTTGCGCAGCCCCGGATGCAGGAGTTGGAGTTGGAGTTGGTGTCGGAGTCGGTGTGGGAGTTGGAGTTGGAGTGGGCGTTGGTGTCGGGGTCGGTGTGGGCGTTGGTGTCGGGGTCGGGGTCGGTGTTGGCGTTGGTGTCGGAGTCGGTGTTGGCGTTGGGGTCGGAGTCGGTCCCGACGCAAGCTGGTAAATCTCCACTCGGGCGTAGCCACTGGCGCTAGCACCCGATGCCGTCTTTCCTCGCACGACCGCCAAGTAGTGACCGGGATCCAGATTGGCGACAATCGCTGGCTCTTTGGGATTGGTCGGCGCGAGGCCAGTGGCCAGAATGGCTGCCTTCTGACTATCCTGCCAGTTATCGTTGAAGAAAATCTGAGTGCCGCTGGCGTTATCCAGCTCGAGAGTCGGATCCTGAAGTGTGCCCGCAATTTCTCGCAGACTAGGTCCAAGCACACGCAATAATACCTTCGTCTTTCCATCTCCACCACCAATGGTGAAGTCCCCGTTCATTGCCGTCTCGCCGGTGCCAGCGAAGCTGAACGCGCTCATGATAGCGATGGTAGAATTTGCCGACGGACTAAGATCGTAGATCTCAATCTGCCCGATGCCACCCGCCTCACTTTCGCCAGTCAAAGTCGCCGTGTAAGAACCGGGAGAGAGTGTCGTGACGATAGCCGACTCCTCGTCATTGCTCGGGGCGAGCCCCGTTGCCTGAATGGCGGCTTGCTGGGTTGATTTCCAGTCATCATTGGTCGCGAGCATAGCGCCGTTTTGATTGAACAAGTACAAAACCGGCTGAGCGAGTCCGCCGCTCACAGGCAAGCTCAGCCCAAGTCCGCGAATGATGACCTTGGTCGAATCAGTCCGGGTGATGGAGAAATTGCAATTAATGGAAGTGTTCTTTGTAATCGCCGCGCGCGTGGAGATCTCAGTGACTTTTGATGAAGGCGAAGTCGGAGCAAACTGTGAAAGGACAACATTGTTTTGGCCACTGTAGGTCACGGTGAACATACCATGCCCGTCGGCCGTGGTCAGGTGTCCACCACTGGCGACATTACTGAACGAACCGGCCAACGTTGTCTGGGTGGCGACAATTGTGAATGTGTCACTCGACGCCGGCGTGAAATTGTTGATCAAGTGCACGACCAAGTTTCCGTTCAACGTGAGCGCGCCACCGTCGGTCTTATCGAACAGGTCATAGGTTGTCCCCTGGCCGGTTCCGCCGATTTGAAAGGAAAGATTCGATGTCGATCCAAGCTGCCAATTGCCATTAACATTGGCTTGTCCGGGCGGAAAGCCTGGCGACATCGTGCCGTCATTTGTCAACGTCGAGCCGCCATCGATATTGTGATTGAACACGCCCTCGACCAAGGCGCCGTTGACGATTACGACATTCGTAACTTGGCGGCTGTGAAAATCTATTTGCCCATTCGTGTTGTAGGTGCCCATGCCATCGACGTTCTGTGTCGTGCCACCAGCGCCGCCTACGCCGTTGAAGTCAAACTCGCCGTTACCGCCGCTGCTTGTGATCACCGCTCCGTTGTTGGTAAAGGTTGTGCCTTCAAAGGAGTAAAACTGGTTGTTCATGTCCAGGGTGCCGCCGCTCGCCACTGTCAGATCGCTTGAATGCACAGTGCCGGTCTCAAACAGCGTCCCGCCGTTATCAACAGTAATTGGGCCCAGGTTGCAATTGGCTGACGTCGTTCCGGCAACCACTTCCAAAGGCGCCGTCATCGCCCCGCACCCGTCAACGGCCACGTTATTGTGGGTCTTCAAAATTCCGGTGCCAGAGATCGCGCCGCCGTTGTTGAACGTGGTCTCTCCTGATCCGGTGAGACCGTTGACTACAAAATCAAAGCTGAGCGAAAGGACAGTGTTGCCGTCGAAGTTCCAGTTGGTTAAGCCGTTTAGCACCGTACCGCTCGCAGGCACTACCGCCGTAGAATTGCGGCTGTGAAAGTCCACTTCTCCGTTTGTGTTGTAGGTGCCGGTGCCAGCGAGGTTCTGGGTCGTTCCGTTAGCGCCGCCCATTCCATTGAAGTCAAACTCGCCGTTACCGCCGCTGCTTGTGATCACCGCGCCGTTGTTGGTAAAGGTTGTGCCTTCAAAATCCAAAAAGTGATTGGCCATGTCCATGGTGCCACCGCTCAACACCGCCAGGTTACCCTGCGGTCTCATGGTGCCGGTCTCCAGCAATGTTGCACCGCTGTCGACTGTGACTGGGCCCATGTTGGCGCTTGCTGACGTCGTTCCGGTGACCACCTCTACGAGCGCGGTCACCGACCCGGAACTGTTGATCGCGACGTTGTTGTTTGTCTTCAATATTCCGTTTCCGGAGATCGTGGCGCTGTTGATGAAAGAAGTCTGTCCTGACCCAGTGAGACCGTTGACCACAAAATTACTGGTGAGCGAGAGGACAGTGTTGCCGTCGAAGTTCCAGTTGGTTAAACCGTTTAGCACC
>DATMON010000022.1:0-58791 GCA_035568175.1 Chthoniobacterales bacterium
GAGCGGGGAGCGGGGAGCGGGGAGCAAGAAGAGCTGATTCAGCATTTCGGTTTTTCAGCTTTTCGGTGTTAGCATCGACATCGTGCGCACAATCGTTGTTACGGGATCGGCTGGGTTGATCGGCTCGGAGACAGTGAAGCGCTTTGCCAAGGACGGAGCGCGCGTCGTTGGCATCGATAACGACATGCGCGCGCAATTTTTCGGAAAAGAGGCCTCGACGCAAAGAACGCGGGACGACTTGGTCGCGACTATTCGAGATTACGAACATCACGTGATCGACATCCGCGACCTCAAGGCCGTGAACGAGCTGTTCAAGAAACATCGCGCCGATATCGGAGCGGTCGTCCACAGCGCCTCGCAGCCTTCCCATGATTGGGCTGCGCGCGATCCGCAGACCGATTTCACCGTGAACGCAAACGGCACCCTGAACCTGCTCGAGGCGGCGCGAAATTTCTGTCCGGAAGCGGCGTTCGTTTTTTTATCGACGAACAAAGTTTACGGCGACACGCCGAATCGGCTGCCACTGCGCGAATTGCCGAAGCGCTGGGAGATTGCAGTTGGTCACGAATATGAAGCGGGAATTCCGGAGTCGATGAGTATCGATCACACAAAACATTCGTTATTCGGAGCGTCAAAGGCCGCGGCCGATCTTCTCGTCCAGGAATACGGCCGATACTTTGGCATGTTGACCGTCTCGTTCCGCGGCGGTTGTCTCACTGGCCCGGCGCACGCGGGCACGGAACTGCACGGATTTCTTTCGTATCTGATGATCTGCGCGGTGACCGGAAAACCGTATCGGGTATTCGGTTACAAAGGCAAACAGGTACGGGACAACATTCACAGCTTCGACTTAGTGGAAGCGATCGCCCAGTTCGTTCAAGCACCGCGAGCGGGCGAGGTTTACAACATTGGCGGAAGCCGGCATTGCAATTGTTCCATCCTGGAGGCAATCGACCTGTGCCAAGAAATCAGCGGTCGAAAGCTAAACTGGGAGTACGAGGAGGCGAACCGGGTCGGCGATCATATTTGGTGGATTAGCGATGTGCGCAAGTTTCAAGCCGATTATCCAAAATGGAAATTTCGATACGATTTGCGCGAGATTTTGGAAGAAATTCACCGCGCAGTGAAAGCGAGATCGAAGCGGTAAGCGTAACGGTCGGGCACGACTATACCGGGCGGTTCTTGTCACGAAAAATGCTACAGCCAATTCGTGTGTCAGAATCGCGAGAATTATTGTAACGTTAGAACAGTTATATTCGCAGGCCAGATCATGTTCAGTGAGGATTCAACGAAAGTTTTGCAGTCTGAATCGCCGACGGTTCTCATCCAACCACCGCTTTGGCCGGAGGTGGATACAATTACGTTCCCCCGGGAGAGAGAGTCACGATCCCGAATCTTTGCCAGCATTCGCGGTCATGAATGGATGACGGCGTTATTGTTCATGGTGTGCGATATCGTGTGTTGGATATTGCTTTACGGCCTCGTCGGTTTCACGCGCCGGGACGCCTTTTTCCTGAGCGCGTTTGAGTTCGTCCTGGTTGACTGTCTTCTCCTGGTCGTAATCATCCAGGCGCTTTACATCGTGGGCGGTTACGACCGCAATACGGACATGCGGAGCCTTACTTACACGACGGAACACATTCTCGCGATCATCGGCGCGGCGGCTTTAGGCTCGCTCGTCATCTATTCGGCCGCAGCTTTCGATGCCGAAATGAAACCGAGTCGAGGTGTTTTGCTGGTAAGCTTTATCGCGTTTTTGCCGGTGTCGCTTAGTTATCGGAGATTTCTTTGCAAACGCATTGCCGCGTCGACTGCCCAACGCAGTTTTCTGGTCGTCGGGGGCGGCGAGTTGGCCAGGCGATTTTACCAGGTCTACAAAGATTCGCCGAATCACCAACGGCTCGAATTTGTGACCAATGATGAGAGTGCTATCGGCAAGAGCATAGCCGACAACGGTTCGCCGATCATTGAGGGTGGCATCGCCGCGAAGCTCGCGCAATTGGATCAACGCTACAGCGGGGTGATTCTGGCTGAAGGGATCGATCGACTGGATCAGGAACTCATCGAGCGACTGGTGCGGACTCAATTTCAAAAGACACGTGTTTATACGCTCGAATCATTTTACGAAGCGCAATGGCGTCATGTTCCTCTTCACACGATTGACCCGGTCTGGCCATTGCAAATGGGATTTCAGCTCGCGCGCATGTCGCCTTATCATTACTTGAAGCGGCTCTGCGACATTGTGCTTTCGGCGGCATTGCTTTTGATTTTTTTGCCGCTCTTTCCTGTGATCATCCTGTCGATCTGGTTGGAGGCTGGTCGGCCGGCATTTTTCCGGCAAATGCGCATTGGCCGGGAAGGGCAGCGCTTTGTCGCTTATAAATTTAGAACGATGGCCAACGGCGGCGGGACCGGCGACGATATCTACACTCGTAAAGGCGACTCACGGATCACCCGAACCGGGCGGTGGCTCCGGAAGTGCCGTTTCGATGAGCTGCCGCAGTTATGGAACGTGCTGAAAGGGGACATGAGTTTGATCGGGCCGCGAGCGGAATGGGAAAAATGTGTCGAGCGCTATGAGAAGAAAATCCCGTTCTATCATTTTCGACATTTGGTGAAGCCTGGAATCACCGGGTGGGCGCAAGTAAACTATCCCTACGGCGACAGCGAAGAGGACGCGATCAAGAAGCTTCAGTACGACCTCTATTATATCCGACATTACTCATTGAGGTTGGATACAATGATTTTGCTGAAGACCATTCATACGATGGCGTTCGGCAAGGGGCGCTAAGGGAAGGAACTGTAAGGAGAACGGGCGCGGCCGAAGTTACGCGGCCTCTTGTTTAGATTAGATCGAACAACTGGCTCAGGTCTGTCCGCCGTTATCGGAAGGGGAGGCCAACTTCTTCTCTGACTCGCCATACACTCCGCCGTAAGAGCCGTTGCCATCGCCGTAACCATGGGAAGCGTAATAGTAGTAGTAGCCGGCGCCGCGGCGACGAGGCAGGCGATTTAACACAATGCCGGCCGGACGATTGCCGGCCGTGTCGAGAAGAGTCAAAGCACGACTGATCGCATTGCGCGGCGTCTTGGCCGCGCGCACTACCATGACAATGGTTTGAACGTGTGGCGCCATCAGCAACGTGTCGCTCACCGCCAAAATTGGCGCACTGTCGATAATTACGCGGTCGAATCGCGAGGTTGCTTCGGCGATAAGTTCTTTGAAGGATTCTCCGCTTAAGAGCTCGGCCGGGTTCGGCGCGCGTTCGCCTCCCGACAAAACGTAGAGCTGTCCGACACGCGGCTCGCTCAATTGGGCCAAGCGTCGACTGGACGTTTCCGGATCGACTGTAGCAACGAGTTGGGTGGCATCGTTCAATGCGACCGAATGAACAAGATAGTCGACGAGGCCGGGAAGCTCCTCTTTTTCCTCCGAGCTGCGAAACACTTTATGGACACTTGGCCGGCGAAGATCACCATCGATCAGCAGGACACGCTGGCCCTGGTGGGCCAAGGCCAACGCAAAATTCACACTGGTAAAGCTTTTTCCTTCATTGGGCAGCGCGCTGGTGAACAGAAAAACTTTTCGATCCGCTTCCGGGCCCAGGAGAGACAGAGCCGCGCGGAGATTGCGAAAACTTTCGGCGATAGGACCGGCCGGGGCTTCGTCCACCAGCCGGTACATGGCAGCTTCGCGAGGGGCCTCATTATCGTTATCGTCATGACGTTTCTTGGTGTCGCTCCCCCTCATCTCGGGAATGGCTGCCAGGACCGGCAATCCGAGCGCATCTTCCGCCTGATCGACCGTTTTCAACGATCTATCCAAAGCGTCCGCTCCAAAAACGAACCCTAGCCCGATCACCAACCCGCCAAGTAAGCCGAAGGTGATTGCCTTGGATGGAATCGGATTGACCGGTGAGCGCGGCAGGGCCGCATGTTCGGCGACGCTAACTGCATCTGTCTTGATGTCTTTGGTCAGGTCGGTTTGTTTGATTTGCCTGAGCACACTTTCATAAAGAGCGCGGTCGGTCTCCGCTTGTCGCGCCAGCTCCTGATAGCCAATCGCAGTTTTGCCCAAAGCCAGGGCTGTTCCTTCTTGCTCGTGCACGGCTCGCTGTAATTCCACTTCGGTCGTTTTTGATTGCGCGATCGCGTTTCGGAGAAGAGCGGGCTGCGTTTGCACAGCCTGACGAAGTTTCTCCTGCGCTTCGCTTAAGGACGCACGCGCCGCCACCATTTTGGGGTGTTTTGCCTTATAACGAAGAGAGAGCGTGGCGATCTCGGCTTCAATCTGCGTGACATTGTGACGGGCCTCGTTGACCAGCGGTGCGATTGAGATACCAGGAACATCGAGCAGTGAGTTGAGATCGGTACCGGCTTCTTCAATTTGATTGAGCTCGCCTTCCAACCGCAGTCGGTCGGTTTTCACCGCCGTCAGCTTGCTGTTCAAGTCCTGCAGTTTGTCCTCAACAATGCCGCCGCGTGACCCTCCCGCCCCTGCGCCGGAGCCAGGCTGGCTGCCCGTTCCGGCCGTGCCACCGCCGAGCTGCAGCGCCTCGGGATTTTTCGCCTTGTATTCCCCCACGGCTGCCTCGCTTTTTTGCAGATTAAGTTTCAGACGATCCTCTTCTTCCACCAGATAACGCAGCGCGTCCTGATTGAACGAGGCACGGCGTTCGATGGCGTTGCGAATGTATTCGCGGCCAACAGCCTCAGCCAGCCGCTGGGCGATGATCGGATCCCGATTGGTCACGAAAACGTCGATTAACCGAGTGCCGCGTCGAATGGCGGCTTTGATCATTCCGGAAAGAGCTCCAGCCAACGCGTCTTCCATCGGCGTAAATGTCATACCTGCCACCAGATTCGGCTGAGCTCGCGAAGTAACGGTTGGCTTCTGCGTAGCCTCGGAAGATTTCTTCGAACTGTCTTGGCTCGAGCTGGTGCCCAGCAGAGCGGCGCCGCCATCCTCGGCCAAGCCTTCAGCTCGAACGACGCGCGCCAGCATTTCGCGGTTGGTCAGATTCTGCTCGATCGTCCGAAGTGCTTCCTGACTGGCCAGAAACAGCGAGCGCATTCGCATCGGTGTGTCCTCGCCGGAAACAAATGTCGGCTGTTGGAAGTCCACTTCCAAAACGGCGTGAGCTTGATACGTCTTTGGCGTCCGCGCGAGATAGCCCAAAGCGATGAAGAATCCAATCACCACGCAGACGGCAACGATCCAGACGCGTTCGAGCAGGCTGTGCCAAAACCGCCGGAGATTGAATCCGCGCTGCGAGTCCGCCATCGCGTCGACGGCCGGGTGAACGCGCGTCACGGCTTGAAGGCTCGAAGCTTGGGCGGGACCGGTTGCGGAGATCATAAATTCGAGCTTTAGATCTTAAGTCTAACAGTTTCGGGAAAAACTTGCAGAAATTTTCTCACGCCCCCCATTAGAAAATACTTTCGCCAACTGTGACCGTGTCGCCTGGTAAAACGGTAAAATTCTCGCGGCTCCCGTGGGCCAGGCGTTTGCCGTTCACACGGACGACCTCGTTTGCCCGCTTGACCGAGATCCGTTCCGGCGCCGCAATGCGCGTGTAGCCGCCAGCCATCGCAATCGCTTCGAGCAGGTCGATACCCCCGGGACTGCCGTCTGGCATCTCGTAACTGCCAGGTCGATTAATCTGGCCCAACATCGTGAATCGCCGTTTAGCGTAGCCGAGTAGGAAAACGTTGACTCTGGGATTGACGAGGTAATCTCGGCCAAAAAGCTCGGTCAGTTTGCTAGCAGCCTGGGCCAGAGTCAGTCCCCCTAAGTGAACCGAGCCAAGAAGTGGCACACTTAAATTACCTTCGGAATTGAGCCGGGCCGCAGTGCGAAGGTCATCCTCGCCGAAGACTTCGACGCCAACTTGGTCGTTCGCCGTCAAGATGTAGCCGGTAGGCGCGCTCACCGCCGCCAACTGCGCCGGATTGCTGGCCGACCCAGGAGCGGCGCTCGAGGTATTGGAACTGGAGCGCGAGGAATTTTCAGCGGCAACGCTCGGCGATTGGGAAAAGACCGCCAGCGGTGTGAGAGCGATGACTGTAGTGGCGAACAAGACTCGGACGATCATGGGCAGATTATGGAAAATATAGCATCAAAACGTCAGGACTGTCCGGAAACCAATTTGGTTGTCATAAAAACTAAATGGATCGAGGGAACTTGTATTCTGTCGATGCAGGTAGTATGCCCCCGCAGTCCAGAAGCGGGTGATACTTATATCAAAGGTCGGCTCTATAAAATAGTAATTATCAGAGCGGGTGGCCGCTATTCCACTGATGGTACTAAAGTAATCAGCATTCTCGTAGCCGGCGGCAATCCCGAGCGAGGCGCGTTGCAAGAAGCGCTGGCTGACCGCGAGATTGACCTGGGTCTCGGCGTAGTCCTGTCCCGCCAGCGACGCGGAATTGGACGTGTGACGACTGCCCACCAAGCTAATCGAAGTTCCTTCGAAAGGCTGGTAAGAGGCGCTGAGCGTGTAAACCGGAGAGATGTAGACTCCCCGGGAATTATTTGCGAATTGTCTGAATTCGAGTCCCACCGTGGCGGCGAGGCTTGTCTTTGCCGTCGTGTTGTAGCCAACCCGAAAGTTCGCCTGCTCATAAACTTGATCGGGAGTGGCGCCATCGACGGTGTTGTATCCGCCGGTTCCGCCCAAACCGAACACGATCTTCTCGCGGTATTGGTAGTTCAGAAAAAGATCTCCCGAAACACTCTTCGATCCGATTTGCGGTCCGGGATAATCGTCCACCGAGAGATTGGCGTCGCTGCTCAGGAACAATTTTCCGGTCAACTGATAGGCGCCGTTCAGTGTGGTTCTGAAAATGTCATGGCGCGTGCGTCCTCCGACATCGATGTTTGCGTTGTGGCCGGTCTGATCGGAAAGCGTGCTTAAGTCTGAGCCATCAAGAATTTGAAGGTCTTGGGACAGAAAGAGGGAAAGGCGACCAAAACTGTGACTTCCCTGCAATCGGATGATATGCTGAACGTTATCGTCTTGCGAGTTGTCGAGAAACAAGGCAACGCTCGGCCGATACGTCAAGCTGGCTGAATTGATGCCTTCGGAAGTTCCGAAGCCTAACGAAAGCGCCGGCTCAATCGCGAAATAAACGTCCGACCTGCGGTTGAAATTGCTAATGTTGATATTGTCGTCGTAGACTATCCGTTCGCTGACGGAAAAGTTATATTGAAAGCGGCGCGGGGTCTGGGTCAGCGTAGCGGAGGCTGTCGCGGCCGGAGATGCGCTCGGCGACGAACCTGATTGCAAAATCTCGGTTTCCCGCGGGCTAAGCGGCGAATAATCGGGCGTCGAGATTTCCGATTGAACCGCTTCTTGGGCGCAAACCTGAGAGGCGAACAGCCAAAGTCCAACTACTGATGGAAAGACACGAGCAGCAATTGAACTGGTGTGGGCGAAAATTGCGGCTTTCAAAAGTGGCGCGATGGGTCGACTCAGTGATGAGAGACACAGCTGGTTTTGGTCCAGGCAAGCGACGGACAAGGTGAACCGACCGTGACGTCTCAGGGCAAACGCCTTCTAACCATTATAACCGCCAGAAGCAAGTTGATTTGGTCATTTATGGATCGCGTTTTGATATTTCACCATCGCCGCCCACGCTTTTTGCCATTCACCTTTGCGCGCCCAGACCTCACTTTCCAAAAAGTAAACGGAGGCAGGCACTTTTGCGTTTGTGGCGAAATTCTTCAGATTCGACAAAGCGCTGTCGAAATCTTCCAGCTTCATCTCCGATACCACCACCGCTATCCCATCGTTGTCGATGTTGCCGCTCGCCCGAGAACGCTGAATCAAGACTTCGGTCGAATCATCGGAGTTGATTTCGGGCAGTCGGGGCCGTTGCACAAATTGATGCGCCGTGTCATAGGCCGGGTGGTAATCGCCGTAGTTTGCCAGTGCGTTAGCAAGCTGTTGCCAGGCAAGTTTCTGCCATTCCGGATGCCGCATCAGCGTCTCGGCCAGAGCCAGTTGATCGCCTTGATCGAACCAGGTTTCGAACAGTGTTGTCAATTCCGCCGCTGACAACGATCCCAGATTCGGATCTTTCGAAAACAATCGCTCAAGTTCCAGCTCGAATTCCAGGTGCTGCGAATGACGCAGAAGAATTAAAAGGCATTGAACATCGATGTGGCCGAGCTGTCGCCACCGATCCCGGAGTTCAACATTTCCGCGGACAGCGCCGAAGATTTGATCGTAGAGTTCCGCCGCATTGGCTGGCCACCTTCGGATTGACTCTTCCCACACAGAAAAAGCAAGATCCTCCTCACCAACGTTCAGCCAAATCAAGCCTTCCTTCAGCGCGAGGTCCGGCCAAATCGGCAACAGATACCGCGCAATCGCAAAATCCCGCTCTGCCTCCGGGCGAGGGTGATATAGCGCAGCCGAGGCCAGCCCCCGTTGGTAATAGAACGGCCAATTCAAAGGCGCAATGGCAAGGCCGCTGTCGGCCAATCGAACGGCCCTTTCATAATTTCCCGTGTTGTTCGCCAGTTCGAGTTCCTCGAGGAGACGATCTTCTGTCGATGTTGTGGGTGGGGTCTTTAGGTCGAAAACTGAGGCAATCCACCAAAGCCCAAAAACAATGAAAACGGCGCCGACTACGCGAAACAAAAATTGGATTGTGCGCGATTGATCAAATTTGAGCTGTGGACTGATCCCGATGCTGCAAAGGAATAATGCAGGCCAGAGTGCTCCGAGACGGTGGCCGGGCACGTCGAGAAATCCATGAAAAACGAAGAGGAGTCCGCAGATCATTGCCGCGACTCGAATTCTTCGGTGCGTGCCGGCTCGAAATGGCAAGCAACCACGCAACCAAATAACAACGCCTGCCAGTAGCAGGAGCAAAACTGGCAAACCCATTTCGATCGTTACCCAAAACCAATCGCTTTCCGGATGGATGGACTCCGTCGTGGAAATAAAGAAGTGGCGCTGCGATGAGAAAAGCGATCGAAAGTTTCCGAGACCGATTCCCAAACCTGGCGATTGCTTTAAGAATTCGAAACTGTCCCGGTAAATCGCAAGTCGGCCATTGCGTGAAAGAGAAAAGAAATCGGCAGTTTCGCGCGTGAATCTTCCCAGCACCGCGCTTCCGTTCCACGCCAAAACGCCACCGAGCAGAACAAGGGCAATCAGGAGGAGGGCCGGCAATCGCTTTTTCTTTGAGGTCGAGAGCCACCACAGATGCCAGGCGAGCGTGCCCGCAAAGAACAAGACAATCCCGGCGCGCGAAGAATTAATGATCAGCGCCCAAAAAACGAGGCAAACCGAAATCAACCAAATCCACCAATTCCTTCGCCCTTCCTGCCACCGCTGCATGCCGACGGCGTAAATCATTATTCCACCAAGAGCGAACACGTTGCCGGTTTCGTTTCTATTTTGGAAAAATCCAAATCCACCAACAACCGGCCAAAACGGAACGCGCTTCTGAAGGGCGAAGGCAATACTCATGCTCGCGGCCAGAACGAGAATTCCGATGCAAAACGTCGCTACAGCTGCCTCTCGCAAATCAGAATCCCAATCCGCTACGACGAGGTAATAAGCCCAGCCCAATCCGATCGCGAGCAGACAAATCGATTCAAATGTAAGCCACGGCTGCGAAGAAATTGTCCACGGCAATTGAGCGCCCAATTTGGCTAGATCTGTTCGCCATGGTGGATATCCAAACCAGTTTGCCGGAAGAAACGCCGTTAGAGCCAGAGCAAGAATTACCAATGCAATAATGTGCAATGGGCGCAGCGTTCGTTCTGGCGGTAGTAAAATGAACAAGAGTCCAGTCGCAATTGCCATAATCGCTTTCGCCCAGAGCGCAGTTGATCCGCCGAGAGCCGGGGCAAGGATGACGAGAACGGGAATGGCGTAGGCCAGGGCCTTTCTCTTAGGCGGCGATTCAGTGGGAAACATTGCTAACGGCGCAAGCCGTGGGGACTCCGGCGGAAATCAACGACCGTGGATAACGCGATCGTCTTCACTAAACGATATTATCCAGTTTTTCATCGGGCAGGTAAGCTATCTTCTTAACGCGGTGCCGGCGAAGCGACCACGAGACCGGCAAGGCAAAATGTGACAGCGGCCGATAGCAGGCAAAAAGGGCAAAAGGCATGCAGCACGAACGCTTGAAGATACAACAGCCACAGTGTCCCAGCGAACATTAGCGCGACGATCGCGATGAGGAAGATCCGCGCGCGAACGTAACCGAACCCCGCCAGAGTGGCTGCGCTGAAAACACTAAAGTATGCGATCGTCCCAAAAGCGGCGGTTGGAATTCCAGCAATGGCAGAATACCGGCTGCCAAGGACGACTGAGCAAGGCGCGGACTTTCCGCACACGGAATCGTCGCCGGCAAGATGCGCGACCGTCAGATAGGTCGCATCGGCAAGTCCGACCAACGCGATAATCGCGATCATAATGGTTAAAATGAGCCGGATGCGATCAAGACTGTCTTGCGTTTCGGTATTCTCGCTCATGATGAAAAAATCAGGAATTTTTTTCCGGGGAGAGGGCCGCTTCTACCGCTTCGTGCAAGCGCTCCGGATTAAAAGGTGGAGGAACCACGCGCCCATTAATGAAAATTGTCGGTGTGTTCTGGACGCCTCGCGAAACCCCTTGTTCCCGTTCGCGATCGACCACCTTGGCGACTTCTTTACTGTCGAAATCTTTTTTGAATCGCGTGACGTCCATTTTCAACTGTTGGGCGTATTGCTCGAAAACCGGATGGATATCGGTGGCTTTGCTCCAGTCCGACTGATTTTGATATAGCAGATCATGCATTTCCCAAAACTTTCCCTGTCGCGAAGCGGCTTCTGCAGCCAGGGCTGCCTCGCGGCCGTGCTGATGATTCGGCAGCGGAAAATGCCAAAATACTATTCGCAAACGCGATTTAAAATCCTTCTCTAATGGGCGAATCGATTGGATCGTCGTTATGGCACACGATGGACATTGGAAATCGGCAAACTCTTCGAGAGTGACAACAGCGTCGGAATCTCCCCGCACGTGGTCTGGATTGATTCCCGGATGGCCAGCCTTGACCGTAGTGCCAACGACCAGCGCGCTTAGTTTCGCGCGATAAGTGACCGCCCCAGCGCCGATCGTAACAATCGCAACCGCCGCAATAATTACAAAAGGAAGAGCGCGCTTCACCGGATTTATCGAAACAAATTTACGACATTTGGTGGGGGATGTCTTGTCGATTCGATTGTTCGCCACGCGGAAACACCATTTCTAGTTGAAAACCGCGCCGCATCGAAGGTTAAGCCACTGAGCCAAAGTGATGCATTTTTAGTCTTGACTCTCAGAGAGGCATTTAGCACGCTCGCCTCGTCATGTCGTGGACTACCTGGATTAAGCGACCGATTTTTCTCGCCGCCGTCGCTTTATTTTGTCTTGGCGGCTTAACGACCAAAGCAAATCTGCTCAGCACTTTTCCGCAGATGGGAGATCTCGAGCGCTGGGCGGTCTTTTCGCTTGGGGGCAATGTGACGGCGGGCGATACCGGCACCGGCACGAGCGATATTTTCGGCGACGTGGGCGTGGCCGGCAATGGGAACATCACGCTCACCGGCACCTCCACCATACACGGCAATCTCTATTACGAGACGCGGGGTAAGCTGACGCTGAGCGGAAAGTCGAAAATCACGGGCACGATCCATCATGACGCCAGTTCCGATTCGCAACTCGACAACGGCGTAACCGAAGCCACCAATACGTCGAACGCTGCGTTCGCCCTGCCGGTAACGCCGACTTATGCGTCACTCACGAACGTTCAGCTCAGCGGTCAGCAAAATATCACCATCAGCGGCGCGCCGGGACAGACCGTGGTGTTGAAACTACAAAACTTCAGCATCAGTAGCGGCACGTTCACGCTGTCCGGAAGCGCGACCACGAATTTTGTGATCAATGTCTCAAAACAATTTTCGCTCACCAATCACGCGCAAATCATCCTAACCGGCGGCGTGGCGTGGGACGATGTGCTGTTCAACATCCGCGGAGGCGGCACCGACGTGACCATGGCCGGTGGCTCGGTATTGAACGGCATCTTGATGGCAAATAATCGCACCGTGGCATTGAGCGGACAGGCGCTCGTTCGCGGAGAAGTCGTCGGGGACAAAGTATCGCTGACCGGTGGCGCGCAGGTGAACCGTCCGCCGATCACGAGTCCGTAGAATAAGGCGTAGGTCGCAGCGGGTACGGGAAGGGGACCCGTAGTTGCCCCGCGGGTTATGCGGGCAAGCAACCAGGACCTAACGGCAAAACAATTCGACTCTGAACGCTAGCTGAGAGGAGAGCCTTGTTGGTCATCCCGACAACCCGGTGTCCGTGGTCTCGGGCAATACTGACCGGCGCACCTGCTCAAATGCGGTCACAAGTCCATGAAACGAGAGATTGGAGGACCTCTTCTTTGACTCAGTTTGGTGGCTGCATAAAAGGCTAAGCCAAGAGCGACGGCTATGGCTACGTCCCTGACTTCGCTAAGTCCGCTGTTGGCCAATAGCCAAAGACATAGAACTACGCAGACGACTGAAATTAACATTCCCGCCGGCAGTTCAAATCCGGTCGAAAGACTCCGCGGCGTGATCGTCGTAGACCGGCGACGCAGAATTGGCAGCGCAAGGCATGTGCTCGTATAAACGATCACTCTGGTGATTACTGTGATCTTCACCGCATAGACGAACGTGCCCGCCAACGACAGGAATAACGCCCCCGCCGCCGAAACCAGAATGGAAATGTGAGGCGTGCGAAATCTTGTGTGAACGCGCGTTAGCGGAGCCGGAAGCTGACCTTGGACCGCCATTGCAAATGGCAGCCGCGTGAGCGCCAGCATGACTGCATTCAGAGTGCCTACGATCCCAACGATCGCTCCTGCCGAAATGATAGTCGGGCCCAAAGCTCCGAAAAACCTCTCGCTGGCGTCAACGAGTGGTCTTTCTGACGTTGTTAGTTGAGGCAGGGTTCCGACACACACCACCTGAATCAAAACGAACAGCACAACCACGGCGCCAAGTGCAGAAAAAAGGGCAAAGGGTATTACTTTCTGCGGCTGACGAATCTCGCCTGAATTCACGAGCACTGCCTCAAAGCCCGAGAAGGCGAAAATTAATATCAATACAGCGCCCGCAAACGGTCCGAAGTCTGGCCTCGTCCCAAGCGTGAGACGTGCCGGGCTGACAAAGAAAATTCCAACGGCAACGAACAGAAACAATGGGATGAGCTTACTAACGGTGAACACATCACCGATACGTGCTGATTGCCGAACACCCTTTATATTAATGACGGTAAGAACGACGACGATTCCCGTGATGACTCCAGCCCGCGCTAAACCTGATTCAACTGTTGGCCAAAAGTAACCAAGATATGCGACCAATACCTGCACGAGGGTCGCAAAACCACCCAGCCTGGTCAGCCACAGCAACCAACCAACGGTAAAGCCAAGCAGGGGTCCGAAGGTTTCTCTCGCGTAAAGATAAGGTCCGCCAGTCCCACTGAATCGACTGCCGACTTCGGCAAAGCAAAGTGCGATCAGACCCACGATGACTGCACACAAGGCGAACGCTGGCAGGCTATAGTTACCTACTGTCCTTTGTACATCCGCCGGCAACCGAAAAATCCCGGCACCCACCGTTACATTGACGAAGAGAGCAATCAGATCCCACTTCGTAATTTCTCGGCTTAGACCTTCATCGGTCGGGTCCATCGCCACCCGCACTAAACGTCGAACGGTATCGTAGCACTCGATGTTTTCACTGCGACGCCCCCACGATCTCCCGGCGTAACCGAACCGAACCGTTCTGCGAAAACTTCCGGAAGCGGACCAGCGTTTGGTGGCGCCAACCACAAGCGCAGCAAGTGGCGCTTGCGTTCAGGCTCCGGGTAATCCTCGAATGCAGTTCGATCATGCAGCATAGTGTGATTGTGCACGAATTGCATATCTCCCGGTTGAAGCTCCATATTCAAGTTCAGAGCCGGGTCGTTCGCCAGTTCGTCAAACAGATCCAGCGCTTGGATCTGAAGAGCGCTAAGCGGGCCGACTCCGGAAAATCGGCGAGCAGACTCGATGTATTGCCGCTGGTAGATCGCCGACAATTGATTCCCATACCAGTTAAACACTGGAATCCGAAAATAAGGTTTGCTGCCTTCGGGAACTTCACCACGTCGATCGGTTTCAATCGGATCAAGTAAGACTCTCAGAAGGTCAGGTCGGCGCCGCCGCATTTCATTAAAGATAGTCGTGGACGACACCACGGTTGATAGCCCGCCGAATTTTGCCGGCTGCAGACATAACAAACCAACCACGTCGCAAGAGTCGGTGTGAAAGGTTTGGCGTTCTTTTGTCTGGTAAATTCGTGCATTGGGATTTTCGCTGGAGCGGCCCAGGTCCTTAACATGCCCCAGCAAATGACCGGCGGCATTTTGCATTCGCAAATGGCCGAGATGAACTCCTATCCCGAGAAACGCAATCGCCGCTTCGCGCGTTGACCAACGCTTTACCGGCAGGGCTCGAATCAGCGCGAAGCCGCGGCCGTTAAGTACCTCGTCCAATACATCACGAAGGCGCGCGCCCAGTGTCGGAAGCGGAAAATCTTGGCTGCTAATCGACGTCAGGTCGAAGGATGATTCTGGCAATGCTGCCAATCTCCCCATCGCGCTCTCCACCTCCGCAATTTCGGATTCGGAAAGTCTCGCTATCCAATCGGTACTCCTCGCTAACTCTGGACCGTACCACGCAGAGCGACCCCTGATTTCCGGCGGCAAAGCATCAGTTCCTAAAGAATGAATTTCAGAATTCATAACCCTTCTCCTAATTGTCCAAGATCTTCGCCATCTAAACCGAGGTCATCGGTCAGATTCGAAGCAGTGTCAAAAAGGGTCCACATGGTCTGTCTCAGGGGCTCGACCCAGAAGAAACGTACTTCCGAGATTTCCCGGATCGCCTAAGGAAAAGGCTGAAATGATCATTCAACTCAGAACGTATGAGGCGCTCTAGTCGAAAGTACGCGTGTCCACCCCGCCAGCGCGTACGGGAGTCGAACCCGTGCACCGGCCTTGAGAGGGCCGTGTCCTAACCACTAGACGAACGCGCCAGCAAGAAAGCGCGTTTAGAATAACTGCGCGTCGCCGGCCGGCAAGCAGTGACCTTAGCGAATGGTCGCGTATCCTCGCTCTCCCGCGATGCCGTTGGCTCATTGCCCAAAATCCTGGACAAAATCGTTGTCTAAGAATTTGACCTACGCCTGAGGCAGATTTTCAGTTTTATTACCCTGACTCTTCGGCAGGCTTTGTGCTGCTTTAAAACCACGCTCGCGCATTGCAAGCGCTTGGAAGGCAAAGCACGAATCGATGGAGAGCGAACAAGGCACACGAATAATTATGAAACCAAGGTTTAAGACCTTCCCGCACTCTCAACTTCTCGGTCGTATCGTCGCCGTCGCGGTAGGAATGGTTGCTTTCTCGATGCCTCATCTGTTCGCAGGCGACATCAATGCTACCTACGTAACTGGCGCGGAAGTGCCCGTCAGCGCCAAGGGCTTCACCGCGGAGGGAAAAAAGGTGAACATTGCGCTGAACTTTGCGCCGGCACCGGGCACCCAGCTGATGGTGGTACAAAACACCGGACCTGGGATCATTCGCGGAACCTTCACCAATCTGGCGCAGGGCCAAACGATTGCGTTGACTTACGCAGGGCTGACTCACTATTTCGTCGCCAATTACCATGGCGGCAGCGGCAACGATCTTGTCCTGCTCTGGACAACCGGTCGTCAATTCATGCCGGCGACCGTCGCCGGTAAACTCGACGGTCAAATCGTCCTGGCCTTGAAGAAAAGTCGGGGAGAACCGCCCTTCGACAAGCCGACATCGCTGGAGCCCGACATTCCGATTAAAGATGGCGACCGCGTATTCGTCGACATAGAGGGGTCAATATCGAAGGCGCTTCTGGATCAGGTGACTTTGTCGGGAGGCACAGTCCCGAATGGCCCGACCACAACCACCACCTTGCGGGCGATGGTTCCGTTGTCGCAGGTGGAAGCGCTCGCAGTGCGCGCCGACGTGACGTCGATTGCGCCGGCAAAGCTTTCGGTCACGTCTCAAATCAAGCAGCAGTAAATCGAATTCACAAATAGCCACGTGCATTTCTCAATCTTCATCGCCGCAAAATAATGAAACAACTTCGCCGCCTGATGTCAGAGCTGATTTTCGCGGATAGGGGACCAGCGCGATTAACGCGGTCTGCGATCATTGCCTTGGTTATTGCGGCTGGCGGACCGGCCCTCGCATTGACGATTAACCTGACGTTCGATCCAGACTCAACATTCACTTCCGCCGGTTTGAGTTCAACGGACATCGTCAACATGAAGGCGGCGGCGTCCTATGCGGCTTTGCAGTTTACTACCAATTTTACCGATAATATTAACGTCAACATAAAGGTGACCGCCGTCCCCGGAACCAGCACGCTCGGACAGAGTGACACGTTCCTCACAAGCGTCTCGAGTTATGCCGCGCTTCGAGGCGCAGTTTCGTCGGACGCCAAGACGGCCGATGACGCGACCAGCCTCGGCGCCGGCGGCTCACTGCCGTCGAGCGATCCGATAGGATCATCGCACCTTTATATGGTTACCACGGCAGAGGCAAAGGCGCTGGCCCTGATGCCAGACAATTTCTCGAACGACGGAACATTCACATTTGGCGGTGGATTTAGCTACACCTATGATCCGCTCAATCGCGCTGTCGCCGGGAAAATGGACTTCATCGGTGTGGCGATGCACGAGTTCTCCGAAATTATGGGCCGCATTCCACTGATGGGGCAAAACCTCACTGGAAGCCCAGACTATATGCTGATGGATTTGTTCCACTATACTGGCGCGGGCATTCGGGGATTGAACAATGGCCCAGGCAGGTCCTTTTCCATCGATAACGGGACCGCACTTCTCAAGGCGTTTAATTTTCCGAACGGGAACGGCAGTGACCCGCAAGACTGGGCCAGCGGAACGAACGACTGTTTCAACGCTTTCGCCAGTGCCAGCGTGAAGAACGACCTGACATCCGTGGATCTCCGCGTGATGGATGTAATCGGCTACGACTTCGCAAGCGGTTCACCGACACCGACACCGACAGCAACGCCAACACCAACTAGCACTCCGACACCAACGCCATCAGGAACAGCAACTCCAACTCCGACTCCTGGCGGAACGGCGACGCCAACTCCGACACCGACTCCTACACCTCCGCCGACGGGGCCATCAGTGATTCTCACCCCGGTCCCAGGATCGACATTCACATCCTCCACGGTGACTTTCACGTGGAGCACCGGAACTGCGACCGCCAATTTCCTTTTCGTCGGAAGTTCGCTGCACGGTGCCGATATTTACAACTCCGGGGTTGTCACGGTGCACTCGAAGACAGTAACCGGTATTCCTACTGATGGGCGGACAATCTACGTGACGTTAGGTTCGCAGGTTAACGGTTCGTGGACCACGAACAGCTATACCTACACGGCTTTCAATTCGTCGGGCACGCCCACACCGACGCCGGTTCCAACACCGACCCCCACGGCCACTCCAACTCCGACGCCAACCGCCACACCCACACCGACGCCAACCGCCACACCCACGCCAACTCCAACTCCGACGCCAACGCCTACGCCGACGGCCACTCCAACTCCTACTGCCACTCCGACACCGACAGCGACACCAACTCCAACCGCCACACCCACGCCGACGCCGACACCGAGTCAAACTGGACCGTCAGTGATGCTTAGCCCGACGCCGGGATCGACCTTTACTTCCTCGACCGTGACTTTCACGTGGAGCGCAGGAAGTGCGAGCGCCAATTTCCTTTTCGTCGGAAGTTCGCTGCACGGTGCCGATATTTACAACTCCGGGGTTGTCACGGTGCACTCGAAGACAGTAACCGGTATTCCTACTGATGGGCGCACGATTTTCGTGACACTTGGATCGCAGGTAAATGGTTCCTGGAGCACCAAAGACTACACCTACACAGCCTTCCACCCGTAGAGTCGGGAATCAGCCCCCGGTCTGGAATTTTCGAGTATGCTTATCTTTTCCTTTCTTTTTCGGCGTTGGACTGGGTGTCGGTAAACCGGTATCAGTCTCGTGCCGCACTCGAGCCTGAGTGAGCTGGCTCAAATGGGCGATTTTTAATCGATCGAGCGCTGTTTTCATTTCCCCGCTCCGGGCCAGGACGCGCATGCGCCCGTAGTACAGATCGTAGTAATCGCGAAGTCGTTGTCGCTTCTCCAAATCGGTCCGGGCCGATTCGGCCGACCTCTTTGCCGCGACGATATCAGGCTCGTTGATGATTTGGTTTTGCAGTTGTCGCCATTCAATGTGCAACCGGCGCTCATCTGCTTCTTGGCCTAACGACGTCTGTTTAAAAATTTCATCAATCTGTGCGCGTTCAGGCAGGTTTGGCTGCGGTGCTGCCGCCGGAGGAGGCGTCGTTGGCGGCTGACTGGATTGCAGACCCGAATCGGTTGCGACCTGCCCGTTGACGAACGCGGCATTGGCGCAGAGAACTAAGATCGGAAGCGAGAGTTTCGTGTTCATGCTAGCTGGCCGGAAAAGTTGCCGCGGCGACCGGCCTCGTAATGCGATCCAATTCATCACGCCCACGCCCCGTTTTGTAATAAAGTTCTCTGGTTATAGCCTGGTTGCGCGTATCGAAAATCTCCCGATGAAGGATAATCCAAGGGGTTCCGTGTCTCGTTGCCGGCACTTTAGCGAGGTTATGACGATCAAGTCTCGCTTCGAGATCTTCACATGAGCCGACATAGCGCCGGCCGGTTCTTTCGCTTTTCAGAACGTAGCAGTAAAACATGTCAGCTCGTCGGGGTGAGTCGCGGCGGCGACCCACCTCGTGGTCAGGTTCAAATCGGGGTGACAGGATTTGAACCTGCGACCTCGTGGTCCCAAACCACGCGCTCTACCAAGCTAAGCTACACCCCGCAATTCTGGCGTTGATGTTTATCACGCCCCGCCAAACCGCGCATCCGGAAACTTCGGATTTCAGTTCGCTGGCGCTTAACTGACCCGTCGCCGCGGCGACCGCTCTACCCAGCTAAGCTACGCCCCGTAAATCCGCCTTGACCTGTATCACGGTTTGGATTCGTAGCCAAGGTTTGGTCCGAGTCGTTTCTCCACGGTTGCGATGGACTCGCTCCGCCGTTGGGCATAATCCAGAATTTGGTCCCGACCGACCTGGCCGACCGCAAAATATTTTGCCTGCGGATGCGAGAAGTAAAGGCCGCTTACACTCGCTCCAGGATGCATCGCGTAGGATTCCGTTAGTTTGATGTCGATCTTGTCTTCCGCCTCGAGGAGATCGAACAACGTTCGTTTCTCGGCGTGATCGGGACATGCCGGATAACCCGGCGCCGGCCGAATGCCGCGATATTTTTCCCGAATCAAATCGGCCGTCGACAAGTTCTCTTCGCGCCCGAAACCCCACGCGATCCGCGCTTGGAGATGCAAGTATTCTGTGCAAGCTTCGGCCAATCGGTCCGCCAGCGCTTTTGTAATAATGGAACTGTAATCGTCCTGCGCAGTTTTGAATTTTTCCGCAATCTCATCCGCGCCGTGAACCGTCGCGGCAAACCCGCCCAGGTAATCTTGTAGCGGCGGTCTCTGACCGTCGGTCTTCGGAGAAATGTAATCGGCGAGACAATGGTTGAACTGTCCGGTCGGCTTTCGCATTTGTTGCCGCAAAAAATAAAAAGTCGCCAACTTCTCCCGACGTCCCGCAGCCGCGGGATCGCGGAAAAGATCGACATCGTCGCCGGCTGCGTTCGCGGGCCAGAACCCGAAGACACCGCGTGCAGTCATTGACTTTTCGGCGGTAATTCGGTCCAGAACTTCTTGCGCGTCATCAAACAGCTCGCGCGCCTGTGCGCCGATGGTTGGGTCGTCGAAAATCGCCGGATATCTTCCGCGCAATTCCCACGCATGAAAAAATGGCGACCAATCGATGTAATCGCGGAGCTCGACAATCGACGGAACGATTGTCCGGGTTCCGGTGAAGTCCGGTTTCGGCGGAACGTAACTGCTCCAGTCGATCGGAGGTCGATTCGCACGCGCCTGTTCAAGTGTGATTAGCTTCTTTTCCTGCATCTTCGCGCTATGCGCTTTCCGTAACGCCTCGTATTCAGTGCGAGTCTTGGCGTCGAACGCCGCTCTTTGTTTCGCGCTTAAGAGCGAATTGACCACGCCGACTGCACGGGAGGCGTCCAAGACGTGGATCGTGCTTTCGTGATAATGCGGCGCAATCTTCACCGCGGTGTGTGCGCGACTGGTCGTGGCTCCGCCAATCAACAGCGGTAATTTGAAATTTTCCCGCTCCATTTCTTGGGCCACATGGACCATCTCGTCGAGCGACGGAGTGATCAGTCCGCTCAATCCGATTACGTCCGCTTTTTTCTGCCGCGCGGTCTCCAAAATTTTCGCTGCCGGCACCATCACGCCAAGGTCGACGACGTCGTAATTGTTACATTGCAGCACGACACCAACGATGTTCTTTCCGATGTCATGCACGTCGCCCTTGACCGTGGCCATCACGATCCGGCCCTGCGGTTTCGCGCCGGCTGATTTTTCTGCTTCCATGAACGGCATCAGATAGGCGACCGCCTTTTTCATCACCCGCGCACTTTTGACGACTTGCGGCAAAAACATTTTTCCCGCGCCGAAGAGATCGCCGACCACGCTCATACCCGCCATCAGCGGCCCTTCGATGACATCGAGCGGGCGCTTGCATTTTTTCCGCGCCTCTTCGGTGTCGATGTCGATGTAATCAACAATGCCTTTGACCAGCGCATGCTTTAGTCGTTCCTCGACCGGCTGCGCGCGCCAGGCTTCGTCCTTAACCCTCGCTTTACCCTTCGCTTTGATGTTTTCGGCAAAATCGACAAGGCGCTCGGTCGCGTCGTCGCGTCGATTGAGCAGCACATCTTCAACGCGCTCGCGCAGTTCTGGCTCGATTTCTTCATAAACCGCGAGCTGGCCCGCATTCACGATCGCCATGTCGAGCCCCGCACGGATCGCGTGAAACAAAAATGCGGAGTGCATTGCTTCGCGCACAGTGTTGTTCCCCCGAAACGAGAAGGAAATATTGCTTACGCCGCCGCTGACGCGCACCCCGGCCAAATTTGCTTTGATCCAGCGAGTGGCTTCGATGAAATCGACCGCATAATTGCGATGTTCCTCTAAACCGGTTGCGACGGTGAGAATGTTCGGATCGAAAATGATGTCGTTCGCCGGAAAGGCCGCGCGCTCAGTCAGAAGTTTGTGAGCGCGGGCGCAGATGTCGATCTTGCGCTGAAAATTGTCGGCCTGACCTTGTTCGTCGAACGCCATCACGATCCCAGCTGCGCCGTACCGCCGGATCAATCGCGCATGCCGCAGAAATTCTTCTTCACCGTTCTTCAGCGAAATAGAATTCACCACGCATTTTCCCTGCACGCATTTCAATCCCGCTTCGATCACGCTCCATTTCGAGCTGTCGATCATCATCGGAATTCGCGCGATCTCGGGCTCGCTTTGAATCAGATTCAAAAAGCGCGTCATGACTGCTTCGGAATCGATCATGCCCTCATCCATGTTGACGTCGAGGATGTTGGCGCCACCGGCGACTTGCTGCCGCGCGATCCCAAGCGCGCTCTCATAATCGCCGTTCAGGATCAGTTTCGAAAACTTCGGCGAACCGGTGATGTTGGTGCGCTCGCCCACAACGACGAATCCCATCTCGGGCGTGATGTTGAGCGGCTCGAGTCCGGCCAGTCTTAAGGTCATGTCAGTGCGGGTTCCGGAAGCGTTCGCGGAGCAAGATTCTTAACCGAGTCCGCGATTAGGCGGATGTGTTCCGGCGTAGTTCCGCAACAACCTCCAACGAGATTCAACCAGCCGTTCCGCGCCCAGTTGACAAGTTTCGGCGCGAAAGTCTGCGGCGTTTCTGGAAAACCGGTTTCCGAGAGTGGATCGGGCAGGCCCGCATTCGGGTAGGCGCCTGAATAATAAGGCGAGATACGTGCAAGCTCCTCGACGTACGGTTTCATCTCGTCCGGGCCGAGCGCACAGTTCAATCCGACAACGAGCGGTTGCGCGTGTGCTATCGAAGTTAAAAACGCTTCTACTGTCTGTCCGCTCAACATGCGCCCAGAACGATCGGTTACGGTGCCGGAAATCATCAGCGGCACTTTTTTGTCTTCGAAAAGTTCGGAGATAGCGAACAGCGCAGCTTTGGCGTTGAGCGTGTCAAAGATCGTTTCGACAATCAAAAGATCGACATCTCCTTCGAGCAACGCCTTTGCCTGATCGAAATAGGTTTGCCGCAGTTGATCGAAGTTAACCGCGCGAAAGCCGGGATCGTTTACGTCGGGCGAAATGGAAGCAGTCACGGGGAGGGGACCGATCGAACCGCCGACGAACCGGCGTTTGCCCGTTTGCTTAGTTGCTTGATCTGCCGCGCGTCGCGCAATCGTCGCCGCTGCCAAATTCATTTCGCGAACCAGCTCGCGAAGATCGACATCGTTCACCACTCGCTGAAAAAAGCCTTGATCTTTCCGCCCGTTTTCTGGTTCGCCCTGAAAAAGAAAATCGTGGAGGCCAATCGTGGTCGCACTGAAAGTGTTGGTTTCAATGATGTCGGCACCGGCTTCGAGATAAGAGGAATGAATTTCCTCGATCGCCTGTGGCTGCGTTAAGTTCAGCAGCTCGAGGCTGCCTTTGAGGTCTTTTCCTCTCCAGGCGCGGAATTTCTCGCCGCGGTAATCCTGCTCCGACAATTTCCGGCGCTGGATCATTGTGCCCATCGCACCGTCGAGGACGACGATCCGTTCGCGCAGCAGATTTTCTATTGGATGAATTTTGTCCGGCATGCTGGCAAAGAACTAAGCGGTGTTTATGCCAACTTCAAGAAACAAATCTACGCATCATGATATGTAGATGCGTTATTGAGTCCTCCTCGCCTGGCGCCTCTGCGTCTTCTCTCCGCGTCAGGATAATTTGGCGAACGAGCGCTGGTAGGGGCGATTGATTCAATCGGTCCGAGCCGGACTGGCGCGGGCGGTTCGGTGAACCGCCCCTACCTCAAACGCTCTCGTGCAGACTCTCGAGAAATGATTCGCCCTGGCCGCCCAATCGCTCTTCCAGTTTCTTCGTGCAATCGCAATCGCAGCAAGCCCATGGCTCGGTCCCGTTCTCGTGACGGCAATTCCGGCGTGAATGCGCGTCCTTCACGCTGACGAGTTCGAAATATTCTTCCCAGTAGGGCCGTTCTTCTTCCAACGGCGGATCGCAAAAGCAGGTCTCGACCCAAGTTGCGGCACCGTCGCCATTCAGGCGCGCTTCACCCATATTATAAATGTATTCGTCGCCGGCGATAGAACCCCTACCGAGGGTGCCATCTTCGATCGAACGCAACAGAGATTCCGACTTGCCCGCTTTTACTTTTGCTTTGACGAGATAGCGCACCGGAAACGGTAGCACAAAAAGTTTTATCGCGCCGAGTTCCGCCAAGCAGAAACGCCCTCACCTGACGCTTCGCGCCTTCCCCGGGATCGCGACCGGGCGAGCGCTGAGAGAAGTGAGGTCAAGGTATCGCCGGCGATATCAAACAGCGCAAGATCGACAACAACAAGATCGACATCTACATCTGAGCCGTGCTCGCGTTCTATCGTGCGCTCTTCGATTGGATTGCGCGGTTCGAATTTGTTCGGCTCTTCAAACTTCTGAATCGCGATCAGCGGAACACGTTTGTCGCCTGTTTTCTTGGCTGGGCGCTCGATGCGCTGGATTTCTTTCTGGTTACGTTCGTGCTCGTTCCAATCGGCCACGATTTCGGCCAGAGCATTCCGAAAGTTGCCTTTGCCATCACGCTCACATTGATGATGCGGCCGGTCGGCGCACTCATCTTTGGTTGGCTCGGCGACAAGTTTGGCCGGCGTATTCCGCTCATGGCCGACATCATCTTTTATTCGGTAATGGAGTTGCTGACTGCGCTCGCGCCGAATTTCACGGTCTTCCTAATCTTGCGCGCGCTTTTTGGAATTGGCATGGGCGGCGAGTGGGGACTTGGCGCGTCGCTGGCGATGGAATCATTGCCCACGCAAGCGCGTGGGCTGTTCTCGGGAATTTTACAACAAGGTTACGCGGTCGGTTATCTGCTCGCGGCGCTGGTCTATTGGATTGTGTTTCCGCATTTCGGCTGGCGCGGACTGTTTGTCGCCGGCGCGTTACCCGCGTTTTTAGTGATCTACATTCGCGCGCACGTTCCGGAATCGCCCGTCTGGCAACGCCAGCGCGTTGAGCAGAAACCTCGACTGAAGATGTCGATCTTTATCAGGCAACACGGCGGCTTGTTTGTCTACGCCGCGCTGCTCATGACCGCCTTTAATTACATGTCGCACGGTACCCAGGATCTCTATCCGACGTATTTGGAAAAACAGCGCGGTTTTGGTGTCAACGCGAAATCGATGATCAGCATTGTTTACGCGACCGGCGCGATCTGCGGCGGTGCGGTGATGGGTTTTCTTTCCCAACAATGGGGACGCCGGCGCGTCATTATTATCTCGGCTGCATTTGGGATGCTGTTAATTCCAATCTGGATTTTGGTGCCGAATACAGCGCTGCTTATCATGGGCGGTTTTCTGATGCAGTTCATGGTGCAAGGGGCCTGGGGAGTTGTGCCGGTCCATTTGAACGAGCTTTCCCCGGCGGAATTTCGCGGCACCTTTCCCGGTCTCGCTTATCAGTTGGGAAATTTTCGCCGCGGCCTACGCCGCCCAGCAACAAGCGTGGTTGGCGGAACATTTCCGCATGGCAAACGGAGAACCAAATTACGCGCTCACGATGGCGCTGGTGGAAGCGGTTGTCTTTCTCGTGATAATTTTTCTCTCAGCGATCG
Organism: Chthoniobacterales bacterium; assembly: GCA_035568175.1. Taxonomy (GTDB): domain Bacteria; phylum Verrucomicrobiota; class Verrucomicrobiia; order Chthoniobacterales; family UBA10450; genus AV40. The sequence continues at coordinate 24,939 of DATMON010000022.1, forward strand.
GGCGCGAAGAGCGCGGCAAAGAATTCTAGTCGCGTTTTAGCTTCGAGGGCGCAAGAACCGTACTTTCGCTTGGCGGTTGGACTGCTGCGCTTCTCGACGCTTTGTATACACCTGCACCGTAACGCTGTTCCACGATCGCTTCCGCGATCCGGTCTGCGAGAGCTTCGCGATATTCGGAATCGCGCGCTTCGCCGCCTTCGAGTCGATTACTGAGAAAACCACACTCGACCAGCACTGCCGGATATTTTGCCAATCGCAAAACGCGGAAATTAGCTGTGTGCACACCGCGATTGGCCGAATTGGAAATGGTCATCAGTTTCGATTGGATCCGATGGGCCAGATCAAATGAATTCGCCGAATGATAATACGTTTCGAATCCGTGAATACCGCGCCGCCGCGAATCGTTAAAATGAATACTGACGAAGATCGAATTTTTTTGGGCGTTTTCGATCGCGACCCGTTGCTCAAGCGGAATGAAGACGTCGGTCGTGCGCGTCATCACGATTTTTAGATCCGATTCGCGCAGCTTGCGGGAAAGCCGTTTCGCGACATCAAGTGTGGCGATTTTCTCCGCGCCGCCAAATTTGCGATAAGCGCCATTATCTTTGCCGCCATGTCCGGCATCGACAACCACCGTGCTGAAAGATTTGCTGGTGTCTCGGGTACCGGTCTCAACCGGCCCCGGTCCGGTGGCGCAAGCAGCGAGAAAGCCCGAAGCAATAACGAGTGAAAGGCGGTAACTGAATCGAAACATCGGGCGTTCTTACATTAAAACTCGTTGTTTCGCCAAAGGTTTCTGGATGGACAGGGGTTCTCTTTACGGCAGCAAAGCTTGCGCCGAAGTTTCTTCTTTTACAGAAAAACCGCTTGTTTTTTGCGCCACCGGATTTAAAGGCGTTAACTCTAACTATGCGCACCCGATTCTTCTTGTATCCGTCCCTCTGTGCAGCTCTGACCTGCAGCATCGCATTCGCGGCGAAACCGACCCCTCCGAAAGCGGCCGCGACCGCCGCACCTGCCCCGACTGTTTCCAAGCCGGTAGTCGATCAAACCGCCCAGACCATTATCTACTGCTATCACCGTTTGGTCGACAAAGTCCGTTACCCCGGCACCGAAATCACGCCGGCGGTATTCGAAGCGCAAATGAAGGAGCTGAAGGATCGAGGCATCACTGTGATCAGTTTGCAGGATCTGCTGGCTTGGAAGCGCGGCGAGAAAAATATTCCGCCACGTTGCGCGGTGATCACTTTCGATGACGGCTGGAAATCCCAGTACGAAGTCGCGTGGCCGATCATGAAAAAATTCGGCTACACCTTTACCATGTTCATCTACACCGAAGGCGTGGCTGGAGCCAGCCTCGGCGGTGGACAGGCAATTACGTGGGAAATGCTCGCCGACATGCGCGATAACGGCATTGACATTGAAGCGCACTCGGCCACGCACCAGGATTTGCGCGAAGGGCACACCATCATGGTCGTTGAACCCGGCGGGAAAAGGACCAAAAAGAAACTGACTGGCGCCGAGTACGAGCAGTGGGTTCAAAATGAAGTCGTCGGCTGCAAGACACTTCTGGAACAACGGCTCGGCATTAAAGTGAACTGCTTCGCCGTGCCGTTTGGCAATTACAACGAGCACGTGAAAGAAATTGCGCGCAACGCCGGCTACGAAGCGATGTTCACCGTTTACGGCCAGCCGATTACTTATACTTCCCCGATGGATGCGCTCGGCCGTTACGCGATCGAAGCGAACAAGCCAAAAGTTTTTGAGGACGCGGTGAAAATGATTGCCACCACGAGCGGTGGCCCGGGCGCGCCCGCAGTTGCCGTGGTAGGCCCGCAGAATTTGCAGACCGAGCCGGCGGACGGCACAACCGTTCGGAGCGCGCTGCCGCTGATCAAGGCGAACCTGAGCGCGGTCGGGCAAATCGATCCCGCCAGTGTACAATTGCGGGTCAGCGGGCTGGGAGTTGTTCCGGCATCGTTCGATCCAAAGACCGGCGTGGTTTCCTATCAGGTAACGCAAAAACTGCGTGACAAAAACTGCACCGTGATTTTGACGGCGAAATCGGGCGACAAAAAGGTCGAAGCGCATTGGACTTTCGGAATCGACGAGTCTGGCGCAGCCCCAGCGGCGACAACTCCGGCCGCGACGCCGAAAAAATAGGACTGGAGGGGCACGCGCCGTCGTACCCCAAGAATTTTAGGGCGTCGACAGCGCGGACGCCCTCCAATCTAAGAGATGTTTTCGCAACTGGGCGACAAGCTGCAGGAGATCTTTAAGGATCTTCGCGGCCACGGGACGATCAGCGAAGCGAACATTGACGCCGCGCTCCGCCAGGTGCGGCTGGCATTGCTCGAAGCCGATGTCGATTTTGAGGTTGCGAAAAAATTCATCGCGCGCGTTAAGGAAAAAGCGCTCGGCGAAGCCGTTCTGCGCAGCATCACTCCCGGTCAGCAGATCGTTAAGATTTTTTACGATGAATTGTCGATCTTGCTCGGGGGCGACGCCATGCCGCTTGATCTGGGCGAGCCGCACCGGATCTTGATTGTCGGGCTGAACGGTTCGGGGAAAACGACTTCAGCAGCGAAACTTGCGCGTCTGCTGAAGAAACAAGGTCGCGCGCCTGCGCTCATCGCCTGCGACTTGCAGCGACCGGCAGCGATCGAACAACTCGCCACGCTCGGGAAACAAATCGACGTTCCAACTTTCACGCCGGATGCGAACGAGAAAAATGTGCAGCGCGCCGCAGCCGCAGCTCTCGAATGGAAAGATCGCGAATCAACGAACATCAACATCTTCGACACGGCGGGCCGGCAGGAAATTGACGCCGCGTTGATCGAAGAGCTCAAACAACTAAAAGAATTTTTGCAACCGCAGGAAACGCTTCTCGTTGTCGACGCCGCGACCGGTCAACAGGCAGTCAGCGTCGCAACGCATTTTAATGACGCGTTGCAAATCACCGGAATTATTTTGACCAAGCTCGACGGGGATGCGCGCGGCGGAGCGGCTTTGTCCATGCGCGAAGTGACGCAGCGCCCGATCAAATTCGTCGGCACCGGTGAAAAACTCGATCAGTTCGAAGCCTTTGTTCCGGAGCGTCTCGCCGGCCGCATTCTCGGAATGGGCGACGTCGTCGGCCTTGTCGAGAAAGCGGCTGAAACGATCGAGATCGAAGATGCGGAGCGCCTCGAACGAAAACTGCGCAACGCGTCGTTCGATTTGAACGATTTCCTTGGCCAGTTCCAAATGCTCCGGAAAATGGGGCCGCTCGAAAATGTGCTTGGCATGCTACCGGGCATGAGTAACGTGCAGGGCCTCTCGATTGACGAGAAGCAGCTCAAGCGCACGGAAGCCATCGTGCTTTCGATGACCAGCGAGGAGCGGACCCGCCCCGACATTCTAAATGCGCGGCGGCGTCAGCGGATCGCTCGCGGCAGCGGCTCGACCGTCACGGAGGTGAACGATTTGATCCGCCGCTTCGATCAGATGAAAAAGATGATGAAGAACGCGGGCAAAATGAAAAAGATGATGGCGCAAATGGCGCGAATGAAAAAATAATATGGCAGTTGCAATCAGATTACGAAGAGAAGGCGCGTTGAACCGCCCCTATTTTAAAGTGGTGGTCACGGACACACGCAGTCCGCGCGATGGAAAATTTATTGAAATCGTCGGCACCTACGATCCAAAGAAAGTCGGACAGAACAGCACGTTGAAGTTGGATCGGATCGAGCATTGGATCAGCAAAGGCGCGCAACCGTCGGACACCGTGCGCAGTTTGATCAAGAAAACTAAAAACCCGGAAGCTGCGGCGAAAAAAGATGCGGCAGCGGCAGCAAAAAAGGCCGCGGCCGCCGCGGCGTCCAAGCCCGCACCCGCCCCGGTTGAAACAGCGCCAGCGGCTGCGCCAGCCGAAGCAACTCCTCCTCCGCCTCCTGCCGAGTCGACATGAAAGAGTTCCTCGAGTTCATTATTCGAGAGCTCGTCGAATTTCCCGACGACATGGTGTTGACGGAAATTCCGAGCGGCAAGATGACGATCTTCAAAGTGCAGCTTCGCCAAAGCGATGTCGGCCGAATCATTGGTCGCAACGGCCAAACGATTCACGCCATTCGCGCGGTGCTAAACAGTTCCGCGTCGCGTCACGGACAACGGGCCACGCTCGAAATCGTCGAGTAGGTGGGGGCGATTGACCTCAATCGCCCGTCGTTGATTATTCTCCGCAAGCGCGGGCGGTAGGTGAACCGCCCCTACCTATGAAGATCGACATCCTTACGCTCTTCCCTGAAATCTGCCGCGCGCCGCTGAGCGAGAGCATAATGAAGCGGGCGCAGGAAAATCAGATTGTCGATCTTCGCATCCATAATCTGCGCGATTGGACCACCGACAAACATCATGTCGTCGATGATGCGCCGTTTGGCGGCGGGCAGGGGATGGTGATGAAACCGGAACCGATCTTCGCGGCAGTGGAGGAACTGAAACAGAAAACGCCGAACGCCCAACGCTCAACGTCCAACGCCGAATTACAGAAACCGAAAGTCATTTTGATGTCGCCCGCCGGGCGTCGATTCGATCAAACCATGGCGACAGATCTTTCGAAAGAGTCGCATCTCATCGTCATCTGCGGTCATTACGAAGGCGTCGACCAGCGCGTGATCGAGCATCTTGTCGATCTCGAGATTTCGATCGGCGATTACGTTTTGACGAATGGCGCGATCGCCGCCGTCGTGCTGGTCGACGCGGTCGTGCGTTTGCTGCCCGGAGTTCTTGGTCACGAACATTCCGCAGGCGACGATTCATTTAGCACGGGATTGCTCGAAGGGCCGCAATACACTCGACCCGCGGAGTTTCGTGGCTGGAAAATTCCGGAAGTTTTGCTTTCCGGAAATCACGCCGAGATCGCGAAGTGGCGAAAAGAGCAAGCGATCAAACGCACCAAGAAAAATCGGCCGGACTTGCTAGGTAGGGGCGATTGACTCCAATCGCCCACGGCCGGTTCGGTGAACCGCCCCTACCTCACCCGACCCATCACGATGCAGGCATTGATCCCGCCGAAGCCGAACGAATTGCTCATAATATAGTTGAGTTCAGCGGCGCGGCCGTGATTGGGCACGACGTCGAGATCGCACGACGAATCGGGATTTTGGTAATTGATCGTTGGCGGCACCCATTGTCGATCTAACGCCAGCGCGCAGAGCGCGGCCTCGATCGCGCCGGTGGCGCCGAGCGGGTGCGCATGATAACCCTTCGTTCCGCTCACCGGAATTTTTTTGGCGTGCTCGCCCAACACCTCTTTGATCGACATCGTCTCGGCGCTGTCGTTCAGTCGCGTCGAGCTGGCGTGGGCGTTCACGTAATCGATTTGCTCCGGCGCGACTTGCGCGTCCGCGAGTGCGTCGCGCATCGCGCGGATACACGACTCACCGCTCGCTAAGGGCGTCGTCATGTGAAACGCGTCGTTGTTTAAACTGTAACCGAAGACTTCGGCATAAATTTTCGCACCTCGCGCTTGCGCATGTTCCAGTTCTTCCAGAATCAGGGACGCGGCTCCTTCGCCCATGACGAATCCGTCGCGCAATTTGTCGAATGGACGACACGCAAATTGCGGATCGTCGCAGCGACTCATTGTTTTGATGATATCGAACGCGCCGACAGTGATGGCGGTCAGCGGCGCCTCCGCGCCTCCGGCAATGATGACATCGGCGAAATCGTCGCGGATATAACGGAGCGCTTCGCCGACCGAGACCGTTCCGCTGGCGCAACTGTTGGAATTGGTGGTGCCAACTCCGCGAAATCCAAAATCGATCGCGATGTTCGAATGGGCTGACCCGCCGAATACCTGCACGGCCAATGTCGGTTGAACTCCGCGCGCGCCCTTTTTCAAAAAGCGAATGTATTGCTCTTCCGCTTTGCACACGCCGCCGAGCGCGGTGCCGAAGCTGACGCCGATCCGGTCTTGTGGTTTACCGTGCGAATATTCGATTCCTGCGTCATCGAGCGCGAGTTTCGCCGACGCGACCGAAAATTGCGCGTAACGATCCAGTCGTTTCAAACGATGTGTCGGAAAAAATTCTTCCGGGTCCCAGTCTCGAATCTCGCCGGCGACGCGCACACCAAATCCGCTCGCGTCGAAAGTTGAAATTGGACCGATCCCGGTTTTCTCGGCCAGAATCCCCTTCCAAAAACCGTCCACGCCTTTGCCGATGCAAGTGATCGGGCCAAGGCCGGTGATGACAACGCGTCGCCGACCCTGCCGCGCCGGAGCCTTTGGCGTAGGTGGGTTCATGCGGTCACCGGGCTAGTGCGAGTTTCGACATAACGCTTCATACAACGCAAAGTTTTGTTGGCAACGTTGTAGGTGAAGAAATCGCCGATGATCGGTTCGGCGATCGGCGCCAGAGCGGGAATCCGGAAATGCAGATCGTGTACGATCGTCACCAGGACACCGTCCGGCTTTTCCTCGAATGTCCATACCACGTCCATTCCCTTACTGAACGCTTTCAGGTGATGAAAGCGAACTTCGACTCGCTCGCGATCGATGATTTGCTCGGAAGTCCACTTAATCGGAATACCGGAGCGGCGCGCCGCCATCACTACCACATTGCGAGTTGAACTGCGCTCGAGATAGCGAATGTAACGATAGTGCGGCAAGATTTTCGGCCATAGCTCCAGATTCGCAGCCGTCTCGAAGATCGACATCTTCGGCGCCTGCATGATAATTGAATTCGTTTTGTGCATTCCAGTTGCGCAGAATTTGCCTACATTCGCCTGTTCCAATGGCGCTGGAAATGAAAAAAGACTGCGAAAAGTGCGGCCGCGCCTTGCCGGCGGATGGGGAAGTCTACATCTGCACTTTTGAATGCACGTTCTGCGGCGATTGCGCGACTTCGTTGAGCTCGATTTGCCCGAATTGCGGCGGCGAACTTGTGCCGCGTCCGCGAGCGGGAAAAGTAAATCGAGCGGCTACCGGCGGGACTTGATCCGGTAAGTCAGAAAACATTCATCGCCCACAACGCGCATGTTCTTCATTACGCAATGCACGCTGGCGGGCAGAAATTTCCTGCTCAATCCCGTCAGCGTGGGCGCGTCTGCTCCGCCGAACAAATAGGGCGCGATCGTGAGATTAAGTTCGTCGACCAATCCGGGCTCGAGCAGCGAGCGAAAGAGAGTCGGTCCGCCTTCACACGCGACTCGGCGAATTTTGTAATCGCGCCGCAAAATCCGCAGCATCTCAGCAAGATCGACATCTCTGGTTTCGCTCAGGTGGAGCGTGGCGTTCTTCTCGCGCAAAGCGGCTTGGATTTCTCTTGGCATTCGTTTGGTTGAGAAAATCATGATTGGTCCCGCTTTGGCGGGATCGGACTGAAAAATCTTCAGCTGGGTGTCGATCTTGCCTTCGTTGGAAACGATCACGCGCAACGGTCCTGGTGTTTGGCCGCGTTTGATTCGCTCTTCTTTCAAATCTTCCGGCAGACCGAGACGAACGTTGTCGCGTTTAAGCGTGCTATGGCCGAGCAGGACCGCATCCGCGAGCGCGCGCTGCCGAAACAAATGCAGTTTGTCTTCGCGCGAAGTGAAATCGACCGGCGCGAAATCGCGCGTCGTGATTTTTCCGTCCACCGTCATTGCGAAGGTGGCGCTGACGAATGGGCGGCCGATCCGAAAGCGGGCGCCGCCTTTTCGCGCAAACTTTGTTTTCTTTTGCATTAAAAAGAAAACGCCGAACGCCGAACGCCGAACGCCGAATATCGAATTAGAAATGGCACAAGGGCTGTCTGAGCTCGGCGTTGGATGTTGGACGTTGAGCGTTGGACGTTTTCTTTAATCATTGCGGCTCCGGGATTTCATGTTCCGCCGTGGCCACTTCACGTTGCATTTCGCTCAGCTTAACGCGCTTCGCGACGCCGCTCGGTTTGTAGAAAAAGTAGACAATGCCGCCCGGCGCGCAGCAGATCATGATCACGAGAAAGCCGAGTGATCCGATCAGCTTGGCTTTCTCGACAGTGACGCCGCATATGTTGTTAAGCATGACCTGAAGCAGCTTTTCGCGCAGGCCGATTCCGGCAAGGCTGATCGGAATCGAGGTGAGTGTGCGCTCGATCGGCATGACTGCGAAAAAGTCGATCGCGGGAACCGGCGCGGGCGGACTCTTGCGCATGTCTTCCGCATGAAGCGCGTAGGCGACGAAAAGAAAAGTGGCGAAAGTCGCGAGATGCGCGAGCAACGAGGCGCCGAATGCAAAGAACGTCGCGATCCAATGTCGCGCGTAAAGATGATAGGCGGCAGCGATTTCGATTAACTTCTCCCGGCCGGGAAATTTGTGCGGCAAGAGATGGAAGAGATTGAATCCGCTAACGATAAAACTCGCGACCAGACCCGAAATCGAAGCTCCAAGCAAAATGCCCAGAGCGACGAGGAGCTCATGCGGAGTAAAACCGGATTCAACTGTAACCGGAGTGCGCCAAAGCAAATCGAAACGAAGAGTTACCAGCGTGACCGTGATAGTGACCAGCGCAACGAGCCCAATCAATCGATCGAAGACAACGGCGAGCAAGGCGCCCGCTTTGTGATCCGGAGTTTCTTTGAGCAGGAGATAGCTCTTAATAATATCGCCGCCTGTTCCGCCGGGGAGAAATTGATTGTAAAACATCCCGATCAAAAACAAGCCGGTCAGGCGCTGGATGTTGAGTCGAATCTTTTGAACGCGAAGGAGAATCTGCCAACGGATTGCCGCAGCGATCTCGACAATAAAATAGGCCACGATGGCGGCTGCAACCCAGCGATAGTCGGCTTCTTGCAAAGCCTTGCCCATTTTATGGCGCTGCTGCGGATCATGAAAAACCCAGATCAGGAGCGCGATCGTGACCGCAAGCTGCAATGCTGTGATCAGAATTTTCTTCATGCGCCGAAATGCTCTTTCCAGATTTTAACCGAGCGCTGAATTTCATCGGCGGTTTTTCGCGGGCTCATTTCCCAAATCCACGCGCAATTTTTTGGCAACAGCGGCACCAGTTTCACCAGATCGACATCTCCGGCAAAAGGCGGCTGATGATCCTGCGCCGGCCAGATGCAATCCTGGACGTGACAGCCGAAGGCGCGCGGACCGATTTGGCGCAGCCATTCCACGTGATCGAGAAAGGCGAGGTTCTCCTTGATTTGAATGTGACCAAAGTCGTGCCAGTAACCGACTTGCGGCGAATTTAATTCATCAAGCAAAGCCGGCAGCTCGCGCTCGCTCGGAATTTCTTCGTAACCGCGGCGGCCTTCGATGCCAAATTTCAGTTTCTTCGACGCCCCGTATTCGACGATTCGCTTCAAGCAATCTTTCACGCGCTCGATGTGCGCCGCCGAAGCGGCCTCGCGTTTTTCCACGGCGCGAATTTTCTGCCGGACGTAATCGCGGGAAAGAAGCTCGCCTTTGCGCGCAAGTTTGACGAATGAATCCATGTTCGGATGCATCGAAACTTCGCCGAGGTGCATGACGACGAATGGTGCACCGAGCCGCTCAGCGAAATCGATCGTCTGAAAGGTCTGCTTGATCGCGCGTTCGCGCTCCTTTCCATACGGTGAAGAGAATTGATAGCAATCCGGCGACGCATGCATAACCTCGACCGGCAATGGACAGAAATTGTGCAGACTAGAGATTTTTACTTTGCCTGAGTCGACCATTTTTTGAATGCCCGGCATCAGCGAAATGCGGATGCCGTGGCCGAGCTCAACCCGGTCGAAGCCAAGATCGACAATCTCGCGCAGCATTTCACCGCCGTCGGTGTGCCGGCCTGAATTCCAACAGGTCGAAAACGCGATCACGTTAAATCGTCGCGGCCGACGGCGCAGGCGTTTCGAGTTTTGTCTCGCAGACTCCGACCTCGGAGCATTGCTTGCGAACACGCGCCAGAACGAAAAGCGTGATCACACCATAGCTGACCGCGGCAATCGCGAGCGCGGTCGGCATTCCAATGAAGTCGGACAAACTGGTTACGCCCAGTCCGGCGAAAGGCATGAGGCCGACGAAGCTGAGCATGAACACAGCTGAAACGCGGCCGCGCAAATAATCCGGCGCACGTTCCTGAACAATCGTGCTGCAAAGACCGAAATTCGTGGCCAGGCCTAACGAGTTCACAATTAATAATGCCATTGCGGTGTAGAAACCTGGTCCGAACGAAAGTCCGACAACTACCATCGAAATTGCGACCGCGTTGATCATCATCAACGGCACACGTTTATCCCGCGGCAAACCGATCAGAAAAATCGAGCCGACGAGCGAGCCGATCGCAGATGCGCCCATTAATGAGCCGAGATCGTCTGCGCCGCGATGGAGCACGAGCCGCACATAAAGGGGCATCATCACGGTGATGATCGGGAAAATGCAGACCGCCTGGGTAGCGATCAAAATGACCATGGCCAGGCTCGCCTTGTCGTGCGCGACGTGACGAAAACCATCTTTGATTCCGCTCGCGCGTTTTTCTTCTTCTTCTGCCGTGCCCTTTCGGCGTTCGGGCAGGGACCAGATCGCGATGATGAGCGCAATAAACGACAGAGCGTTTGCAAAAAATGCGGAGGCAGTGCCTAACCATTTGATCAGGTAACCGCCCATCGTTGGCCCGAGCACGCGTGAGCCATGAAAAACCGATCGATCGATTGAGATGCCGCTTTGAATTTCGGAACGTCCGACGAGTTCTGGGACGAGCGCCGATTGTGTTGGCATTTCGAAAGAATTGGAAATCCCAAGGACCACGGCGAAGGCCAAAATCTGCCAGATCTCGATCTGGCCTTTAAGAATCAGAAAGCCAATTCCGCATGCGATCCCGATTTGAACAAACTGCGTGATCAAGAGAATCTTGCGTTTATCGAATCGATCCGCTGCCGCTCCACCAACCAGTGTCAACAACAGCATTGGCAAACCCGCTGCGAGGTTAGCCATTCCCAGCCAAATCGCTTTGTTGGTTAGCGTTGCCATCACCCAGCCTTGCGCCATCACTTGCATCCAACTGCCTGTATCCGAGATCAAACTGCCGATGACGTAGCGGCGGAATGGCGCGTTGTGCAAAACGCCCAACGCCTTTACCGGACCTAGTTTTACTTCCGCGCTCATCGCAGAGACACATACGCGGTCAGGCGGGGGCCTGCAATCGAGTTGCACACGATTGCTCGCGCGGTCGCGTTCGTTATTTTGAGGTAATGAGGATCGACAAGTTCACCCAGAAGATGCAGGAAGCGCTCCAAGCGGCGCAGGACGTCGCTTCGCAATTCAATCATCAGGAGATCACGAACGAGCATTTCCTGTCCGCTCTTCTCGATCAAGCCGACGGCATCACTCAACCGCTCCTGGAAAAAATCGGGGTTCAGCCGAATCAACTTCGTGAACGGTTAGCAAGCGAGCTCGAGCGTCGCCCAAGAGTTACCGGCGCATCCGTCGATCTTCGTCTTTCCAACGAGCTCCGCAGCGTTCTCGACGGCGCGGAGAAAGAGATGAAGAAGTTGAAAGACGAATATACCAGCGCCGAGCATTACCTGCTCGCGCTGAGCGGGGCCAATGTCCCGGCGGCGAAGATCCTGAAAGATCTCGGCGTCACCCGCGACAAATTGATGCAGGCGTTGCAACAAGTGCGAGGTTCGCAGCGCGTGACCGATCAAAACCCGGAAGGAAAATATCAGACGCTCGAAAAATACGGACGCGATCTGACCGAACTCGCGCGGCGCGGAAAGATCGATCCGGTCATCGGGCGCGACAACGAGATCCGGCGGATCATGCAGGTGCTGTCGCGCCGCACCAAAAATAATCCGGTGCTCATCGGCGATCCCGGTGTCGGCAAGACCGCGATCGTCGAAGGTCTCGCGCGCAGAATTATTTCCGGCGATGTCCCGGAGTCGTTGAAAAACAAAAAGCTAATCGCGATGGATATTGGCGCGATGGTCGCAGGCGCAAAGTTTCGTGGCGAATTCGAAGACCGGTTAAAAGCGTTTCTGAAAGAAGTGACCGATTCGCAGGGCCAGGTCATTCTCTTCATCGACGAGCTGCATACGATTGTCGGCGCCGGCGCGGCTGAAGGATCAGTCGATGCATCCAACATGTTGAAGCCGATGCTCGCGCGCGGCGAATTACGCACTATCGGCGCGACCACGCTCGATGAATATCGCAAATACATCGAAAAGGATGCCGCGCTTGAACGGCGTTTCCAACCGGTGATGGTGAACGAGCCGAGCGTTGAAGATACGATCGCGATTTTGCGTGGACTGAAAGAGCGCTACGAAGTGCATCACGGCGTGCGCATCACCGACGGCGCGATCGTCGCCGCAGCCGTTCTTTCGAATCGCTACATCAGCGATCGCTTCCTGCCCGACAAAGCGATCGATCTTGTCGATGAAGCGGCCTCGCGATTGAAGATCGAATTGGATTCGATGCCGACCGAGATCGACGTGCTCGAGCGCGAGATCATGCAGCACGAGATGGAGAAGCAGGCGCTCAAGAAGGAAAAAGATCCCGCCAGCAAAGAGCGATTGAAGAAGCTCGAGAAAGAACTGGCCGAACTGAAAGAAAAGTCTGGCGCGCTCAAAGCCGAATGGCAAAAGGAAAAGGCACTGCTCGATGAGCAGAGGAAATGGAAAGAAGAACTCGATCGGCTCCGCACCGAGCTCGAGCGTGCAACACGTCGCGGTGAACTGGCCAAGGCGAGCGAGCTTCAATACGGAAGAATTCCCGAGTTGGAGAAGAAACTGGCCGCGGTTGAGCAGGGGAGCGCACGCGCCTCGCGTGCTCCGTCCGGCGCCTCGCCGGGCGGCGGGGAAGATTCTTCGGCGGGGGCGCCGAAGACAGCCCGCGGGGGCGCGGGCGCTCCCCAGAGAAGATTGCTCCGCGAAGAAGTGACCGAGGAAGACATTGCCGAAGTTGTTTCGAGCTGGACGCACATCCCGGTCTCGCGACTGCAGGAAGGCGAGCGCGAGAAACTGGTCAAACTCGAGGAACATTTGCATCAGCGCGTTGTCGGTCAGGACGAAGCGATCAAAGCCGTTGCCAACGCGGTCCGCCGCGCCCGCGCCGGTTTGCAGGACCCGAATCGCCCGCTCGGTTCGTTTATTTTTCTCGGACCAACTGGCGTCGGCAAAACCGAGCTCTCGCGCGCGCTCGCGGAATTTTTGTTCGACGACGAGAACGCCATGATCCGGATCGACATGAGCGAGTACATGGAGAAACACGCTGTCGCGCGATTGATCGGTGCGCCGCCCGGTTACGTCGGTTACGAAGAAGGCGGCCAGCTTTCCGAAGCCGTCCGGCGCCGGCCGTATTCGGTCATTCTCTTTGACGAAATCGAAAAAGCGCACCCGGACGTGTTCAACCTGCTCCTGCAAGTGCTCGACGACGGCCGGATCACTGACGGGCAGGGGAGAACGGTCGATTTCAAGAACACGGTCATCATCATGACCTCGAACATCGGTTCCCAATTCATTACCGAAGAAGAATCGCGGGAAGCGCGCTCGCGTCTGGTCATGGACGCGTTGCGACAGCATTTCCGGCCCGAGTTTCTGAACCGAGTGGATGAGATCGTCATTTTCGATCGATTGAGCGAGGATGACCTGAAGAAGATTGTTGAAATCCAACTGCGCGGTTTGTCGAAACGGCTCGGGCAACAAAAGATCACACTCGATCTGTCCGATTCAGCCAAAGCGTTACTCGCGCGCGAAGGCTACGATCCGGTTTACGGCGCGCGTCCGCTTCGTCGCACCATTCAAAAAGAAATTCTCGACCCGCTCTCGATCGACATCCTCGAAGGCAAAGTCCGCGAAGGCCAAACCGTCCACGTTGATGCCCGCAACGGCGCCCTCGAATTTCGGGAAAAATAGAGTGACTCACCATCACCGCTGATGGTTGGCTAATTTTCCCGATTCTTTAGAAAGTCATAAAATCCATCAGATGCTTCAATCACCGCGGAACCTGCAAATCGCTCAAATTGCACTTTTAGATTTTGTGCGTCAGTTGCATTTGCTTTTGTAATTATTCGCAGGCGAGTTTTTCTCCTATTTTCGTTTTGCATGAGGCCGGTCATTAGCAACGTCTTGAAATCGTAATCATAAGCCGGCATCGAGTACCCGATCACGATGATGTCGTCAGCGGTTCCCAAAATCTCTTTAATCTTACGATCGACGTACCACTCCCTGTAAACTTCTGAAGTGCTGCGCCACGTTCCCTCCCGCCGAATAGATTTCCGTGCGACATAGTCCGGTTTGTTGAAAAGCGGTGGAATTAATAACGGTTCTGGCCGTCGGCGACAGCATGGACACTTTAGCTCCGTTGCGTTGGCAGCGATCAGATTTGTTTTGCTGTAATAGAAGCCTTCGCCGCAGTCACATTGTCTGTGTCGACGACACAAAACAAGGTTCAGTGACCCGTGTGGCTTCAGTAGTAAGACGCCGCCTTTTCTGCACAACTGTTGAGCAGATGCGTCTCTGTACGTTTGTTCTATATGCGATACTGGTATTCCATATGTGTAATCTGTGATGATGCCCTGCTGGACGCATTCCAGAAGGGCGTTATCTAGGATGACATCGTAATTCAGTGAAATGAATGAGATGTTTTTCTTCTCAAAATCTAGTGATTTGATGAACTCGGTGAATGTTTGCGTGGAATTCCGCGACTGGTTGACCTGTAAACATCCGGCGAGCGTCACCGCCATCATCTTGACGAACGTATCAAAGACTCCTTCGACGCCGTTATCGTTGTCAAAGAGTGAAATCAATTTTCTCTGCTTGTAATCAAAGCGCTCGCCCTTCTTACAGCCCCACAAGAACGTCAGAACTTCCTCAAGCGGGGGGTAGTCTTTTTTGTTCGGCGGGAGATTCGTAAAGATGCGATGCAAGTGATTCTCGACTTGGCGTAAAAGCGCCTTGAGTTGGGCTGCGTTAGGGAAAACGCTACTCGCAGCCGCCAATTTTTCGGCGCAATCGAACACTTCGGTTCCTAACGGCAATCCAAAATCTTTGGAAGCTCCGGCTCCCAGAATGTAAACGGCATTCTTCATCTACAGAGCACCGTGCGCTCCACGGCCACGCGCCGCAACTCTACAGCAAAGGGCGGAGCGAAGATGATCGACAACAAGACCGACTTTTTGTTACGCCCTTATCGATGCGCTTTTTGGATCATAAGCTCGTCCAGGTGGGAATAATCGGTATTCTTTCGCTCGCTTTCGCTGTAATCCTCTTTCGCGTGACGGGCTCCTTGGCCGAAGCAAATGGAAAAATTGGCGCTCTCGGAATTTCTTCGATTAAGACGAGCGGCGGTTTGGCTGGTTTTATTATCGTATACTGGCTCTTGTCGCGACAATTCGAACGACTCGCGATCGCCAAGAGTGGTCGACGCAGATTGAAGGTTACACTTAGGTTCGAGGGGAGGCCACTGCCAAGACATGCTGGTGGATTGCGCGCACACTATAAGGTTCACTACCGAGAAACGCAGAACGAGGAGAAATTTCCATGCGCGCCACGATGGGAAGCCGGAGGCCTAACAATAGATATTCCGGTAGATAACGAGGAGAATGCCTTGGCTATCGTGCTTGAGACGGACGCTGTGGGCACATGGGAAACGGAATATTTTTATCCGCTTAGCCACAATGAATTAGTGAGAAGAATGAGATGAACTTACGGCTTCGTAACGATTGGGAATATGCAGGGGACGAGTGGTGGAAGTGGGGAGCTTTTATAGATGGATCCGATCAGGACCTAGACGCAGTAGAATCTGTGGAGTACGTACTGCATCCAAGTTTCGCCAATCCCATCCGCAAGGTGTCAGATCGCCTGACAAAGTTCAGGATGGAAACGGCAGGCTGGGGGACGTTTGTTTTGCGCGCAAGAGCGTTCCTGAAGGACGGTTCCGTGGTCAAACTACAACATGAAATTCACCTTAAGTCGGAACCGAGGCGAGGAACAACACCGTAGCGCGGCATTCAAACTCGGTTCTTACGCTCCTCGCCTGTTGGCTTGGTTGTCGGTTGATCATTAACCCATCACTTGCTTGAACGCGCTCACGAACGATTCCATTTCGGATTTCTAACCAATCGCAAATCAACTAGTGGATGATTGATCGGCGGGCTTTTGCTGAGCTTTTGCTGTCGCTTCGTACGCGGCTTCGCCTTCCTGGACGTAACAGCGGGTGAAGAATCGGTCGTGGTATTTGCCCCAGCCTTGGGCGAACAGAAATTCGTGGGCCTGCTGCGGACTGTACTTACACTCCGCCATGCTGCGGCCTTGCTCGCGCGCAGGCTTGGCGTCTTCCATTCCGAAGACAAAACAAAGGACTGCTGAAGCGTCCTTGGAAATTTTTCGCTTCTCTCCAGTTTTCGGATCGGTCGCCGATTCAATGTTAGCAACGAAATGCCGGCTGTGTTCGTCGGGCTTGTACATTTCCATGGTTCGGTTTTTATCGAGAAGCGCTTGCTCTTCTTTGGTGAAATTATCCGCTTGGGTGGAGCTCAGCGTTATGAAGGCGGCCGCCATAATCAGCAATAGTCTGAGAGATCGTTTGTTCATGGAGAGATTTCGGGGCGGAGGGGAATTTCTTTCAGGGTATTTTTGTTGTAGAGGCGCTCGCCGCGGCGAGCGCCTCTTTATTAATTAGCTGCTTGAGAACAAGCACCTCTACAACTTGGTCGCGCCTGTTGTGCTCAGGCAGCCATCACTTGCTTGAAGGCCGAGACAAACGATTCCATTTCCGATTTCTTTCCAATCGTCAAACGCATGTGATTCGGATAGGCGGGAAACAATCGGCCGACTCCAACGTTTTTGTCTTTCATCGCTTTGATGATCGGCACAACTGGTTTCTTGCAATCGAACATGATGAAGTTGGCCTGCGACGGAATTGATTTGTAACCCATTTTGTCGAGCTCACTGAGCGTGAAGCTTTTCGCTTCGCTGTTCATCTTCTTTCCGTTTGTTACCTGACTGTCGTCATCCAGGCTCGCGCTTGCCGCGGCCAGCGCCATCACGTTGACGCTGTCCCACATTTGGAAGCCGTGCATTCGTTTGATCGTTTCCGGTTGGGCGACCCCATAACCGCAGCGCAATCCAGCCATGCCGTAAATTTTTGAGAACGTCCGCGCCACGATCAGGTTCGGATGATCTTTCACCAGCGGGATCACGCTCTCGTAATCCGGACTGTCGGCGTAATGGAAATAGGCCTCATCCACCAGGATCATCGTTTCAGGCGACGTCTTGGCGATGAATTCGTGCAGATCCGCCTTCGGCGTGATGCTCGCGGTCGGATTGTTGGGATTGCAGATGTAAATCAAACCTTTCTGCGCAGCCGCGCCCATTTTCGCGAGATCGTGATGGAAATCCGGAGTGAGCGGAACCTTCACGACTTCACCGCCGCAAGCTTTCGAATATTCGAGGATGGCTTCGAAGGTTGGATCGGCGGCAATGAGCTTCCCCTGAGTCGGTCCGGTGAACGTTTCGGCGCACAGTTTCAAAATCTCACTCGAGCCGTCGCCGAGAACGATTTGCTCGCGATTCACGTTGTTGATCTTCGCGATCTTGTCGATGAGCACGTCGTTCGCTTCATCGGGATAACGGTTGCAAACGCCGTGCGCGTTTTTCATCGCTTCGTGCGCTTTCGCGGACGGTCCGTAAGGATTTTCGTTCGCGCTCAGTCTGACAACCGAGCCGGTTGAGGCAGTTTTGGTTGCCGGTCGCTCCGTTGCTAGCGTGATTCGCGGGCGGACGATCGCGGCTGCGGCGCCGATTCCGAGCAAATGAGCAAATTTACGGCGAGAGATTGAGAGTGTGTTCATAGGAAGCTCCTCCAAGTTGATTTTGATGCTGACGGGCAGCTAAGGCGAGCGTGAATTTTTGTAGCCACGGCGCTCTGTCGCCGTGTTTCTTTTCATAATTTCGCAGACGCCTCGACGGAGCGAGGCGGCTACAAGCGTTAGACCGGCGCTATAGGAACGCTACATTCAGCCGTGATCCTTGGGTTCCTGAAAGAACGACAGCGAAAACGGCTTAAAGCGAGGCCGTTTCCAAACGAATGGCTGAAGATAATTAAACGCAACGTGGCGTTCTTTGTCCGCTTGTCAGCGACGGATCAGGCCGAACTTCTCGATCAGATTCAGGTGTTTCTCGCCGAAAAACGTTTCGAAGGTTGTGCCGGGCTGGAGATCAACGACGAAATTCAGGTGACGATCGCGGCGCAGGCTTGCCTTCTCCTGTTGCATCGAAGAACGGATTACTTCCCGCGTCTGCTCACGATTCTCGTTTATCCGTCGACCTATCTGGTAGACGAACAACGCCCGGTCGAAGGCCCTGTCTGGGAGGAAGGGAAAATGTTTCGACTGGGCGAGACTGGTCGCACGATGGGATCAATGGTGCTCGCCTGGGACGCGGTGAAGGCTGGCGCGGCTGATCCTTCCGACGGCAAGAATGTTGTCCTGCATGAATTCGCCCATCAACTCGATTACGAGAATTTGGCCGCGGATGGCGCGCCGGAGCTGGCGTCACGCGAACAACAAAAGTCATGGCGCGAAGTGATGCGGACTGAGTTTGCGTCGCTTCGTGCGGCTGATGACACCGGAATTCCGACCTTGCTCGACACTTATGGGGCGACGAATCCGGCGGAGTTTTTCGCCGTATCAATCGAAGCCTTTTTTGAGCGACCATCCGCGCTGCGTGCCCGTCATCCACCACTCTACGCGGAACTGCAACGCTATTTTAACCAAGACCCGATCGAGTATTCGGCCGAGCGCAGTATCCGGGGCGATAACGATTGAACAATTCCAACACGGAACTGTCTGATCAGGCGCCATGGTTAAAATTATCGGAACAGCAGCTGTTGCAGTCGCGATGTTGATGACGTCGTCCGCGTTTGCGAACGACAAATCAGGCGACATGGCGTGTTGCGCCAAGAAGGCGTCGAATCAGCAATCGTGCGCCAATCTCGCAAGCTTGAATCTGACCACCGATCAGAAGAGCAAAATCGAAGCGTGGCAGTCAGAATGCATGAAATCCGGTTGCACGAAGGAAAGCCGGCAAGCGTTTCTGAAGAAAGCGCAAGGCGTTCTGTCAGCGGATCAATACGCGAAGTTGAAAGCCGAGTGCAATAAATCGGCCAAGAAAGTGTAGCAAGGGCCTGTGGGCCGTTTCCGAAGCGCCACAGGCGCCTGGCTACGGTTCTAAATCTTTGAACGACATCGCGTAAGCGACTGTCTCACTTTGCACTATGACCAAATTCATTGCGTTGGTAGTGGCGGGAATGTTTGCAGCGGGCACGCTGTTCGCCGGAGAACACGGCGAGTGCACCAAGAAAGTCGGAAACACAGCGAAACCGGCATGCTCGGTTTCACTGGCGAGTCTCAATCTGACGCCTGAGCAAAAGACGAAGATGGACGCTGTGATGGAAGAGCATCACAAGGCCGGCTGCTCGGAAGCGAGCGAAGCCAAATACACGCAGGAGGCGAAAACCATCCTGACCAAAGAGCAGTTCGCCAAGTTCAAGGCGGAATGCAAAGGCGAGAAGGACAAAGCCAAGACAGAGACTTAATTTAGTTTGTAGCCGCGGGCCTGTGGCCCGGCGCAACGGCCCGCGGGGCCGTGGCTACAACGTTTGACGAAAATCGCGTTCGCTTCACGGCGAACGCGATTTTTTTGTAATCTTTGTCATATCGACTGAAGGTAGGGATGATTTACGCTCCCAGCTAGTGCCTCCAATAGCGTTGCCCATTAACGTTAGACGTTTGCCTCAACGCTTGAGCTTTTGAGGCAAGTGGATTGACGTCAATCGGTCCGACCCGGAGTGGCGTTGTGGGCGGTTCGGTGAACCATCCCTACCTCAAAGCCGCTGTTGTTGACGACCACGGCGTCGTGAAGCTCTAAAACGGCCGGCGCTGCTGAAGTCGGCGATGTCGACGTAATCGCTTGCGTTAGCAGATCGGCGAGACGCCATCCGGCCTTGTGCAATTCTTCGCGAACAGTTTTGGCCGACCAATCAGCGTAACCGACGTGGTCGGGCGCATTTTTCTCTCGCGCATTGCCGGCCATGACCGTGCGTTCCTGATCGACCGCTTGATGCACGTTGATGAATCGGAGCCGCTCATGAGCCTCGCGCGCGACCGGCAAAATATCGTCGGCCCAGAATTCGCCATAATTCTTTAACGCAATATTGGCGGGCGCCCGCCAGTTCTGCGGTGGTTCTTTCACGAAGCGATCGATCAATTGTCGCTTCGCCTGGTCGATCTTTCGGTAGCGCTCTTCTTTCGAGAGAGTCGGTGATAAGGGAGGCAGATTGGCCATAACAGCTTCGTAATCCCAAAAGCCGTGCAGTGTTAATGGGCGATGCGCCATTTCCTCCGGAGTGCCGCGGATCAACCGGAGCGTGAGCGTGTTGCCGCCTTCGTCTTCGATGCCCGATTGATTTTTGTCGGGATCAACCGCTTGCCCGGCCTGATTAAAATATTCAGCGCCGACGTGCAGCGGCTGATGAATGTCGCCAACATAATGCGCGAGCAAAATTACCGCGACCGGCCTGGTAATTTTACGCGGATTATTCTCAAGGATTTCGCCGCGGAGGACATCGACGCAATAGGAAATCATATGGACGATGTCCCATTGGGTGCGGCCGGTCATGCCGTCGGAGTAGCGATGGACGTTGAGAATTGGCACATCGGTATAATGAAACCAATGGTGCGATGGAACCGGCGATTTCGAATCCTGCGTTGGCGGATTCGCCCGCCAGAAATCGCGGAGCTGTTTGTCGATCTTCGCGTGGTCGGCGTAATGCGGGAACGCGCTCAAGTCGTCGACACCGATCTTATCCCAGGCTTTTATTTCGTCCGGAATAAACGCGGCCTTTTCCAGCGTGATCCCGTCGATCAAGCCGCGG
Organism: Chthoniobacterales bacterium; assembly: GCA_035568175.1. Taxonomy (GTDB): domain Bacteria; phylum Verrucomicrobiota; class Verrucomicrobiia; order Chthoniobacterales; family UBA10450; genus AV40. The sequence goes on from DATMON010000022.1 coordinate 45,799, forward strand.
ATCTTTTCTCCCGCCGCTGTGTTGGCAACGAGCTTGTCCGCGATTCCACCGACAATTTCATGTCCAGTCTCTCCGTAGCCGACGCACCGAGAGACGAACACCATCAGCGTGAGAGCGAAGACGACGATGTCTTTCACGGCCTTTTAAGATCAGTTAAGCCAAAGCTGCGCGAATTTCCTCAACGCGGGCGCGCAGTTTGTCAAAATGCGAGCCGGACCAATAGACCTGGCCGCAACCGGGGCAGCGGCGGAATTGCTCATAATGAATCCTGGTCAATGGCTCGAGCTGATCCAGGACCTCGGCTTTCTTCGCCGGTTCAAGCCGGGCATTGCAGCGAAGGCAGCGGGAAAATGGGATCAGGTTTGAGCCGAGAGCAAATCGGCACAAAACCTCCACGGTTTGCTCCAGCGGATCTTGTGAGCGCAAATAGTAGCCGTGACACACCGCCGCATGCATTAAAAGGCGTCGGTCGCGGGTGAGGAGGGCGCGCTCTTCATCGCCGGCCGTCTTTACCAATTGTCGATCTTCGGCCGTGGGGTCGTAGGTGACGTCGATTCCGAGGAGCCGGAGGTCACGGACCAGTTTTCCGAGATGACCGTCAGCGACAAACTTCTCGATATTGCGCACTTGCAATCGATCTTCTGGGAAAAGTGGGGAGTGCGTTTGGTTCGGTGGGTAAACATCGACCTCAACATCTTGCGTTAAAATTGCCGCGAAATCGAGCGGCTGGCCGTTCGCCAAAATCAAATCGACCTCCGTATGCGGAACGCCGCAGGCTTCGATCACGTCCTTGATCGAGGTTCTTTCGGATAGCTGCCGTTCGATCCTGGGCGTTTTCGATTTCAAAAAGAACGAAAGGTCGCCGTGAAACGTAAGCCGGATCGCGAATCGGCAACCCTTCCTGGCGGCGTCAGGGTTCACTAGACCAGCCCACTCAGTGAAACGCCGAAGAGAACCAAATTTCGTATTGGCGCGCATGCGATACGTAAGGCATGCCTTCGGGCAAATAGGCAATTACTCCAGTGCTGCGAAAGAACGATTGCACCTCGTTTGCGAGGCGTTGTGCTTCGGCAGCATCGCGGGTCGAAAAGTAGCGGATCTCAGAACTTTCCGTTGGAACATCCACATTCCCGGAAACGCTCTGAATTTCGACAACGTCGCAACCCAATTGCGTTAGTCGCCGCTTGAGATCTGCCGCCGCGCTCCTTTGCGATTCATTTGCCAATTGAAGATAGACGTGAGGTTTGTCCCAAGTTTTCTCGGGCGGCCGACTGGGTTCGCCGGTGGCGACGTTTAATTTTGGCTGGGTTAGGCCTCCTTCCGGTGCCGCAATCTTTTTCAATTCTCTGAGCGTCTTGATGCGCCATTCGCCTTTGTCGCGCACTAACTCAATCGGCCCCTGCCAGTAAGCCTGATGATAATCCGCATCGGTCTCGCGAAATCGAACCGAAACGGTCGCTTTGTTTTCTCCATCGTTTGTCACGTTCATTTGGTCGACTTGAATTTCACGGGTCGAAGAAAACATCGCGCTGTATTTCTTGAACGACATCTCGGAGCGAAAACCGGTCGACAGCAGGTTATAAGCGGCAACCGGATCGCGCTCCGCGAAACAGCCAAAATAGCGTCTCAAGATGCCTTCCGGAGTCGCGGCGTCTGTCTGTTCCGGGGCGGATTGCTGAATTGTTTTCGTCGCCACGGCGGTTGGCGCTACCGAGAGCAAAGGCGCGGTCGCGCTCTGCGCCACCGATTCCGGCGAAACTGACAGCGCCGCGGTTGGCTTCGGCGCCGGCGTGGCCGGCGATGGCAACGAAGTGGATCGTGGCGCAGGCGCATTGGCGAATTTCTGGCTAACGAACCAGGTGAGCAAAATCGCGGCAACAACCAAAAGGCCGAGGATAAGAAATTTGGATGTTCCGGGTCTCCCTTTCGTAGATGGGGGTGGAATTGCTGCAGCTGGTATTTGGCGAGGAGCCGCGGGCGTGATTGCTTCCGGCGGCGCAACGCACGCGGAGATTTGCTCTGCGATACGACTGACGGCGGCCTCGGCGGTTGCGGTTTCGGCCGAAAGCCACTGCACAGTCGCGAGAAGGTAATCCAGACTGCGCGACGGCTCGGACTGATCGAACCGGACCGGAACGATGTTTCGCTCAAATTTCAAGGCGCGTTCCACTTCCCGCAAAACGTGCGGTGAACTGTTTGAATTCATCGTGTAGACGAGCACGAAACAGCTGCACTCTTGAATCGATCGCATGATCGCATCGGCGTACGATCCTCCGGGAGGAATATCCCGCGGGGCGATCCAGCAATTTGTGCCGAGGTCCTCCAACGCCTTCAACAGCATCTCGGCAAAGGTCTTGTCCTTTTCCGAGTGACTGATGAAAACGCGGCCGGCCATTTCTGAGGATTGTCGCTACTCGTTAGCCAAAATCGTTCGACCGGTCGAGGCGAAAGCTTGCCTGATCAGTCAAATGCCAATTCGACTCTTAATCAGGACCTGACCGATCGTGTTCGCCCCATTCCACGTCGAACGAGACTCACGACGATCACGATTGCGGTCGCGCAGGCGCATAGTTCGGCCAACCATTCGCCATGCAGTGCGTAAAAGGTGAGATGTCGATCTTGTCCGCCACCGGACGGACTCGCCGTGGCGAGCGGAACGTTCACCGAGCCGCTGAGCACGCCTTCGGTAAAGGTGTTGCCGGTATCGTCCTGCAGAATCTGAGTGACCCGTCCGAACTCGTTGACGAAACAAGTGACGCCGGTGTTAGCGGCCCGGACCATCGGGCGCCGATTTTCAACGCAGCGAAAAATCGCGTTGGCGAGATGTTGGCTCGAACCAGACGAATGTAAAAACCAGCCGTCGTTGGTTACATCGACCAGAAGATTCGCGCCGTTGAGGACAAATCGGCGGACGAGATCGCCGACGGTATCTTCGAAACAAATCAATGGCGCGACGCGGATATCCGTATTGGTCAAATTAAACACCGTGTGTTTAGTGCCGGCGGTAAAATCGCCCGGCACCCACGTGCTCGCGACCACGGCGAAAAGTGGAAACGAATGTCGCAGCGGAATGTATTCGCCAAATGGGACGAGGTGGATCTTGCGATAGATTTGCACCTGCTCGCCGCCGTTCGAGATGAGCACCGCTGCGTTGTAATCGTGGCTGTCTTCGGCATCGAGCGTGCCCAGCATCAAATTCGTTTTCATAGCCGCTGAAAAATCCGCGATGAAACGATAACTCTCCGAATTCTGATCGCGCACCGGATCGGGCATCGAGCTTTCCGGCCAAACCAGCAAATCTGGCGGCGGATTTGCGCCCAGCGCGATCTCGCTCAGTCGCCGAAAACGTTCGAAAACTTCGCCGGTAAACCGCGGATCGAATTTTTGCAATTGTGGCACGCTGGCCTGGACCGCCGCCACGCGAACGGTTTTCGCGGGTGACGAATCTTGCGCGCGGTGCAAACCGAAGGCGAGGAGGGCAACGATGCCGACCATTGTCAGGGTAAGATCGAAATGCGGTCGCATTCGGTGCGTTCGCGCCTCGGCAAACAGGCGCAACGGGGTTGTCACCGCGATGATGTTCGCGAACGCGATGGCGAAGGACAATCCGACCACGCCCGTGAATTCGGCGATCTGAATCATCGGCCACTCGGCGTGAAGGGCGACACCGAGACCGTTCCATCCAAAACCGGTGAAGAGCCAACCGCGCGTCCATTCGTGCGCGACCCACGCGGACGCTGCTACAAATGCAACTAGCAAATTTCGCCACGAAGCAGTGAACGCCTCAGGTTTTATCAAGCCGATGAACCAAGCCCAAAATGCGAAATGGAGTCCGAGATAGATCGACAACAGGAACGAGAGTCCGTGCAGGAAAAAGTCTTGGTACAAATCACCGAGCGCGCCGAGCCAGCCGAAGGTGCCGGTAAAGAAAACAATCCCGGCGAGATAACCGAGCAACAGATTGCGCAGCCAGCGCCGGCGTGAGTTCTCACCCGAAAACCAAATTGCCACGATGAGCGGCGTGAGCGCGATCCAGCAAAGCCAGCTTTGAGTGAACGGCGGGAAACAAGCGGTGACCAGCAATCCGGTCGCGATTGCTGCGAGCCACGGCCAAAGAGGAAGCGCTTTCTTAATCACCGCGCGAATTCACTCGCGTCGACGACGTCGCGACTTTTCTTCTCGTCGGCGCCCGGGATGCAGGGCGTCGCGGAGATCGCGCGCGTAGGAAGCGTTCACCCGAAACACGGCGCGTTCAACATCGTCCATCGTCCGCACGTTTACTTTGTCGCAAAGAACGTAACCTTGCGAAATGAGCCCGGCCAACTCGTCCAGAAATTCGGCCGACTCCATCTCACCGATGCGCTCAATGAGCAGTTTCCCGTAAACCGGCGTGCCGGAAAGCCCCATCGTCTTCAACAGTGTGATCTCGCCTCCGCTCAAATTGATCTCCCGTTTCATACCGATTTTTGAACCGATCCCGACGCCGCGCAGCTTATCATTTTAGACGCGCATGTGCATCCTTTTCAATCCAATCCCAAATGTCTTCGAGCCGGCGGCCGACATTGGTTTTAATTTTGTCTAGTTGTTCGGCGCTGAACTTTTCTTTGTCGGGCCGCTTTTGCACGAAGATGTAATATTTGATCTTCGGCTCGGTGCCGGAACCGCGCACCGCAATTCGCGTTTTGTCTTCCAACTCGAAGATCGACATCTTCTGTTTCGGAATCACGTCGCCTTCGACGTCGCGAATAGTTTGCTTCTCGAAATCGCTGACGCCGACAACTTTTGATCCGGCAATCTCATCAGGCGGTGTGTTGGCATAGGATTCGAGCAAACGCGCGATTTTGTCCGCGCCTTCCGCGCCTTCAAAATAAAGCGACGCGTTCTTCTCGTCGAAATAGCCGAAGCCGGCAAAGGCCTCATCGAGCAATTGATCGACCGTGCGGCCGCGGGATTTCGCGTAGGCGGCCATCTCGCAAAACATAATCCCGGCGGCATTGCCATCCTTGTCGCGAACAAAATCGGCGCCGCTGTAGCCGTAACTTTCTTCGCTCCCAAAAACGTAAAATGAAGAATACTTCAATCGCGCAGCGCGCGTTTCTTCTTCGGAAAGCTGGCGATACTTCGTACGAATTTCCGCCGGTAACGCGCGCTCGTATTTGTCGAGCTTGGCCCCGAAATATTTGAAGCCGGTCAGAGTGTCGACGCAGCGGACGCCGAAGTGTTCCGAAATTACTTTTTGCAGATCGGTGGTGACGAAAGTCTTGATCACAACCGCGTGCGATGCGTTTTCTTTGTTCAGGATTCCAAGATCGAAAAGCTTCTTCAGTCGATAGTAGGCGAGCAAAGAGCCAATTTGATTACCGCTGATTAATTTCATTTTGCCGGTAGCGCTCCGGACGGCCACGCCGAGCCGGTCGGAATCGGGATCGGTCGCGATGACGACGTCGGCATTCGTTTTTTTAGCGAGCTCGATTCCGAGCGTCAGAGCTTCGGCATTTTCCGGGTTCGGAGATTTCACGGTGCTGAATCGCGGATCGAATGTCTCCTGCTCCGGAACGACTTCGAAATTGAACCCGAGCCGCTTTAGCATCGGCTTAAGCGTGACGGCTCCGGTTCCATGCAGCGGCGTGAAAATAATTCGCAGGGATTTGGCATTGCTCAAAACAGTCGGATCAACAATCAATGTTTCGAGCCGCTTCATATACGCGTCATCGACATCTTTGCCCAGAGTCCTGACGCTTCCTTGTCGATCTTTCGGAAGCGGTGCGTAGCTCTCACTTTTGATCGCGTTTACTTTTGCGATGATCCCGTTCGCGTGCGGCTCGATCACTTGAGCGCCGTCGGCGAAGTAAACTTTGTAGCCGTTATCATGCGGCGGATTGTGACTGGCCGTAATCACAATTCCGGCGGTCGCGTTTACATGTCGAACCGTGAATGACAACTCTGGAGTCGACCGCGGCCCGTCGAAGATGTAAGCGTCGCATCCGTTTTCAGCCGCGACTTTCGCCGTCAGCTCGGTGAATTCGTCCGAAAAAAACCGCGTGTCGTGGGCGATCACGATTTTCGGTCGCGCATCGATTTTATTTTGGGCGTGCCACTCTTTCGCGTAAGCGACCAACCCCTGAGTGGCGCGATTGACGTTCGCGAAGTTCATCGCGTTAGTGCCGACGCAAGGAAATTGTGGTCGTTCGTCAGGTGCAGCGTTCCCGCGTTCGGCTTTGGTCACGATTTTTCCAATCGTGCGTCCGCGCAGCCCGCCGGTGCCAAACTCGAGCGTTTTGTAGAAGCGATCGTTTAGCTCATCCCAATGTTCGCCCGCGATAAGTTCGCCGACGACACGCGCATAAAGTTCGGAAGGCGCGCCCGCAAGCAGATCACGAATATTTTTCGCGACTGATTCAAGCAGTTGCTTATTTGCTAACGCTTTGTTGATCTTCGCTGCGGTCTCGTTGTGCGCGGCCATGCGCACCGAATTTCGATTGCCGTCCGCACATTTCAAGGCTTTGCTCGCTACCGCGTGATGAATATTCACGAGTACCAAGCCAAAGAGCTGCTGGAGAAATTCGGCGTCGCCACAACGCGCGGGAAAGTCGCGTCGACTCCCGATGAAGCTGAAGCAATCGCGCGCGAATTGGTTAGTCCCAGTCCGGCTCGGACTGTCGATCTCGCCACAGGACCAGTCCGTCCGAATGGCGGACTTGTGGTCAAAGCACAGATCCACGCCGGTGGACGAGGGAAGGGGACTTTCAAAAACGGATTCAAGGGCGGCGTCCACATCGTCAAATCGCCGAGGGAAGCGCGAGACGTTGCCGAGAAGATGCTCGGCCAAACTTTGGTTACGCATCAGACCGGACCCGCCGGTCGCGTGGTGCACAAAGTTTTGGTGGGAGAATCGGCTGAGATTGCGCGCGAAATCTATTTTGCGGTCTTGCTCGATCGCGCCAGCGCTGCGCCGCTGATTGTGGCTAGCACCGAAGGCGGGGTGGAAATCGAAACCGTCGCGGCCAAGTCGCCCGAGAAAATCATTCGCGAACCGATCGACCCGCTGGCCGGCCTGCAACCATTTCAAACACGCAAACTGGCAAAGCAGCTCGGGTTCGAGCAATCGCAAACAAAAGCGGCGACGAAATTGTTCGACGGGTTGTACCGCACGTTTGTCGGCTGCGATTGCTCGATGGTGGAAATCAATCCGCTGGTGGTAACGAAACAAGGCGTTGTGCTGGCGCTCGATGCGAAATTTAACTTCGATGACAACGCGCTTTATCGACATCCGGAGATCGCGGCGATGCGCGATATCGCGGAGGAAGATCCACGCGAGGTCGGAGCTTCAAAGCACGGACTCAACTACATCGGGCTCGACGGAAACATTGCTTGTCTGGTCAATGGCGCCGGTCTCGCGATGGCGACAATGGACATCATTAAATTTTACGGCGGCAATCCGGCCAATTTTCTCGACGTCGGCGGCGGCGCGACTGAAGAGCAGGTGACCGAAGCGTTCAAGATTCTGATCGCCGACAAGAATGTGAAAGCGATCCTGGTAAACATTTTCGGCGGGATCATGAAAGTGGATGTGATTGCGCAGGGGATCATCAATGCAGCGAAAACGGTGAAGCTCTCGGTTCCGGTTGTTGTCAGACTGGAAGGAACGAACGTTGAAAAAGGAAAACAACTCCTCAAGAAAAGCGGCGTCGAACTAATCCCGGCCGACGATCTGGCCGACGCCGCTCAGAAAGCAGTCAAAGCCGCTGCTGCGGCAGGCCCCAAATCCCAGGCTCCAAATCCCAAGTAAACGTCAAAGGCTAAATCCAAAAAACCAAAACCCAAATAGCTAAAACAAACGTGGAAAATCCCCCTAGACGCGATCTTGAAGATCGAACATTACAATTTGCTCAGGCCATCCGAAACTTTGTGAAAAGTCTGCCGCGAAATATCAGCAATATGGAAGATGTGCGCCAACTCGTGCGAGCTTCCGGTTCGGTCGCGGCAAATTGGATCGAGGCGGATGGGGCTCTCAGCAAAAAGGATTTTCTGATGCGAGTGAAAATTTGCAGAAAGGAAGCAAAAGAAACGCGTCTCTTTTTACGACTCGTTGATCCTGGTCCAAATAAAGAGAACGGGGCAAAACGAGACGCATTGGCCGGCGAAGCTCGCGAACTGGTGCTCATCTTTTCCACGATTATTTCGAAATCAAGCGGAGCATGATTCCTCGCTTTTTGGCTTTATTTAGTTTGAAACCTTCCCTGGGATTTGGTGCCTGGGATTTGGGATTTCGCGCGCTATTGCTTGTGTGTTTTGGAGTAACCCATTACGCGCGTGCCGATGAACTTCCGCGGAGAGCCAAAACGCCGCGCGAAAATTACCCGAACGTCGATGTCATTTACGATTCCGTAACGGCGCCGGACGGAAAACGTTTGCGAACAATCATCACCAAGCCGCGCGGCGCAAAAGCAAAACTTCCAGTGATTTTTGTCGCCGGCTGGTTGAGCTGCGATTCGGTGGAAGCGCCGGCTGACACCAAAGACGCGAGCGGTTTGGTTTTTCGCGGGCTGGCACAACTCCCGGAGTTCAGTTTGTTTCGCGTTGATAAACAGGGAATCGGCGACAGTGAAGGTGTTTGCAGCGAAACCGATTTCGATTCGGAGCTTGCCGGTTACCGCGCCGCGTTTCGCGCTTTAAAGAATTACGACTTTATCGATGCGAATCGCGTTTACATCCTCGGCGTCAGCAACGGTGGCGGATTTGCACCCCTGGTTCCGGAATCGGAGGCGGAACAGCGTCAGGTGCGCGGATACATTTCGGTTGGCGGCTGGGCCAAGACCTGGTTTGAGCACATGCTCGAGATCGAGCGACGGCGTTTCGCATTGATGGGCAAATCTCCGGCCGAAGTGAGTGATCGGATGAAAAATGTCGCCACGCTTTATTATGAGTGGCTGATCAAAGGCCAGACAATCGACGCGATTCTAAAAGAACAACCGCAATTGGAGGAACTTTGGCCGGAAGGTAAGGATCACGCGCATCTGTATGGACGACCGCTGGCGTTTTACGAACAGCTGCAAAAACTAAATCTCGCCGCCGCCTGGTCGAATGTGAAAGTTGCGACTTATGCGCTGCGCGGTCAGTTCGATTGGATCATGAGTCCGGAGGATGCCGGCTTGATCGCGTCCTACGTGAATTCCAACCGGCAACTGGCCCTTTCATACGAAGTCCCACAGATGGGGCACACGTTTCAGCATTACCTGAGTTTTGCCGACGCATTCAAAGGAAAGGCCGCGCCATTCGATCCGAAAGTAACAGGATTACTGGCCGATTGGCTCAAACACGAGGCAATTACACGTGAAGATTAAGAACATCGCGTTTGTTGGAATTCCGGTGACCGATATCAAACGGGCGAGAAAATTTTATGAAGGCGTGCTCGGGTTAAAAACCTCGGCCGAATTCGGCGAAGGTGTGTGGATTGAATACGAAATCGATGACGGCACTCTCGCGATCGGCAGCGTGGGCGACCAATGGAAACCATCACCCGACGGCACGAGTGTCGCGCTTGAAGTCGAAGATTTCGAGGGCGCCATCAAAAGCCTTAAAGAGGCGAAGGTCCCTTTTGATACCGAAAATGTCGAGAGCCCTGTCTGTCGCATGGCGGTCGTGCAGGACCCGGACGGAAACAAGATTATCATTCACAAACTGAAACCAAAATGATCACAAACGAAGTCGCATTTATTGCCATCGCTGTTTCCGACAAGGAACGCGCGCGAAAATTTTATCAGGAAAAGCTTGAGTTGAAGCCCACGGCCACGGCCATGGAAGGTGGGTGGGTTGAGTACGACATCGGGCCGGTGACGATCGGGGTTGGTTCTCATCCCGCCTGGAAACCGTCGCGCGACGGAACTTCAGTTGCGTTCGAAGTCGACGATTTCGACGGCACTTACGAGAAACTAAAATCGCGTGATGTCGCGTTCGACATCGAGAAAACAGAAACGCCGGTTTGCTGGATGGCGCAGTTCCGTGACCCGGACGGGAACAAACTGCTCATTCACAAACGAAAGAAAAAATGACGAAATCCGAAGGTCGAAGCCCGAAGGAAATTCGAATGACGAAATCCGAAAATAAGGCGCTGATGACGGTGCGGTTCTTGGTCATTCGAGCTTCGTCATTATTTCGTCATTCGTCATTCGAGCTTCGTCATTGATCCCATGTCTGTACTGGTTGATAAAAATACGCGGCTGCTCGTTCAAGGAATCACCGGCAGCGCCGGCGCGTTTCATGCGCGGCAATGCATCGAGTACGGGACGAATGTCGTTGCCGGAGTCACGCCGGGGAAAGGCGGACAGATGTTCGACGACAAAATCCCGGTGTTCGACACGGTTTGGGAAGCGAACCAGAAAACCGACTGCAATGTGTCGATGATTTTCGTGCCGGCTGCATTCGCGGCGGATTCAATTCTCGAAGCCGTTGACGCCGATCTCGATCTTGTTGTTTGCATCACCGAAGGAATTCCGGTGATGGACATGATGCGCGTCAAAGCGCAAATGCGCGGAAAACGAACGCGACTGATCGGACCAAATTGTCCGGGAATCATCACGCCCGGCGCGTGCAAAATCGGGATCATGCCCGGTTACATTCATAAAGAGGGAAAGGTTGGTGTGATCTCGCGCTCCGGCACGCTTACCTACGAAGCGGTTTGGCAACTGACTTCGCGCGGTTACGGTCAATCGACTTGTATCGGCATCGGTGGCGATCCGATCGGCGGGTTGTCGCATCTCGATGCCGTGAAACTTTTCAACGACGACAAAAATACCGACGCGATGATTCTGATCGGCGAGATCGGCGGATCAGCTGAAGAAGAAGCCGCGGCGTGGATCAAAACAAATTGCAAGAAACCAGTCGCGGCGTTCATCGCAGGAATGACTGCGCCTCCGGGGCGACGAATGGGTCACGCCGGCGCGATCGTTTCCGGCGGCAAGGGTACCGCCGCCGGAAAAATCGAAGCAATGAAAGCTGCCGGCATCGCCGTCGCCGAAACGCCGGCAACCATCGCCGACACGTTGATCACGCGAATTAAGAAATAGATTTGTCCGCGTTCAGCGCGACGGACGCTCCGCCATTTTTGGCGAGCACGGCGTCGACGTCCGCGACGAACCCCGGAATGAAGCCGGTATGTTTGGCGTCGCGCCACCAGGTCCCGCCACGAGGCGTTGTGAGCAGGCCGCACAGGAATATCCCTGCCGTCGCTTCGAAAGTTCCCTTTGGAAAGACGCCGCGTTGTGTTCTGTCCCAAATGTGGAAAGACGCCCAGGCGTATTCCTGCAGCATCTGCTCCAGTCTCAGCCGATCGGCAGCATCCAATGCGCGCTCTCCGCTAAGGGCGGCGGTCATGAGCTCGGCAATGTCGCGGTTTCGCGCGATCGCCTGACGGATCACGGTCCATTGCGCCATCGTGGAATTGTGCTCGTTGCGCTGGAGTGCGCCCGTATTGTGTTTGATCTGTAAACCGACAAAGATCAAAGACACAATCACGCCAATCGAGGCGACAATTTGCGCGAGATAGGACAATTGTTCGAACGACATAGGTTTCAACTATCAGTAGTCAGGCGCATTGATGCGGAACGGACGGCAGACCAGATCGGATGAAGACATAAAAAGGCCGAGGCAAACCATGTCATATGAATTTAGACCTTTATCGAACCACGGAAACCCCTGACGCGATAGTAACAGGGCGCACTGTTCTGGTACACGAAGACACGGCCGTAGCGGCGGTCAGCAAAGAGGGCGCCGCCGAGTTCCCTGATCTTGGAAGGTGTTTTCACCCAACTCGAAGTTTTCGCATCGAAATCTCCGAGTTTCTGTAGCTCCAGGTATTGTTCTTCTGTTAACAGGTCAATCCCCATGGCTGCTGCCATGTCAACCGCGTTGCTTTCGGGTTTATGTTCTTTGCGGGAATCCAACCCTTCACGGTCGTAACAAACACTTCTGCGGCGACTGGGGCTTTCCGCCGAACAATCGAAGAAAATGTATTCATCGGTCTTTTTATCATAACCAACAACATCCGGTTCACCTCCGGTCGTTTCCATTTCGTTGAGTGACCATAATTTTTTCACATTAGCTTCCAGCTTTGCTTGCACTTCGGCCCACACGATACCTTTGTGGCGGTTGACGTTTTTCTCAAAACGGGTTTTCAGCGTCCTGAGTAGTTCTTCACGTTGTTTTGGTGAAAACTTTTCGGGTTTAAGCAGTTTGTTCATGGAGTATGATCAAGCGCCTAACGAGAACAAGATGAGCGACGGCGGGCGGGAGAGCGCGTCGCTGCGGGTTGGGAATGAAATTTCATGGAGAGTGAGGAGCCGAAGCTGCCAGCCGTTCGCTCCATCGCATGGTTAGGCCCTGGTGTGTCGATTAAGCAGAAGAGCGATTCACAGACTGACACCTCATGCCTTACTGCGCAGTTAAAAACTCTTTCATTCAATAAACGTGTTTAGCGTCCACGCTCCTTCCGAGAGCACATTAAGCACAATGGCAATCAAAGCGATAACCGCATAGACGGCGTGAAAGCTGCGATTGGCGGTCATGACGGCGATGATGCCGAGCACGATCATGGCCGCCGGCAACACGTTACCTAGAGTTATCCAGGTAATGGGAAAAAAGCTCCAATTACATATCAGCGCAAGCACCCACGCCGATGCGAATCCGGTGAAGAAGATTCGGCGACTCTTATAAAAGTGTCGCTCCATATCGATGATTGCGTCCTCGCTCGTCGGAATGCGCGGGAACAGCAGAACGGTCGTGAGATAGACGGCTGCGGTTAACGCAACCAACAACAGAAAGGAATAAATGCTCCATCTCTTAACATCGTGCAGTCCCCAGATTCCCCACCAATTGCTTACATCAGCGAACAGGACCGTGAGTATCCAAAGATTCGAGACCCAATAACCGCGAACCCGTTCCCGTTCTTCGGCCAACCTTCCAACGCTGGTCATAAGCTGGGCCACCGCCACGCCG
>DATMON010000023.1:0-13730 GCA_035568175.1 Chthoniobacterales bacterium
AGATATCTCGATGCGCTCGGCGGAATCGTGACCGTGAGCGTTGGTCATTGCCATCCGGACGTTGTCGATGTTGTGCGGAAGCAAAACGAGACGCTCCAACATTCGACCACGATTTATCTCCACCCGAACATCGCCGAGTACGCCGAGAAGCTGGCGTCGAAAATGCCGGGCGACCTGAAAGTTTGTTACTTTGTGAACTCCGGCTCGGAAGCGAACGATCTGGCGCTGCTGATGGCGCGCGCTTACACCGGCAACTACGACATCATTTCGCTGCGCAACGCGTATCATGGCGGCAGCACGTTGACGATGGGAACGACCGGCAACCGCGCCTGGAAATTTAATGTGCCGCACAGCTTTGGCGTTCATCATGCGATCACGCCCGATCCTTTTCGCGGTTTGTGGGGACGCGACGATGTCGATGCTGGAAAGAAATACGCGGCCGACCTGAAGAACTTGATCGATTTCGCCACACCCGGCCAAGTGGCAGCCTTTATCGCCGAATCAATTCAAGGCGTGGGCGGCTGCGTTGTTTTTCCTGACGGCTATTTGAAACACGCTTACGAACACGTGCGCGCCGCCGGCGGTTTGTGTATCGCCGATGAAGTTCAAGCCGGGTTCGGCCGCACGGGCAGTCATTACTGGGGATTCGAAACCCAAAGCGTCATTCCCGACATCGTGACGATGGCGAAAGGAATTGGGAACGGCTGTCCGATGGGCGCGGTCGTGACGACGCCGAAAATCGCCGCGGCGCTCTCGCAACGCATTCATTTCAACACTTTCGGCGGAAATCCCGTTGTCTGTGCGCAAGCCGGCGCCGTCCTCGACGTGATCGATCGCGAAAAACTTCAGGCGAACTCACTCAAGATTGGAAACCGAATTCTCGCCGGGCTTAACAAACTGAAAGAAAAACACAACGTTATCGGGGATGTCCGCGGTAAAGGATTACTTCTCGGGATCGAGCTAGTGAAAGATCGACAATCAAAGGAGCCGGCCAAGGAAGAGTGCGCCCAAGTCATGGAGACCTGTAAAGAAATGGGTCTGCTGCTTGGTAAAGGCGGACTCTGGGGACAAACAATCCGTTTCTCGCCGCCAATGTGCGTCAACGAACAAGACGCGGACTTCCTTCTCGAAGTCCTCGACCGCGCACTGGCGAGTTTGTAAAATGATGGATTACCGAGTTCGACTATTGATGACCCTGCTAGACGTGATGTGTCTTTGCGGCTGCGCTTACGTCGGCGCTTTGCAGGAATGGAATCCCGGTCGAGTCAATAGCGACGCCGCGCGCGATATTGCTGCTGGTAAAGTTCGCTTATATCGGCCGCTTCGCTTCGCATGCTCCCGGATTGTCGGAAGGATCGTACCGAATTATTAGTCGCTATCCGCGTCTTGCCGTGGGTCCGCAAGCCTGCAACCAGGACAACGGTTCGGACGTACGTGCCGCATACGCGCGCAGATACAACGCACGAATGTGGAAATACGTGTCGACCCGGCTGAAGAGCTAACTGACCTCACCGTTGTCATTCTGACCGGAGCGAAGAATCTCTGATCATTTTTCTTCTTCTCGCGATACTGGCCGGCGAAAGTCAGAGATGTTTCGCTCTGCTCAACATGACAGAATACTTGAACGAGCTTGCGTGAGATCCTTCACTCCGTTCAGGATGACAAACGGCTGATGCGACTGGCGATTCTTTCAGTTGTTGTTTTTCTTTCCGGAATCAGCGCGCTGATTTTTGAGACGCTCTGGTTGCGATTGAGCGGGCTAGCGTTTGGCAATTCGATTTGGGCGGCGGCGCTGATTCTTTCCAGCTTCATGGCCGGGCTCGCGCTCGGGACCGCGATCGCCGCGTCATCGAAATTGCGAATGCGTCCGCTCAAACTTTACGCCGGGCTTGAAGTTGCCGTCGCCGTGTTCGGTTGCACGATTGTCTTCGCGTTGCCAATCATTGGCGAACTGTTGCGTCCGCTTTTTCAAACGCTTTGGACTCATCAAACGATTCTGCTTGCGCTGCGCGTTCTGTTTTCATTCGCGATCCTCTTAATTCCAACGACCGCGATGGGACTGACTTTGCCGGTCGTGCTTGAAGATCGCGTTCTCGCGCGCGCCGATTTCGGTCGCGCGCTCGGTGTTCTTTACGGGTTCAACACCATCGGCGCAGTCGCAGGCGCTTTGGTTGGCGAACTTTTTCTGATCAAAGCGTTCGGGCTGTGGGGAACGAGTCTGGCCGCCGGTCTTTTGAATTGTGTTGCGGCGGTTATCGCGTTGTTGCTCGCGAAAGAGGACGGAACGACCGGAACGCTAACAGCGCCCCCTGCAGAAACGCCGGCCCAGTCACACTGGTTGCGATTGGATTATCGTCTTCCCTGGCGCCGCCTCTTCGTTAGTTTCGGCGCCGGCTGTATTTTGCTGACGTTAGAAGTCGTTTGGTTCCACTTCCTTCGATTGTATGTCGCATCGTCGGCGACGGCTTTCAGTCTCATGCTCGCGTTCGTCCTGGCCGGAATCGGGTTGGGCGGCATCGCGTCCGGTGCCGTCTTGAAAAGAATGCGCCAATCGGCGCTGCCGATTCTCCTCATCACGGCCGCGATTCTGACGCTGCTTTGTTACATCTTTTTCCCCGTTCCAAAACTCGGCGAAGGCGAAAAGAATTTTTATTTGGAATCATGGCCGCAGATCGCGCTGCTCTCGATCGCGCTGATGTTTCCGGTCGCATTCCTGTCGGGAATTCTATTTCCGGCAATCGCCGCGGGCGTTCAAGAAAGCGTTGGCAACCGGATGAACAGCGTCGGCATCACGACATTGTTCAACACCGCGGGCGCATCACTTGGTCCCCTGCTCGCCGGATTCGTTTTGCTGCCAAAGTACGGTTTTCAATCCAGCCTGATTATTTGCGCCGTGGTTTACTCAGTGCTTGCGCTGTTCGTCGCTCTTTCGCCTCGACCCGCCTCCGCTGAGCTACGGCGCGGCAGGCAGAGCGAGGCGGCTACAGTGCGTTCGGTTTTAATCGCGCTCTTCGCCGGTTTCATCGCGATTCTGGTGCTCTTTCCATGGCACCGGGACGAAATGCATTTCGCCAATGCGCGTCGGCTGTACGAATCCGAAGAGCAGCATCTCGTCAAAAAAATCGAAGGGACAACAGGAACCTGGCAGCTCCTGCGGCGCGATCTTGTCGGTCTGCCTTACTACTACCGATTGATGACCGACGGGTTTTCGATGTCGGCGACGAATCCGCGCAATCAGCGTTACATGCGTTTGTTCGCTTATTTGCCATCGGCGCTGCATCCGCAGGCCGAGGATGCGCTCTTAATTGCGTTCGGTTGCGGCGTGACTGCTGACGCTCTCACGCACGATGTGGATCTTAAGCACATCGACATTGTTGATATTTCTAAAGAAGCATTCGACCTGGCGGATGATTATCGCGGCGCCGGCTACTCGAATTCGCTGCGCGATCCGCGCGTGACTGCGATTGTTCAGGACGGCCGGTTCTTTTTGCAAGCAAGTCCGCAACGTTACGACATCATCACCGGCGAACCGCCGCCGCCGAAAGTGCTTGGCTCGGTCAATCTTTACACCGAGCAGTTTTTTAAACTGATGAGCGATCGATTGAACGATGGCGGTATCGCCACTTTCTGGCTGCCGATTTACCAGCTCAACATTGACGAGGCGAAAGCGATTCTGCGCGCATTCCACGACGCCTTCTCAAATTGCGTCATCTGGTCCAGCTCGGATGAGGAATGGATCATGATGGGAATCAAAGGCGCGCCGCAGAAGATCGACAACGAACAGGTCCGAAAACTTTGGCGGTTCGGAAGCACGCGCGACGATCTGGCCCGGGTTGGAGTCGAAGTTCCGGAGCAGTTGGCCGCGTTGTTCGTGATGGACGGCGATGAAATCGATCGGATCGCGAACGGAACCAAACCGTTGACAGACTTTTATCCGAAACGGCTGGGCGAAGTCACCGCCGAGGACAAAGCAATCCATGAATTCACCGGCGAATACATGCAGTCGACGTCGGCGGCGGAACGTTTTCGTTCCTCGCGATTGATTCGGGAAATTTGGCCCGATGTCATGACCGCACAGCTCGAGCCATTCTTTGCTATTCGCGAAATGCGCTATCGCGCGGGCCTGAGCGAAACAAATTGGCTGGCGGAATTGGACATTCATTTGCGCGGCTCGCGTTTGCGCGAACCGGTCCTGGAAACTTTGGATACAAATTCGCTTCGAATCGCTCTGGCTAAAAAAGCCGCGGATAATTTGCAGCCGCCGCCAGCCGAATTGTTGCCGGACTTAATCGCAGATGCGCTCGCCCGACGCGATTATCACGACGCGATCCGACTGTTGGAGGACAAACGAGCACGCGCTGCGGCGAATCCCGACGACATTTTTCTGCTAACCTATTTGTATTGTTTGAATGGTGACGTCGCAAAAGCGGAATCCGTTGCAATGCCCACCGCCGATCGACAACGCCCATTTGTGAAATGGTTGTGGGGAAAACTACAAGCCGAGTACGGCTTCCGGCCGCCGGAATGAGCTCCGAGCCGGAGTGGTATTTATTCGTCGCCGCTGGCGGCTGAATGGCAGATCGAAAATGTCGGAACTTTCGCGCGCTTCGATCCTATTTTCGGACGGCAACGATCAACGAAGAGCGATCAGGCCGCCATTCGTAGCCAAACCCGAATCCGAGCGGAGCGGTAGTAGTTGCGTGATAAGCATTGGCGAGATCGGGTTGCCAGAATTGTTTGAAAGTTTGCGTGGGGCCGGCGTAGTTCCCGCAAAATCGAATGTTCCATTTGTTGGTGACGAAATAACGGAACGGAATTCCGGAATCGTCCTGGATCATAATCTCGCTGCGGGTCAGAAGAAAATCGCGAGCATTTTCAAATCCGCCTTCGTGCAGCAAATACGATGAAGCTTTGAGCAAGCTCATTCCGGGCGCTTGTTTTTCGCAAAACTTAATGAAGCCCGGCGCCGACTTGATCCCATCGTTCGAAACGTCGGTGCAAAAATAGTAGAGCGTTTGGTCTGTTCCGGCA
Organism: Chthoniobacterales bacterium; assembly: GCA_035568175.1. Classification (GTDB taxonomy): domain Bacteria; phylum Verrucomicrobiota; class Verrucomicrobiia; order Chthoniobacterales; family UBA10450; genus AV40. The sequence goes on from DATMON010000023.1 coordinate 5,032, forward strand.
GACTTCGCGAAGACAATCTTAACGCCCGGCGTTTTGCCTTTATCGCCGTCGAGAATATTTCCGTCATTATCGAGCGAAACCAGCGACGCGGATTCAATCGTCGCGCCCGCGCGAGCAACGAAAACATAGAGAACGGGCAATGTTCCGTTGAGCTGCGTTTGCGCGATGTCGATCCTGAGCTGTTTCGAAATGAAAAAGCTCCAGCTCAAAACCGAATCGAGCGACCTCCGCAGATTTCCCAAAGCGGCCGGCAGCCGATTGGATGGAATGGCTGCGATATTCGGAAGCGGGCCGACCGGTTCTTTCCCGCAGAGAATGTAGGTCCGGGCATTCGGAAAGAATGCGTCCGCAAAAAGAAAATCCGGCCCGCTGAAAAAATAAAACACGGGCGCGGCGCTATTGTAAAAATCGCCAAGGACCTGCGGACCCCACTGCTGGATCTTCGAGAGCTGCTCTTGTTCGAGACGGTTCCAGGCCCGATCCATCTCGGCGGCGTGCGTCGCCCATTCCGGGTCAAGGCTTTGCTTTTCGAGCGCGGTGCCGCGAACAGGCAAACCGGCAAGAAATTTTGCTGTTGCGTCTGCAATATTTTCCGACGCGACAACCGGTCGCAGAACAAAACCGGCGAAAAAGAGCAGCAAAGCGCGTTTCATCAGCCGATTAGTTTGATGATGTCGGACGCGCGCTGTTCAAATTAGATTTGTTCCGGCGAGATTATGGCAAATGAATACGACGCAGTGGTCGTTGGGTCGGGGCCAAACGGCCTCGCCGCAGCGATCACGCTCGCGCGCGCGGGCCTTTCGGTTTTGGTTCTAGAAGCGAACGCGAACATCGGCGGCGGCGCACGATCCGCCGAACTCACGCTCCCCGGTTTTGTCCACGACATTTGTTCGGCGGTCCATCCCCTCGCCGCCGGCTCGCCATTTTTCAAAACACTGCCGCTCGAGCGATTCGGCCTCGATTGGATCCAACCGGAAATTCCGCTGGCGCATCCGCTTGATAACGACAGCGCCGCGGCTCTGCACCGCGATGTCGATCTTACGGCGGGTTCGTTAGGCGACGATGCGCGCGCTTACGCGCGTTTGATGAAACCGCTAACGCGCGATTGGGAAAAACTGGCCCCAGAATTTCTGCAACCGATGCTGCATTGGCCACGGTATCCATTCGCGCTCGGCCGCTTTGGAATCCGCGCGATTTGTCCAGCGACGTGGCTGGCCAAGCTCTTATTCAAGAACGAACCGGCACGCGCGTTGTTCGCCGGTATCGCGGCGCATTCGTTTCTTCCATTGGAATCGGCGGTTTCTTCCGCATTCGCGCTCGTACTCGGCGCGGCGGGACACGCGGTCGGCTGGCCAGTTCCGCGCCGCGGATCGCAATCCATCACCAACGCGCTCGCAAACTATTTTCTCGAGCTCGACGGCAAGATCGAAATCGGCCGACGGATCGAGAACCTGAATCAACTTCCGAAATCGCGCGTCACTCTTTTCGATTCAACCGTCTGGCAATTCGCCCGCATCGCCGGCGATCGATTGCCCCTGCGTTATCGCCGTCGACTGGAAAACTTCCGGCACGCACCTGGCATCTTCAAAATAGATTACGCGCTGTCGTCGCCGATTCCGTGGAAGGCCGAGGCGTGCCGCCGCGCCGGGACCGTTCATCTTGGCGGAACAATTGAAGAAATTGCCAACACAGAGCGCGACGTCGTGCACGGCAAAGTTCCAGAGCGTCCGTTCGTACTGGTGGCGCAACAAAGTCTTTTTGACGAATCGCGCGCGCCGAGCGGACAACACACCCTCTGGGCCTATTGCCATGTTCCGTTCGTTTGCTCGCCACGGCGAGTCGGTCCAATGCCGGACAAGATCGACATGTCGGAGCGAATCGAATCGCAAATCGAGCGGTTCGCTCCCGGTTTTCGGGATTGCATTCTCGCCCGCCACAAAATGAGTTCGATCGATCTAGAAAAATCGAATCCAAACCTTGCTGGCGGCGATATCAGCGGCGGCGCGGCTAATCTGGCGCAGCTGATCGCGCGACCGGTGCTTAGTCCAACTCCGTATCGCTCGCCGTTGCGCGGAATTTATTTATGTTCGTCTTCGACTCCTCCCGGCGGTGGCGTTCACGGCATGTGCGGCTATCACGCCGCGCGGGCGGCGTTGCGCGATCTGTTTGATAAACGGCTACCGGTCGAGCCTTAAAACAACCGCCGGCAGGAACGATTGAAAATCGCTCGTGTGCCTCTATCGTTCGCGCGAGATGAAGTTTTTCGGCGCGGGAATTTTGGGCACGGCGCTTTTCATTGAATCGCTCTTTGCCGGCGACACCGTTTCGCGCGGACCGGCCGGCGAACCCCTTGATCCGCCACGGTTCGAAGTAGCCGTTCAATCGGGCTACTTGTTCGGCGTCTTCGGCAATCCCGACAGTTATGAGATCGGTCCGGAATTTATTACCGGGCGCATCCGCTGGGGCGTGAACGACGCGGACAATTGGACGCGCGGCTACAATCAGTTTTGTCTGACCTTGTTGGCGGAGCCGATCGTTCGCGGCGTCGAAAATCATTATTTCGGCGTCAATTTCGGCGGCCGCTACAATTTCGTGCAACCGCACTGGCGGGTGATTCCCTATTTTTCCGGCGGGCTCGGCCTGGGTTGGATCGACAGTCACCCGGACATGCGCGGATCGCAGGGACAGGATTTTACGTTCAATATTTTGACCGGCTTAGGCGTGTCCTACGAAATCGACCAACGTTGGAAGGTGGACGTCGGTGTCCTTTATCAACATCTGTCGAATGGCGGGCAAACCGATCCGAACCCAAGTTTAAATCTAATCGGACCACAAATCGGCGTGAGTTACTCGTTTTGATGAATGTGCCGGACGAAAACATTCTCGTCATCAAACGGTCGCTGTTCGATCAGCTCGGCAGTTTTCACGGATTAAACTTCGAGCCGCGCAAATATCTGGACGCGATTTTGTCGCGCGGGAACAATTTCTTTTTGCGACGCGATCAGGCGGAAAAAGATCCGAGCCACAAGCAGATTATTCCTTACGTCCTGCTCACGCATGGCGACAAAGTGCTTCACTACGTTCGCGGGAAGAGAGCGGGCGAACAGCGACTCGTCGCCAAAGGTTCAATCGGGATCGGCGGTCACATGAACGAAAGCGACGAATCGCTTTTTGCTTTGGACGAAGCGGCCTATCGCGCTGGTGTCGAACGCGAGGTCGGCGAAGAAATCGCCATTAACACGAAATTCGACGACCGAATTGTTGCGCTCTTAAACGATGACAGCACCGAAGTCGGCCAGGTTCATCTGGGCGTTGTCCACGTTTTCAAACTGTCCGAGCCGAAAGTGGAGAAACGCGAAGCGATGATCACGAATGTCGCATTTCTCGGCAAAGACGAATTAATAGCGCGCCGCGACTCATTGGAAACGTGGTCGCAGATTTGTCTCGAGTCGCTGGAACGTTTGCTTGGTACGGGCAATTGACCTCAATCGCCCGCCGGCGACAATCGGCGAGCTGCTGGTTCAGTGCGGCGCGGCACCGGGAGTAACGGTAATGTTCTCGATCAGCCATTTCGTGTCCCCTTGCGAAATGGCGACCTGCAACGTGACCGGCTGGCCAGGGTAATTCAAGTGCGCGGTGAAAAAGCCGTGAGGGCTAAAAAAATAGGAATCGAACGTGACATTGTCGTCGATTGCAATCGGCTGTGCCGGGACACCGAACTGCGCAAAACGCTGGATGAGGTAATCTCGTTGCGATGGCGGGTTTTCCATTTTTGCCTGCGGCGTGAGGTCCTGATCCAGAAGCGTGCGGTCGTGTTTGACCGCCAACCGGTTGACGACCTCATGACCATAGCGACGCGCGTCGCGATCGGTGCCGGCTTTGGTGGAATAAAGGTACCACAAGATGCCGCCAACGACTGCCAGGACAATAATGACGAGAGCCAGACCTTCGCCTGACATTTTCGATCGAGTGGTGAGTTTCATAGTTTTCATTAGTAACCTAATCCTAAACCTTTGATCACTTCGTCGTTTCGAATCAGCGCGCCATGCTGTTGCATTCCGGTGTAAGTGCCGAATCGATTACGCGCGTTCACTTTAAATTGCACGAGATAGCCGTAAAGATGCTGGCCGTTCTTGCCGAGATCGACCGGTTTCGGATCGCCGCCCCATTCAATCCGCGCGCTCCCAGCATCGACGAGTTGCTCGTTGAGCCATTTCATTACGATTTCCTTGTAGTTGGTGGGGTACGGGCCATAAAGGGCCACGTCTGCCGGTGAAGGTTGTTGCCCCTGCCCGAGCAGGTCGCCGACCAAAAACAATATCGCGGCGCAAAACGCAAGCCCTTTCATCGACCGCGATCTTTCACCTCCGGCAAATGTTAGTCCAGCCGATTCAGACTACGAGCGGCGCGGATTGTCCTGGAAAAATTTGACGATCAACGGCGTAACTTGCGGTGGATAAATATGCCCGAAGGGATGGATGAAGGTCGCGACCGGCGCGCCTTTTGTCGAAGGATAGATCGTGCAGTTTGATCCACACGGTTCGCCTTGAGCGGCGCAGCCGTTGAATTTCCGAAGCTGCTCGATCGTTTCCTGCTGTCTGGAAAAACGCGCCAGCTGGTCTTTTTCTCCACCGTAATGAAAAACCGGACTCGGCTCTGTGAGCGTCACGGATCGCATCAAGGCGGAGCCGCCTGGCGCGAATGCGGCAAAGAGATTCGCCCGCTGTGACAAGAGCAGGTAGGTGAACAATCCGCCATTGGAAAAGCCGGTCGCGTAAACGCGCGTTTCATCAATCGAATATTTCTGCCGCAGCGTGGCCAGGATCGCGTCCACGAATTTTAAGTCGCGATCGTTTTGTTGACCGGCTTCACGCTGCCAGCCCGGTTTCTTTCCTTCAAAATCCATCACGATTCCGGGCGTGGGCAATCCTTGCGGATAAACCACGATCGCTTCCGGCCAAAAATTCTGGAAGGCCATGCCCCGCGCGGCGAAATGCATGTTTCCGCCGTGACCATGAAACGCAAAAATCACCGGCGGCCTGGATTTGGAAGATGTCGATGGAAGAACAACTAGCGCCTCGCGCTCCATGCCGTCGACCGTCCACTTCGTCGGCGCTGGCTCGACCGCGAATGTGCTCGAAGCAAACCAAACTGCAGTGACGAACGACAAGGCTAGAGATCTCATGCAATTGGAGACGGCTGACAGGTGCTATCGGTTACGCCGGATGCGATAGACGTATTCCTTACAAACTTTCCTTCCCCCGCCCGATTGGTTATGGATGAAGACATGTCGATCCGCCCCATTTTGTTCGCGCTCGCATTCGGTTTAACGTTTCTGAGTCCCATCCCCGCGCAGCAGATTTCACCGTCACCGCAAAACTCATCGGCAATCGCTGCAATAAAATCCTTCGATCCAGTTGAAGCAACCAAAGCGTGGCTCAACACGGTCCCCGCCGACAAGCGCGCAAAGTCCGACGCTTATTTTGAAGGCGGCTATTGGCTGATCCTTTGGAATTTTCTGGGTGGCGTTGCGATCGCGATTTTTCTGCTCGCCTCCAGATTCTCGGCGCAACTGCGCGATTTCGCTGAACGGGTCACCGGTTCGAAAACGCTTCAAGTCACGATCTACGCCATCGTTTACATTTTTATCGTCGCGGTTCTGAGTTTCCCGCTCGCCTTTTACCAATTTTTCATTCGCGAACATCAATACGGACTCGCAACCCAAACCTTTGGACCATGGTTCGCCGAACAATTGACCAGCCTCGTGGTCGGGCTCATTGCCGGCACGATCGCGCTCACGATCTTGTATGCGGTTTTTCGGCGCGCACCGCAGAGCTGGTGGATTTGGGGAACAATCGTTGCCGTCGTTCTTTCATTCATCGGCAATTTCATTGCGCCAATTTACGTCGAACCACTCTTCAACACTTACAAACCGCTGACCGACGCGAAAATCCGCGACCCGATTCTGGCCATGGCGCAGGCCAACCAAATTCCGGTGAAGCAAGTTTTCGAAGTAGACGCGTCGCGGCAAACAACGCGGGTCAGCGCGAACGTTGCCGGTCTGCTTGGGACAACGCGGATCGCACTAAACGACAATTTGCTCAAACAATGCACCCTTCCGGAGATTCGCGCGGTCATGGCGCACGAGATGGGACATTACGTTCTCAATCACGGCGCCAAGCTCACCGTTTATTTCGGAATTGTCGCGCTCTTTGGTTTCGCAATCGCGCGATTCTTTTTCGATTGGGCGCTTCAGATATGGGGCGAACGCTGGGACGTTCGCGCCATCAGCGATCCGGCCGGCCTCCCTTTGCTGATGTTGATCTTCGTGACCTTCACTTTTCTGATGACGCCGGTCATTAACTCGATCACCCGCGTGACCGAACGCGAAGCCGACCAGTTTGGCATCAACACTTCGCGCGAGGCTGACGGCGCGGCGAAGGTCGCGTTAAGGCTCGGCGCCTATCGCAAACTCGATCCAACACCGCTCGAAGAATTTATTTTCTTCGATCACCCAAGCGGCCGGGCGCGGATTCAAATGGCAATGGACTGGAAAGCCGCGCACTTGCCCTGCGGAAATCTTAACCCGCCCGAACCGGCTACAGATTGATTGTTTCCTTCTTGTCGGAATCTTGTTAGACGAAAAAATGTTCGCCTTATATTACGAATATTCGTCTAATTCTCGTTAGATGCTGACGCGCGCTGACAATATGAAAGCTCTCTTTTTTGCGTTGTTAGTCGCTTCGACGGCGGAAGCTCAGCAGTCTTACGTCATCACGGACGGCAAGTCGTTGAAGGACGGGCTCGACATCTATCTTGAGTTTCGCGCGGGCACTCGCCGCGTCACATGGGAAGAGACGATGCGAGCGGCGGAAGCTGCGACGTACACGCAAGCATACGCGGAGGCTTGTTACGCTTGGCAATCGACGGCTCCAGACAAGGCCCCATTCCGGCTCCCACCCGAGCGGTTGAACGCGGAGGAGTTTGTGAAAGTTGTTCAGAAGTACCTCAACGATCATTCGGAGAGGCTGCGTGACAAAGCGCAGATCCTTTTGTTCGACGCAATAAAATCCGCTTTCCCGCGAAAATGATCAAATCATCTAACCAATCGCTCCAGCCAACCGCAAGCCGCTCCGATAACTAGCTTTCCATGACTTCAATGTTAAAAATTGTAGCCAAGCGCGCTCCCGCTCGCGGCGGCTGAGCTCCCTCTCGTTAGGCGTATGAAACCATGATAGAAGTACATCCACCGCACGAAAGAGTTCATAGTTGGACGCAGTTCTTCATCCACATCGCGGCCATTACGATCGGATTACTGATTGCGATCGGTCTCGAACAGACGGTAGTATATTTTCATCATCGTCACCAACTGCAGGAAGCCCGGCGTGAGTTAACAGCGGAACTCGAAGAGAACCGTCGCGTCCTGACCAAGAACCTGGACGCGGTCCGAAAGATGACGGTTGAAGTAGATGCCAACATGGCGTTGCTGCACGCCGCGCAAACATCGCCCGCGCCGATCGGCTCGAAATTGGTCTACGGATTAGGTAATTTTTGGTGGCCGAAAGACGCGACATGGCAGGCCGTAAAGCAGAACGGGTCGCTCGGTCTTATGGCGCACGATGAATTGCATTACTACGTCTACATCTACGAGGACATTTCCATCATCATGGAACAATCGTCCGAATTGGGGGCCCGCATCGAACTGGCCCGTGCCATTGCTCGGCGATCACCGGACGGAAATCTCACGCCACGAGACATTGAGGAACTGATTAGTGTTACCTCTGAGGTGCAGGCAAAAGTCGCCTATTTGACGTTGCTCTTTCGCCTCGAGGAGAATGCCCTGCAGAAAAAGATCGAGGAGATTCCGAAGATCGAGCAAAAGCTAAATCAAAACTAGCAGTCTCGTGCAACGCCTAACCAATCAGTGGAGCTAACCGCCACCGTCACGCGTTTACATTTCAGATGATTACAATATTTCCACTTCGAGCCACGCTCGCCCTCAGTGGCGGTAGCTCACTTCTGTCTCGTTAGGCCGCATGACCGATTCTGAGCGCCTGACATTGCTTGTGCTGATGAAATAAAAATATGCAGCGAATACTGATTGGTTTAGCGCTGCTCGGGCTGGCCGGGAGCGGCTCTGGGCAAGAGATGAAGATGATGAAGGCGGAGGACCTGGTGTGGACCGAGCATCCAGTGTTCAAGGGTGCCCAGACGGTAATCTTAGTTGGGGACCCGACCAAGGCTGAGACGATAGTGCAACGGACGAAGTTTCCACCGCACTACAGGGTCCCTCCGCACACGCATCCGTATGCGGAAGTGGTGACGGTGTTAAGCGGAAATTACTGGAATTCTTTTGGGCAGAGCTTTGATAAGAGTAAAGGGACGGAGTTGCCTTCGGGGAGTGTGTTCGTGCTTCCGGCTGGGCACGCGCATTATACGTGGACGGAAGATACGGAGGTTATTGTCCAGGTGACTTTTACTGGCCCGGCGGGAGTGACCTTCCTTAATCCTAATGACGATCCGCGAAAAAAGAGGTAGAAGACAAACTCGCCAAAGTCCGAATGCCTTTGTTCGGCCAGCCTAACCAATCGCTGGAGCCACCGCTGGCCGTCACGATGCGCACATTTGATTTTATGAAACACTTCTCGATGGTTGCGACACTCGCCGCCGCCAGCGGTAGCTCAGCTCCGTCTCGTTAG
>DATMON010000024.1:0-175509 GCA_035568175.1 Chthoniobacterales bacterium
GCGTGCGATTGACCGGCTTGCCGCCGTTTGCGGAAATGGTAAACAAATCGCCGCCGTGGAATCCTTCGTCGCTCATTATGCCTTCGATGAAGGCCACCTGTTTTCCATCAGGGGACCAACGTGGAACCGCGAGCTGATAAGAAGGCTTGTAAATGGATGTCGCTTTGCCGCTGGCGATGTCGATCTTGTAGATCTGGGCGATCCACCAATTGTTATCGCCAGGGCCGGGAGCCGCCGTTGCTACGAAAGTCTTACCGTCCGGAGACCAGTCGAAATCGTAAATGTGAAGGTCCGGCGGCGAGGTCTGCTTCACTTGGCCAGTCGTAATGTCCACGATGGCGATTCGCTGGTTATGAATCGCCTTGTCGATGACCCCGGTGGCTGGGGGCGCAGCCATTAGCGGCCCCCCTCCGCCGGCCCCCTCTATATATAAGAAGGCAATTTGTTTCCCGTCGTGCGACCAGCACGGGCGCGCGGCGTATCCGGTCAATTGGGTAAGCTTTTTCGCACCGGAACCGTCAGCATTCACCGTCCAAAGCTGCTTTTGGTCCTTCTCTTGACCAGCATTCGAGAAAATCGCGAGTGTTTTAGAATCCGGTGCCCAAGCCGGATTGGCATCGGCTCTTTCGCCAGAGGTCGAGAGGTTAATCATCGTTGCCGGCGAATTCTCTGACGTCCCGCGGATATAAGTCTGCTTGGCGGGGGTTGCCGCAGTCGATTGCACCCATGCAACATTTTTGCTGTCGGGCGAAAGCGCTATGTCGCCGTAAAGGACCGTCTTACCCAACTGTTCGGTGAGTTGCATGTTCTGAGCTGTTAATAATGCCGGAAAGAGAGTTGCCAGCAAAAGATGCTTCATGTTGCGATCCTGACAAAGCGGTGACGAAGCGGCAATCTCCGAGGAACCTAGAAAAGCACCAAAATTGGAGAACCTGCTCCAACGCCGAATAACCGAATATCCGCCGACGAAGCGGGCCTCGCAGAATTATCCGGCTATCGAGCTTCCGGGCAGCGAATTACTAGCAACAACTATGAAAAAGAGACTTGGAACAGTGTTGGTCGGTCTACTGGCGGCTATTTTTCTGCTCAAACCGAGCGCTAGCGCACTCGATCTCAGGATCGATATTGGGGATCGGCCGTATTACGAGGGCGGCAGCTATTGGGACGGTGGATACGAATGGGTGTGGGTGCCGGGTCACCGCGAACATGATCACTGGATTCATGGACGTTACGAGCGCCGCGGCGAATTTCACCGCGAGCACGCCCGTGAACATCACCATCACGAGCATCACGACGACGATCGGCACTAGAATAGCAGATCCCCAGCGCGCAAAATCGACATCAGACGATCCTGCCAGTCGGTGCGACTTTCTCAGCCCGGCTGGTTGCGGTCGTACGGGATAATGTTGTCCCATTCGTCGGCGGAAGAGCGGGCGACGAAGGCGACGACGGGTTCGGTGTCGCTCATGTTGACGACTTCATGGGGCACGCCGGGTTTAATGTAAATGAAATCGCCGGCTTCGTTCTCCAGCATTTTCTTGCATCCGTCTCCAAACTCGTGGCGGACTTTTCCTTCAATGATGTAAAGGATTACTTCGAAATCGACGTGAATGTGGGCGTAAGCGACACCGCCCGGCGGAATGGTGGCGATGTTGGCCGAGAGTTTGGTCGTGCCGACGTTCTTAGCGGACATGCCTTGTTTATAATGAATCCCATTCCAATCACGACGCGCGCCGCCGCCGCGAATGGTCAGGATGCCGTCGTGATCTTCGACCGCGCTAATCTCGATGTTGTCTCCCCTTTTCATGAAAGAAGTATTCTACCAATAGCGAACAATTGAGAACAAGATCGACAATATTTTCAGCCAGCCAGATTAACCAGCTTATGAATTCCCATTACAGAACCTTCTGTTGTTTGTGCGCGCTCGTTTTCGCGCTTCCTCTTGTTGCTTCTCCGGCGGCGACGTTGGATGACCTGAAAAAGCTGGAGATCACCTGTTTCGTTCCCTCGTATTTGCCGAAGGAATTCAAATTGAAAAAGGTTGAGATCACTCAAGAAGATGTCGGGCCGCTCGAGGACGGTAAGAGCTATAAAGAGCCTGATTATTCGATCGAATGGGGAGATGGGAAGCGGACGTTCTCGGTGGATTCGGCTGCGGAGGGCATCGGCGATCGCAACATCATGGAGGAAGAGGACACGGAGGAAACCGAAGTCAAGACGTCGCTCGGTCCGATGTATTTGATTTACAGACCGAAAGGAAAAGAAGGCGCCAAGGTCGAGATCCTCACCAATTGGGTTGAGGACGAACAGATGAAAGCGGACCAAGCCAAGAGCACGACGTGGCATGGCGAGCTCGGCCGGTTTCATGGGTTCACCGGAGAGAACATCAGTCTCGCTGAATTTCAGAAGATCTTAGATTCACTGCATCCGGTGAAAACCGGCGGATCGACATCGAACAAGCCGAAGGAAACCGGCGGCGCCCCCGAATTAAAACTGCATCCCAAAATTTTTAACCTGATCGAGTGTTGGATTTCCGATGCAGAAAGTCCAGTCGTCACCGAGATCAGTCTCGATGCCGTCGATAAGAACGGGAATGAATTCAACGACGATGGTTTGAGAGCGGATGGCGAATGGACTCGGTGTCCAAATCCGGACAGCAAAGACGGATTCATGCGCTTCCGAGTTCTCGAGTCGAAAGAAAATCATTACAAGGTCGAGTATCAGGAAAACGGCGGCGGCACGCTGACGACCGCGTCGATCATCGAGTTCGATATCCAAAAACGAAACATCCAACGCGACGGCAAGCCGGCGAGTATCCGCGTGTTGCGCGTTACGTCTTACGACGAAAAGAAGTAAGGCGATTTGTTTATGCGGGCGATGGTTTTCTCGCCGGAAGAAGTTTGGTCACGAGCGCGTTGGTTGTTTTCTCCAAAACAATTCCCCAGGCGCTGAGGACGGCGGCGGCAATGACAAAGATAAGAATGAAAATCATGATTGGTTGCGGCCGGATCTTCAGTCCCAGCCAAATGACATAAGGCTGATGAATCAAATACAACCCGTAGGAATACATTCCGACAACGCCAAGAATTTTGGCGAGCCTGCCAAGATGCGAAATTAATCCGGCGATTCCGACGATCGCGAGGAAGCAACACGCGCCTGTTCCAAAATCGCAAAACACATAAGCGATGCCGTTGTCGTAAAGTTTCAGGGCGAGTGGATACAGAGCGATGCCGGCGATAAGTCCGGGACCGCGCAGAAGAAACCATTCCACGCGCGATGCTTGCCGCGCCGTAGGTCCGAGCCGGACTGGCACTTCGCGAAGGCGGGTCGATTGTGCATGCCACATCCCGAGCGCCATTCCCAAAGCAAACTCAGGCAGGCGACAGATCGCGAACCCGCCGAGGGTCCACAATCCGTGGACCGGATAAACATCGAGCATCAGGTAACGAACGAAAAATCCGAGCGCGCACGCGATTAAGAGAAAGATCAACGCTCCGAACTTTCGCGCCGCCCAAAAGAGCAGGGGAAAGATCAAATAAAACTGAATCAACATCGCGAAGTACCACCAGGCGGCGTTGAGGTACATAAAATTCATTTCGATGTTGATAAAACGAAGACCGAGCAGACTGAGAATGATCCGTTCGTCGACCGGCTCGAGTCGCGCGACGAACGGCGAAACCAGATAAACCAAATGCGCGACCCAGTACATTGGATAAAGCCTGACGAATCGCGCGCCGTACCATTTACCCCAGGCGACGCGACCTGATTCGGCGCGGGCCATGGTCGATTGCATCAGCGTCCAGCCGCTCAGAATGATGAACGCGCCAACGGCATGGAAACCGAGACCGGAGATTTGCCACCAGCCCGCCCGCAAGATCGACATCGTACTTGCGACAAGCCCGCTCCAATCTGCAGCCGGCAGTTGGTAATGCTCGAAAACGGTCCGGAAAAAATGGAAGTAAACAACAAAGAGAATTGCCAGACCCTTTGAAATATCGATCCAGGGCAAGCGTTTCATTTCGCGAAAGATTGGTTACCGCCAGTCCGGCTCGGACCGCGCTGTTTTTCAATTACAACCAAAAAGATTCCGCCGAGCACGGCGATGGAAGCAATCAGGTAGCGCAATGTAAGCGGTTCGCCGAGCAAAAGAATTCCGCCGGACGCAGCGAGAACGGGCACACTGAGTTGAACCGTGGCAGCGCTGCTGGCTTTGAGCCCGGACAAGGCCAGATACCAAATCACATAGCCGACGCCGGAAGTGATCGCTCCGGAAACAAGCGCGTAAACCAGGCCTAACGAGTCAAAACGCGCCTCCCGAATCATGACGATACTTACTAGCGCGGCGAGGGGAACGGCGCGCACAAAATTTCCGGTGGTGGCAGCGATGGCGTCGCGGTCCGAGCCGGACTGGCCTTTAATTTTTCCGCGGAGCGAATAGACGCCCCAGGCCACGCCTGCACTCAGCATCAGGAGCGAACCGATCAACGGTGGCGCGGACAGGCCGGGCAGAACGAGCACGATCAGTCCGACGATCGCGACCGCGAAGCCAATTATCTGCAACGCGTCGAATCGTTCACCTTTGTGAAATCCCCAGAGGATCATCGTGGCTTGGACCGCGCCGAACAAAAGTAACGCACCGGTTCCGGCTGCAAGATCGACATAAGCGAACGAAAACGCAGCCGCGTAAGCAAACAGCGCGAACGCCGAAATCCAATTGCCACTTTCAAGTGACAAGTGACGAGTGACGAGTGACCAGCCCGAAGAACTATCAACCAAAGGCGAAGCCGTTCTATCAACTATCAACCTTCTTCGAGTCTGAAGAACGAGCCAAAGCGCAATCGCGCCCGATAAAATCCGAACCAAAGTGAAACTGGCGGCATCGATGCCGGTATCTCGCAGCGCCGCGCGACACAGGAGTGAGTTACCCGCAAACGCGACCATCGCCAGCAGCGTGAGAATTACGACGCGCATCGAGTTCAGAGATCAGAGGACGGACGACAGAGGACGGATCAGTGGTCAGAGATCGGATGAATCAAACTTTGGCTTTTTCGAAGAAACTTTTTTGTAGGTGCCGTCCGCGTAGACATGATTGCCGAATCCGCACGCGCCGGTTTGAGTGACGATCAATTTTCCGCCCGCGAACTTCAGCGTGATTTTGCATTCCTCTTCGGCACCTTCCGGTTTAAAAATCGCAGTGTCGCCTTCAATGCGCGCAATGCCGCTGCCCTGACCTTCATTCGCGGTCGGACCGGCTGGCGATTTGTATTCGTAGATACCGGAGAATTCGATTTGAAGCTTTTGTTGGCCGAGCGCCCAGACTTTGAATTCATTGTTCCTCATTTTCCAGGTGCCATTGACCTCGGCTGCGGTCACGTCGCTTTGCGCGCCAGGCAACGTGGTAACGGAGTTGGCGACAAAACAAAGCGCGACCGCTAACAAGATCTTAGTCATTCGCTCAATCGGTGACCGGTTCAAAGCCGGCAAACATCTCTTTGGCTTCAGGCAATGTGTTTAGCGGAACGCAATCACAGATCGCGAAGAACTTATTCCACATCGCGAGGACATTCGGATTGTTGTGCGCGGCATCGATCGCTTCCTGCGATTTCCACTCCGAGACTTCAATGATCGTTCCGTCGCTCGCGCGCATGATCGTCGGGACGCGATCTGTCACGAGATTTTCTTTGCGCAAAGTCGGCACGCGACTTCGCACCAGCTCGAGCAACTCCTTTTCTTTTCCCGGCTTCGGTCGATACGCCACAATCACAATTACGCCACTCATAAGATCGACATCAGACTACTTCGCCGGCGTGATCAGATAAATGACGTGAATTTCTTGGCTGACTGTGATCGGTGCAAAACGGTATTCAGGTGTGCGTGAGCGGGCTGTCGGAATGTTCGATCCGGTGACAGTCACTTGTTCGGATGGAAACATGCTGTTGTGAACCTCTGCGAATGGGACAGTTGATATAGCGAATACCGATTCGATTTTCACGTCCATTGCTTTCGCAGTTTTGTCGGCGCGCTCGCGAGCATTTGTCAATGCTTTGTCGGCGAGCTGTTCCTCCACTTCTTTCTGCTTCGTTAGTCCACCGCCGCTGCTGGAGAATTCTATTCCTCCTACGGCGATGAGTTCATCCACTAACTTGGGAAACGCCGCGACATCATGAATCTTTACTTCGAATGGTCGGCTTACCTCGTAACCGATTAGCTTGCCATGGTTGGGAATGTATTTCTCTCCTTGCTCGAACTGCGGTTCAGATTCGAGGCTTTGAGCTATCACATCTTCTTTCGCAATCTTCGCGTTGTTGAACAGATCGAAGATTTTAATCGCTTTGGCTTGGACCTCCTCATTGGCCTTGGCTTCATCGGGTGCGCGTGCAACTACATCGAACCTAATCGTTACCATGTCTGGAGCCTTTTCGATTTCGGCTTTGCCCTCGACGTAGATGTAGGGTTTATCGGGCAGGCCGCCTTCGGCGAAGAGAGAGATTGGAAGAATTACCAGGGAGAAAAAGAGAAACCGTTTCATGCGCCGAGATTGAACTAACCGGACGGAATCGACAAGAACGGCGTTCAGGCAGCCGCCACTTTCTCGTCGGTCGGTGCGAGGAGATGTCCGAAAAATGTTCCGGCGAGAAGAAAGATAACGCCGGCAGTTCCGGCCAACCCTGCGTGAAGAAGCCAGAATTGGTTTGCTGGCATTTTTTCGAGAAACCCGCCGACCCAGCCGACGGAAAGATTCGCCGCGAAGAACGCGATGTAATAGACGCCGATGATTGTGCCGGAGAGTGAGGCGGGTGCGACGCGCGCATAAAGCGCAAGCGAAACTGGGAAGACATTGGCGAATCCGGCGCTGTTTAGAACGTGGAACGCGATCAGCCAACCGATCGAAACTTTGTCGCCGGTCCGAGCGGCGATGGTGGCGCCGATAAAGAGCGAAAGCATTCCGGTGACTGCAATGAAGCTACCAATGGCAATCTTCATAATTTCCGACGGTTCGCGAAATTTCTTCGACCACAGGCGCCAGAACACGACCGCGATGAAAAGAAAGCTGACCGAGACGATCGAATCGAGTGTGATCAACCATGTCGTTGGCATCGGCTCTCCCTTCCATTGGGGAAGGGCTGCGTGTTTGTCTGCCCAAATGAGATACGCGTTGAAAATTTGATTATTGGGAATGATTGCGATCGTGAGAAACGGTAAAAGGACGAGGAGAGCGACGATCGCAGTCCAGTCGCGCCGCGTCAGCTTCGCTTTTGTTGTGGGCGATGCGCTCGCTTCCTTTTCCTGGACAACTGGCGAGTCGGGCGGCAAATATTTTCGGCCGAATAAATAGATCGCGAGGCCGATCAGAATTCCAACGCCGGCGGCGTCAAATCCCAAAGCCCATCCCACTTTCTCGCCCAGGCTGCCGGCGATGAGCGGGGCGGCAATGACGCCGGCGTTGATGAAAATGTAGTAAATTTGGAAGGCATCCGCGCGGCGATTGTCACCCGTGGCGTAAAGCGCGCCGACCTGGCTGGCGAGGTTGCCTTTTAAAAGACCGACGCCAATGAGCAGGCTCGCCAGCGCAAGGAGAAATGTTGCGTCCAAGCCAACTAAAAATTGCCCGATGGCCATGAGTAACGCGCCAATCGTGATCGCAAGCGTGCGACCGAGCCATCGATCAGCGATCAAGCCACCAATAATCGGCGTGAGGTAAACAAAAGCGGTATAGAAACCGAAAATTGCGGATGAGAGCGGCTGGCCATCAAGGGGGTGGCGATAAACGAATTCGAGCGCATGCCGAAATGGACCGAAACCGGCGATATGTTCGATGTGTCCCGGAAGCAATAACCGTTTGACCATGTAAAGAACGAGCAGGGCTTGCATTCCGTAGTAGGAGAAACGCTCCCACGCTTCGGTGAACGCGATGTAGCCAAGCCCGCGTGGGTGTCCGATGAAACTGCGGTCGTCCGGATTGTGCACCGACGCAGAGAGTGTTGCGTCCGGCGCATTTTAGCAAGCCGGAGAAGTTAGGATCGACGCCGAAATGCGACCGATGTCGCCCGGTCCGTTAAAGAGAGGAATTGGGCTGTGCCTTCCGGCTGATCCTCGCCTTGATGCGTCGTTGCGCGCTGCTCAGCGTCTCCGTTGGCACTGCCTTCCGCATACTGCGTGATCCAGGCCTGTGCTCTCTGCCAGGGAGCGGTGCCGGCCCGATCTTGATCGTCGGCTGAAGCGATGAACTCAGAGACAGTCTGGCAAAAAATGCCCGGCGATCTGGATAAAACATCTGGCTAATGGTTGGGTGCATTTTGAGTCTTCAGTTCGGCGCTTCAACACCGCTGAGGATTCCGCCGAGATGTCCCGTGAGCGTGATCACCATCAGCGCGAGCAACGTCACTGCAAAATAAGCGACACCAGGCGAGACGCCTCTCGCGCGAAACCGTGAGCGCTTCCAGCAGAGAAAGAGGATTAGCGACGCCGAAGTCAGCCCGCAGATCATATGCAGGAGTAGATTGCCTTTCAGGGTCGCGCCTTCGAGCTGCCATCGCCACGCTCCCAGACCGGTGGCGATCGCCAATGGGACGGTCAACGCGGCGCCGACCAGATTGTAATAAGCGACCGATGCAAAAACCGGTTGCTTACGCCAGACCGCCAGGAACTCGAAGACAGCGCTCGTTATAAAGAGCGCGATCGGAAAATGAATGATGACTGGATGCTGCGCGTGTCCCGCCAGGAGCGCTGCCTTGAGATCGAAGGGATTCACGGAAGCGGCAAGGAATGGTTTCATATCGTTCACCGGCCGCGCATACAACCCGGCAATAATCGCGACCTTCTACTTCTCGACCACGATTGTTCCGGTCATCTTGGGATGAACCGAACAAAAGTATTCATAGGTGCCTGGCGCACCGGCGATGATCGAGAATTCCTGATCGGTGTCGAGACCGGAGGATTTTTGGAATTTCTTCCCTACGCTCACCACGGTGTGCGGCTCTTCGTCCCGGTTAATCCAAGTGATCTTCTGACCGGACTTCACGGTTATGGTCTGGGGATTGAAGGCGAAGTCTTTGATTTCTATTTTGTTTTGCTTCGTGCCGTCGGTGTTCTTCAGCTCACCACCGAGCGCGAAGAGGGACAGATTCAGAAAAGCCATGCCGCACAACAGTGCCGCCATTTTATTTTTTCGAGTAAGTGTAATCATAGGTTGGGTAGATCTAGCTGAGGTTGGAATCGACAACGGCGAGAGCGGTTTTGCCTTGCTTATACTGAACGCTGGTTAGGCCAAGCATGCTGCGCAGCTTCTCGGCCGGTACTTTGAGTGGTCCAGGAGACGGGGCAGTTCCGGGAGCCGCCTGGGGAAATGCGGTGGACATCGCGGTGTGGAAAGTCACGTTGCCTTCGACTTTCTGAAGCACTTGATGGATGTGGCCGTTGAGTACAGTCAGCGAGCCAAAGCGTTTCAGATATCCAAGAGCGCGTTCGCTGTCGCTCGTACCCCAGCCCCACTGCGGATAAACCGCCCACAGAGGGATATGAGCGAAAACAACGATCGGTGTGCTCGACCCAAGATCCTTTACGTCGGCCTCGAGCCATTCTAACTGCTCGTCTCCGAGTTGACCCAGGCCGCCGGCCTGAAGGTCCAAAACGTTGACTAGGGCAATGAAATGGACACCGTTCTTATTGAAACTGTACCAGCCCGAGCCTTTGCCTTCGACGCTTTTTAAATACCGTTCACGGTAAAGCTTTCCACCGTCGTTTAGGACGTCGTGCTCGCCGGGTACAAAAAATACATCCTTTGTCTTACAGCTCTTGAGCACTTGATCAAAGGTGTCGAACTCCTCCGGCTTCGACAGCTGGGTGATATCTCCGGTGTGGATAAGGAAAGACGGCGGGGTGGGCATGGCGTTGATGCGATCCAGAGCAATCTTGAACGTCTCCGTCACATCTTTGTTCGCCTCTTTGCTGAAGCCGATATGGCTGTCACTGATCTGCAGAAAGCTGAGATCCGTAGCCGAAGGTAAGGCGTCTCCCGCTTTCGCGATTTGAGCAAGAGTTCTCGATGCCAGCACCCCGCCGCTTACGGTCCAAAGCAGACCGGTCCCGGCCCATGCCATGCAGTGGAGAAAGCCGCGGCGATCGATTCCGTCGTGTTCGTGGTCGTGAGAAATGTAATCAGACATAATTTTTTGTTTTGGTTTGGTTGTCAGGTTGTCTCTATCTGTCTTTACCGATTCGATATGATTTTATTCCCAAGTTCTTGAGCGATTTGACTGCGCAAGGCGCGCGGCCTTGCGCAGTGCATATCTCGCCTCTAGTCGACTTGCCGTTCTGCGGCGTCCGCTGCGCGCGCCAAAGACTTGATCAGCTGCAGGAACTGAGCGGATTGCCCTATGAACAGTCCATCCGCGATAAAGCTGTTGATAGCGCCCGTGGCATCTAACTGTCCTGGACCGCTCGGGCGAATGATCGCGCAAGGCGGCAGGTTCGGACTGATGAATTCGCAGGGCTCGGGCATGATCAGGTTCGACTGCAGCGTCTCCGGTTGGCCGTTCGCGAGATCCTCAAAGGTCACACTCGAATTGTTTACCGGGTCAAAGTCGGTCAAAGGAGTTGCGTTACCCGCTTTATCCTGCCAGGTCTGAAAGTGCATGATCTCCGATCCGCCGATGCTGATGAGGATTCGGAGAACTTCGAGGCTGGTTACTTTCTGAGCCAGCGTTGCATAAAGACTGGTTCCGCCTTGCTCAATATAGCCGAAGTGAAATCCCGCGGTAAAAGCGATTGCTTTGGCGTGGTCGCTGGGATTATTGGGATCGTCGAGTTCGGCGTTATTTCTGGGAATTGCCGTATGCTGTCCGGTGTTCAAACTCGGGACGGCATTTGGGAAGGTTGCGCCTAAATCGGGGTTGGTGGTGCTTCGATAGCGGGTCCACCAACTGGTATCCACCGTGAGCTGCTTGAGATTCGTAAGCCGCCCCGTTTGCGGGACGAACGAGACCTGACTTGGCGCCAGATTCTTGAAATGGCTGAAGTCGACCTGCTGTTCTCCTTTGGATTTTAAATAAGCGTTGAGAAAAGCGGCGTGACTTATCTCGTCGTCGGTGTTGTCGGAAATGTACTGGAGCTGGTCTCCATCGAGAATTTGAAGCGCAGCGGTGTAACCGGTAGTCGGCGAATCGACTCCTCCAAGTTCGTTGTATTGTTGCCACAGATCGGCTTCGATCAGCTCGGCAGCGGCCAGCAGTTGAAGGATCGCGACATCACCGCGTTTGAGCTTTTGACCCCCGCTGGCGGCAAAGGCCTTGCCAGCATTGCTTAGTAAAGCGGTTCCCGGGGCGAGAAGAGCGGCTCCAAGACCGAGATTGCGCAGAAAGGACCGCCGGGCGAGGCGGTTGGGCGCTGAGGACGAGGTCGCTAATTGCGATGATTCTGTGGTCTCTTTGGCGCCGTTGTTGTTGGAGTTATGGATATCAGATTGCATAGGATGTGGGTTTTAATGTTGGTTTTTATTGTGTGCTTGGCAGATTGCCTCACGCCTCTCCCTACCGATCTGGGGGATTTTTATTCCAACAATTTTTGAGAAGACGTCAGATTCTGGCGTTACCCAGTCGTATCGCCTTGCTTGTCTGCCAGGTGCCGCGAGTGCTTGATTCGCGTTAACAGTTTCTGTGTGTCCGTTTGTTGCTTGTCCGGATCGAGGACGGTTCGCCGTCCCGCGGTGATGACAATGGGCACACGAATGTATCCGCGGCTGTCTGATCGAGCCTCAATCGTATAAGATCCAGCTGGCAGCGTCACGAGCGCGGGAATTTCGTCGCTGCGCGAAATATGATTTTCGACATTCCTAAGGAACTTGCCGGCGGTCGTGTAGATCGAGTAGGAGCTGTGAGCGTAATATAATACGCCACCATCATCGAATTGATCGGTGGCCGAATACACCGTCAGGTAGCCCTGAGGCGACTCGTCTCGATAATCCAGCCCAGGTCTTACCGCCCCTGGAAATAGCGGATCTCTACTTCCCGCTTGGACCACCGCTGTAGCGCAAAGGTAGAGACCGAGTGCAGCGACAGAAACAATCGCTTTTGAATAGTATGTGCTAAGTCGCGATTTCATGTTTATTAAATGTGGTCCCGGTAGCCTGGGATTATTTGTGTGATTGAGTTGATCCTGAATTTGAGCGAACTGAATCCTGGTTCGCGCTGCGAAGAAGCGGAGTTGTCGGTGAATCCGGTATGCCTGTCGCTTGCTGATTCGCGTAATCGATTAAAGCGGGGTCGTTGAATGCTTTTTTGAAGTTATTCACTATCATAGCTACGGATTGCCATGAAATTACCGGTAAGGACTTCTTAGGCTCGCCTGGCTTTGTCGCGCCCGCGCAACCGCCCTGATCCTGGTGTCTGATGGTAAGGTCGTTGATTGTATCTTTGTCCAACAATGGCTGTTTGGTTTGGGGTTCGTTGCCGCGAATGCTGGTTAGCACCGCCAAGGCAATGAACATGACCGTGGCAAGCACGTGCATCGTCAAGTACCTGCGAAGAGTATATGGGACCGGGCTCGTACCCGGGTTTTGATGATTAAGAGGAGAAGCAAACATAAGGTAGGTCTTTCTATTGTTTCAGTAGAGTGGTGGATAACATTGTCTTCACTCATCCATACCGTTTGGCTGGGCGAATATTCCCAGCGGGCAGATGCATTCTGAAAGCAGGACTGCTAAGAGAACGTCTGGACCCAAAGTCGCGGCTGAGCGTTCAACCGCATGTCTGGCGAGAGATGAGCTATCTGGAGATGTGCGGTAGCGTGTTTACTGCCGCCGCTGCTTTTCGAAAACCTGCTGGAAAGTCTGCAAATCGTTATTGCTTACGTCGGAAACAGCCCAGTAGTTAAAATCCGAATCGACCCAATGCACCAGCTGATAACCTTGGCGCGTTATCTTCTCGTCCCCGCTGGTGACTCCCGACTCTTTTGGCCAGACGAACAAATTAATGAAATGCTTTCGTCTTTGGTAGACCAAAGCCGCCACAGGTCTGTTCGCAAGATAATCAAGACGACCGCCTAACAGAGGAAAGCCCTCGTTGCCAAGATCGACGACCGCAGGTGCGAAATCGAGCTTGGCATCCAGCCACGGTTTTACAGTGTGTTGATCGGACGACGCCACATCTGTAAGGTGGTTTGCCATTAGCGAGCGCACGTGTCCGGCGATGAGCTGTGTGGCGAGTAGCTGATCGGCGCCAGGGCGTTGCAATCGAGGCACTAAGTTAAAAGCGACGATTGCCGCCAGGACGATGGCTGCCGCGAGCGCCAGCCAATTCCATTGCGTTCCCAAAAAAACAGCTCGCTGTTCTGACTGTTTGCTCTGAAGCCGCGACGGCGCATCTGGCGATAAACTTGGCATTGGCCGATCGGCAATCTCTTCTCGCAATGAAGATTGAATTCGCTCACGTAATCCCGCAGGTGCTTTGTAATAAGGAGCTGCGTTGCCGATCGAACGAATTAGCACAGCCTGCGTCTTGTAGGCGTGATCACATTTATGGCACTCTCGCAAATGCTGTTCGATCGTCTGGTTGGTAATCGGATCCAGTTCGCCATCCAGATAACCATCCATCAGTCTTATAGATTCTTCGCAGCTCATCTTATATCTCCTTACTCATCCGAGCGACCAAATATTCCTTAAGCTTGCCGCGCGCCCGAGCGAGTCGCGACATAACTGTGCCGGGGGGAATTTGCGCAATCTCAGCTATTTCCTTGTAGGAGAGGCCCTCCTGGTGTCGCAACGCCAAGATCTCACGAAATTCCGCAGGCAATTCATCCATTGCTTCTTTGATCAGCTCCGCGTCTTCACTGTGCTCCAGAATCGCCGCGGGACTAACGGACTCGTGCCCGGCCACATGTATTTCTTCGTCAAAAGTGGTGGTGAGATCGACCGCCCGGTTTTTTTTAAGCAAGGTGTAGGCGGTATTTCGGACAATCGTTAGCAACCAGGCCCGGCCGTTGGAGCCGTGGAATCCGCTGAAGGACTTGAAGGCACGCAAATACGCTTCTTGAACGACATCCAGCGCATCCTGTTCATTGCGCAGCAGCCATTTGGCTAGATTCTGAGCAGCGTTCAAATGGGGCAGCATCAGTCCTTCAAAGGATGCCAACTCCTGTTCCTGCGCGGCGCCTTCTTCTTTGGGCTTCTTAAGTGCGACAAATTTCACGATTTTGGCGCTCGAATCGAAATCTTCGGACTCAGAAACATATTCGGCTTTTAATGGCGCGGCCATAGTTTTCCTTGATCAAAATCACCTGGAAGGAAACCGCTCCTAGAACCAGAGCGTTTGCATCGAAGAGTCACAACAGCGGCCAGCTTCCACCCGTCTCAAATCGCGAAAACTTCGATGCCATCGAGACCGCACCGCATGGGAATGCCTCCACGTCATCCCTTGGTGCAACACACGCCGATGGCCTCGAAAGCCATGATTCGTCTCCCCATCCGCCATGCGGTTGCTCGACGCTGCAGCGTGCGCTCGGGGGTACAAGACTCTTGTTTTGGTTATGCACGCTTCCATTCATTCGATATAACCCGCATGCTACCAGTTTTATTCCCCGGTTTATCGAAAAGACCGGCCAGTCGACGTCTTCTCAGCGAGGGCGCACGATAAAATTTGGCTTTCCGGGAATATAACCGTTCCAGATCGGTATGGATCGATTGAACACCGTCGAACTTTCTTACCAAATAAAAACCTCGGAGATTTCTTATGCCTATTACGATCGCCAGTATCTTCAATCTCATGGGACCGGACATGATGGTCATCCTGCTCATTGTCTTGCTTCTCTTCGGCGCAAAGAAGTTGCCCGAGCTGGCCCGTGGAATGGGTCGCGCGGTCAAGGAGTTCAGCGCCGCCCGAGATGAAATCGAGAGGGGGCTAGGTCAGTCCGTCGCCGGCGAAGCAGCGCCAAAACCACTCGACCCAAAAGCCGAGCTGACGTCTCCGCGGCCATCCTAGCGCGTTATCACCTTCTTCCACAGTTTCCCAGCTGCTTGCAACGAAAGAGGTTCAATGATCGTTCGGGTAACCCGCGGGCGGCGAAAAAAACGAATCGTCATTCTCGGGGGTGGTTTCGGCGGAGTTTATGCCGCCATGCATCTCGAGAAATTACTGACGCGAGACAGCGCGGTGGAGATTTGCCTCGTTAGCCGCGATAATTTTTTCCTGTTCACGCCGATGCTCCACGAGATCGCCGCGAGCGATCTCGAGATCACGAATATCGTAAATCCCCTGCGCAAACTACTCCGAAAGGTTGAGGTATTTGTAGGTGACGTGAACCAAATCGATCTACGAAACAAACAGGTCCTGATTTCGCGTGGTTACCATAAACACTCCCAACAACTCGACTATGATCATCTTGTAATCGCGCTGGGATCGGTCACCAATTTTTACGATGTTCCGGGCCTGGCAACCCTAGCGATAGCGATGAAATCGCTTCGGGATGCAATTCAATTGCGCGTCCAAGTCCTGCGACATTTAGAAGAGGCGAATTCGGAAAGTGATCCCGTCGAGCGGCGGTCGTCGCTTACTTTCGTGGTAGCGGGCGGCGGCTTTGCGGGAGTGGAAACGGTTGCGGCTTTAAATGACTTTGTGCGGGAAGCGCTGCCCTTCTACCCCAGTCTGGGTGAAGATATGTTGCGCGTTATGCTGGTCCATTCTGGTCCGGCGATTCTGCCGGAACTGGGCGAAAGCCTGGGACGATATACCGAGAAGGTCCTGGCCCGACGCGGCGTGGAGGTTCGGCTTAATACACGGGTCAAGAGCGTGACGGAGAGCAAGGTCTTTTTAGCCGATGGTGTCTCCATTCCGTCGCGCACGTTGGTGTGGACTGCGGGAACCGTGCCGAGTCCCATCATCTCTTCGCTTCCCTGTGCAAAGGAACGAGGCCGATTACTCGTAAACCAATTCCTGCGAGTTCCCGATTGGCCTGATGTCTGGGCGGTGGGGGACTGTGCATTTGTGCCGGACGTCAGAAATCCCGGGAAATCTCATCCGCCAACCGCGCAGCACGCTATTCGTGAAGGCAAAGTGGTGGCGGAGAATATCGCTGCTGTCCTCTCGGGTCGTCCTTTGAAATCGTTTTCATTCAGAACCATTGGGCTGCTGGCTTCAATTGGTCGTCGGACAGGCGTGGCGCGGATTTTCGGTTTCAATTTCTCAGGCTTCTTTGCGTGGTGGATGTGGCGAACGGTTTACCTCAGCAAGTTGCCCGGCTTGGACAAAAAGGTTCGGGTGGCGTTTGACTGGACACTGGACCTTCTCTTTCCCAAGGACGTTTGCGCAGTATACGACGTCGACCACCGCCGCGATCCCGATCGGGTGGAACCTAGAAACAATTCCGCGTCATCAATCAACGAGGAGCTTCATCCCGATCGTGCCGGGGAATTGGATTTCACGAGAGCGCGCGGACTCAATGGCAGCTGAGAGTGCGCCTGGAATGTGCCGAGTCACTGGACCCGCCGGAACAAAAGGAGTTGTGGCGGGCAAAAGTCTCCAGATTATCTTGAGCGGATGAGATCAGAACTTCCGATGATCAATGAACACCGGCGATACCCTTCGCCAGCGGTCACACCGCAGGCGCTGGCTTGGGACGGCAAACAAATGTGGATGAGCTCGCGCGATCTCGGATTTTTTTACAAGATCGACATAGAGCAGCCGAAAATTCTCGATGAAAAGGATCCACCGGGTGTTGTTTGGGCAGCTGTTTTTACCAACGACGGCTGGCGGTTGACGATCGGCAAAGGACTGAACGACGATCGTTATGTCTATCGTTACGATGGCAATGGGCGATTCGAGAAATTGTTTGCCTGTCCGGATCTGACCGGCTCGTACCTGAGTTACGATGGCGAGAGCCTTTATCTCAGTCAGTGGTACGAACAACGTATTCTGAAGCTCGATAAAGCCGGACATACCGTGGCTACGATCGAGGTCGGCGCCGAAATCTGCGGTCACGTGTTTGCCAACGGAGCGATTTACGTTCTGCGGGGAACGGAGAACGTCCCGAGACCCCAGTATGCCGGAGGCAAGCCGACAGCAGAGCGATTCAAAAGTGGAGCAAAGCAGGGAGAAGAACAGTGGTGGATAGCGCGAATCAATCCTCGCGACAAAAAACCCGAGGTCGTCGACGTTGCGAAGGTTCCGTTCGCAGCGCGCTCGCTAGCATTTGACGGAGAAAATTTCTGGTCGAATCATCGTGCCGCTAACGAGACGATTTGTTTCTCGCTGCCGAGCTAGGCTTTTAGGGGCGCAAGATTCCGGCGAACCGTTCCCGGTAATTCAAAACCAGAAACAGCCAGAGCAAGGTAACTACGATTCCAGGTCCGATACCTCGCGGGTCCATCAGAATGTGGAACACGAGAATGTTGAAGATGATGCCGCCCAGAATCGTTAGGGCAAGCGGCACGAATCGGCCGACCAATAACAGCAAGCCGCAGAGCAGTTGCATCGCGCCAATGACATCAGCGTACCCGCTGGCCCCAAACACTTTGATGTAATCGCCGACCAAACCCGGTGGCGGCGGTGGAGTAGGAATGAAATGAAAGAAAAAGTTTGATCCGAAAAAAGCGAACGCCAGCCCGAGAAGGATTCTCACAATAATCGTAGCGATTTTCATGGGCTCATCATTACCAAATCGGAGCGGAGAAGAAAGAATTAAGAAATCGATCCGTCGAGAATTCTTGAGTAAGATCGATGTTATGCGCATCAGCCAGATGAATTGGATGATGGTGGAGGAGTATTTGAAGCGGGACGACCGCTGTGTGTTGCCGCTCGGGAGCACGGAGCAGCATGCGTATTTGAGTTTGAGCGTGGACAGCATTCTGGCAGAACGGCTCGCGACCGAAGTCGCGGAGTTAGCCGAGGTGCCGGTGCTTCCAGTTCAGCCGTACGGCATTACACCTTATTTCCGCGCGTTTCCGGGAACGATCACGTTGCGCATTCAGACTTTTCTGTCGATCGTGCGCGAAATTCTCGACGCGTTGGCCGAGCAAGGATTTAAACGCATCCTGATCGTGAACGGCCACGGCGGAAACACGCCGGCGCAGAATCTGGTCGGCGAATGGATCGCGGATCATTCGGGTATGAAAGTAAAATTTCACAACTGGTGGAACGCGCCGAAAACGTGGGCGCAAGTGCAGGCGATCGATCCGGTCGCTTCGCACGCTTCCTGGATGGAAAATTTTCCGTGGACCCGTCTGGAAAACATCAAAATGCCATCGGAACAAAAGCCGGAGGTGGATATGAATCATCTTCGTCAGCTCGATCCGAAAGCGCTGCGTGCATATTTGAAGGATGGCAACTGGGGCGGCCTGTATCAAAGAAGTGACGAAGAGATGATGAAAATCTGGCGCGTGGCCGTCCAAGAAACGGTAGAGTTATTGAACGACGGCTGGGCGGGTCATTAGAATGATGAAACAATTTGGACTAAAGCGATTCGTCGTAACGATATCGATCTTGCTGTTCGCCGCGACGAGCATGCCGGCGGAAACGGACGAGCCGGGTCCATTCGAAAGATTGTTTCATGCGATGAGACGCGCCTTCAACGAGCCGCAGCACCGGTCAGCGCATCGAAGCAGTCACAAACAGACACAGACTAACGAAGCAACAAATTCCCCGAAGGAGGAATCAAATACTCAGGGGGCGACTGGCGGCACCGCTGCCGCACCACCGAGCCAAAGCAATACTCGAACGGCGACGCGAGTCGCCTCTAAAAAAGGCGACGATTTGCGATACGGAACTCCGGTCGCGGGCAAGAAAGGGTTTGTGACGAGTCCGTTCTCGCCAGACGCCGGTTACATCGACGTGCGCGGTTTTGCTCCCGGCACGCCGGTGAAAGATCCTTACACCGGAAAAGTTTTTCTGACGCCCTAACGCCTGCAAAGAGCAGGGAGCAAGGAGCCAGTCGTCAGCTGCTTTCCGGCGGCACTGTGGTGGTCGCGGTAATCTTGCTTCCCGCGAGCGCGAGGATGACATCCGTTTTTGAAACGCTGCCGATCAACGATTGGCCGTTCATCTCGCTCACGACTGGCAGGCGTTCGCCGTCGTGATGACTGAATCGCTCCAGTGCTTCAGTCAGTGACGCTTCGGCGCTAATAACCGGGAATGAATCGCGCAAGATGTCGCCGGCAATCACTACCTTTGCCAGCTCGGGCGCGTTCAGGAAATTTTTGATGTCGTGCAGCGAAACGGCGCCGAGAAACCGGCCGTGATCGGTCACATAAAGATAATTGAATCGTGTCGCGATAAATTTTTCGCCAATTTCCGCAAAACCGGCGGTTGGCCTAATGGTCAGCGGCTTCGGCTTCATCAAATCGCGGACGTGGAGCTCGGCCAGCTGCTTGCGATAATCGCCGGCGCCTTTGCGTTTGAGCGCTTCGGCGTAAATCGAACGCTTCTCGATGCTGACCGATGTGTAATAACCGATCACGCACGCGAGCATCAGCGGAAGAATAATTTGGTAGTCGAGTGTGATCTCGAAAATCATTACGATTGCCATGATCGGCGCATGGGTTGCCGCGGCCAGAAATGCGCCCATGCCGACCAAGGCAAACGCGCTCGGATTTACCGGTAAATGCGTCAGGACTTGTTGCGTGCCGCTGCCAAACAAGAAACCGAGGCTCGCGCCGATAAAAAGTGTGGGCGTGAAAACTCCGCCGACTGCACCGGATCCAAACGTCGACGTCGTTGCAAGAATCTTGAGAATCAAAATGACGGCGACTGTTTGCCAAAGCCATTGGCCGCGCAAAATGCCACTGACCGTGCTGTAGCCATTACCGCAAACTTCCGGATGCCAGAGCGCAAACAAACCAACGATCAACCCGCCGATGCACATTTTGATGTAAACCGGCAGGGCGAGGCGGCCGACCCATTCTTCAGTGACTCGCAGGAGACGAATGAACCACGGTGCAACAAGGCCCGCGATCAGCCCAAGCAACAAGTAGGGGAGAATCTCCCACGTCCGGTTGAGTTCAAATGGCGGAATATCATAAAGCGGAGCGGCCCCGAGAAATCCGCGTACGGTCAGCGTCGCCACGACCGACGAAAAAATGAGAGGGCCGAGCATCTCCATCGCCATTGATCCGAGGACGATTTCGGCAACGAAAATCGCGCCTGCGATGGGCGCGTTGTAAGCCGAAGCGATTCCGGCAGCAGCACCACAGCCAACGAGCAATCGCATGCGTGGTGTGGACCAATTTTGGATACGGCCAAATGCCGATGCGATAACTGAGGCGAGCTGAACCAGCGGACCTTCGCGGCCAATTGAGCCGCCGGAAGCGATGGTGAAAAGCGCAGAGAGGGATTTCACGAAAGTGCGCCGCGTTGAGATTCTACCGTCGCCGAGAACAATCGCTTCCATGTAATCGCTCGTGCTGATTCGGCTCTGCCAACGAGTGCCGAATTGAAGGACTGCGCCGGCGAGCAAACCACCGAGCGCGGGCACGAAGACCCGAAGCACGGGAGAAAGTCCCGAGAACGACTCGACCAACCCGGGGGCCGAGCTGCCGGTCAGGACCTTGTGGACGGCGCTGGTCAGCGCACGAAATGCAATCGAGGAAAGGCCGCCGCAAAATCCGATCACCCCGGCCCAGAACAAAGTGACTTGAAGATCGGTTGGCCGGGTATGTTCCTGAAACCAAACCCAAAATTTCAGCCGGCGAAACGCATGCGGGTCCACCGGGAGCGATCCCTTTGCACTCCTTACGCGCACCTTATCACCTGCGTGCAGGGAACCCCTCGTCAAGTCAGAAGCGCAACCTGATCGACCCGGTTGGAAATCTCTCACGACGGCGTAAGCTCGGAGCGCATGCCGAAGTATCTCGTCGTCAGCACCAGTGGAAATCCTGATAGCAACAGCCGTCGGATGGGCCGGGTCGCGTTTGCGCATTTGCAAAAACGAAAAGTCGATTGCAGCTGGATGGACATCAGCGAGATGAACCTTCCGCTGTGCGACGCGGACAAATGTTATAGCACTCCCGCGGCGCAGAAACTGAACCAAGCGATTGAAACGGCAGATGGCATTCTCATCGCCGCGCCGGTTTACAATTACGATGTTGCGGCCGCCGCCAAAAATATGATCGAGCTGACCGGCAGCGCGTGGGAAGAAAAAGTGGTCGGATTTCTATGCGCCGCCGGCGGAAACAGCAGTTATATGGCGGTGATGGCCTACGCCAACAGTCTCATGCTCGATTTTCGAACGGTCATTATTCCGCGATTCGTTTACGCGACCGGCGACGCCTTTAAAGGCGACGAGATCGCCGATAAAAAAGTCGTAACGCGGATCGAGGAAGCGGCTGAGGAATTGATTCGCTTTACTCAGGCATTGCGCAGCTAAGCTTCGAGCGGGCTTTGCCTGCTGCCGCGCGCGTCGAACGTCGATCTTGCGGAATTCCTGCGAAGAATGTTAGAACTCTCCGCGTGCGCCCCCTGGTTATCGTCGCGATTTTCCTTTTTGTGACAGCTGTGGCGGCGCGCGCCCTCGAACTGAGCGACTTTGTCGCAGGTCGCGGCCGCAATTGGAATGCGATCAAAGTGCTCAGTCAAGGCGACCAAGAACTGAGGTCCGGTGATCTTCCAGCTGCGCGTCGCGATTTTGACGCGGCGATCCGAAGCGACCCAACGCTATGGGTCGCAATTTATTGGCGGGCCAGACTGTCAGCAAGAGAACGAAAATGGGATCAAGTCGTTCGCGATTGCAATGAAGTGTTGCGACAGGACTCGACTTTTGTAGAAGCAGCTGTGCTGCGCGCCGTGGCCAATAGCATGCTTGGAAGATATTCAGCCAGTTTGCATGATCTGGATAATGCCATTTCCCTGCGCCCGGCGCGCGTTGAAACGTTCTCCTGGGTGTTGGAACGGCGAGCCTGGCTACATGCCGCATGTCCGGAGGCTTCGTTTCGCAACGGCCGGTTGGCGCTCGAGGACGCAAAGAGGGCGTGCAGCATGACGAAATGGAAGGAAGCCGGCCCGATCGACACGCTGGCAGCGGCCTGTGCTGAGACCGGCGATTTCGATTCCGCCCTGCGTTATGAGCAACAAGCCATGAGTGCGCCCGACGCCAATGAAATTTCGCGGACGTTGCAGGAACATGCAGCGCTATTCAAACAGCATCGCCCGGTGCGAATGAAAGAGATGAGCAAGTCTTAGCTCGCGGTTCCGGCAAGACCGAGACGCGCGGCGTCGGCTTTAAGCGCGGCGATTACGTTACTAATCACTTCGTCGAGCGGTAGCCCAAGCTGTTCGGCGCCGTGCACGATCTCTTCGCGATTGACCGCGCGGGCGAACGCCTTGTCTTTCATCTTCTTTTTCACCGCCGCGAGATCGACATCGTGAATGCTCTTGGTTGGCCGAACGAGCGCGACGGCAACGACGAAACCGCTGAGTTCATCCACCGCGCGGAGCGTCTTCTCCAGCGGCGTCTCTGGAGAAACGCCGGAGTAATCGGCGTGAGAGAGGATCGCGCGGCAAACTTCTTCGCTCCAGCCGTTGTCGCGCAGCCATGCTACGCCGATAAACGGATGGCCTTCGGTCGAGCTGCGTTCCAGGTTCGGGTGCCGTTCGTAATCCATGTCGTGCAGCAATCCGACGGCTTCCCAAAGATCGACATCTTCAGCCGCCCCGCTAAGCGGGGCGAAATGCTTCATCGAATCGGCGACCGCGTAGCAATGCTTTCGCAAACTCTCCGATTGGACCCATTCGTGAAGAATAGCGAGGGCACGAGAGGCGAGGGGCATGGGAAAAGAATGAACGGGAAACGCGCAACGATCAACCCACCTTCGCAAACTACGGCGCGGCTGCGCCCAACGTCGACAATCTCTGTGAAAAGGCGCAATCTGAAATTGCCGATTGGACGAAAATGCGCGAACTGGGGGTTAAGTCGATGAGACGAGTGTTTTTGGCAGCAATCATATTTGTTCTTGGGTGCGCCGGCGCCGGCGAAGCGGCCGCGCAATCACCCGGCAAAAAGTCGCTTCATGCTTTTCTGGCTGCGGGCGAGGATCGTAAACCGACGACGTCGTTTTCCTCCGACGTACCCAGCATTTATGCCGTTTGGAAAGGCGAAGCGCTTGAGGCCGGCGACAAGATTCACTCGATTTGGATCGCGGAAGACATCGGCGATGCTGCGCCAAAGGATAGCAAAATTCTTGAAGGAGATGCCAAAGTCTACAAGGCGGATGACGACGGGGCGTTCTCGCTCTCACGACCAAGCGGCAAGATTTGGCCGCTCGGCAAATACAGGGTGGAAATTTATATCAACGGCCTCCTGGCCGAACTATTGAAGTTCACGATCAAGCCCGGCGTTACGATCGAACTGCCCAAAGGAGATTAGGGATAAACGATGATACGCCCGAGGAGAAACGTCCGGAGGGGTTGAACTTTTCAATCCGTTGACGTTGCGTTAGTTTCTTCCACGATGTCCTGCGCGAAAATCGATCCGGCCCTGCACCAGGCGCAAAAGCCGTCCTGGATCAAAGTGCGCTTGCCATCGAACCCGGTTTTCTTTTCGACCAAGGCCCTCATTTCCGATCTGCGGTTGCACACGGTTTGTGAAAGCGCGCAATGTCCGAACCGCTGGGAATGCTGGAGTCAGGGCACAGCCACGTTCATGATCGCCGGCGATCGTTGCACGCGCGCGTGCGGATTTTGCGCAGTGACAACCGCGAAACCGTTTGCGTTGGAAGATGACGAGCCGCAACGCGTTGCCGAAGCGGTGATGCGAATGAAATTGAAACATGTCGTGATCACCGGCGTCGCCCGCGACGATTTGAAAGATGGCGGCGCGAATCATTTCGCACGCGTCATCGCCGCGATCCAAAAAATGGAGCCGTCGATTATCATCGAAGTGCTCGTTCCGGATTTTCACGCGGAAGATTCGTGCATCCAGACTGTGCTCGATGCGGCGCCGGATATTTACAATCATAACATGGAGACTGTAGAGCGGCTTACGCCGCTCGTGCGATCGCGGGCGAAATATCGAACGTCGCTGCAAGTATTGCGACGGGCGAAAGAACTTTCGTCCCGCGGCCGCGGGATTGTTACGAAAAGCGGAATCATGCTTGGCCTTGGCGAAACCGAGCCGGAGATTTTTCAAACGATGGACGATTTGCGCGAAGTCGGGTGCCAGGTTTTGACGATGGGTCAGTATCTGAGACCGACGCCGAACCATTTACCGGTGGTCGAGTTCGTCACGCCTCAACAGTTCGATCTTTATGGCGAGATCGCGCGCAAAAAAGGATTTGAGCACGTCGCTTCCGGTCCACTGGTGCGCAGTTCCTATCATGCGGCCGACTTTCATCCGGTCGTCCGCTGAGAATGGAGCGAGTGGAACGAGCGACATGGACGGGTCCGAGCCGGACTGGCTTTAGCCGCAAAGGCAGCGGCGAGAGAGCCGGGTGACGAACGAGTTCAATGGACACGACAACTGCGGCAGTCATTCCCGCCTACAACGAAGAAAAGCATATCGGCGATGTAGTTCGGCGAACACGGCAAAAACTCGACGACGTTCTGGTTGTCGATGACGGCTCGCGCGACAAGACCGCGGATCGAGCGCGAGACGCCGGCGCCGAAGTGATCGTTCATTCCCAAAACCGTGGCAAAGGCGAGACGATCAAAACCGGATTGCGTCATTGGTTGGAACGGCAAATCGATTTCGTAATCATTCTCGACGCCGACGGTCAGCATCTGCCGGAGGAGATCGACCGATTCATTGCGTCTGCGCTTTCAGCGGACGAACCGAAACTCATTCTTGGCAACCGGATGAAGGATGTTTCGTCGATGCCGCGCTTGCGACAGATGGTCAATCACTGGATGAGTCAACGCATCAGCGCAGTTTGCGGCCAGGAAATTCCGGATACGCAATGCGGGTTCCGCTTGCTACATCGACAATTGATTCCCGAGTTGCTCGGGGGCGCGGCGCGTTTCGATTACGAAACCGAAATGCTGATCGTTGCCAGTCGGAAAGGTTTTCGGATCGATTCCGTGCCAATCAGCACCGTTTACTCGGACGAAGTCAGCAGCATTCATCCGGTGCGCGACACGCTCCGCTTTTTCAAATTGATGCGGCAGTACAGGAAATTGTAATTCCGCGGATCGGGGAGCGCACGCGCCTCGCCAGTGCGAACTTCGTTGACTTCTCTTTCAAGAAAACCCGTCGATTCAGGAGCCTTAGAAAAAATCCGTTGTCGCGAGGGCGCGACAACCAACACGCGAGGCGCGTGTGCTCCCGAGATCAGATTTTCGCCCTCCGGGACAGCCTACGGTTTTTTGCCCGGCAGCGGTTTAGTGCTTTTGATGATCTCTTCTTCCGGCGTCAGATTCGGTGCCTTCCCGCTAAAAATCAGGCGGTTCGGCTTCTCGCTCAGCGCATCAACCAGCGCCTTAGCGTGGGTCGTGACAACTTTCAGATTCAGCAGGATCACATGCAGCTCTTTCATCTGTTCCTGAAGCGATTTGTCTGTCGTGCCAATGAACGTGTTAGCTGTGCCGAAGAGTTGGTCGGCGCCTTTCGAAGCGCTGTCCAGATTCTTGAGCACGTTCTGCAAATTATCGACGTCGACTTTTAATGAATCGGCCAGCGGCCCGAGCTTGGGCATGAATTCGCCGAAATCCCCGTGCAGGTCGGTCACAGTCAAGTTGAGATTGTCTACCAGCTTGTTTGCGTTTTCGAAAAGCGGTCCGGCCGCGGCGGTGATTTGTTCGATGCCGTAAGCAGAATGTCCTTCGATCGCAGCGTTGTTGGCCAGCGTCTTGCCGCCGGGCGTCCCCGCGGAGAGCGCGACAAATTTCGGTGCGAGCAAAGTGTCTGCGCTCAGGGTCGCGGTTACATCGGCCGGCAATGGCGGAATTCCATCATCGAGTTCCACTGTTACGACGACGGCATCTTTTTTGTTGCTCGATTTCGCGCGCTCGGCCGCGGTGAGATGACGCATCGCAATCACGCGTCCAGCCGGGGCACCGGCGTAACGGACTTCGGAATGAACTTTGATGCCGGTCACATCTTCGTATTGGATTTGCAAAGTGCGCGTCGGTTTTTTCAAACGATAACCGGAAAGCGCAAATGTAAGCGCGGCGAGCAAGACGATACTGCACCCGATGACGGATAAAGCGACCAAGTAATCGGAGAGATTCTTCTTCATCGAACAAAATGGCGATCGATCGGACTCAAATGACACCTTCGCTCGGCTACGGCGCGGCAGGCGAATGACGAATAACGAAACAATGACCAAGCTCGAATAAAGAGCGCGTCGGACTTAGTTCGAGCTTCGGATTTTATTCGTGCTTCGCCATTCATATCATGCGCCCTTGCGATGAAATCGGTGACGCGCGCCGACAAACGGTCGCGGTTTCACGTGTTGATGATGTTCATGTTCGTCCTGAGAAAGATTTAATGGAATCGGCCCATCGGCGTCGCCATTGATGAACTGTTGCACTTCCGGATTAGGACTGTTGCGAATTTCATCGGGACTACCTTGGGCTACAATTGAGCCGTGACCAAGCATGATCATGCGGGTTGCGATCCGAAACGCGCTGGTCATGTCGTGCGTCACGACGACGGCGGTCATGTGTTCGCCGTGCGTTAGCTTGAGCGTGAGTTGATCGACCACCGCGGTCATGATCGGGTCGAGTCCGGAAGTTGGTTCGTCGCTGAAGAGCAATTCCGGATCGAGCGCGAGCGCACGGGCAAGGCCGACGCGCTTTTTCATTCCACCGCTGATTTCGGCCGGTTTCAGATCTTCAAAACCGCTCAGGCCGACCATTTGAAGTTTTTCCTCGACGATTTCTTCAATCTCATCAGCTGAATTGTCGGAATGCTCCAAAAGCGGGAGCGCGACATTTTCGCCGACAGTGAGAGAAGCGAGCAACGCGCCCGACTGGAATAACATTCCGAAACGCCGACGAACATCCGCGATCTCACGTTCGTTCATCGTGGTAATTTCCTGGCCAAAGATCTTTACCGAGCCGGAGGTCGGCTTCATCGAACCGATAATGTGACGGAGCAACGTGCTCTTGCCGCAGCCGCTCCCGCCCATGATCACGAGCGTTTCGCCGCGCTGCACATCAAAAGAAATGTCGTGAAGCACAGTCCGGTCGCCGAATCTGCGCACGAGGTTGGCAACTTCTATTACAGGTGAGTCAGTGGGCGCTGTCATGAGAACAATGACGAATGACGAATGCAGAATGACGAAATAATGACAAAACTCGAAGGACGAAGGTCATGTCTTGCTTCTCCAGATCTTTGAGAAGATCAGATGTAGTTCTCGGGCCTCGCTCCAGAGCTTGCGAGCTTCGGACTTAAGGCCCGGAACGGCACGAACAATCATTCGCAGAAAGTGTTTTGTTTCGCGCGCTTCTTTTCGGCAGGTACCGATATTCTTGAGAAATTCTTTCTTCGATACAGCGTCATCGGCTTCGACATAGTTTGCGCCAACACTCGTCGCCGCTCCGACAAGTTGGCTAATCAATCGATTAGTGACGGCGTCTTGCGGGATTGTCTTCGCGAAATCAATTACTGCTTCGCCAAATCGTGCGGTGCGTTCCTCCAAATCATAGACTCGTTTCGTTGCGGGCTCTTCGCGAATAATTGCTACGTCCCCGTCACTCCAAAACGATGCGTCGGCAGTGTGTTCGGATTTCGTCATTCCTTCGTCATTCGACATTCGTGCTTAGACATTTTCCCTCATCCTCCAAAGAAAAATATTCCGGTGAGAATGGCGTTGCTGACCAACATTGCGAGCAACGCTTGGACGACCGACGAGGTGGTGGCTTGGCCGACGCCTTCCGCGCCGCCTTCGACGTGGAGTCCGGCGTTGCACGCGATCGTGATCACGATCCAGGCAAAGACGACACTCTTGATCATGCCCGAATATAAATCCCACGTGTCGGCGCTTTCGAGTGCACGAATAATAAAGCCGGCAGTGTTGAAATTAAGCGCGAATCGGCACACCGCCCAACCTCCCAGCACGCCGATGTAATTCCCGAAAATGGTCAACGCTGGAAGCATGACAAGCATGGCCAGGAAACGCGGCACGACCAGATATCGGACCGGATTAATCGCCATCACCTCCAACGCCTCGATTTCTTCCGAGACTTTCATCGTTCCAAGTTCCGCTGCGACGGCGGAACCGCTCCGACCAATGACTATGACCGCGATCAGGACCGGGCCCATCTCCCGCAAGATCGACAACATCACGAGATCGGGAACATAAATTTCCGCGCCCATTTGCTGAAGCGAGTGCGCAGCCTGCATCGCGAGCGTCACGCCGATGCTGAACGCCGTCAGCGCGACCATCGACGTCGCGCGCACGCCAATGAAGACCATTTGCCGAAAAATCTGGGAGATACTAAAAAATTGGCCGGTAAAAGGCGCGACGAACACCCAGTAAAGCAAACTCAAATTCAGGCGCAGATAATTTTTCAACATCCGGGCGCGACAGAATGACAAGCCGCACCGAATGACGAAAGCCGAAAATCCGGGCTGGCCGTTGAAATGAGATTCAAGGCGTAGCCGCCAGATCGAGATGGCTCATGAGTGAACGAACCCGGCTGGCAACCAGGCTTCAATTTGTGCGTGATGTGATTTCCAAGCAGCCCACGCGCTACTACTCCATTTACGGACAAGCCTCACATGTTCCTCGGCATTCGTAGTAAGGTGAACGTCAGCCACCGTGATATCCCCGCGGTTCTGTGGCGGAGTGAGCCAGACAAATTTCGATTTCACCTGTGACACTGCCAACATTGCGTCATTGGCGCGGGTTATGTTGAGCCCGTGCTCAAGGAGCAGACAAAGTCGAATCAGATGTAAGGCTACGGACTGAATCGCTTGCGGCGATGGCCGGCCGGGGTGTTGCACAGCATACGCGTCAACAGCGAGGCGATTCGCGCCAGCGTAGACTGGATCGTTGTATTCGCGGGCGAGAACTTCTCCATATGCCGCCCAGCACCCGGGCGACGATTCCATGTAGCGGTGCGTTGGCCCTTCGATCTCCGGAAACAAACCTCCGCATCCGACGCACCGGACGTGACTCATCGGCACAAGGATTGATCAAATCAGTCCGCGCTTGCGGAAGTCGCCGATGTTGCCGCCGCTGGAGCGCTCGATCATGTCGATGGTGAATTTGAGGAGGCAAACTTCCCAGGCTTCGTCCACGCCTTGGATAATCGCGCTGAGCGGTTCGTCCCGATGCTGAACATGCGATTTCGTCCGCGCGATGACGGATTCGATCGGGTCGCGAAACATTTGTTCGGTCACGTCGGTCTTGCGAAATTGAAATCCGTAACGGAGAACAGCCGTGTTGTGTGCGTGTTCGCGCAGTTGCTCGGCGTAACGCTGCGCTTTTTCGCCAAAACCTTCGAGGAGCAAGCGGCTGAAATGTTCGGGCGTGAGAATCTGGGGACGGTCAGCGTGAATTTTTCCATCGCGGACGCGCACTTCGTTAACGCGGTCCATCAGTTCGGAAATCAGATAAAAACGAAAACTGGTCGTGCCGAAGGTCGCGATCTTCTGCTCGGGCGCGAGGATCACCTGAGTGTTCTCGATTGCGTACTGGAAATCGTCTTCCTTCATTTCTTCGAGAAGGTAGGGGCGATTGACCTCAATCGCCAGTGGCGGTCCGGTGAGCCGCCGCGCTCAATCGAGCGCCGAGGCTTCGAATGCACAGGTATCGATCTCGCGAACGCGGCTGGATCGCCAGCGCAGGACTGCTTCGCCGGTGAAAAGCGCGAGCGCGAGCCAAATCAAAATGAAAGTGACGAGATGACCGCGGGTGAACGGTTCGTGATAAAGAAAAACGCCGAGAAAGAACGAACCAATGGGTGAGAGATATTGGAGGAAACCGACGGTGATGAGGCGGAGATGTCGGGTCGCGTAACCGAACCAGAAAAGCGGAATGGCGGTAATGACACCGGTGCTGATGAGCAGGATCGATAACGACCACCCGACGCGGCCGAACAGCAGCGTGTCGGAACGTTGAAGATAAATTAGAAAAACGACCGCAAACGGAACGAGCAGGATCGTTTCGATGAACAAACCGGGAATGGCGCCGGTGCCGGATTGTTTTCGAAGCAATCCGTAAAGTCCGAAGGTGACGCAAAGCAACACTGCAATCCATGGGAAGCGACCGTAACCGAAAGTGAGATTCAAAACTCCGAGCGCAGCGAGCAGGACCGAAATAAATTGCAATCGGGTAAGGCGTTCGCGCAGAAAAAGTGCGCCGAAGAGGACGTTCATCAGCGGCGTCATGAAATAGCCGAGACTCGTTTCGATGACGCGGCCGGTGTTGACCGCGTAAATGAAGAGAAACCAATTCGACGCGATGGCCAGGCCGCCGGTGAGACAGAAAATGCGCGCATTCCGCGAGCGCACGTTGGCCATCACTTCGGGCCAGCGGCGCTGCCAGCTGAGGAGGATCGAGAGGAAGATTGTCGTCCAAACAAATCGGTGCGCGAGAATCTCCGTAGCCGGAACGGCTCCGAGAAGTTTCCAATAAATCGGGATCAAACCCCAGGTGGTGAAACAGGCGATGCCCGCAATGAGTCCCAAAGTTTCACGCGATTTTTCGGAGCGTTCGCCCAAGAGTGACATGTTCGGACTCTATCGGTTGTAGAGGCGCTTACGCGCCCGCTAGTGCGTCTATAATGAACCCGGTTTGTAGTTTGCCGCAAAGCGGCATGACTGTGCCAAGCGCCTGTTTTATCAGTTCGGTCTTTGACACAAAGACCGCTACAACGCTTTGGTTTTCGTCGCGGTTTACTTCGTCGCGACCGGGGTCACCAGCGACATATATGCCGAGTAACCCTCATGCTCCATGTCTGCGGTCGGGATAAAACGCAGCGCGGCTGAGTTCACTGCATAACGCTGGCCGCTGGGCGATGTTGGATCGACGACCAAATGGCCGAGGTGCGCGTCGCTGCGTTTCGCGCGCAGCTCGATGCGATGCATATCGTGGGAATTATCGTCCTTCTGGACGATCGAATCCTTCGAAATCGGCTTTGAAAAAGTGGGCCGGCCGGTTCCGCCGTCGAATTTATCGACCGAACAAAAAAGCGGTTCGCCGGTGATGACGTCGACATAAATGCCGGGCTGCACGTTATTCCAAAATTTGTTTTGAAATGCGGTTTCGGTCCCGTTCTCTCGGGTAACACGATATTGGTCAGCGCTCAGGCGCGAACGGAGGATCGCGTCGCTCGGCACTGGCCGATTCGGATCGAATCCCGTTGTCTCCTTCGACGCTGCGTGCCCGACGAGCCCGAAGTAGACAGTCACACCAAGCAGGAGAGCGGCGACGCCGCACCCGACGCACAAGCTGACTCGCGACGTGTCGTCGACGGTAATTCGAGAGCTGTTCATCTGATCGCCTCGCCTTACCAATAAAACAAAAAAGAGAGACCTACGTCACTCTTTTTTTTCGAACGGTCGAAGATATTCGGCGTAACCCTCGGATTCCATTTTATCAGTTGCAACGAAGCGCAAGCTCGCCGAGTTCACGGCATACCGTTCGTCAGTCGGCGAGGTGGCGTCTTTGAAGACATGGCCGAGGTGAGAATTGCTTAGCTTGGCCCGGACTTCCGTCCGTTGCATATCGTGAGAGCTGTCAGCTTGTTGAAAAACGGAATCCGGCGAGATCGGTTTGGTAAATGTGGGTCGGCCGGTCCCACTATCAAATTTGTCGAGCGAACTAAAGAGCGGGTCGTTCGTAATAACATCGACGTAGATCCCGGGTCGATTGTTGTCCCAATATTCATTTCGGAAGGCCGTCTCCGTCCCGTTTTGACGGGCGACCCGATATTGGTCCTCGGTTAATTTCGATTTCAGGACCGGATCACTTGGGACTGCTTGGAGATAATTGTAGTTACCGGCCTTCTTTTTCTCCGCCTGTATGCTGCTGTAATGAACGAATCCGGCCAGGACGCCGACGGCTGCGAGCAGGCCGAGCCATAAGCTCAAATGCGATGAGCGCCTCGAAGGATGACGGATCCGGTGCATGTTAACTTCCTCCTGGGTATTGGTTCGACGGGGAGCGTTTTGAATTTGACGGGTCGCAATCCGCCAATCATCAAAGCTTTCTTAAGTAATTCGCAGCCGAAGCGGCCTGCGGTCGGTTCGAATTTCAGCCCTAATCGCGTATGACGCGTTTTCTGACTATCTTCCTAACACCCGACTTCAGTCGGGTGTTAGCGGTGGAACGGAGGATTAAACCGTTTCAACGGTTTAAGGAAATCGAGCGAAAGCCGTTGAAACAGCTTTCGCCTTATTAGGGGCGCTGAACACCTGGCTGAAGCCAGGTGTTAATGAGGAGCGCACTCTATTTTTTGTTTTCGAAGAGCGGCAAATACTGGCCGTAGCCTTCTTCTTTGAGTTTTTCGACCGGAACGAAACGGAGCGCGGCCGAGTTGATACAGTAACGCATGCCGCCTTTTTCCTGCGGGCCGTCGTCAAATACGTGGCCGAGATGCGAATCGCTTTTGCTGCCGCGGACCTCAGTCCGTTCCATTCCGAGGGTGCCGTCGGATTTTTCCGCCACCTTGGCTTTTTCAATCGGCTTGGTGAAACTTGGCCAACCGCTGCCGCTGTCGAACTTGTCCAGTGAGCTGAAGAGTGGCTCCCCGCTGACAATATCGACATAGATACCGGCGCGATGATTGTCCCAGTACTCATTTCGAAACGGCGGTTCGGTGCCGCATTGTTGAGTGACGTGAAATTGCTCCGGAGTGAGCTTCTTCTTTAATTCGTCTGACGATGGTTTGGTCGAAGTTTGATTAGTGGGTGATGGAGTTGTCATAGAATTTGATAGGGGGACGGCATCATTCGGTTTTTGGGCGCGAGCGCGGTTGAGGAAAATGAGCACCCCGAGCAAACCCACAAATACAACCGCGCAGAAAATCAACATTCCGCGCGAAGACGGCGGGAGACGTTTTGGTAGCTGGATCACGCAGAAATCTAAGCGAAACCACGAATGGACACAAATCGACACGAAGCAAACGTCCAGAGATCAGAGGTCTGCGATCACAGATCAGCCAATGGTGTTCTTTCTGATCTCTGACTTCTGATCTGTGACGTCATGGCAGCGACTTCAGTCGCTGCGTCCTGCTTCGGGGACCTGGATGTAGCGGCGGAACGCAATCAAACCAATCGGCGCGACCGAGGCGGCCAGCGCGAAGATCAACCACAGGTTTCCCGCATGACATTCGCCATGTTCAGGGCAGAACGTCGCGAGGAGCCAGCCACTTGTTCCGATCAGGAGTTTGCCGACCAGAAAAGGAATGTAAGCGAGCGCGCCGTAGGAAGCCTCCTGGCCAGGCGGTGCGATCGCCGCTGCGTACTCATAGACGCGCGGCGAATAGAAAGCTTCGCCCACGGAAAAGATCGTCAGGTAGATCGCCGACATGATGTAGTACGGATGAACCGGGCCCGTGAGTTGCAAATAAACGTGGCCGAGCGCGTGTCCGAACGCGCTGTCTGCCGCCGGGACGAACCAATCTGTCGGCAAAACCATGATGAAAACTCCCGCCGCGCAAATGATGCTGCCGATAATGACTATGCGATACGACGCGATGCGCTGGGTGAGGGCGCCGATTACCGGAGCGAGCACAATAATAAGGATCGCGTTGATCCCGGCCAGTTTGCCTACCGGCGCGTGTAATCCCATCTCGCGATCGCCGAACTTCGGGAAGACGTAATCCATTTGCAGAAAAATGGCTTTCAGGAATCCGATGAAAAGAAAGAACACCAGCAGGCGGTAAAATCCGGACTGCCCGATCAGGCGACGAAAAAGAGCGAGCGTGTCGTTCGAGCCTTTTTGAACGGTTCGCGCAATTCCTGTCCAAAAGCCGGACCCAGCCGATCGCCGGTCTGAAATAGCTTGCCCGTTTGCTAACTGCCGGTCCGGGTCGCGTCGCAGAAAATAAATCGTTGGGAAGAGCAAGATCTCGAGTGCGAGGCTCACGCCGAAGAGTTGTTCGTGCGGCGTCGGCTGAAACCCTGCGATGCTCAGGTGCAGATCGAGCGAGCGAATGAAATCGAAAACATAACCGGCGACGAAGTAACCGACGTTCATCAGCGCGTAGATGATCGAGAAAGCGATCGAACGTTGCGCGGTTGTGGAATAGACTCGCGTCGCCGCGAGCAAAACCGGTGTGCCGAGCGCTTCGCCAATCGCCAGCGGCAGCAAGCCGAAGAACAGCGCGAACGTTGGACCCGTGGTCAGAATCATGACGCTGCGCGCAAATGTGCAAATCGCGACGCCGAGAAAAAAAGTTCGCCGAAGTCCGATCGCGTCGGTGAGCGAACCGGCGAGCAAGGTAAACACAGTCATCGCCGGCGCCCAAACCCAGCCGACCAATGCGCCGGCC
Organism: Chthoniobacterales bacterium; assembly: GCA_035568175.1. Classification (GTDB taxonomy): domain Bacteria; phylum Verrucomicrobiota; class Verrucomicrobiia; order Chthoniobacterales; family UBA10450; genus AV40. The sequence goes on from DATMON010000024.1 coordinate 34,359, forward strand.
GCTTGATCGCTGAAGCCGAGATCCTTCGACAGCCACAGAACCATCGTCTTGTTCGTGATCGAGTAGGCGGTGTAGATCAGGAGCTTGATTAGAAACGTGAGCCAGAGTTCGCGTCGCGCGCCTTTGAGCACGGTGAACTTGGCAATGAAACCGCCGATCGCGGACGGAGGCACGTGCTCCTCGGGTGCGACTGTTTCTTTAAGTCCTTCGCTCACTCCGCGAGATAGTTCTGTAAACCCGGCTTGATGTCCAATCCGCGCGAGATTTTCTCTTGTGCGGACTGTGCCCGTTCTGAAATCATCAGTCTTGTGCTCCCCTCGACAACGTCCAACGCGTCACGCGACCGGCCATATTCGTACAGTTCAAGAGTTGGTCGGGCACAAGGGCGTTTCTACGACCGTGATTTACACGCACGTGCTAAACAAGCCGGTGCTAGCTGTCCGCCGTCCGTTGGACCAACAATTGCCGGCGAGGAGGCGGTATTTCTCGAGTTAGATGGAAATTTCCCGTCTAATTCTCGTTAGATGTTAAGCGTTCGTTACCTCCTGCTGCTTATCATTCCGCTTCTGATCATCGGGATTCCGACGCAAAAGTACATCGCCGATAGAGGCGCGGGAGAGATTCCCACGCGGGCCGAGTGGGAGTCAGCGCCACACTCCAGCGGCCCCTGGTCAATTAGCTTTGCGAAGGAGGCATGGTTTCGTCTCACGTTGTGCGGCGTGCTTATCAGCGTGGTTGGCGCGGTTTACAGTCGGATTCGCCGCAGGCCGATTCGCATCTGGGTGCTGCACGCGGGTGCTGTCCTTGTTGCGAGTTATGTCGCGTTATATTTCTTCGGATACTTGATGCTTTGAACCCGATCACATCTAACCAGTCGATGAAGCCAACGTCCCCATTTCGAGATAAGTTCAGCGTGTTTGCCGCGACACCCTGCCGTGGCTTATCTCTTTCTCGTTAGATCGTTGCGCATGGCCGCGAGCAACAGAACTATTGGTTGGATGCTGATGGCGGTAGCAGTGTTGTTATTAGCGAGCGCGGTTGCAATCTGGAGGCCGATTACATCGTTCGGCAGAGCACGTCATCTGGCAGTGCAAGCGAATATGTCGGTCATCAAATTCTCGCTGAATCGATACAAATCCATCACCGGACACTATCCAACGACTGAGCAGGGACTCGCCGCCTTGGTTGCGCAGCAACTTGAACCGGTCTCCATGTGCGGCGGCAGAACAGTTCTCGATTCCATGCCCAAAGATCTGTGGGGCAATGATTACGTTTACCGGTGCCCAGGTAAAAAGAACCGCGATTCATACGATCTGTTTTCTGCCGGGCCCGATGGTATTGCAAACACTGCAGATGACGATTGGGGCGAACGATGAACCGATCTAACCAATCGATGAAACCGACGGTCGATGGCGCGAAGCGCCCGTTGAGATGTTCAGAAGTTGAGTCGTTGAGATGAAATTTTGTGCTAACGATGCGCCGTGGGTTGTCTCGTTCTCGTTAGGTCTCATGCGCGTCTTTTCCGATTTCCATAAACGCAATCATGAATAATGCCACCAAACGTTCGATTCTTCGCTGGGTTCACCTCATCTTTACCATTCCGATACTCGGTTACATTTATGGTAAGCCTTCGGACGTTCAACAGTATGTCGGCGCTGCTCGGTATATCTTCGTTCCCGCAGTTATTCTTGCGGGATATTGGATGTATGCAGGCGTAATCTTCGCCATCATTGGCGTTGCGCTATGGCTCGGTGCATATCGTTTATCTGGATTTGGTGCGGCTCTCCTGAGTCAGATCGCGCTATTCATCGCGCGGAAGATTTTGCTGGTGATCCATGCGCGACAATCAAAGTGATCCGACCTAACCAAACGATGAAAGTTGAGAGTTACGCTCCTGCTAGTTCATCGAAAATGTGCCCGACTGTAGATTGCCGCATGGCGGCAGGATTGAGAGATGATAGCTGAGAGTAAATCAAAGCTCGCCGCCGCTAGCGGTGGCTCATCTGATTTTGCGGGGCGCGTCGCCGTCGTCACCGGTGCGTGGCGCGGTCTCGGACGGGCTGCCGCAGCGCGCCTGCACGAGCGTGGCGCCTCGGTCGCGGTGAACGTCCGCGACCGCGAACGCGCCGAGCTGCTGGCGAAGGAAATCGGCGAGAACGCATTCGCCGTGCCGGGCGACGTCGCGACGGACGGCGTGCCCGAAGAGATCGCGCGGCGCACGCTCGAACGCTTCGGACGGATCGACATCCTCGTCAACAACGCAGCCCTTCCGCTGTCGACACGCTTCCCCGATCTCAGCGCCGAAGAATGGCGCAGAGCGATCGAGGTCAACCTGACCGCGCCGTTCTTGATGACGAAAGCCGTTCTTCCAGCAATGCGCGCCCAGCATTACGGCCGCATCATTAATATCTCGTCCTCGGCCGGCCGGATGGTGAGCACGCTTGGCGGCGCGCATTACACGGCATCGAAGGCCGGACTCCTCGGACTGACGCGCGGGGCTGCGAAGGAGCTCGGCAAGTTTGGCATCACCGTCAACGCCGTTTGTCCCGGCATGATCGATACCGAGCTGACGCGCGAACATGCCTCAGGCGAGTTGCTCGAACGTCTCGCCACGAGCTATCCGGTGCCGCGCCTCGGCAGCGCCGTCGAAGTCGCCGATTTAATTTGCTTCGCCGCCTCCGAGGCCGCCGGCTACATAACTGGCACGTCCCTCGACATCAACGGCGGCGACTTGATGATGTGATCCGTGTTGTTCGCCAACGCGGCTCGTCCGTGCGCGCGCGCGTACGCTGACGTGTGGCAGTCACGAGAGCCGTCGTCATCATCTTGTTTCGCTGGGGCCAGCATGCTCGGTTACAATTTACCCCGTGAGATAATTTCTCAACCGAGTCTTGATGTATCGTTTGCCCCAAGCTGTTTTCAAATACTTCTCTCGCTTGGCCGCATCACCGTCGTCTAAGCAACCTTCCCAATACACAAGCTCAAGCGGCGCTCGTCGCTTTGTCGACCTAACCAGCTTCGCGTTATGTGCTGTTAAGCGTGACCGCAAATTTCGGGTGAGGCCGACGTAGAATTGATGATCGACGAGCGAACGTAACACATACACATAGCAATAGCGTGGCATATTGTTCATCTCACGGGGCAAGCATTTCCGCCACAAATTCGCGCGCGTCGAATGGCGCGAAGTCTGCCAGGTTCTCGCCGGTGCCGATGAAGCGCGTCGGAATTTTCAATTCATCCTGGATCGCAACCACGATTCCGCCTTTACCGGTGCCGTCGAGCTTGGTCACGATCAAACCGGTAAGTCCGAGGGCTTGATGGAATTCGCGCGCCTGACTGAGCGCGTTACCGCCGGTGGTTGCGTCGACAACGAGAAGAATTTCGTGCGGAGCAGTGGGATCGTTCTTGGCCAAAGCGCGTTTCACTTTTTGGAGTTCGGCCATCAAATTGCTTTTGGTGTGCAAGCGACCGGCGGTGTCGCAAATCAAAAAATCCAGCTTGGCGTTGGCAGCTTTTTGATACGCATCGTAACAAAGCGCGGCTGGATCTGCGCCGTATTGGCCTTGCACCATTTCAACGCCCAGGCGAGCCGCCCAAACCCCGAGTTGCTCGATCGCGGCGGCGCGAAATGTGTCGGCGGCGGCGAGCAGAACTCGATGTCGAGCGGGTAGGGGCAATTGACCCCAATCGCCCGCCGGCGGTTTAGGTGAACCGCCCCTACCTAAATGGTGCGCCAATTTTGCGACTGAGGTTGTCTTGCCGGTTCCATTGACGCCGACAATGAGAATCACGTTTGGTCTTCCGGAAATCGGCTGAATCGGGTCCGCTTTTGCCGGCAAGATTTCCGAGATTTCTTCGCGCGCAACTTTGATCACATCCTGGATTCCAAGAAGCGACCAGGCTTCGCGTTCCTGCAATTTGGAAATGATTCGGGTCGCCAAGGCGACCCCCAGGTCTGCGCGAATCAATGCGTGCTCCAATTCGTCCCAATCGATCGGCTTGCCGGCGAACTGTTGGGCGAGCGCTTCGAGGAATTTCATACCGGTTCTAACCACGAATTAACACGAATGGGCACGAATGATTCATGAACAGAAGGCAACAAAGGAAACGGAGCCAATCCCAGCAACCGGGAGAGGAATCTCATACCGGTTCTAACCACGAATGAACACGAAGGGTTTCCGAACGTTAAACGATTCGTGTTAATTCGTGTCTATTGGTGGTTGGTCACGATTCCGGTTTAGTCACCGCTTCTCGCGCCGGGCGGGTCAGGTCTTTGCGGACGCGATCGAGAATGCCGTTGACGAAACCGCCGGATTCGGCGCCGCCAAAAGTTTTGGCCAGCTCAATCGCTTCGTTGATGGAAACGACCGGCGGAATGTCGTCGCGATAAAGCATTTCGTAAATGGCGAGCCGCAAGACATTGCGATCAACCGCGGAAATGCGGTTAAGATTATAATTTTCGCAATAGCGTTTGATCTGCTCGTCAATTTCCGGGAGGTGCGTAACCATTCCTTCAATCAGTGGTTGGGCGAATTCGCGCACGTTCGGTTTGACCGGACAAAATTCCCAAAAGTCGTCCATCCGCTCGGGAGTTTCGCCGTGTTGGAGATCGCGCCAGAAGTGATATTGAATGGCCGCTTCGCGCGCGCGTCGCCGTTTGCCCATAATTACTTATCTGCTGCGCAACTTCGCCATGACATTTGCGATCTCGATCGCAGCGCGGGCCGCTTCCGTGCCGCGGTTGATTTCGTTTTCAAGGCAGCGCTCGCGCGCCTGATTTTCGTCGTCAAAGCTTAGGACGGCGTTAATCACAGGAACGCCGTGAGTAACCGCGATTCGTTGGAGCGCATCAGTCACTGATCGGCTCAAATTTTCCGCGTGATCAGTTTTACCTTTCAAGATGACGCCGATAGCGATGATAGCGTCGCCGCGTTTTTGCATCGCGAGCTCGCGGGCGACGACGGGAATTTCGAAGGCGCCGGGGACTTGATACAAGCTCATGGTTGTTCCGGGAGCAAGCGCGCGCAGTTCAGCAGTGACATGATCGACCAATCCCTGGATGTAAGTAGAGTTAAACTGACTGGCGACGATCGGGAAATGTCGCTTTGTCGCAGCGGTCGTCCGCGGGCGAGGGGCAATTAAATTCGACATGGCCATTTAATCCTCCAACAAGCTCGTCTCGGCAAGGCCTCGATCCCCGATCTCGGCGCCCGGCTTCCCTACGTGCCCTCGCTTTGCTCGGCACGTCCCGTCGTAAAGTTGGCTCCCGCCAACGCCGCGAGATTGGCGACGAGGAAAGTTAGAGGCGAGAGAGCGCTTTTTCGGCCAGCGCTTTGCACCTCTTGATCATGGCCTCTTCGCTTTCCGGTCCGCCGACACTCACGCGAATGAAAACATCGTTTTTGAAAACGTAAAGCGCTCCGCCCATCCGGTTGGCCGTCCAATAGGCGGAGTCGCCGATGCCATCCAATTTTTTCGGCGGTGTTCCTTTCTCTTCATCTTGCTCGCGCAAACTCTCCTTTTTTTTCTCGTCGCCTTTTTCCTCTTTCGCTTCTCCTTCGTAGCGACCGAATGTTTCCTTCCAGTAATCTTTCGCTGTGCGCGCGTTGGCGGATGCCGGATCGGTTTGCGTGACCGCGAGGCTGACCGACTTGTTGAAGGTTTCCGCGTTATAGAAACATTGCGCGATTCGGAAAGTGCCATCCGATTGTTCACTGCCTTTGACATCCTTGATTGGCGAACCCTGGATGGCTTGGACTTCTTCGTTGGTGATTAATGCGCAGGCATCGATCTTCGGCCGCTTTGAAGGAGCGATGGCGGTTTTAGATTTCTGGCAGCTCGCCAAGATTGCGAGCAGACCGATTGAACCGACAAGCGTGAGGCGGAGAGCCTTTGATGCGAAGAGTGCAGCAAACATAGAAATCAATTCTTTTGTGTTTCGGCCACAGGCCGCGCCACAACCAAACCGGTGAGTAAAAAAACCAGCGCTGCCGAAAATAAACAATACCGGCAGAATGCGTGCAGACGGAAAGCCTGAACGAAAAGGAGCCAGAGCGTCATGCAGAACATGGCGATCACCGTCAAGGCAAAGAATTGCCGCGCGCGGGCATAACCAAAGCCGGCAAACGTGGCGAAGGTGAAAGCGCCGAAATAGGCAAGCGCGCCCAGACCGCTCACCGGAATGCTGCCGACCTTGGCGTAACTGCTGCCCAACACGTGAAAGCAGTCGGCCGATCCGCCGCAAACCGCGGTCTCGCCCGATAAGTAAACCACAGTCAGATAAGTAGCTTCGGCCAGGCCGAGCAACGAAATCAATGCCGCCGCGCTATAGAAAATTGTTTGGGCGCGCGAACGGTTCATTATCGATCTTGCCAGCTGACCTTTGGGGACTTCACGAAGAAGGCTTTGCTTTTTTGAGCGCGGCTTCAATCAGGGCCGGCAGCGCATCTGGGTTCGTCTGCGGTCCCGGGACGGCTTCATTGTTAACAAAAACCGTCGGCGTATTTTTCACTCCGATCACTGCGCCCCGTCGCTGATCGAGCTCGACTCGTTGTTGGACTTCGCTGCTGTCCATATCTTGTTTGAACCGGCCCAAATCCAACTGAAGCATGCCGGCGTAAGCGTTGAATAGCGCGCGCGCGTCAGTCGACTGGCTCCAAACGGCCTGCTCGCGATAAAGCAGATCGTGCATTTGCCAAAAACGCCCCTGACGTCCGGCGGCTTCGGCGGCGAAGGCAGCGTCCTTGGCATGCGCGTGCATCGCGAGCGGAAACTCGCGGTAGATGACGCGGAGATTGTAATGCTTTTGCAGTTGGTTAAGTGGTTCGGAGAGCTTGCCACAAGGCGGGCATTGAAAATCGCCAAACTCCTCGAGCGTGACGGCCGCGTCGGCCGGTCCGAGAGCATGGATCGGCTCCCCGGATGGCTCAGTTTCACTCTTTGACATTTTCGGTGTCGCGTTGGCGGACTGTTTGACTCGGTAAAGAAATGCGCCGCCGCCAACCGCAAGCAGCGCGACCAGACCAACAATGATGAACGGAAGATAACGCCTCATGAAAAAGGTCGAAAGATATAGCTCACCTTCTCAATCAACGCGAGTCCGAGCTTTATTTGGCTTTATGGCAGGGCGGACCCGGATTGCGACTGGACAAGCGAGATGTCCGAACTGTTGATCAACCCATTGGCGGTGACGTCCTCGCGAAAGTTATTGCTTGTGACTGGCTGCCCGGATTGTGACTGGGTTTGGGAAATGTCGCTCGAGTTGACCACGCGATTGCCAGTAGTGTCGCCGAGGAGAACGCCCATCGGAATGGAAACATTTCCGCTGTTGGTCCCATCGCTGACGCCGGTCAGGGTGATTGCAATGTCCTGCGCGTTCGGAACTCCGGTGCAATTGACGGTAACTACGCTGCCGTTAATCGATTTGGTCGCAGCCTGTCCACCGCACGCCGCCGAACCGACCGTTACCGGCGCGGGGAACGTAACAACAATCGTGTGATTGCCATTCGACCCACCGGTGCGGCATTCAATTCCTTCCGATCCGCTAAGTGGAAGATCGATATCGAAAGTTCCGGCCGAGCCGTGAATTTTGCGCGAAACCGCGCCGATCGGCAGGATGCCGGTTGCGGTGCACGAATTATTTCCCGCAAGCATGTAAGTCGCGGGCGGATAACTGTTGTCGGATTGGGCTTTGACGAACGTGTGATCGATGAACGCGTTGGATCGCTCCAATTTGCTCTCCGGACTGCCAGGCGTATCGCCCGTAAACGTCCGGCCGCCGACCGCGCCGAGCAGATCTCCGATTTGCGGATTGCCGAGCGCCGATTTCGGAACATAGATGCTGATTGTGCCATCGGGGCTGAAGTTGCTCGCAGCCAAAGCGCTTCCGACCGTCGTCTCCTGAATCACGAATACGCCTGGAACCCCGGCGTCACCGAGCGTGCCGTATTCGAACGTAGGTGGACCGCTCGGTCCGGTAGTCATTCCGACATAAAACTGTTGGCCCGCGGCAGCGAACGAATTCCACATCATTCTCCAGCGGCTGTTAATCGGAACGCTGGAGAGATCGTTCACTTTCATTTTGAAGAGAAAATTGCCGGGCGAAGTCGGCGGCTCGCCGACCGCGATGTAATCAATCAGCAATGAAGCTGGCGTAGCGGTACTGGTGTTGGCTTCTGGATGTGTCGGATCGTTGCGATGAATGACCAGGCCGCTGCAGGTGTCGCCGATGAATGGCGCTGCTACTTCATTATTGCCGCACGAGCTGCCGGCGCTGTTGGCCGCGACGACCTTATAATAGTACGTGGTGGTATCGTTGGCAGCCAGGGTGTCGGTATAAGTGCCACCAATCTGTGAACCGGCTATGGTTGCAATTACGGCCGCCGGATTGCTGTCGCTGCGTCGAATGACCTGATAGTCGTTGATCATCAGATTGCCGGAATCAGCTTCCGACCACAACAAATGCACGATGTTGCCAACGCGACGTTGCGTTAGCAAAGGCATTCCCGGTGGCGAGGTCATGTTCGCGGGATCTTTGGCGGCCAGCAGTCGTCGCCCACTCGATTGTCGGGCGATTGTCGCTGTCGTGGTATATGCGTTGCCGGTAGCATTGGGACCGGCCTGGGCACAAGGTCCGCCTTCGCAGCCGTTGACGTAACCGACCAAAACGCGGCCGTCTTTGTCGATCGTCATATCGTAGAAGTCGAGAAGGTTGCGGGTGATGTTCGCGCCGCCGCCTCTCAACAAACCGCTGCGCTGCATCGGCGCGTTGGGAGTTGCGTCGGTTGTTGTCCAGTGTGCTCCGCCATCAAAAGTGTGCGCGACATAGAGGTGCCATTTACCGGTAAAATTGGCTGCGTTCGAATCGCCAGTTCCCGTCGTCGATCCATAAAAAGAAACCGCCGCCCGGCCGGCGTCGCCGGCAACTGCCGCTGGAAACGCAATGTTCTTGAGCGAGTAAATAGCGCCGACATCGAATTGATGTTGCCAGGTCTGACCAGAATCGTCCGAGGTTGCGACTTCTGCGACGTTCCCATTTGGAGCGCCGAGAAGATAGACGCGTCCATTGGCATCCACGCCAACCGACGGATCGCTGCCAACACCGGAGCCGCCGGGAGTAGCGAGTGGTGTGGGCTGAACGGTCCAAGTTATCCCATTGTTCGTGGAAACGACCACGACTTGATTCGCGCCGCATTTCGCCATCGGCAGATATACAGTTCCGTCAGCCGGTGAGACCTTGATGTGCCCGTGCAAGCTGCCGAGCGGACTGGTCGTCTGACACGACACTGCGTTGGTCGCCATCACTGAAGGACCGTAAGTCAGGCCACCGTCGTCGCTCCGCGAACAGAGAGAGACCGCCAAGTCCTGCGAGCAATAATAAACCGCATACGGGTAAACAGTTCCCGGCGGCCTCGTGGGAATTGGACTGTGATAAATGCCGCCGCCAATTGTCTCGTGGTCGACGGCCGAAGCGAGGCCGCCGGTTTGATCCGGCATCCAGGTGTTGCCGTCGTCGTCAGTGAGCGCAAGCTTCACCGTGTCCGGGCTAAGGAACGTCAACTCGCCGCCAAAACTTCGGCTGTGAAATCCGGTTGCGTCAGTGAAACCACGATCGGTGAAACCGATGGGATCGGAATCGAGACCTACCGAAGTCGGTGACGCACGATTAACCCAGGTCACGGTTTTTCCATTTATCGGGCAACTGTCGTCAAACGTGACGAACAAACTTTCCAAACCTGATTTAAAAAACGCCACGCCCGTGGCCCAGTTGCTGCCGATGGAGGGTTCGCCCGCGTTGCGCCCCATCCATTCTACCGAATGGACCTGCTGTCCGGCTTCAGTCGTCGTGACCGGAACAAGAACTCCGGGCGCCGTAAAATTCTCATATCCAATGGCGGGGCCAGTGTCTTGCGGCGCAGGCGTAACCGCTGCCGTGGCTCCTGCGGGAGTCCGCGGCGATTGTCGATTTTTAGCGGTTCTTTGCTCCGCGGATTGAGAGTCAGTCGGGAAGAGCGCAACACTGACAAATGCGAAGCCGAAAATTGCAAAAAGCGCGGCCAGTGTAACGCGCCCGGCAGGAGAAGCGGTTTTCTTTTTCATAACTCGAATAGTGGGTGTGGCTTTTCCCCTGTAATCGAGCGATCACACCGATGTGGACGCCTCTCCCCCAAGTAATTGCTCCCGATCCCTCCGACTAGGATTTACGGAAAATGTCCGAACTGCACGTTTCTGTCTCGGGCTATTTCGGTATTTTCTAGGTCACACGAATCACGAGCAAACTTTGTCTCATGGCAACGCCGTCCCGGAGAAGGATTGGACCAAGGAGATATCGGAACTGTTGATAAAACCATTTGCGGTCACATCCTCACGGAAGTTGCTCAAACCTACCGGCTGACCAGATTGCGATTGAGTTTGCGAAATGTCGCTCGAGTTGACTCGGCCGTTACCGGTCGTGTCTCCCGTCAGCACACTCATTGGAATCGAGACGTTGCCGCTGTTGGCACCACCGGTGACTCCGATCAGGTTAATACTCAACGTTTGCGCGTTGCTCACGTTGGTCAGGTTCACCGTCACTTGACTATTCTGGACGGAGAAACCGCTGGCGGAGCCGGTTCCACCCGCGCCCGGAGTGACCGTTACGTTGGTCACGCTTACCGGGACCGCGAACGTTATAATGGCGGTGTGATTACCCGACGAGCCGCCGGTTCGGCATTCAATGCCCGGTTGACCGGTCAGCGGAAGATCGACGTCGAAAGTCCCGGCGGTTCCATGAGTCTTGCGAGAAACTGCGCCGACTGGCTCGATACTGCTCGAGGAACAGATGGTATTGCCTACTACGGTGTAAGTAGCTGTTGGAAAACTGTTGTCGGTGTTTCCTTTGACGAAAGTGTGGTCGATGAGAAGATTTGAGCGCTCCAGCGTCATGGGCGGCGTGTCGCCGCTATTGAATGTGCGACCGTTGACCGCTCCCAACAAATCTCCGGGTTGGGGACTACCAACCTTCGACTTGTCGATGAAGATCGTAATCGTGCCGTCTGCGTTAAAGTTGCTGCCGGCAATGAAAGCGTCATCGTGTCCGAGCGGATTTTCAGTGGGAACGCCTAGGACGACGAGGGAGGCGGTGGCCACAGTTCCGTATTCAAACGAAACGTTCGGAGTCGGGGTGGTGTTATCCGTTGTCATTCCGACAAAGAACTGCTCATCGGGTGTCGCAACCGAGTTCCAAACCATCCGCCAACGACTATTAGGCGGAAGGGTGAGTAGATTACCCACCTTCATCTTGAACATGAGTTGATTCGTCGATGGTGGCTCGCCGACAGCAATGTAATCGATCAAATATTGCGGAAGAGGTGGCTGACTCGCGGTTCCGCCGGTGCTCTCCGGATGGCTGGGAAGATTTCTATGAATGATGATGCCCGAGCAGGTATCGCCGACAAAAGGAGCGGCTATCTCATTGTTAGGACATGAAGTTCCGACGCTGTTCGATGCTACTACCTTGTAGTAATAGGTCTGGCTGGGATTGGTAGCAGTTGTATCGGTGTAAGTTCCACCAGTCTGCGCACCGGCTACAGTAGTCAATGGTACTTCCGCGCCCGGTGAAGTGCTTCTAAGGATCTGATAGAAGTTGATCATGGAATTGCCGCTATCGGCCTCGTTCCACGCCAGCTTGACGACGTTTCCGATCCGCGTTTCGGTGACAAACGGCATTCCAGGAACGGCGGTCGCGCTCGTTGGATCTTTGGCCGCAATCATCCGGCGACCACTCGACTGTCGCGCAATGCTCGCGGTAGCTGTGTAAGCATTGCCCGTAACCGAGGTCGAACCATCGCCATTGACCGGCGCCTGCGAGCACGGCCCGCCGGAACATCCATTGACATAACCCACTTGAACTCGGCCGTCGCGATCAATCGTTATATCGAAAAAGTCGAGAAGATTGCGATCCATTGCGCCGCCGCCGCCGCGCAACAGTCCCATCCTCTGCATCGGAAGGAATGGTGTCGCATCCGTAGTCGTCCAGTGGGCGCCGCCATCGAAGGTGTGGGCCACGTAAAGATGCCAGATCCCAGTAAAGCCGTCTGCGCTGGAATCGCCGGTTCCGCCAGACGCCCCGTAAAATGCGACGGCGGCGCGCCCGGCATCTCCCGCGACGGCGGCTGGGAAGGCAATGTTCTTGAGACCAAAAACAGAGCCGACGTCGAAGATATGTGTCCATGTTTGTCCCTGGTCACTCGAGGTCGCGACCACGGCGGCAGTGCCGTTCATCGCTCCGAGATAATAGACGGTCCCATTGTTGTCGATGCCCACGGCAGGGTCATCCAAAGTGGCAGTGTTTTTAACAGAGCCGTTCTGGACCTGCCGGATCGACCAAGTCGTCCCGTTATCGGCGGACACAACCACGGCCGCATTTGTGCCGCAGGCTCTGTTTGGTACATAGACAGTACCATCCGGTGCAACCTTAACGTGTCCGTGTAAGCCGCCGCAGGCGGTAAGATTGTACATCGCTATCGACGGACCGAAGGTTAGGCCGCCGGTATCACTTCTGGAGCAGAACGCGGCCGCGATATCTTGCGAACAGTAGTAAACCGCGTGCGGGTAGGCGGGGGTGGGCGGATTGAGATTGAGCGGAGCGTGATAGGGTCCGCCCCCGATCGTCTCGTGATCGACTGCTGAGGCAAGGCCGCTACCCTGAGTAGGCGTCCAGTTAATACCGTCGTTATCGGTAAACGATGTCTTGCAAGTCGGGGAGAGCAGCGTCAGCTCGCCCGCGAAAACGCGACCCGTCTGCCTGTCAGTGAAACCGATCGGATCCGAATCGATAAACAGCGAGGTCGGCGCACGCCGATCAGACCATGTCGCTTTCGGAATGGTTGCTGAGCACGACTCATCCCACGAGACAAACAGGGTTTCGAGGTCGGACTGGAAGTTGGTCATCCCGCCAACTGAGCTGGAAGTGGAGAGCCAGTTTACGCCAATCGATGGTTCGCCCGCGCCGCGGCCCTGGTATTCAACCGTGACGGCACCTGAGCTCGTTGCCGAACCCGGTACCAGGATGCCTGGAGCCTCAAAGTTTTCATAACCAATCTTCGGGCCATTGTCTTGTGGAGCAGGAGGCGGAGGCGCGGGCGTTAGTGGAACTGCCGCCGCTGTTCCCGAATACACATCGGTCGCAACCGGTGTGAGGTCGTAGGCAACGTGAACAGTGAACACTCCGGTGCCCCATTGAGAGATGTCGATGAACGCTGTTTGGTTGGTGAGACCCGGCCCATTCGCGGCGGAGGTCACCAACGTGCCACTGTTCGCGCCCATACCGCTTACGTTCGTGTTCGCGCCTTGATGAATGTAAATGTCGTATTCGTTCGCGCTGTTTTGCCAGTTCAATTGGACCTGAACCCGCTGTCCGGCCCAATTCGATGACGTGCCCGTCACCGTGAGGGTGAACGTCTCACACGTGACGTTCTCGACACATGACGACTCCATGTTGACGTTTGGCCCTACTGCCGAAGCTGGCGTCCCTTCCTGCCAGCTCGCGCTTGGTCCACCGGGAGCCGGACCGACTGACCCTGATGAGGGTGTCGGCAAGTTCGGGGCTTTGGCCCGGTGCGCAGGTTGTCGAGTTCCATCCCGGGCTGTGTTTGCTCCGCTCAGCGGAATTGCAGTCAACAATGCGACGCTGGCCAAAATCAAAACAGTGCCGGCACTGGTGCGCGCGGTGATTAAAGAGAAAGAATCCTTTTTCATAAAGACGATAGAAGGCTCCCGAATGTAAACCCGACGTTTGCGGACAAATCTATGGTTGCACATTCATTTCGGACGGGGAACAGAAATCGGATGTAGTCCGCTGCCCCCTTTGCGTGTGAGATGGCGTCGGCAGGCCTGAACGATGGCCGAACGTGGGTCCAAATTCGTAAATCGCCGCGACAGTCGCCCAGCCGCTCTCTAGAGGAGATGGCCGAGCTTTACCTTTTTGGTTTCAAGATATTTTTCGTTGTGCGGATTCGCGGCGGTTCGAATCGGAACCTGTTCGACCATTTCCAGGCCGTAACCTTCCAAGCCGACAACCTTTTTCGGATTGTTCGTCAGGAACCGAAATTGCCGCACGCCGAGATCGAACAAAATTTGCGCGCCGATTCCGTAATCCCGTAAATCTGGCGGCAATCCGAGCTTGGCGTTGGCTTCGACGGTGTCGAGTCCTTCCTCCTGTAATTTGTAAGCGTGAATCTTCGCCGCCAATCCAATCCCGCGTCCTTCCTGACGCATGTAAACCAGAACGCCGTTGCCCTCTTCGGAAATCTGCCGCAACGCCGCGTGCAACTGATTCCCGCAATCGCACCGGCGAGATCCAAACACGTCGCCAGTGAGACATTCGCTGTGGACCCGCACCAGCGTCGGCTTGTTCTTGTCGATTTTGCCTCTGACCAGCGCGAGATGATGCATCCCGTCGAGCGTCGAGCGGTACAAATGCAAATCGAAATCGCCGTAATCGGTCGGCAATTTTATCACCTGCTCGAGCTCGACCAGTTTCTCGCGCTTTCGCCGATACGCGATCAGACTTTGGATCGTGCAAATGCGGAGGCTATGTTTTTTGCGGAACTCCATTAACTCCGGCAACCGCGCCATCGTTCCGTCGTCGTGCAAGATTTCGCAGAGCACGCCGGCCGGTTGCAATCCAGCCATCTGGGCAAGATCGACCGCTGCTTCGGTGTGACCGGCCCGGCGCAAAACTCCGCCGTCTTTCGCGCGCAACGGAAACACGTGACCAGGTTGCGTCAGATCGTCCGGCGATGAGTGCGAATTCGCGATCGCTAGAATCGTGGTGGCGCGGTCGTAGGCGCTGATTCCAGTTGTCACGCCGCGGGCTGCGTCCACCGAAACGGTGAAATCGGTTCGTTGCGCTTCCCGGTTTTGCGTCACCATCCGTTGCAAACCGAGTTGCTCGGCGCGCTCGTTCGAGATCGGCACACAAATCAAACCGCGTCCGTGGGTCGCCATGAAATTGACCGCTTCCGGCGTGACCTTCTCGGCCGCAATCACCAGATCGCCTTCGTTCTCGCGGTCGGCGTCGTCGGTCACGATCACAATCCTCCCTTTGGAGATGTCGCTGATCACATCGTCAATCGCGTCGAACTGAAACGTTTCCTTTTCGTGCGAAATCATTAGAGGCGTTAAGATTACCGTTCTCCGCCGTGATCAGCAACTCCCCGATAATCTTGCTCTTGCTCCTGATCTGGCAGTGCGTGTTGTAGCCACGGCCCTGTGCGCCGTTTGTCTTTGCGAGACGCTCAATCCAACGGCCATAGGGCGATGGCTACAATCACTTGCCACTACCGGTCGCCACGATCGCTTCGCCGGTTCACTGGACGCTGCCGTGATCCCGTCTCTTATCCGTGATCGACTTCATTCTTTAAATCGAACGCTAGAACTGTCTTTTCCCTAACATTCGATAATCACTGCATTGAACGGAATCCCGCGCAGCCGGTCGATTGCGGTGAAGCCCGCGGCAGGATCGACCCGTTAGGCATTTCCAGAACCGGAAATTTTGCTTGAACTACCGGTCCCGAAAGTCGTATTCGCTTGTGAAGCACATCCAAGGCAGTGCCTAATAACCCCCAGATACAAAAGCTCTCTCGACTCTGCTGTAGTCAGGCATTTTTGGACCGACTCACAAGTAAAACATTATGGCTCAATTACCGGTAGATAAAGCTAGGCGAATCATCAGCATCGCGTTCCTCGGCTACACACAATCACCGATTCCAACAACGGACGAAGCCGACGGCATCAATATCAAAAAAACCCTCGAGGGGATGGAAGACATTGATCGTAAACAGGTGCACCGCAGCATTGTCACTAAGACGAAAGCAGAAGGGTACCAAACTTCTTTGGCGGATGCCCGGTTTGTCGATTCCACCCAATTTTATGACACGGTTGGAGACATCGTGACCGATCTGATTGACTCCGCTTCCTGACGGGGGCGTATGAAAAACTCTTCGAGTTCTCGCTTCGTCGCAGTTGCGCTCTGCCTCCCTTTGCTGCTCTCCGTAGCCCTCGCGGCTGACAAAGTTCTTCACACCAAGACCATCATCGGCGTGGACGACGGTCGAATAGTAATCAGATTGAATTTCTTTGACGCGGACAACAAACAAGTTCGTGACGCCGTTTTAGTAGTCACGGATGAGCTTACACAAACTGCTGCCTATACGCTTTTAGCTAAGGACAAGGACGGTAAGTCGCAAACCGTCCAAATCGAAAAAGTCGTTTTAAGAAATAATAGCCCTCAGTTTGCGGGCGGGGTCGATATTTTTCCCAAAGGAAATCTCTCTGCCGATACTACCTACACAATACAGCCCAAGCCGGGTCTCTGGAAATTGAAGCCCGGTTATTCGTTAACGGCCGAGGAGACGCCGTTACCTGTCTCTGGGCCGAATATCAAACTCGCCGCTGAAGAAATAAAGAATCGAGCGCTACAGAACAAGATTGAGTTTCTCAATGGAAGCGCTGTTGGCGCCGGATCTGCCCGGGCCACTTATCTCTATGATAGCCCTCTTTCCGCTGAGTGGCTTCATGTTGAGGCGCTTGGCAAAGCGGATTTTGATTTCCGCTCTCAAGATAAAACAAAATATTTTAACAGTATTGTTGGACAGCTCTCAGCATTTTACGCGAGTAAATGGACATTTGGTAGTCAGCCGACGCCCGAATTTCCCGGTGAGACGATGCCAAGCGGAGCGATTCCATATCACATAGCAATCAACGGCTCGGTCGAAAGTGACCAAACTTTTAATACTGTCGACGCAACCGGCGGTGTGTCGTTCGTTGCGTATGCAAACAATCCAATAACGGATGCGTTGCATAAGATATTCGTGCCAAATATTGATGCTTTGGAAGCCGGTGTAGCTCCGAAATTTAAGTTCGGTTACGATTATGTAGGGCACGTTAAAAATGGCGTCGATACCGGAACAGGTAGTGAACGACTAACAGCCGATGTTTATTGGTCGATGGCAGTAGCTCGCGGTTGGAAACTTCCGGACTTTCTATACAAGGATGGGTTCGATGCTGATTTCATCGTCGATGTTGAGACTGTGTACGCTTTTGAAAAGGGAAAGTTCTTTGATAACAGCAAGCTAACACTCGATTTTCATTCGCAGTTGAAGCCCGACAAGTCGCCTTCTCTTACTTTTACGTACGCGCAAGGGAAAGCGACTCCAACCTTTAAACATTTCGACGCCCTCCTCGCCGGCGTAAAGTTTCCATTTTAAAGCCGTCGCTGATTCAAAACTCCGCTACCTCCCCGAAAAATATATGCTCGATAGCTTAGATACTCTCATCGCCTTCGTTCTGATCATGCTCGTGGTCAGTTTGCTCATCACCATTGCCGTGCAAGTGGTAGCCGCTGCGCTCAATCTCCGCGGACTCAATTTGCTGAATGGCTTGTCGAACACGTTTATTTTGATTGCCCCAGATGTCGTCCGAGACACCAAGGAGTTGGCGCGGTGCGTTTTGAAGGGGCGGTTGCTTTCGGACAGTTTCTTGCCGGATTGGCCAATAATACGTTGGTGGCGGCACACCACCGCTATTCGACCGGACGAGATTTTTGACAGCATTCACCGAATCGCCATCGCGAAAAAAATACCTGACGACGAAAACCTGCGGGAGAGCGCTCAGGGCCTGCTCGTTGCATTAGGCATGGACAGGCAAACCTTGAAAGATGCTGCGGACGAGATTTTAGGTGCACAAAAAACCGTGCAGGACTTTGCCGATGCCGCGACCAAAGCGGTTCAGGCGGTGGGCGATGCAAAAGTTCGAGACCAGGTCCAAGCGGTACTGAGTGCGGCGACGGCCAAGATAGGCACATACGAGGCACAGGCTGTAGCGGTGGCCGAAAAGGCCGTCGCCGAGGCAGCGGCGTCCATCGATGCCGCCTATCAAAAGTTTCAGTACTGGACCAGCATTTGTCAGGAGCGAGTACAGCAATGGTTCACCATGCACACTCGCGTAATCACTATCGTTTTCGCTTTCGTCTTCGCCTTTGGGCTGCAGCTCGACACCGTGGAAATTTTCAAACTGGTCTCTTCTAATAAAGCGGTGCGGGACAAGCTGGTCGCTCAATCGGCCGCTGTTACTTCTCAAGCCGAAAAGGCATTTCGCGACAGCAAATCTGTCCTGCAGAAAGCTTACGATGCTTGGCCGGATAAAACTGATCCAGCCGTGCAGACCGCAGTGGCGTCGATCAAGGTTGAGCCGAACGACACTCGCGAAAAATTGACTGACCGCATTAAAACAGCGCTCGCTTCTGTGCCGAACAACGAGGCTCACCTTAAGTCGTTCAATGACACGATAGACAAGACAGCTACTGATACACTTAAAGAGCAGGCGGGTGACTATAATTCGGTCAAAGCCGATTTTGATAATACGGGTTTCGAGCTGTTTCCAAAAAGCGATCAGGGCCGCTGGGGGAGAGGCATGTGGTGGAAAGGTTCCCACGGACATGGGTGGGGAATCATTTTTTCAGCGGGACTACTTAGCCTCGGAGCACCATTTTGGTACAACGCGCTCAAGAATCTCACCAGTCTCAAGTCCACCGTAGCGCAAAACATCACCAAGCAGCAGGACCAGGATCTAAAACAACCCGACGGAGACAAGCCTAAAACGCCGCCTCCGACGGTTACGCAGTCGTAACAAAACCGTAATGCTGTATATCGACGAGGGAAAGCAGATCAACTCGCGGGAAAAAATAATTACCCCTGTAGCTGTGATGAATGACGCAAACCTCGACACGATTGCGATTTTCGATAATGCGCTTATTCACGAGCCCTCACCGAATCCGTCGCCCGAAAGTTGATAATGCCATGCCCAAACAAGCAACACTAGAAATCACGGTTCCGATGACAGTTGATGTCGATGGTGCGCCCAACGCATATGGGCCTGACGATAGCAAGGCCCTTGACTATGAACTTAACGCCCATGAAGGGGATCCGCCGAGAAAGACAAATCCAATCGTCGGCTACCTCACAAGAAATGACGACGGGCGTACCCCGATTCTACAAGGTCCGGACGATCCGTATCCTGGTTTTTACATTTCTACATCAGCCTTTCAGCATCCAACCAGAGACCGGCTTGATCCTCGAAAGTACTGCAATGCGGCAAAGATAAATTACGTCGTCCGCGCGAGCGCCGCTCATAATCTAGGGGTACGAGTTGGCGACTTCGTTGTTGTTCACAGTAAGAAGTACGACAAAACAGTTTACGGGGTCGTGGGAGACACTGGCAATAGCAAGGGCTCTGAAGGATCACTATCTCTCGTTCAGGGCCTGGGATACCCCTTTAAGGATGGCAAGAATGATAGCGTGGACGATCCGGATATTGTGATCCGCTATTTCGCTAACACCAACAACCAGTTCTTTGATACCCAGGAAGACCTAAATGCTGCGGCCGAGACGGCCGATCTGGATGATCAATTCTA
The DNA here is from genome assembly GCA_035568175.1 of Chthoniobacterales bacterium. Classification (GTDB taxonomy): domain Bacteria; phylum Verrucomicrobiota; class Verrucomicrobiia; order Chthoniobacterales; family UBA10450; genus AV40. The sequence goes on from DATMON010000024.1 coordinate 53,812, forward strand.
AAAGGACGAATCTTGGCTCTTGTCCGATCTAGCCGTGTCACCCTGGCCGTGGCTCTAGTCTAGCGTCCGTTGCAAGACGAGGATCCCAAAAACCTGTGGCTCAAACTATAGCAACGAAACTCAACAAGCGTTCTCCCAAATGGTACGGATGGCTGCCGGATTTGCCGGATAACCGCGATTTCTCCTACAGCGTGGTCGCGCCGGGGCTGGGTGCTTTGCCGACGAAAGTTGATCTGCGCGCCAAATGTCCGCCCATCGAAAATCAGGGACAGATAGGAGCCTGCACCGCTCATGCGCTTGTCGGCGCGCTCGAGTTTCTTGAGTTAAAGGACGGCTGCCCGTTCGTTAACCTGAGCCGGCTCTTTGTTTACTACAACGAGCGCGCGATTGAAGGAACAACAAACCAGGACAGCGGCGCGTTTCTTCGCGACGGGATTAAGTCGCTGTCCAAACTAGGTGTCTGCCCGGAAAAAGAATGGCCGTATCGCGTCAAGGCTTTCACCAAAAAGCCGACCACGAAGTGTTACTCGGACGCGAAGAAACATCAGATCACTTCTTACCATCGGATCAGCGCGATTGACGAAATGCGGACATGTCTGGCCGACGGATATCCTTTCGTGTTCGGGTTCACCGTTTACCAAGCGTTCGAGTCAGCCGCCGTGGCGAAATCGGGCGTGCTGAATCTGCCTAATCCAAAGGAGAAGGTCGTGGGCGGCCACGCCGTCATGGGTGTGGGATACGACGATTCGCAAAAGCGATTCATCATTCGCAACTCGTGGGACACCGATTGGGGGCAGAAAGGCTATTTTACCATGCCGTACGATTATCTCGATCCCGCCAAGAACTTGGCCGACGATTTCTGGACGATCCGCATGGCGGAGGAGGGCTAGCTTGCGTACGTATGAATGGGAAACTTGTTAGACGAAAAATTTTTGTCTTATTCTCGTTAGATGCTAAAGCACGTCGTCAGATGGTCAGCACTTGCGTTCCTGCTTTGCCTGGCTGGTAATGGGGCGATTAGCGCGCTCCATGAAAACATTGGCCCCGGCGGCGATCAAAGGAAAACATTCGTTACCAAAGCTCGGAGCGGACAATACAGTCTGATCCAAAGACCTGCCCATCTAAAATCTTGCGACGAAGACGGCGGCTGGCCTTGTTATCGGACCACGGTTCATTTTGGCGATAAATCCAAACCGGACCAATTTCTGCCGGCAGTCGGCCTCGCCAGAAAGGCGAGTTATCAGATGCCCGCCGACTATATTATCTCACCGGACGAGCATTGGTTTGTTCGCGACCAGCACCTTTTTGCCGGATGCAACACGCTGGTCTTGTACAAGGTCGAGCCCGACGGAAAAGTTCGTGAGGAGCAAAGCGATCTTGTCGATCTTGCATTGAAATGCGTTTTGGAAGATTTGCATCGGGCCGGGAAAACTCAGCTTTCTTCCGCAGGATTTTTTCATCTTTCGGGTGAGGACGTGGTCTGGGATCGCGTTTCCGATGCGCTCCACTTTAAACTTTTCGCCCGGCCAGATCCACCCGATCCCAGCATCCGCGACTGCCTTGTTCGTTACGATCTGCGAACGCGCAAAATGACGCACGGGAAAATCCCTCTCGGCGATTCCAAAACAGGCGACGAACTGGAAACAGTGACGGTCGGCGCGACGGCCGACCAGTGATTTAATTACCGCATAACTTGTGCTTCTCGTTTCTGTTCGTGGCCATAATTTCATCTAACCAAGCGATGAAGCGAATCGCTGCCGATTAGAAATTCACTTTTTGTGACTACACGCATCCATTCCAGATCAGCCTCGCTCTCAGTAGCGATTCGCTTATCTTATTCCCGTTAAGCCACACGACATTTATACTGAAGTAAATTGTATGCCTGATGAAAAAACTCAAAATTTTAATGGTCTATTGATCACCGGCTTGCTGGCCCTTCTTGGTACGGTTACGGGGGGAGTCGTTAAGGGCTATTGGGACACAAGCCTGGCCAACAGAGATTTCCAATCGAAATTGATCCTCCGTGCCTTGGAATCGGAAGACATGAACAAGAGGATCAGTTCCCTTCAGTTTCTGGTCAAAACGAACTTGATATCAGATCCGCGGGTTATGGATGGCATAAAGCAAGCCGTTAGGGACGGTGACATTCCGCGGTTCGACCCAATCAGACAGCAAGAGCCCGGGGTTAGTGTTGTTCCGAGTGCCAAGGCGCAAGTTATTGCGGAAAATCCCGCATTAAAGGGCAGTATTCTTCCATTGGTTGCCTTAAAGGTGCGGCACGGCGATGTGATTGATTCCATTACTCCCATTTTCGCTGAAATCGGTCCCGACTTGAGCTTTAAAGGCCAAAAAAAAGTTGGCCAACGAATTGGGGGAAACAGCGGTAATGAAACACTTCTTGAACGCGAGGGATGTATTATTACCGGAGTTAATGTTTATCGGGGAAACTACTTTGGCCGAGACGAAGTCATCCAGATACAGGTGATCTGGCATAAGTTAACCCCACAGGGGATCGATCCAGGTGGAGAAATCGTCTCCGAAAAATTGGGTTCGGGCAAATTCGCCAAGATATCTCAACCTCCGAAAGAACTTCGCGCGCAACCCGGATATTACATTTCTGACTTCACCTCATCTACTTTCGACCACACGAGTGGTGAGACATTTTTTAACGATATTTCTATTAGCCAGGAAAAACTACCGATAGGGAACTAGACGAAGGAGAACTTATTTCCTTTGGGCATTATCGGACTTTATTCGCAGCGCACTTATTCCCGCTGACAGGGGCGCATTTTCGCGTGTGACCGTCGAGTATCTTGCCGATCGTCGTGAGTTCATACCCATTGTGTCGTCTTGGCATCATACGGAGTGGGGCCATCTTCGTCCCGGCGAGACTGTGGAAGATCGTGCGGTGCGAGTCGAACGCGACTGTGGCCATCGCGAGATTCCAACTACGTTCGTGGCGCTGGACGGGCATCAGTGTCTCGGTTCCGCCAGTCTTATCGCATGTGACATGGACATTCGCCCGACGCTGACACCGTGGCTTTCCGGCGTGTTCGTCGCGCCAGAGCACCGGAGGCGCGGGGTAGGCGCGGCTCTCGTCGAGCGAGTTGTGGAGGAGGCGCGGGCACTCGGCAAGTCACGTCTCTATCTTTACACGCCCGGTTCTGGTACTCTGTATTTCAGACTTGGCTGGTGCGTTGCAGAGCGCACATTTTATCGCGAGCTATGGGGAGAGCAGGAGATCACGATTATGGAGTTTGCTATCCATGCGCCGTAACCGGGCGACGCAGCCAACTCGCGACCGGCGAGTAACCCGCTGAGTCGTTGAGATTTTCGGCGGTTGAACTGAGAAGCATCGGCAACCGATGCGGTCGCCCTACAATTTCTCGTTAGGCGATCTCGACTGCTTTTTCGAGCAACGGCGTGATGTTGACGATCGAGCGCTCGTTGCGCGCGTGAATCATGAACAACGGCTCGTCAAGATCGACCTGTTCGCCGACTTTCTTGATTTTGGAAAAGCCAACCGCGAAATCGACGGCGTCGTCCGCCTTTTGTCGGCCGGCGCCGAGTAACACCGACGCGCGCCCAATCAATTCAGCATCGATTTTTTTCACCTTGCCGGCGGATTTCGCCGGCCAGGGTTGAATGATCGTTGCCCGATGTTGCTCGAGAATTTTTTCTACAGCCGTCGCGTCTCCATCCTGCGAGTAAACCAGGGAAACAAATTTCTTCCAGGCGCTTCCATCTTGTAGACGTTTTTCCAACTGCGCTCGCGGTGTCTCGGAAACTTTTTCAGCAAGATCGATAATCAACTTGATTAGATCGGGCGGGCCGCCGCCTTGTAAAATCTCGACGCACTCGGCTATCTCGAGCGCATTCCCAACCGCGCGACCGAGCGGCTCATCCATCGGGCTGAGCAGATACGAAGTTTTCACTTTCATTGACTCGCCGACGTGGGTCATCGCTTCGGCCAGCTGTTCGGCTTCCTCTTTCGTTTTCATGAACGCGCCGCTGCCGAATTTCACATCGAGCACGAGACGATCGAGATTTTCCGCGAGCTTCTTGCTCATGATGCTCGCAACAATGAGCGGTTGCGACGGCACCGTCCCCGTCACGTCGCGCAACGCGTAAAGTTTTTTGTCCGCCGGACAAATGTCCTCCGTCTCGCCGATCATGAAGACGCCGATTTTTTCCAATTGTTTAAGCGCGCGTTTCGCATCCAGATTCACATTGAAACCCGGAATGCTTTCGAGTTTGTCGAGCGTTCCGCCGGTGATGCCTATCCCGCGGTCGGAAATCATCGGCACCCAGGCTTCATCGCACGCGAGCAATGGCGCGAGCACGAGCGAAACTTTGTCGCCGACACCGCCGGTCGAGTGTTTGTCGATCTTCGGCGGCGAACCTTCCGGATATCTAAGGACCCGCCCGCTTTGCATCATCGCCTCGGTCAGATGGTGCGTCTCGGCTGACGTCATGCCGCGGAAGAACACCGCCATCGCCAAGGCGCTCATTTGGTAATCGGGGATGTCGCCGACGGTGAAATCTTCGACCAGGCTCTTGATTTCCTTAGTGGTCAACGCGTGGCCCTCGCGTTTCTTTTCAATGAGCGATGGGACGTGCATGATCTGGGGCACAAGGGAGCAAGCCGCGCGCCCACCGTCGCCGTTAGAGCCCGATTGGATGCGAGGAAGTTTTCGCTCCCACCGTATCGGGGGATGAACAGCTTGTAGTCTTTTGCACCGGAAGCCGTCCCGGCCTTCGTTGCACGAAGTGAGGATTGCGTGAACGGTGAAAAGGGAAAATGCTATTCGTCGCTTAAGTCTCGATGCAAAAATCGGAGAAGATCTTTATCGCCGGTCACGGCGGAATGGTGGGCAGTGCTCTAACACGGGCGCTCGAATCGCGGGGTTTTGCGAACTTGCTCAAGCGGGATCGGAGCCAGCTTGATCTCGGCGACGTCGCCGCGGTGACGAGGTTTTTTGCGAAAGAGAAACCGGAAGTAGTGATTTTCGCTGCCGCAAGAGTCGGCGGAATCAAAGCCAACAACGATCACCCCGTCGAGTTTCTCCTCGAGAATCTCAGCGTTCAGAACAATGTCATCGCCGCCGCCCACGAGAATGGCGCGCGCAAACTTCTTTTTCTTGGGAGCTCGTGCATTTATCCCAAGCTCGCGCGGCAGCCGATCCCGGAAAGCGCATTGCTTACTGGGCCGCTTGAGCCGACCAACGAAGCCTATGCCATCGCCAAAATTGCCGGCGTAAGACTTTGCCAGGCATTTTCTCGCGAGTACGGCGCGAATTTCATCTCGGCGATGCCGACAAACCTTTACGGGCCTAACGACAACTTCGATTTGCAAACCTCGCACGTCCTGGCCGCGCTCTTGCGGAAAGCGTACGAAGCAAAGAAAAGCGGCGCGCGGGAGTTGGTCGTGTGGGGATCAGGCACGCCGCATCGCGAATTCTTGCACGTGGACGATTGCGCGTCGGCTTGTCTTTACCTTCTCGAGAAATATGACTCACCCGAAATCATCAATGTCGGTTGCGGTGAAGACATTTCGATTCGCGAACTGGCCGAGTTGATTTGCGATGTCGTCGGTTTCGAGGGCGAATTGAGCTGGGACAAGACGAAACCGGACGGAACGCCGCGCAAGCTCCTCGATGTTTCCAAATTGCGCGCTCTTGGCTGGACGCCGACGATTCCGCTTCGCGACGGCATCGCCCGAACCTACGATTGGTTTTTGAAAAACGTCGCCAAATGAAAAAACTTCGCGTTGGCGTCGTTGGAGTTGGCCACATCGGGAGCAATCATGCCCGGCTCTATGCTGAGATTCCGGCAGCGGATTTCACCGCGATCTACGATGTCGATCTTGCGCGGGGGAACGCGATTGCGAAAAAATACGGCGCCGCTGCGACCAAGTCGCTTGAGGAGTTTGCCGAACTGGTGGACGCAGCGTCGGTCGCGACACCGACAAGCTCGCACCACGAAATTGCGCTTCCGCTTTTGCAGAAAGGCAAACACTTGTTGGTCGAGAAGCCGATCACAGAAAATCCGCAGCACGCGACCGAGCTGGCAGAATTGGCCGCGCACAATCAATTAGTTCTTCAAGTCGGCCACGTCGAGCGATTCAATCCAGTGCTGAGCGCGCTCGAAGCGCGATTGACCCATCCGCGTTTTATCGAGGCGCATCGTCTCTCGTCTTATCCAAACCGCAGCACCGACATTGGCGTCGTGCTCGATCTGATGATTCACGATCTCGAAATCATTTTGCATCTGGTGCGGTCACCGGTGCAGAACATCGACGCCGTCGGCGTGCCGGTGTTGAGCCGCGGCGAAGATATCGCCAACGCGCGGATTCGTTTTGAAAACGGTTGTGTCGCAAATGTGACCTCGAGTCGGATTAGTCCCGAACGGATGCGCAAGATCCGGGTTTTTCAGGAGGACGCTTATCTGTCGCTCGATTACGAAAAACAAAGCGGCGAGATTTATCGACGCGAATCCGGAAAAATTACGCGCGACAAAGTTCCAATCGAACGCGAGGAGCCGCTGAAGCAGCAGCTGGTATCGTTCGTTGAATGCGCCAGCACCGGACGCCAGCCGCGGGTCTCTGGATTTCAAGCGACGGCGGCGCTCGAGCTCGCGGTCGAAATTACCAAGCGAATCGGATCGAGTGGCTAACGCTATTTCATTTTGCAGCGGTTACTGTGGTGGCAGGCGTCTCGCCTGCGCCATTTTGAGCTGCGCAGCCGGGACAATGCCAGTCCGGCTCGGACCTGCCGCCACAGACGAATGACGATCTATTTTGTCGCGGGGGAGGCGAGCGCGGACAATCACGGAGCGGCCTTGATCAGGGCGCTGCGGAAACTCGATGTCGATCTTCGCTTTATCGGTCGCGGCGGTCCGCAAATGAAAGCGGCCGCGGCTGATAATTTCCAAAACTGGATCGAGAAATCCGGCGTGCTTGGACTGTGGGAAGTGATCAAGCATTACGGTTACTTTCGAAAACAATTTCACGAGACGCTCCGAGAAATCGAGACGAGCAAGCCGAACGCCGTCGTCTTGATCGATTATCCCGGATTCAATTTACGCCTCGCGCGCGCACTGCGAAGACGCTCGCCGGCGCAAAAAATTATTTACTACATCAGCCCGCAGGTCTGGGCCTGGAATCGCGGCCGGATCAAGAAGATGGCGCGCTGGCTCGACCTGATGCTCTGCATCTTTCCGTTCGAAGCCGAGCTCTACAATCAAAGCGGATTGCGCACGATCTTCGTCGGCCATCCGATGATCGAGGGACTGCGCGGGTGTAAGCTCGACATCCAACGCGATCCGAATCTCATTGGCCTGTTTCCCGGGAGCCGCGGACGTGAAGTCAGGAAAATCTTTCCGATCTTGATCGAGACTGGGCGGGAGCTCCAGCGGTCGAAACCAAGTCTTCGATTCGATGTCGCCGCTGCATCGAACGAGCTCGCTCAAGAAATGCAGAAAATTCTCGCTGATAATTTAGCGACGCAAGGTCCAGAACTCCGAAGCCGGAGTGGCGGATTCGAGATCAAGGTGGGCCAGACTGCCGAAATCATGCAGCGCGCTTACGTCGGAATTGTTGCTTCCGGAAGCGCGACCCTTGAAGCGGCTTATTTCCGAATGCCGTTCGCGCTTATCTATAAAGTTGCCTGGCCGACGTATTTCGCCGGCCGGTTGCTCGTGAAAGTGAAATACCTCGGCATGCCGAACGTGCTCGCCGATAAGGAACTTGTCCCAGAATTCATTCAACACCGCGCGAGACCGCAGAATCTCGCGAAAGCGGTTCTGCGGTTGCTCGATGATCCGATCGCGCGGGAGCAAACGATTTCCGCATTCCACGAAATTGCGGTGCAATTGGGGGAATCGGGCGCAAGTGAGCGTGCGGCGAAAGCCATCCTCGCGGAGATTGCTTAAATGTCATGTCGAACAGCAACGTGACGTTGCATCCATTAAACAGCGGCCCAGCCGCCATGTTGAAAGCTTGCCCTGAGCGAGCGCAGCGAGTCGAATGGGAGACATCTCTAAATATTTCCGGCCAGATTTGAGTTCACCATGACAGAAACAGTCAGAGATTCCTCGACTCCGCTCGGAATGACAAAGACGGTCTGGGCGCTGGCCGCGCTAGTGCTCGTTTTGTTTTCCGTCACGAATCTGCCCTGGGAGTTGGACGGCTACGATCAAGCCAAACAGGCGTGGACATCGTACGAAATGGTGACCGAGGGACATTGGTTCTATCAGCGAACGTCCGACGATCAGGGCCTAGCGACAAAGCCGCCGCTGACCGGATGGATCTCCGCGGCGATTTTTACAATGACAAGATCGTGGGATGTGGCGTGGCGATTGCCTTCGCTCCTGTGCGCGGCCCTGATTGCGTTCGCTCTGTTTCGAAGCGCGTCTCGCGCTTATGGAAATGTTGCGGGCCTGATCGGCTTTGCCGGGTTCGGTTTCAATTTGCTGAGTCCGCGGCTGGCAACGCTGGTTCGTTCCGACATGCCGCTGGCGCTGGTCATTTTTCTGATCGGACTTTTGATCTGGGAAAAAATCAGGACCGGCGAGCCGTGGCGAACGCAGGACCGATGGCTGATGTTTGTTTTGCTGACGTCTGGAATGTTGATCAAGGGTCCGATCGTCTACGCATTCTTGCTTCCAGGCATGGTCGTTTATCAGTGGCGCGTTCGCAAAACGAACGGTCCGGGTGCGTGGTGCGGTTGGTGGCCGTGGTTCGCGTCACTGGCGATATTCTTAATCTGGGTGATCGCCGGATGGCTTCGGGTCCCGCGCTTTTATGAGCTCGTCATCGTGCGGGAATTTCTCGCGCGCTTCGGTGAAGTCGGCACGCACGTGCATCGCTCGCAATCCTTCTTTTTCTATCTGGCGCATTTGCTTCACAAATTTTTTCCGTGGAGCGCAGTTCTGATTGGACTGGCGATTGTCGATCTTCGCTCGCGACGATGGAGCTTTCGCGCGGCGTTCCAGGAAATGTCGCCGCAAACTCTTTGGCTGATCTGTTGGAGCATCGGCGGGCTCGTCTTGATGTCGCTGATTCCTTCCAAAAGAGTCGATCGAATCTTCCCAGTCATCCCGCCGCTCTGTTTGTTGGTCGCTGTGCAAGCGGCGCCGTTCCTAAGTGATGAGAAATATCGCGCGCGGAATCTTCGATGGGCAACCGCGATATTGACGCTGGCTGTTCTTTTCAGCGCTGGTTACGCCGCGAGCAGAGTTGTTAGCGGCTATCGCGATCAACGCGATGCATTGTCGATCTTCGGCCACAGCGTTCGTGAGGAAGCGGCAAAAAATCATTGGCGTTATGAAGCGGTCGGCAAGAGTGATGAAGGGTTGCCGCTTTATCTGACGCGGCCGCATTTTTTGCCAGCCGACCGCGCGGTCGCCGAATGGAATACCGGAAAAATCGACGCCTTAGCGGTTCCAGAAAATCAGGCGTCGGCGTTAATGCGCGAGCTGCATGATTCAACGCGCCGGTTCGAATCGGCCGAGCGCAAAAATCTCCGTCGCCCGAACTACGTTTTGCTGACGCACTAAGTCTCAAAATGCTCGACTTTCCCGGGCGGCATTTTAGTCTCGCGCGCAATCGCTAGATCTCGATGGAGCAATTTCCGAAGAAAGAAATCGAAACGCTGTGGGCGCCATGGCGGGTAGAATATTTCGAGAAGGAACCGCGGGACATGGAATTTCTCACGACCGCGGCGCGAGCGAGCGATGACGCGGCCCACCTGGTGATCACGCGGCGGAAAACAGCGTTCCTGCTGATGAACCGTTATCCCTACTCCGTCGGCCATTTGATGGCAGTGCCTTATCGAAAAACGGCCGACCTCGCTTCGCTGGGCGAAAATGAAATCGTCGAGCTCTGGAATTTGGTAACGCACGCGCAAGCGCTCCTCCGAATGGCGGCGCGAGCGCAAGGTTTCAATGTTGGTTTGAATCTCGGCGAATCCGCCGGCGCGGGCGTGGCCGATCATTTGCACATCCACATTGTTCCGCGTTGGAAGGGCGACACGAACTTCATGCCGGTGATTGCTGGAACGAAAACCCTTTCGGAGGGATTGAACGCGCTCTACGACAAGCTGATTGAGGCGCAGGCAAAAATGGAGAAGGAGCGCGGGAGATGAACGGCAGCACGTCGTGGATCGAACCGCCGCCGCAGCAGCGCGGCCTTGGTTGTTTCGCCAAGGGTTGTTTGATTCTCGTAGTCTTTTTCATTCTTCTGGCGCTGGCTTTCGTCGCCGGCACTTATTACGCGGCGAAATATTTGCGGACCGAGTATTTTTCGGCACATCACGACCGCGTGCCGATCAGCCAGGCAACGGTCGATGAGGAAGAAGCTGCGCGAGCGCGATGGGACGCGTTCGAGAAAGCAGCTCACGCAAATCAAGCTGCCAGAATCGAACTCACCGCCGACGATCTGAATGCGCTGATTGCATCCGAGACGAGGCTGCACGGCAACGCTTACGTGACGATCGAAGACAACACCGCCCATTTGCAATTGAGCATGCCGATCGGAAGGGCGCGCTGGTTGACGGGACAATACCTTAACGCGCAGTGCTCGGTCCAAGCGGCGCCGAGCGGCAAGCCGGAAGCCGCGCTCATCACCAGCATCGTCGTCAACGGCCGGCCGGTGGGAGAAGAATTTCTAAGCTGGCAATACGGTTCTTGGTCCTTCAAACGTTATCTTTCAGATTGGATCGGTCAGACCAATCTCAAGACCTTCGAGATTTCCGATGGGAAAATAATTTTGGAAACGAGCGGGACCAAGGAAGATCCATTTGCGTCCGACACGGCGTCACCATCTCCGACGCCTTGATTCTCGATCGAGCTACTGCATGATCTCGCGGGCGAAGACGTTGAGCTGTCCGTCTTCCTGCTTCCGCACTTCGGTAATCTCGAGTGGTCGCGCTTCGTCGCGGCTAACAGTCGATCCCGGAGGCGGCGGAGTATAGCCGGCGGGAAATTCGACGATGATGCGCGTCGGCGCGGAGCCAAAATGGAGGACGGAATCAGTCAGCTTGCCGCGCGGTCGGAGCACCGCCCGATTCGCATCGGAAAAATTCACGACGAACTGTCCCCTCAAATAAATTCGTTCGCCCGCTGTTCCGTGATCGGCGATTTCCTTAAGATCGCTCGTGGCAATGAGACGCCCGAGTGGCATTTTCCCCGGCGGAAAAGTTTTCCAACTTCCGCCGCCAGTGGTTGACGCCAACGTGCCCACGTCGGGAGCAACGGGCTGAGCGGGTTGGGCGCGCACTGGAGTTTCAACCGGTTGAGCGAGCGCGATCTCCGGTGCGGACTGCGTCGCTTTTGCGGGCGGCGCTGGAGCGGGACTTTTCGTCGGTGGTGGCGGCGGCGATGTTTTAACAATCGGTGATGGCGCCGCTGCGGCAGGTGTCGATTTTTCGGCGATGATAAAAGGAGTTGCTGAAGCCGAAGGTTGCGGAGTCGGTTTGCCTTTAGCCAACTTGCCTTTCGGGGTTGGCGTTGCTTTCGCGCCGGCTTTTCCTTTTTTTGGCAAAACCTGGACGATTGGCGGTGGTGTGACCGCTTTGGCCGGTTCGACGCGCACGAGCTGATTTTCTGCCGGCGGCGGCGTGCCGCTCGGAGCGAAACCTGGAATTGCAACTTGCGCCGGAGTCTGAGCGCGCGGTGTTCCTTGTCGGAATTGCGCATAATGCATTTCGCCCCGCAACCGTGCTTGTTCCTTAAACAACGGCCAGCCTCCTTCGAGGTTGAGGGACAACGGTGGTTCGAGACTGAAAGTGCCGGTGCCACGCATCACCGTGTAAGTTCCGTAAAGCAGCGGGACCGAACTCAGCATGATCCGCCCGTCTGGAAATCGTTCGACGTGAATGAGGGCTGAAAGATCGTGCGCGCGATCGAGCTTGAGTTCCAAACCGGTGCTGAGCGTTTGCTTGATCAGCGGCACGGCTTGCGGCTCGGCCGGATAAAGATGTTCCATCAACAGCTCCGGGCTCTCGACTGAACCGGTCAGCGCCACCATTCCGGAGGTGAATATATCGCTCGAGCTGAGCTCGCGCGCTTCCATGATTACGTAGCGACCGACAACGTAGGGAACGAGACCGCGCACCTGTTGAAAATTTCGAATGTAATTTCGCGTCAGCTCGGCATTGGTTTTAGTCAGCTCGGCCGAGCCCATCGCGTTGTAGCGATCGTAAAGTTGTTTCGCGCTCAAGAATTCGCCGGGCGGCGCCGCGGTTAGTTCAAATCGTTTGGGCGGCTCGATCTTATGCAGCTTTTGCAGAATACGATAACTGTCCGGCCGCTCCGGCTGGCTAAAGATGTAAAAGCTGCCAAGCCACGCCGCGAACGCGAATCCGGTCAGCAGCAAAATCGCGACGGTCCAGGCAAAGTAATTGATCCGCCGCCGAACCGGGCGCGCGTACGGTTCGTCGTAGCGATAAAGGCCGTAGTCCATCTAAACGGGCGAGGGGATTCCGATTGGCGAGTTCAAGGTCCGAGCCGGACTGGCGCTTGCTGCGCCACTTCGAATGACGTCCCACAGCCGCATGTTCGGCTCGCGTTCGGATTCACGATCTGAAAACCGGTGCCAGTGAGGCCTTCGCGAAAATCCAAAATAGAGCCGCGCAGATACGACGCGCTCTCGTTGTCGATGAAAAATTCAACCCCGTCACGCTCGATCACGGCGTCTCCGGCTTTCTTTTCATCCAGCGTCATCTCGTAATGCAGACCGGAGCAGCCGCCTTTCGTAATCTGCACCCGCAGACCTTTTCCGGCGGTTTGCTTCTGGGCATCAAGGAGAGTACGGAGCTGCCGCGCCGCGTTCTGGGTGACCTCAATCATTGGTCGCAAAATACCGCTCGCGACCGGCTAAGTCAAAGAACTGGCAGCGCTCGTGGCCTTTGAACCGTTGAGGTGTTGAGATGTTGAGTCGTTGAGATCAAACTGACGTCTCCGCTCAACACTCTCAACTTCTCAACCACTCAACTTCTTCATGTCTCGCATTCGCCTCCTTTCTGAAACCGTGGCCAGTCAGGTTGCCGCGGGCGAAGTGGTCGAGCGACCGGCGTCCGTCGTGAAAGAGCTGGTCGAGAACAGCATCGACGCCGGCGCGCGCCAGATCGACATCTCCATCCGACGCGGAGGGATTTCGTTGATGCGAGTGATCGATGATGGCTCCGGGATGGATCGCGACGACGCTTTGCTTTCGCTCGAACGCCACGCGACCAGCAAAATCCGATCGGTCTCGGACTTGGAGGCGATCGGCACTTTGGGTTTTCGCGGTGAAGCGTTGCCGAGCATTGCCAGTGTGTCGCGTTTTCGCCTAACGACTCGCGAACCGGATGCGGTGGAGGGGACTGAAATCGTTGTCAACGGCGGCAAGATCGACATCGTTCGCGACGGCGGCGAAGCGCCGGGGACTCAAGTGGAAGTGCGCTCGCTCTTTTACAATGTGCCGGCGCGCCGGAAATTTCTGCGCGCGGAAAATACCGAGAGTCGCAACATCGAACACCAACTCCATTTGCAGGCAATTGGCCACGCCCAGGTGGCTTTCACATTCGCGCGGGACGAGCGGGTCGTATTTCAACTTCCCGCCACTGCCAAATTAACCGATCGAATTCGCGATCTTTACGGAAACAAATTGTTGGAACAGTTGATTCCGCTCGATGGTTCGAATTCGTCGCAAATCCGGATCAGCGGACTGATCGGGCAAGCAGGATTGAGCCGGCAAACGCGTGCGCAGCAGCTTGTCTTTGTCAATGGGCGTGCGATTGAAAGTCCGGTCATCACGTCGGCGGTGCGCGAAGGTTATCACACCGCGCTGATGAAAGGACAATATCCGGTCACTTTCCTTTTTCTCGAACTCGACCCGGGCGCGGTGGACGTAAACGTACATCCAGCCAAACGCGAAGTGCGTTTCCGCGATCCGAATGGAATTCGCGAAGCGGTCGCGCATTGTATTCAGGAAACGCTCGGGCGCGGCCGGGCCGAGTGGCAGGAGAAGTTTCGGGCGCCGCCGGCCGTTGCTCCACAACCCGCCGTCGATCCTTCGGCTGGGCTCAGGACAAGCCTAACGCTGCGACCACAAGTCGTTGTTCCCGAAGAATCACATCGTGAATTGCCGCAGTTTGAATCAGGTAGGGGCGGTTCACCGAACCGCCCGCTAACGCCAGTCCGGCCCGGACCGATTGAGGTCAATCGCCCCTACCAGGAAGCGCAGCCTCACTCACCGCAGCAATTCCAGATCATTGGCGTGCTGAACAAACTATATGTGTTGATGGAGAACGCGGACGGGCTCGTGCTGGTCGATCAACACGCCGCGCACGAGCGGATTTTGTTCGAGGAATTGCGGAGACGAATGGAAGAGCAGGGGGTCCCGTCGCAAAAATTACTGATCACGCAAACGTTCGAGCTCCCGCCGCGGGATGCCGATTGGATCGAGCAGAACATGTCGATCTTGCAAAAGATGGGAATCGGGATCGAAAGCTTCGGACCGAATACGTTTAAGATCGACAGCCTTCCGGGATTTCTAAACGTGACCGACGGCGCACAATTCATGCGCAAGGTGATTGACGATCTCAAAAGCGCGAGCGATCGCAGTTCGCCGCTGCGTTTGGGCGAAGACATGATCGCAAAAAGTGTTTGTCGGCACGCCGTGAAAGCGAACGATCCGTTGCGCTATCTCGAAGTGGAGAAGCTGATCCAGGATTTGCTGGAATGCGATCTGCCGTACTGCTGCCCACACGGCCGCCCCACCATGATCCAAATTTCAAACGCGGAGCTGGAAAAGAAATTTGGACGTAAGGTTTGAAGAAGTTGAGATGTTGAGTGTTCTCAAAATGGAGATTCAGAAAGTAAATGTGCTCGGTGTCGGAATCAGCGTCCTCGATCAGGATCGCGCGCGGGAATTTCTCTTCGATGCTGTGCGAAATGGGAAGCGCGGATATGTGACAATCACGAATGTGCACAGTGTCAGTGAAGCGCAGCACGATCCTGAATTGCGACGAATTTTGAACAACGCGTTGCTCGCCACACCGGACGGAATGCCGCTGGTGTGGATGGGGCGGCTGCAAGGACACCGCTCGATCCGCCGAGTTTATGGACCCGACCTGGTTTTGAATCTGTGCGAGCATTCACAATCGAGCGGCTTCAGTCATTTCTTTTTTGGCGGCAAACCAGGTGTCGCCGAGGAATTGGCGCATGTGTTGCAAACGCGTTTTCCGGGCTTGCGAGTTGCGGGAACCTTTTCTCCGCCCTTTGGGCCGCTCAGCAAGGAGGAGAATGACGCGCTCGCTAAAAAAATAAGCGAAACACGACCTGATTTCTTTTGGGTCGGAATCGGCATGCCTAAGCAGGAGAAATTCATGGCCGAATACATCTCGATCTTGCTGGAGGCAAAAATATTCATCGGTGTTGGCGCAGCTTTTGACTTCTTCACCGGACGAGTACGGCAGGCGCCCCGTTGGATGATGCGCGTTGGATTGGAATGGCTCTTCCGGCTCTTTCAGGAACCAACACGACTGTGGCGACGTTATCTCATCTATAATCCGCTCTTTATTATCCGCGCAGCTGGCCAGCTGCTTGGACTCCGAAAGTAGTTGCGGGTCTGAAGCAAGCTCGGCACGTTACCCGCTCTCAGTCATAGAATGGAACCTAGCAAAATCGTCGTCTGCGGGGGAGGCGGCTTCATTGGCGGCCATCTGGTGGCCGATTTGCTTCGCCAGGGTAAAAAGGTTCGCGTGGTCGACGTGAAACCGTTCGAGGAATGGTTCCAAATGTTTCCAGAATCGGAAAATTTGCAGCTCGATCTTCAGGAAAAGGAGAGTTGCGAGCGCGCGGTCGCCGATGTCGATCTTGTTTACAATCTTGCCGCCGACATGGGCGGGATGGGTTTCATCGAAAACAATAAAGCGCTTTGCATGTTGAGCGTGCTGATTAACACGCACTTGCTGATGGCGGTGAAAGACGCGGGCGGAAGCCGTTATTTTTACGCGTCGTCCGCGTGCGTTTACGCCGCCGACAAACAAACCGATCCGGACGTCACTGCGTTAAAAGAAGAGGACGCTTATCCGGCGCTGCCCGAAGACGGTTATGGCTGGGAGAAACTTTTCTCCGAAAGGATGTGCCGTCATTATCGCGAAGATTTTGGCGTTACGACCCGAATTGCGCGGTATCACAACGTTTACGGTCCGCACGGCACCTATGATGGCGGTCGCGAAAAAGCGCCGGCCGCGATTTGCCGCAAAGTGATCGAGGCGAAACTTTCCGGGAAACATGAGATTGAGATTTGGGGCGACGGAAAACAAACCCGCAGCTTCCAGTGGATCGACGATTGCGTGAAAGGCACGCAAATAATCATGAACGGCGATTACGCCGAGCCGTTGAATCTTGGCAGCAGCGAGCTGGTCACGATCGATCAGCTGGTCGACCTGGTGGAAGACATTGCGGGATTGAAACTGAAACGGCGTTACAATCTTTCCGCTCCGAAAGGTGTGAACGGGCGCAACAGCGACAACACGCTGATCCGGAAAGTTTTTAACTGGGAACCGTCGACGCGGCTGCGCGATGGTTTGGAGCGCACTTATCGCTGGATTTATGATCAAATGGCCGGTGCGAAAACGCTACAGCATGTTTCCTAAATTACACGAGCCAGAACGGATCGCTTGATGCGAGCGAGCATAGAGCGGGCGAAAAGGGACCCGAGCCTCCTTCTTCTTTTTACACTCATTGCCACGTTCGTTTATTTCTTCGGTTGGCTTCATCTTTTTACTAACGGCAGACTTTCTACCTGGACCTGGGCGTGGCAGGCGTGGAATCCGGAAACAAATTACGAGCACGCCAAAATTATCCCGCTGATCGTCGCGTTCCTGATTTGGTACGACCGCGATAAACTTAAGAATGCGCCGCTTGGATCGTCGCGTTGGGGATGGGCATTCATCGCAGTCGGATTATTTCTTTTCCTCGCCGGCGCCCGGACATTGCAAGCGCGGCTGACGCTGACCGCGCTGCCGGTCCTGCTTTTGGGAGTCGTGCTTTACGTTTGGGGGAAAGCGGTTGCTCGCGTCCTCCTTTTTCCAATTGCCTTCCTCTTGTTCATGGTGCCGCTGAATTTTCTCACCCAATCGACTTTCAAATTGCAATTTGTCGAAACCGGAATCGCGAGCGCGGTTTGTAATTTGATCGGCATCCACGTCAACACCATCGGGACATTGGTGAACTCGAACGACAACGCGTTCCATTTCCAGGTCGACGAAGGTTGCAGCGGCATCCGCTCATTGATGGCGATAGCAATGTTCTCCGCAATTTATGGACATCTGACGCAAAACAAGCTCTGGAAGAAATTGGCAATCTTTGCCGCCGCGCTTCTGTTCGCCGTCATCGGTAATGCGGGCCGTCTCATCTCGGTTTTTATAGTTGGGCGTTTCTTCGGGCAAGATTTGGCCGGCGGGCCCTATCACGCAGTGGCCGGTTTTATTTCCTTCGCCTGCGCATTCGTCGCGATGGTGCTTTTTGGGAAGTTGCTTAATATCAAACTCCCGCCGGTTAAACAGGCCGCGTCCTCGAAAGAGGCTCCGACTTATGATTACTAGTCGGTTGTTTCATGTTCAGTTGGTTTTGCTCGCGGGATTCGGCACTGTTTTTCTTTTACCGCGTTCCAACAACACGAGTCCCGTCGGAATCGCGATGACGTTGCCGGAGGTGATCGACGTGTGGATCGGTGATGACACCGGCATTACTGAGAAAGAGCGCGAGACACTGGCCAAGGACACCCAGTTCGTTCGCAAAATTTACACCGGGCCGGAGCGCGATCAGATCTTCGTCTCGATCGTTCTCTCGGGCGAAGACATGACGAATAGCATTCATCGGCCGGAGCGTTGTTTGCCGGCCCAGGGCTGGAACGTGCAGTCAACATCGAAACGCACCATCCAGGTTCCGGGAGGCAAAGCGCTCCAAGTCACGAGGCTGAAGAACATGCAAGTAATCGAGACCCCGGATAAACGACGATTCACGCTATACAATCTCGATTACTATTGGTTCGTTGGTTACCGTGACATGACCGCGTCGCACCTGGCCCGGACCGGTATCGATCTTCGCGATCGAATTATAGGCGGCTATAGCCAGCGTTGGGCTTACATCACCGTGGCCGCCAACGTAACGCAAGGTTTGGCTCGACCAGAACGAACGGAAGAACAAACCGCGGAGATGCTCGAAGACTTTATCCGGCGACTAACGTCGCGACTGCAAAAGGCCGACGGCGGTCCGTTGCTGTAACAATCGTTAAAGTTTAAATCCCGCCGAGATTGCGTCTTGAGCGAACATTTTCACCGTATCGAGGGATAGTTCGGCAAGATCTTTGTGCCAAAGGGAGCGCGCCTTCTTCAAAATATCGGGAGGCACTGTTACGATATCGCAACCGCACAGCTCGGCCTGAACGATATTGAGGACCTCGCGAACGCTCGCCCAGAGCAATTCCGCGTTCGGCAATTGCCTGACAAGTTTCAGATTTTCCCGCATGAGAGGCATTGGATCGCGGCCGGTATCAGCGATGCGTCCCGCGAAAACAGAGACAACCGATGGAACTTTGGAATCCAATGCTTCAACCACGTGGCGGACCTGGTCGGTAGTAAGGATTGCAGTGATGTTCAGCCGGACGCCTTGCTTTGCCAGTTCACGGATGAGCGGGAGAGAAGGTTCGGCACGCGTGTTGGTGACCGGAATCTTCACGTAAACATTGCTCTGCCACTCCGAAATCTTTAGCGCCTGCCGGCGCATTTCCGGGAACTCATCCGAGAAAACTTCAAAAGAGATCGGCTTTTCCTTGATCGCATCGAGAACCTCTCTCGCAAATTTTTCGTAATCGGCGATGCCCGCTTTTTTCATCAGGGTCGGATTAGTCGTTATACCTTTAACAAGTTCATCCGCATTGAGAGCGAGGAGCGCCGCTTTGTCAGCGCCGTCGGCGAAGATTTTAATTTTCAGATCCGCGAGAGATTGCATTTGAGCCAGAACCTATTCCTTCAGTGGTGGCGCGGCAACTTCGACAATGATCTGCGCTGCTTCGAGAAGATTTCTGACGCGATAGTGTGGAGATTTTTTCAGCAGTTCAGAGTATCCGTGATCGACAAAAATCGTGCGGCAGCCAGCCGCATGCCCGCAGTCAACATCGCGCCAACGATCTCCGACCATGAAACTTTGATCCAGATCGACATCGAGCGCCTGGGCCGCGTGTTTCAACATTCCCGGGTTCGGTTTTCTGAATTCCGATGAATCATCGCAGTCGTAACACACTTCGAAGCGATCGATTGGGAGGGATTCAGAAATCCGTTCGTTGATCTGTTCAACACTTTTTCGATCGATCGTTCCGCGTCCGACTTCCGGTTGGTTCGTAACAACCACGAGATGAAAACCTCTTTCTTTAAGAAGCTCGCAGGCTTTCTCAACATCAGGCAAAAGTTCCAGCTCCCGCACGTTTGCCGGTGAGAACGGTTTTCCATCTCGAACAATGGTGCGGTTGATCACGCCGTCTCGATCGAGAAAAACCGCGCGTTGCTTTGCCCGATTTGTTTTTACCGGGTGCTTTCCCATTTTGTAGGCGCCTGCTTCAGCTTTGGATGCGAAACGAGCAAATGCCAGATGACGGCTTGAAACGCTTCCGTATGCGGCGTGACGTGCGCTTTGTTCGTTGTCGGAACGAGAATGCAAGCGTCTGCTACTTGGGCGGTATGTCCGCCGTCCCGGCCGACGATGCCCAGAATCGCAGCTCCCATTTTCCGAGCAAAATCCAAAGCGGCCACAAGATTCGGACTGACATTTCGCCCGGCGTCGCCGCCGCCGACCGAAAAAACAAGAATTGCATCTTTGGCTGAGAGGCGGCTTCCTTTCAACCATTCGACGAAAACGGATTGCCAACCCTCATCGTTTGTTCGAGCGGTCAGTTCCGAAACGTTGTCTGTCGGCGCATAACATTCGAAGCCGCAGATTTTCCTAAAATCGTTAACCGCATGCGAAGCGTTGGCGGCGCTTCCACCAACGCCGAGAATAAACAGGCGTCCGCCGCGGGACCGGACTTTGTCGAGAAGTGCAACCGCGCCTTCGATCAAGGCAGGGTCGAGGTTGGCGGCGACCTGTTTAACTTCCTCGAGATAATCGGCGGCGAAATTCATCAGAAGCTAAGCTAACACATTTCGTGCCGTCACGACGCGGACTTTGCCTGGGCCGCGGCGTAAAGTTCCGGAGTGTCGATGGCGATCAATTCTTTCTCCAACTTGTAACCAAACACAGCCTGTTTATCCGCGAGCAGTTTTGGAATGATATCATATCCGAAGTCGGACTTGCCCGGCGGAATGAAGGCAAGCACTTCGGGATCGAGCACGTAAATACCGGCGCTAACCAGGTTGGACGTCTGTGCCTTGGCCGCAGGTTTTTCGATGAAACGCCTGACTCTGTCGCCCGCGCCCAGTTCGATCATTCCGCTTTGTGAAACATCATCCCGGTGGTGGACTGCGACCGTGACGAACGAGCGTTTTTCCTCGTGAAACTTTTCCAGAGCTCGCAGATCAAGGTCGACATAGTTGTCGCCATAGAGAACGAGAATGTCGTCACCGGCGAGCCGGTCGCGAAAATTATTGAGCGCGCCCGCGGTCCCGAGCAATTCCGGCTCGTAGGAATAGGTGATCGTTAGACTAAAGCGGCTTCCATCTCCCGCGAATGCGCGAATCTGGTCGCTCAGGTGATGCGTGTTGATGAAGATATTTTTGATTTTCGCGGCCGCACAAAGCTCGAGTTGATGTCCGAGAATCGGTTTTCCGCGCACCGGGAGGAGCGGTTTTGGAATTTTCTGCGTCAGTTCCTTTAGCCGGGTTCCTTCTCCGGCGGCTAAAATGACCGCGTTCACAATCTTCCCGCAGCCATTTCGCCTTTGATGAAATCGATCGACGATTTCAACCCGTCCTTCAATCCAACGCGAGGACTCCAACCCAGTTTCTTCGCCTTCTCGATGCTCGCCAGGGTGGTTAATGCTTCGCCGGGCAGATCGGCCTGGTAGATCGGTTCCAATTTCGATCCGAGAAGCTCGCGAACGATTCGAAAGATTTCATTCACGGAATAGTTTTCGCCCGACCCGAGGTTAAAAACATTGCCGGTGGTTTGGTCGTCCTGCATGCAAAGCAGATGGAAATCATTCACGTCATCTACGTGCACAAAATCGCGGCGTTTTTCGCCAGAACCGTAAATGGTCGGGCGTTCGTTCTTAAGCAGCTTGATAATGAACGCGCTGAAAAGAGGTGGAATCGTCCGGCGATAGTCCTGCCTCGGGCCGTAAACGCAAAAATATCGAAGCGCTGTCCATTTCAATCCGTACCATCGCGAATACGCCTCCGCGAAAAACTTCGTCGCCATCTTGCTCGCAGCGTAAAAGGTCTGCGGATGCTCGTCTTCTTCCGGCGTCGGCAACAGCTTGCTCCCTTCGTAAACGGACGACGATTCCGCGTAGATCATTTTTTTTATTTTGGCACGGCGGGCCGCTTCGAAAACGTTGGCGGTTCCCGTCACGTTGATGTCCGCCGTCTCCACCGGATCGTCCTGGCAATCGGCAATGCAATTCTTCGCGGCAAGATGAAAGACGATGTCGATCTGGTCGAACAGCGGATAAATGTCCGGTGAGCGAACGTCCGCTTGGTGGAATTCAACTCCGGCCGGAACCTGCTCGCGCAGTCCGTAAGCCAGATTATCCAAACCAACGACGCGATGACCTTCGCGCAGCAGTCGTTCGGCCAAATTCGAGCCAATGAATCCGGCGACGCCAGTTATGAGAATGGTTTGCATCGAGAGCGGCAGTGAAGTTCAAACATTCACCAGCACAGTGCTGCCATTCCAATCGAACTTAAAATCCATGTAACGCAGACCGGCTGCCTCCAGCGCGCTGCGCAGTGGCTTGCGCTGGCCCGGCTCGATGCAAAAGACCATGAATCCACCGCCGCCGGCGCCCATGACTTTGCCACCGAGAGCGCCGTTCTTCATCGCAAGATCGTAATATTCATCAATTTTCTTTAGCGACATCTTCGAGGAAATTTTCTTCTTCTCCATCCAGTGTTCGTGCATCAGTTTTCCGAACGCAGTGACATCGCCTTTCTGCAAAGCCTCGGCACTTTGCGCGCCGATTTCCTTAATGCGATGCATCGACTTGATCGCAGCCGATTCGTCGGCACTGACCTTGTTGCCTTGCTCGGCTAGTATCTCGCTGGCGTCGCGCTCGACGTGGGTGTAAAACATCAAGAGCCGGTTCTCCAACTCGTTAACGACTTCGTGTTCCAATTCGAGCGGCGAGACTGTTACTGAGCCGTTGCGATCGATTTCCATAACCTTGATTCCGCCGAAAGCGGCCGCGAATTGGTCCTGCTTACCAACCGGTTTATTCGCCAACTCCATCTCGATTTTGCACGCTTCCTCGGCCAGGTCGTGCACGGAAATATGCCGCCGCAACATCGCGTTTAAACCATTCAGTAATCCAACGGCATAAGAACCGGACGATCCCATTCCAGTCCCGGCGGACAGATCGGCCGTGGATGTGATCTCGATGGGTTGGTGAAGTTTGAGATAGCGAAGTGTTTCGCGTGCCAGATCGTGTTGAATTTTGTTGAGCTCACCGAGACCGACACTTTCCGATTTGGAATATTTTACTTTAATCCGATCCACCAGCGCCGGCTGGTTGATGCTGATGAACATGTACTTGTTGATCGCGGCGGTAATCAGATGGCCGCCGAACTTTTTGTAATACGCCGGCAAGTCAGTGCCGCCGCCACCAAGAGGCAAACGAAAAGGCGTTCGAACGAGAATCATACTTAAGACTTCGAGTATCCGTGCGGGTGCGCCTGATGCCAGTCCCACGCGGTTTTGACAATGTCGCGAATGAGCGGGTAGCGCGGCTTCCAGCCCAGTAACTCTTTCGCCTTGTGCGAGCTTGCTACCATGACGGCCGCGTCGCCGGCGCGCCGCTTGACAATTTTCGCCGGAATGGCGCGCGCTGCTACTTCGCGCGCAGCGTCGATCACTTCCCGAACGGTGTAACCGTCCCCGTTGCCGAGGTTGAAAGCTTCAAAAGGATATTTGTCCAAATTCTCCAACCCCGAAATATGCGCGCGCGCGAGATCGATCACGTGGGTGTAATCGCGAACGCATGTGCCATCGCGAGTCGGATAATCGTCTCCATAAATGGAAATTTCTTTCCTTTGACCGAGCGCGACCTGCAATACGAGCGGAATGAGGTGGCTCTCCGACTTATGCGCTTCGCCGTATTTTTTCGATGCGCCGGCGGCGTTGAAATAACGAAACGAGATCGAGCGCAGACCGTGAATTTTGTAGTACCACTGTAGAATCTGCTCGAAAATCCATTTGGATTGTCCGTAGGAATTTGCCGGTTCTTTGCGATGCGTTTCCGGCATCGGAATTTCTTCTGCTTCGCCATAAACAGCGGATGTTGATGAGAAGATAAAATCTTTTACGTCGTGTTTGACCATGGCGTTTAAGATTTTCATGCCGTCGACGATGTTAGCGTTGAAATAACGAAACGGATTCGTCATGGAATATTCGATCACCGTTTCGCCGGCGAAGTGCATCACGCCATCGAACCGGTGGGCGGCAAAAATCTCATCCACCAGTTTTTCGTCTGCCATCGAGCCTTCGATAAAGGTCGCATCCGGGTGAACAGCGTCCCGATGGCCTTCGTAAAGATTGTCCAGGACAACAATTTCGTACTTGGCGTCGTTCGCCATTTCTTCGGCCGTCACGCTGCCGACATAACCGGCGCCACCAATCAAAAGGATTTTTCGTTTAGCCATCGAATGTCTCGGACGCTATGAAGCAGATCGCGAACCGCAAGTTATGTTCTCGCGGGGAATGTCGATGCTGGAATGGCGGTGAGTCGGCCTATTGCATCATCGTAAATCTGCATCAGAGATTCGTAGGCATGGTCGGCTGTGTATTCGCGAAGAAATTTCGCGCGTGCGGCAGCGCCCAATTTTTCTCGGAGGGCAGCGCCACCGTCATGGGAAAACATCCGGCCGATCTTCGCCGCAAGATCCGCGGATTTTCCCGGCTCAAACAGCAAGCCGGTAATTTCGTCGTCGATCACATCCGGTAAGGTGCCGAGTCGGCTGGCAACGATCGGAACACCGCATGCGCTCGCTTCGAGAATTGTGTGCGGAAACGCTTCATACCAGAGCGAAGGAATCACGAGCGCGCCTGCGCGCTTCATTTCATCAATGACCTCGTCATGTGAGCGACGTCCCAGATATTCGACGCCCGCATCTGGATTGGCTGCGACAAACGCCACCACGTTTTCACGGGTCGGGCCATCGCCAATGATTCGAAGCTGCGGAAGCGTGCCGGGCATTGCTATCCGCCAGATGTTGAGCAACAGATCAATTCCCTTTTCCGGCGTCAATCTTCCGACGTGCAAGACTGTGTTTTCGCCGCACCCGATGCGTCCCCCCGGATCGGGCGAGTGCCAGTTTGGTTTGACTACGATTTTCTCAACCGGTAAGCCGCCTTGAGCGAGCTTTGCCTTCATGAACGACGTCGGCACGATGAAAGACGAAATGCAGTCACGCCACGTGCCCATCTTTCGATGTCGATACAAACTCAAAGACAAAGCGGCGCTTTGCAGGCGCGATTGGCGATAACAAGCGTATCGAACATTTCGCCAGAGGGAGTGCTCAAGGCATTCCTCACAGATACGATGGTCGCGCAGGAACGTTCCGATCGGACACACTGGCCGGTAGTTATAAAGTGTCTGGACAACCGGCACTCCCTCGTCGCGGCAGGCATGAAAAATCGAAGGACTAATCAACACCAACGTGTTGTAGACGTGAACGATGTCGGGCCGATTGTTCCGTAACGATTTTCGAACTGCCTGATACGTTTCCTCCGACCAGCTCGTGCGCCAGAAGAGTGCGGCCTTCTGCAGGACGCTAAAGTTTTCGAGTTCCTTATTGTCGCGCGAGTAGATCGATACCTCGTGTCCGCGGCTGGCAAAAAGTTCTGGCTCGGACCGATACCATTGGTTTTCGCCGCCATGCTGCTGGTAATAATTGAATGCGTAGAGAATTTTCACGCTGGAGTTCCAGCCGGTCTGACATCGAGTCGACCCAAAAGTCCGTGCCAGCCTGCGCGCAAGTATAACAAGGAGCGTTTCAACTTGTGATCATCGAAACGTAACGCACACAAGATCGACAGGACGATTGTCCCAATCGCACGGACCGAACCGGCCACTCGCCCAGCGCTCGTATATTTGCGGCGGACATAAACGTGGTTCCGAATGAGAAAATATGCTTTCCAGGGAGCAACCCCGGTTTCGTAGAAGAAATTCACGCCGGCGATCGCGAGATGAACATTTCGCATTCCCGGATGCTCGATGACCGAATCCTTTACGCAGAAAAAGCGAAAGCCTGCCTGCCGAATTCTTGCCGGATATTCTTCGTCTTCGCCGCGAATGAAGAGATCGGCATTCACTTCGCCGACAACATCGATGATCTGGCGCGGGACCAGGGCGCCGAGCCAGATGCCGCGCACTTGAAAAGAGTTTGCCGGAGGAAGCTCTTCACGCTTCGACACGATCCGTTGAGAACCATCTTGTTCGATGGCGGCAGCGGAGAAAGCCAAATCGTTCCACTTCGGATCGATAATCAAGCTGCCGTAAACGCAATCGGTTTTCATTCCGGCCACAAGTAGGCGTTCAAGTGCGTTGTGATGGGGGAGAGCATCGTCTTCGACGATCCAAATCCAATCTGCGCCCAAGTCCATCGCTGCGCGCATGGCGAGTTTAACGCCGCCGGCGTTGCCAATGTTTTCTGGCGAGCGCAGAACGTGAACGTTTGGCCGCTCATGAAATTCCGCGGCAAAGGCGTCTGCGAGAGCGCCGTTCTTCGCGGTTCCATTGAAAAGAACACAAATGCGCGCGAGCGACGCGGTTTGCGCGAGCAACGACTGAACGCACCGGCGCGCACCTTCAACTTGATTGAAAACCGTCATTACTGCCGCGATCGAATAGTTATCTGTGGCCATGGCCTCGGACTAGCAAAGATAGGGCAGGTTTTTGCCGACGTTACCCGCCCCCTGAGTTAACCGCACTTTTTTCTCCCGCGGCGATACGTATATGAGTACTCGCGTATCGGGCAAACAAGCGAGCTCGCGATCGCCACATGTCGGCGTGACGCCGATCAGTCAGACTACGAAGAAAAAATCCTGTCGCGCGCAGAAGCATTCCAGCGATCGTCACTAAATCGAAGAGAAACAATTTTAGGGCGGATGGACTTTGACTATGGACAAAATAACTTCGTCCGGCCGCGATCCCCAGCACATGTGCGTTTTTGCTTTGTTTGGTGCTGGCGCTGAGATGGTGTTCCACAACAGCACTAGGAACGCTGTAAAGTTTCCAACCCGCGAGCTGCATTCTGTGACACCATTCCATGTCCTCAGCGTACATGAACCAGCGCTCGCTTAAACCGCCCACGTTCTTGATTACCCGGTTCCGCACGAACAGGGCCGCTCCAGAAATCCATTCTACTTCCCGCACCTTGTCGTCGTGCACATTGACGAACAAATAAATTCCCCGAAAGAAGCGACTCCGGGGGAATAGACGACTGAGGCCGAATTGATGATTGAACTCACGCCACAGCGTCGGTTGATTACCGCACCCAAGCACGCGCATTTTCAATCTTGGATGCAGCAGTCGAGGCCCGACCGCGCCAGCCTCCCGATTCGCCCGCATGAAATTGACAAGGATTTGGAGCGCCCTGTCGATGATAACGGCATCTGAGTTGAGCAGTAGCACGAACTCCGCGGAACATTGCGGAAAAACCTGATTGTTCGCCGCGGCAAAACCGACGTTGCTCCTATTTTCGATTAGACGCACTTGCGGGAAATGCTCACGCACCATCGCGGCACTGCCGTCGGTCGAAGCGTTGTCTACGACAAAAACCTCGAGGGTTAAATCGGATGCATTTCGAAAGACTGAGCCTAAGCACGCGCGCAACAGCTCGCGCGTATTCCAACTTACGATGACGACGCTTAGATCCGGTGGCAAAGGACTTCTCGAAGTATTAGACCGAAATCGGTTCCTTCGTCGCCTCTGGCAAATTGGTTGGTACGATTAGTTGTTTTCGTGAGCGTGGCGTCTCGGCAATATTTGGTTCGCTGCAAGCCAGTCCAAGCAAGCTCCAAAACAAAACGCCACCCATCGGTCCTTCCAGAACCACGCCAAACGTCGCTGCGCCGAGAATCATCAAGACAGCGCACCAATGTCGTAATTCATAGGCGGGCAATTTACGTCGTCGTACCAGCGATGCTCTCCGGAACGCAGCCGAGAAAACGCCAACGCATACCACCGTAAATGAGATCAGACCGATAAAACCCATTCGGCCCAGGACCGTAACGAAGATGCCGTGCGGACTCCGAGTTGTGAAATCCCTTTCCAGCGGAAGGTCGTATGACATTAGAAATCTCGAGGCCAGGTCATATCCGAAACCCAGCCCAGTTATCGGCCCTTTGTCAATAGTTTGGCGCCAGACGGCCAGCCACCATTCGGTCCGAAAACGGGTGTTATTCAAAGAGCTCGACGTCGAACTTAGCCGATATTGTTTCGTACCAAACGGATCCGTCATCGAGTAAAGTCTGTCGGTGATGCGAACGAGAAAATTTTCTTCCCGGGATGTGGTGGATGCGTTCTGGACAAGCATCAGGATGATCGCTGCGAGCAAACCGACGCCAATTTGCCACCTGAGCAATCGCCATTCGCTGGCGTAGAGAAGCAGGACCGTCGCCAGCATGAAGCCAACTACGGCCGCGCGCATTAGCCCCATTGCCATCAGGCCGAAAAGAATGAGCGAACCCGCAATCCACAATGGTTTCCGGCGATAATGATCAGAGCTAAGGAAAAGGTAGAAAGATCCAATGCCGAGAAATGTCGCGGCGAGATCGCCTTTTAGCAGAATGAGTGGGTAACCGCGCAAGGTCAGATGGAGAAGGGCATCCGGCCAAAAAGCCGAGACAACAAAGGCGGGAATCAAAAGAACGAACGCGAAAACAATTGCGCGATCGAGGACGGCGCGCGATTTCGGATGATTGCCAAGATAGTAGCCAATATAGAAAAAGAGAGCGTAATAAACGGTCGCCGCGTCGCGAACAATCGTTGCGAATTCAAAAGCTCCGCGCTCCAAATCATACAGAGTTCGCAAAGCACCAATGACCACAAAGGCGGTGATGGCACGTCCGAGGAAAGTCTTTGGGATCATGCGCTGCCGGGTGAAAGCGCGGCGGCAGAACATAATTGCAGCGCAGGCAATCAGGGAGACCTCTCCCAAATAAAGCGGCAAAGTTCGGGAAAGGCTTATGTTCGCAAAGCCCCGATTGCCGACAATGTAGCCGATGAAAAGGAAGCCGAGAATAAGGGCTTCCGGCCGTACTCCCTTGGCAAACAGGTGTAAAACAACGCCGAGCAGGCAGCTTCCGACGATAATGAGTGGAATCGTCCAACTTCCTGAGCCTAATTGCGAGCCGATTAAGACGGCGAAGACCAGCCCAAGAGCGGCGACTACAAAAACCTTAATTGAAGCGGACACGCGTCCCTATGGAAAAACACAACCTCAGTCCTGTCAATGGTCTCAGCCCCGCGATTCAATGAGCAAAGCTTCGATTTTGCCACGCTTTTAGATCGACCATGGCGAGGCTCTGAACCTTTCCCGTGAGCGTCAGAAACATTTGCGCAAGCAAATTCAAGGGCGTTATCGGAGTGCAGGCAATAGCACGAGCAAGTGTTCGTTGGGGCAATGATTTCAATCTTGGCTTAATCCAGTTCCGATATTGATCGATCGAATACCGATCCATTGCGCGCATCATGATCAGGCGTCTCCACCGTCTCCAAGGTTCGCGCCTTTCCACTTTTGCTTTCGCCCAATCCGCGAACCCTTGAAATGACCAAATGAGTTCTGGAAATTTGAACATCCAAATCTCAAAGCTTTGTGAACGCCACAGCGCGTTGCCATAACGGATGACGATCCACGGATGCGCAATTAACAACGTGTCCACTTCAAGTGGGCTTTCGAAAATCACACACATGTGGACAAATAAGGAATCCAAATGACGTGGCTTTTGCCGCGTTCTCCACAGGTCACGCTTAATCACAACAGCTCCAATGAAACTAAGGTACATCCCAAGATCTGCCAGAACCTGGTCTTGAGAAGCCCCCGTATAAATGTGGTCCGCCTCGACCGGAAGTCGTCTCCGCTCAAGGCAAAAGCTGAAGTCAGCATTCCGTACTTCCGAGTTAACGACGATTAGTCCGGCACTCGTACGACATGCCTCTAAAATGGCCGCAACGGCTCCGGTTTTTAAGAGGTCGTCATCCGTAAAAAGCCAACAGTATTCGCCTCGCGCTAACTCGACCGCCTTGCAATATGCTTCGTCAAATTTCAGCGGCTGCCAAACGTAACGAAGATTGGCGCATAGACTGCCGAATCCAGCGACGATTTTCTCTGTCTCCGAGTTTGAAGAACTGTCGACGATTATGACCTCGACTTCATCTGAAACTTGTGACGCGATGCTAACCAGCGTTTCGGAAAGCAGGGCCGCTCGGTTAATCGTCGCAATACAAATCGAAAGCCGAATCGCAGACATCTCTCGCTAGTTATTAAGTCTGAGCCTGTCGTGTTCCAAGGTCAGTGTTTCGACCGCTTGGTTCTATTCTGTCGAGACTTGGGTTCGAGTTTCTTTCGAAGGACAAAATTCGCATTTGCCTGATCTTCTCCCACGATCTCAAAGCCGCATGCTTCGTACAGTGCCTTTGCGCGTGCGTTATTCGGATGAACCTTGAGCTTCAGTTCCGGTATTTTGTTTAACCGACAAAAGGTTTCAGCGTGCTGTAAAGAGCAACGTGCCAAACCGAGGCCCGCGTGCTTTTCGGACACGAATACCCCATACATCGGAATCGTATATCCTTCATTAAAACCCCTCAGCATGGAAAACCCAACTAGTTCGTTGCGGTTACCTTGCGTCACGAAAAGGCCAAAAAACTGATCCTCGCCTGCCCGTTCCAAAACCTGAGTGATTGACTTTTCATCAAATGGAAACGGATGAAAGAACCGTGTGTAAGTCCTGGAGGAGCATCTCAGTAAATCAGCGACTGCTCTAGCATCGCGGAGCTTGAGTGGTTTAATGATGCAGTCGGGCATCCTTGCTCACACAGCTTGTTTTAGGGCGTTAGCGATACGCTCAATGTCGGAAGACTCGAGGTCGGGAAAGCTTGGCAGATTAATGCCTCGTTCACTTATATCTTCAGCGACTCGGTGCAGTTCGTTATGTTGCGCGTACATGGGCATTTTATGAATCGGATAGAATGCTGGCCGCGTCTCGATTCCGGCTCCCGACAAATAACTGCGAATGGAATCACGCCGGGCGGACTCAGGCACTAACACTGATACCATCCAATAAGAGTGTCTGACGTTCTTCGCTTCGCTGTGAACCTCAAAACCCGTTGCTTCGAGAAAGAACTGATATGCTTTTGCTACCTGCCGTTTTTGTTTCAAAATTGCATCGACGCGTTCGAGCTGGGCCAGGCCGATCGCAGCGCAAATGTTTGTCATGCGGTAATTATAGCCGATCACATCGTGCCAATACTCACGGTTATTCGCAAGACCTTGTCCTTTCAAGTGTATCGCGCGGCTTGCGAGCGCTGCATCGTTCGTTGCTACCATGCCGCCCTCGCCGGTTGTAACGGTTTTGTTCCCGTAAAAACTGTACGTCGCGATGTCCCCAACATTTCCAACATGAATGTCATTAAACTTAGACCCTAAGGCTTCGGCACAATCCTCGACCAAAAAAATGTTCTCCGAATCGGCGATCTTTCGTAAAGATTGTAAATCGCACGGGTGTCCGTAGAGGTGGACGCACAATATAGCCTTTGTGCGGGGCGTAATCTTTTCTCGCACGTCGTTAGGATCCATTTGCCAGGTGTCACGCAAAGAGTCTACGAAGACCGGTCGCGCTCCGGTGTAAGTGATAGCGTTGGCTGAAGCTATATAGGTAAACGTGGGAACGATCACTTCATCCCCGGGACCAATCCCCAGAGCCAACAGTGCGACGTGCAACGCTACAGTCCCGTTACAAACCGAGATACAATGGCGGTTGCTGGTGAATTGGCTGAAGGCCGTTTCGAACTTTTCAATGTAAGCGCCTTTTGACGAAATCCATGAAGACGCGAGACAGTCGTCGACATAGCGCTTCTCATTTCCTGTCAAATTCGGCCGATAAATAGGAATTCTTGGGAACGATTCGTTCATATTGCGGGAGGTAACTCAATTAGAAGCAACGGATTGAATATAGCGACGCCATCACCCTATGTTACAAATGCTTTGTTAGCATACCGACCGTGCAAATTTTCTGAAAACCTTTCGGGTTTCGAGAGTCACTGGAATTACGCTTAAAAGTATGTACGCCGTCACGGTCGCGGCAATCACACCGGCTATTCCGTAGAACCGCACGAGCCAGATCGACAGCACAACGTTGAAAACCGCGGTGATGCTGCTGTAAATACTGAGGCCGGTCACATGTCCCGTGGCTTGGAGCAAACACCCAGCCACAACCAGGTATGCCAGGATCAAGTTCCAAAGTGCCATCCAAATCATCGCACCGAACGGCGGCACCGCCACCGGACCAGCCCAAAAGCGAATGATCGTCTGACCAAAAACAATAAGAATTATTACGGTGCCGATCGCGATCGAGAGACTCCATTTCAAGCTTTTTCTAAAGACACCACGAACCCAATCGAAATCCTTTCGCGTCGCGGCTTCGGTATAGGCTGGCCACAAGGTTGGGGCTGCGAGCACCTGGATTAACGTCGCATAGGCAAAAAGACGGAACGTCACGCTGTAAGGTGTGACTTGGGCGGGCCCAAGATAATGCGCAATAATCAGATTGTCGGTCTGCGAGTTGACTAGCCACGCGGCATTGGCGACAAAAAATTTCCAACTCGATGAAAAGAGGTCGCGGAAAATTGCTAGATCGAATTCCCAGCTGACTGGGATTAGCCAACGTTTGTGCCAGCCGAAGAGCCAGATGGCGCTAATTGCATGAACTAATGTGTTTGCGCCGATTGACCCAAGAACCAGCCAGGGCAGGCCACCGCGGCAACAGATTACAACGAGGACGCCGACAAGACCGGCAAGACTGCTTATCATGATCCATACGTTGGCGGCCGCGCTTTGTTGAAACGCAGCCAACAAGCGATTCACCACAAGGAACGGGAGACTAAACGCGAAAATTGCCAGAGCGATTATAAGCGAGGGCACGACTTCCTGGCGCATCACCGCTTGACCTACGCTTGGAAAAATCAAGCCGGCCACCGGCGTAGCGAAAATGATCCCGGCGCTTACAAGTAGAATTGCAACGATTGAGAGAATGAGAAGAGCCGTTGTGACATAACGACGGGCGGCTTCACGGTCGTTTTCGCCAAACGCTTTGCCGAGCGCGTTGGTGAGACTGGCAGCGAGACCGAAATCAGTGAATCCCAAAAACGCTATGGCGCTGCTAATGGTCATCCACACTCCGTAGCGTTCCGCCCCGAGATATCGAACGGTTAGGGGGACGGTGATTATTCCAGTGAGGGATCCCAGGCCGCGGGCCAACACAGCGGCGACAGTTCCTCGAACAACACTGCGCGATCGGCGCTCGCGCTGCGTGCCCGGCGCGGAACGACTAACGGCCAGATCAAATAGTCGTTCCATCCACTGCTGCACGCGCGGTGTCACACGAAAGCCTTTAATCGGTCGAATTCAGCGAGGGCCATGCCGACGACCTGGTCCATATTGTAATAGCGGTAAGTCGCGAGGCGGCCGGCGAAGGTGACATTTTTTTCCTGCGCGGCTCGGTCGGCGTATTTTTGGTAGAGCGCTTTCGCGTCGGGCGCGGGAATCGGATAATACGGCTCGCGCCCGGGACCATAGTCCTGTGGATATTCGTGCACGATGGTTGTCGACGGAAGCTTCTGGCCGGTGGCGTGTTTGATTTCGACGATCCGGGTAAAGTCGTGATCGTTCGGATAATTCACTTGCATGACTGGTTGAAAGTATTCCTGGGAAAGTGTTTCCGGTTCAAATCGCAACGATCGATAGGGCAGCTGGCCAAAGCAGTGATCGTAATATTCGTCGATCGGCCCGGTGAAGATCAAATGGTCGTATTGGATTTGCTCGCGGGCATCGCGGAAATCGGTGTTGAGTCGCACTTCGATCTTCGGATGAGCGAGCATTTTTTCGAACATCGCCGTGTAGCCGTCTTTTGGTAGGGCCTGAAACTTCTCCGCGAGATAACGATCATCGCGATTGGTGCGAATCGGGATCCGTCCGCAGACACTTGGGTCGAGGTTTTTCGCGTCGCGTTGCCATTGTTTGTGCGTGTAATTTTTAAAAAACATTTCGTAGAGCTTCCAGCCGACCTGAGAGACGATCACTTCCTCGGAATTTTTGGGATTGTCGATCTTAACCCGCCACTCGGCGAGCTGCGCTTCCATTTCTTCGCTGGTCGACGGGTGGCCGATCAGTTGCTCGAAAGTGTTGAGATTAATGGGGAACTGCCAGAACCGGCCATGGGTCCAGGACAAGATTTTGTATTCGACTGGGCGCCAACCAGTGAACTTGCTCAGATAATCGACGATCCGCTGCGAATTGGTGCGGAAATAATGCGGGCCGTAATCGTGCAAGAGCACACCGGCCTTGTCGTAATGATCGTAGGCGTTACCGCCGATGTGGTTTCGGCGTTCGACGACAAGGCAGGTCTTATCAAGCTGGGTGGTGATCCGTTCGGCCAGAACCGAGCCGGCAAAACCCGCGCCGACGATCAGGAAATCAAATTTCATTAGAACGCTGCATTAGAAACGCTGAAAGCTGAAATGCGGAAACGCTGAAAGGTAGAGCAGAGGCTATTCCCTCCGATGATCCTTGCTGCGCTTCACCATTGTAGACGTGGAGACACGGAAACTAGACGCTAACAGCGGAAATGGAAAAAATTAGATTTCCGCTTTCAGTGTTTACGCTCCCGCTAGTGCATCAATAATGTTCCCTGACCATAGATTTCCACCGGGTGGCGGGATTCCGCTTTCAGCGTTTTGAGTCAGCGCGCATTCCGCGGGAAGTTCATCAGACGACGAGTGAGACGTTGAACGCGGCTTTTAACGGCTTCTCGACGCTGATTTCGGGCGACTCGGATCTATGGCAATGCTGTGCCTGACATCGACTGCGCAAAATTAATATCCGAACTGTTGATCTGCCCGCTGGCGGTGACGTCCTCGCGGAAATTGGCGCCGGTTACAGGCTGGCCTGATTGCGACTGGACTTGCACGATGTCGCTTGAGTTCACGATGCCATTCCCGGTCGTATCGCCTTGCAGAATTGATACTCTGACCGAGACGTCGTCGGTATTGGTGCCATCGCTTACTCCAAGCAAGTTGACGGTCAGCGTCTGAGCGTTGCTCACACCGGTAAGATTTACGGCTACATCTTTGCCGCTTATGGCCGGCGCACCCGAAACAGAAGCAGTCCCTCCGGAATCCGAAGTTACAGACGCGCTGGTGACGCTGACAGGCGTGGTGGCGAAGGTAACCACTACCTGATAATTTCCGGCGGCGCCTCCGCTCCGACATTCAATGGCGGGAGTGCCAGTGAGCGGAAGGCTGACGTCATACGTACCGGCCGATCCGTGGGTCAAACGGGACACGGCGCGAAGCGGGATGACGGAGGTAAATGTCATTTGTTCCAGGTGAATCGGAATTGAATTCCACGCGGTGTTACAGCTGGTGGTCGGAAATCGATAATCGAAGACCTTGGTAGCTCCGTTATCCAGGCCAACTAATTCAGCGGCTTGGTTCCCTGAAATGACCAGATGTGCCCAATCAATCAGATAATCCAATCCAGGTTCCTCATAAACGCTGGAGCAGACGTTACTAAACAGGTTCTGGTTGTAATTCCACACTTCCGTAGCGGTCATCGCGCCAAGATCGAGCTGATATTTCCGCGCTAGACTAGGGTTATGACTGGTACCCGCCGGCATTTGAAATATGCTTTGAAAACCGTCGTCAAAGAGTAAAAGATCGTCGTTACTGGTAATTGAGACAGCGTGTTGGCCAATCGGCGGAAGACTATTTGGAGCGAGAGTCAGGGCGAATGCCACCAGCGAGGGAAATTGATGCCAATGCTTGGTCGGATCCCCCAAAATCCACTTGATCTGCTGGGTGTCGTAATCCACGGCAATAACAAAATTTTCGCGGCTGGAGGCGATGAAAGTGTTATCCGATTTCCGATAGGTAGTGGCATTATTGTGGAACCAGTCTTGGGAGCTAGTTCCAACAAACTTAGTCGGATCATCCCCGCCGGCAGTCATCGCTGCACTGATTATGTTGGCGAAGTTCCAGGTGTTGAGAACGTTGCCGGAAGTGTCGATTTCCAGGATAACCGATTCAGTCTCTGACGTGGTGTTTACCTCCACCAACATTCCCTGTCTACCCGGATCGATATTATGGTGACCAGTCGAGGTGACACCGATATTGCTGTAGTCGTGCACAAATGTAAATATGCCGTCGAACTCGATCCGGGAGATGCCCGTCGGGGTTGTACTCCCGGACGGGATTGATGAAATGTAAATGCCATTCGCGAAAAAAATTGACGCGAAGCTCGAAAATCCACCTGGCCCGATCCAGCGCACGACCCCATCGGTATCTAATATGACGGGTGACTGCGAGCCGCATTGGGTTTTTAACAACATATAATCGTAGCTGAGTGTAGTGCTCGCGGTCCGGGCCTGAATGACGGTCGGGTTTTTGTAAATGTTACAGTTGTCGGTCCAATCCGCGGTCACAACCGTGACCATATTTTGCTGAGAAGAGCCGTCGGTGAAAGAGAAGTTCAGGACGACGGTGTTCGAGAAATTTGCGTAGAGGCCGAACACCGGGATGATTGCGGCCCCAGTCCCGGTATTGAGATAGTTGCGGCTCTGAAGATAGTTGGCGGTGTAGGTGGCGGATATCGGGCGCGTCACCGAACCGGGCGCAGGCGTAATCGTAAATTGGACGCTCTTCAGCGAATTAGCGGGACTCACCGTCGCATTGATCAGGGCGATGAACGCTGTCGGGCCTGGGCTTGAACCAACAACCATCGCGCTCGAAGAAGGGCCCGGAGAAAACCTTGGTGGCACTTTGTTGCCGTTGTTCTTCTTCTGTGTCGCCTTGGACCCTGCGGCCGACAAGAATGGGTTAAGCAAAACGTTTAATGCAACAAATAGAGACAAGAAGATGGTTACTTTTAGTTTCATAGCCCGGTTTGATCCTACATAATTTACGTGCATTTCGGCAAGGGAATTCGACTGGAATCGTGTAAAAATAGAGCGCTCCACTGATTGCAGCGCGTCTGCTATTGTTCCGCGGTTAGTTCCTTATGAAACCGGTGCGTTTTTCTTGGGTGCTTCTTTCAATTGTCTCGGCCGCGCATGGATCGACCTGGCATGTCTCGATGCAATCGTTGCCGGCGGTTCCGGCAAACGAGCAGTTTCGAACAATTCAGGAGGCGGCCAAAGTGGCTGAAGCGGGGGACACCGTTCTCATTCATTCCGGCGTTTATCGCGAGCGCGTTGTAATCGAAAAAAGCGGAACACCGCAGCAACCGATTCGATTTGAAGCTGCGCCGGGATCAGATGTTGTCATTACCGGCCTCGACCCGTTGACCGACTGGCATAAAGAGAACGACGGGCAAAATGTTTACAGCACCCCGTGGTCATATCGGTTCATTCCATCGAGCAAAACCGATGCGTATCCGCCTAATGAATATCATCGCCTGATCGGGCGGGCGGAGCAGGTGGTCGAAAACGATCGAGCGCTCCGCCAAACACTGCAACGGAATGACGTCTCAGCCGGCAGTTTCTATGTCGATCTTGCGGCCAAACGCCTCTACGTCTCGCCGTTCGGCAACGAAGATCTGACGGTCCCCAATGACAACATTCAAATGGAGGGTGCCACGCGGCCGGTCCTTTGGCGTTGTAAAGGCGCGTACGTGACTCTGCGCGGCATTCGATTTCGTTACGCCGCGAACCGGGCCCAGCAGAGCGGAGTCGCTTTTGAAGGCCAGGGCGATGTCGCAGAGGATTGCGTTTTTGAGCGAACCAATTCATCAGGAGCGGCCTTTGGTGCTCCCGATCAGGTCGCCCGAAACTGTACTTTTCAGGATAACGGCCAGCTCGGATTCGGAGCGGTTCGGGCGCACAATCTTCTTTTCACCGGCTGCACCGTTCGCAATAACAACACCAAAGGTTTTAACAAGCAATGGGAAGCCGGTGGCAATAAAATCGTCCTCTCGCGCGGCGTTATCCTGGAGAAAAGCCGTTTCGTCGCCAATCATGGCTGCGGAATCTGGTTCGATATTGGGAACGAAAATTGTACTGTGCGAAATTGTTTGATCGCGGACAACGAAGACGCCGGACTCTACTACGAGATTTCCTACGGACTTCACGCGAGCGACAACGTGGCAGTCGGCAACGGTTTCGCGTCTAGTCCCGCGGCCTGGGGCGGGCAAGCCGGCATCGTACTTTCCTCGTCGCCTGACTGTGTGATTACGCGAAACCTTCTTGTCGGAAATAGGGAAGGATTCGATTTTCGCGAACAAGGGCGGACAAGTCCGCGGATCGATCGTCCGGGGACGGGATATGAAGAGCCGATCTGGAATCACGACGAGCAGATTCGCAATAATGTGATCGCGTATAATCAAAAAGCACAAACCCGGGGCTGGTTTGACGCGAACGATAATCGGAATTGGCCGCGCAAAATGCAGCAACCGGTTACCAGTGTTTCCGCGGTCAGCTCAATCTCTCTCGAAACGTTAAAGCTTGATTGCTCGCATAATCTTTATGCTCGCGAGCATAATCAGCCTCTTTTCATTTGGGGAACAGAATGGAGACGGCATCTCGCTTACTCAGCAATCGCGGCTGTCCAATCCCAATTGAACCTCGAACAAGAGAGCCGGGAGTTTCCGCTGGTTTTTGCCGATTATGCTAAACGAGATTTTCGGCTGCCGTGGAACAGTATTGCCTTCAGCATGAATTGTTACCCAAGTGGAGAAGTGCCTGATGTCGTTTTAGGCACGATCAAGTGAACTTGGGGAAAACGCTGAAAGCTGAAACACTGAAAGCTGAAGAAGCCGTTGAGATGTTACGCTCCCGCTAGTGCATCCAGAGTGTTCCCGGTTCCGTTGATTGCCGCAGAGCGGCTGGATTGAGGCGTTGAGTTGTTTTTGTATTTCAAATTTCAGCGTTTCAGTTTTCCGCGTTTCAGCTTTTCTTCCCCGGCTGCCATTCCACGAGACCCGTTCCCGACCAATGGCCGAACGAGGTCAGATCAAGTTTCGGTCGTGCGATGTCCTGCCAAATAGCAAGCATGTTCCAAAAGCGAATATCATCCATCACGACGAGAAGAGGTTTGTGGAAATCAACGGTTTCCAGCTGCTGAAGTAATTTGTGCTCGAAGGCGCCGTCTTTCGGCCCGTCTACGAACAGCAACTCCGTTTCTTGAATCAGGCTGCGGTGCAACTCAAATACCGCCGCGTCCGACAGGTCGCCAATTTGCTGTCGGAGCCGGTCGTCCTCGAAATCTTTAAGATGAAGACACGTTTCTGGAATCGAATCCCACGGCACAATATCGAAGGTGTCGATCTTGCCGGCGGAGGGCAGAAATTTTTTGAGCGCAAGCGCCGACAGTCCGCGAAATGTCCCGATTTCAACGACGCACTTCGGCTGCAACAATTTCACCAAGGCGGCGAGCAACCGGTAATGTTCGCCCGGCCAAATTCGCGTAAAATCATTGCCGTCGGCCGCGACACGTCCACTCAGGTCCGGCAACTCGGTCCGCCAGGCTTCTTGTGCGGAACGTAAAGCAAGATCGATTAGATAATCGCTGGCTCGGCCGTAAGTATTGAGTGTGTCGTAAATCATGGAGTATTCGCCATGACCAGGCCGCGGATTCGGAAGGACAAGTTTGACGGCGCGACGCCGAATCGAACGAATGACTTTGTGAAACAAGTTCATCAAGGAGTTGAGACGGTGAGATGTTGAGGAGTTGAGGCGTTCAGATGGTGAGGAGTTGAGAGGGTGAGACGTTGAGGAGTTACGAACTCACGCGAAGAATTCTAAACTTGGCGCGCTTGCTGGCGTAGACAGTCTTGGCCAGTTCTCGCGCGCCTTGCCACACGCGCAACTTCTCGAAGGAATATTCATGTCTGGAGGTCATGCTCCGATTGTCTCCCAAACATCTCAACACCTCAACGTCTCAACTTCCTCAACCTATCCTTTCGTGATTAATTCGGACCTGTGAATCACGAAAGGATAGCCCTGATCACCGGCATCACCGGACAAGACGGCTCGTATCTGACCGAGCTGCTTTTGCAGAAAGGCTACGCGGTTCATGGAATCGTCCGGCGGACAAGCAATCTGCTCCGTTCGCGGATCGAGCATTTGCGGCGCGACGAAACGATCTACGGCAAAAGTTTGTTCCTCCATTATGGCGATTTGTCGGACACGACGACGTTGCGCCGAATTTTTCGCGAGGTCGGTCCAAGCGAACTTTATCATTTGGCGGGCCAAAGCCACGTCGGGCTCAGTTTCGAACTACCGGAATCGACTTGCGACGAAGCGGGAATGGCGACGCTCCGTTTGCTTGAGATCGTGCGGGATCAATCTCCGAGCGTGAAATTTTATCACGCGTCGACATCGGAGATTTTTGGCAACGCATCTGAATCGCCCCAGACGGAAGAAACGCCGATGCGCCCGACGAGTCCTTACGGGTGCGCCAAAGCGTTCGCGACTCATTTGACGCGCGTCTATCGCCAGTCCTACGGCATGTTTGTTTGCAACGGCATCCTTTACAATCATGAGTCGCCGCGGCGAGGTGAAAATTTTGTCACGCGCAAGATCGCGCACACGGTGGCCCGCATTGCGCGCGGGCTGGATGTCGATCTGGTGCTGGGAAATTTGGAGAGCAAGCGTGACTGGGGCCGCGCCCAGGATTATGTCGTGGCGATGTGGCTAATGCTGCAGCACGAGAAGCCGGACGATTACGTAGTCGCGACTGGCCAGACGCATTCGGTGCGCGATTTCGTCGAAGCCGCGTTCGCGGTGGTCGATTTGCCTTGGAAAAAATACGTGAAGCAAGATCGCGCGTTCGATCGACCGATCGAACCGTCGCGTTTGGTCGGCAGCGCCGATAAAATTCGCAAAACGCTTGGCTGGAAGCCGAGCGGAAATTTCGAGCAACTGGTTCGCGAAATGGTGGAAGCAGAAGTTGAGGCGTTGAGGAGTTGAGCAAGAGTTGAGGGGTTGAGCAAGAGTCGAGGAGAGATGTTCAATCTGTTCGCGATCGTTGGCTGCGGTGAAGCGCATTCACCTGGGGCGAAAGTTGTTCGATTGAACTTCGCAAATCTTGCTCCGAATCGCTGGGTAAAATTCCCCTGGTCTTTCCGACTTCGCCGAGAACTGCCTTCGGCCAGGTTCGCTGCCACTGAAACGGCCGCACGGTTGCATTGACTGATTAAGCCATAGAGTTCCCGCTGAGGAAAGTTTCGCGTGCTTAAATAGACCGCCTTAGATAAATCTCGCGCAGCTTGCCATACGCGTAACTTTTCGAATGGATATTGTTGTCTGGAGTTCATTCTTTGAACCTCGGCTCAAGATCTCAACCGCTCAACTCGTCAACAATTCTCCATCTCTCCTCAACGTCTCAACAACTCAACTTCTCAACCCCTCAACTTCCCCCGAACGTTCTTGTTTACGTTTGAGCATGCCTCGCTAGTTTGGCGCGGTGAAGAAAATCGAGGCGATCATTAAGCCATTTAAAACGGAAGCGGTGAAAGACGCGCTGGCCGCGGTCGGTATTGAAGGAATGACGCTGAGTGAAGTGCGCGGTTTCGGCCGGCAAAAAGGTCACAGCGAGATCTATCGGGGCAGCGAGTACACGGTCGATTTTCTCCCGAAAACGAAATTTGAAATCGTGGTGGATGACGATCGTGCTCAGCGCGTCGTCGAAGCGATCCTGCAATCGGCCAAGACCGGAAAGATTGGCGACGGAAAAGTTTTTGTCACGGATGTGGAAGAAGCGATCCGGATTCGGACGGACGAACGCGGAGGGGAAGCGGTATCATGAAAAAGATGAAGAGAACGCCGAACGCTCAACGCCGAACGTCGAACATCGAATGTGGGAATGGCCACTTTGGACGAGCCAAAGAATCGCCGACTCGGCAGTACGGCAAGCGCGCGCCTTACGATCTCGAGGACAGATTGCTCGAATTCGCGGCGCAAATCGTTCAGCTAGTCGAATTGTTGCCAGGCACCAAAGCCGGAAATCATGTTGCCGGACAACTTCTACGTTGCGGCACGTCACCGCTTTCCAATCACGGCGAAGTTGAGGCAGCCGAATCGCGGAAGGATTTTCTTCACAAGCTGCGCATCTGCCTTAAAGAATTGCGCGAGACTAAGCGCTGGTTGCGGCTGGTCGGTCGATTGAATTTGATCAACACCTCTGATCTGGGCGTTTGCCTTAATGAGGTTGAAGAATTAATCAGGATCTTCGTTGCCAGCGTTCGGACGGCGGAAAACAAAACGAAATGATTCCGGACCTTTCTGACTTTGATATTGGGGGTTGGACGTTGGGCGTTCGAAGTTTGCTTCGATTTATATGAATGATTTTCTCTTGTCGATCTTGCTCGGTATTGTTGAAGGGCTGACGGAATTCTTGCCGGTGAGCTCGACCGGACATCTCCGCATCGTCGAAGCGCTCTTCCAACTCAATCTGGGCGACAGCTTCTGGAAAATGTACACGATCGTGATCCAACTCGGCGCCATCCTGGCGTTGCCGGTTTATTTTCGCGACCGGATCCTCAAATTTCTTAGCACGTTTCCAAAAGGCGAACGCGGCGATCGCAATTTCCTGACACATCCACTCAGCCTGACAATGGTCGCATTCGTGGTCACGGCGCTGCCGGCGTGGGCGCTGACCAAAGTGATCGGTAAAAATCTGGAAAGCCTGTGGGTGATCAGCATTGCCCTACTTGTCGGCGGAATCGTGATGTGGATTGTCGATGCAACGTTCACCCGCGCGCGAGTCGCGCACATGGAAGACATGAATCTGTTCCAGGCAATTTGGATTGGCGCCTGCCAAATTCTGTCGGCGGTTTTTCCCGGAACATCCCGCTCAATGAGCACCATCGCGGCCGGACAAATCGCGGGCTTATCGCGCCCGGCTGCGCTCGAGTTTTCATTTTTTCTTTCCATGCCGACGATGGTGGTTGCGACTTTGTACGATCTCTACAAGACGCTGAAACCCGGCCGCGAAACGCTTGCGGAAGGAAACATCGCCCCGCTGGCAGTGGACGCGCACCAATGGGTCGTACTGGCAATCGGGTTCGTTGTTTCGTTTATCGTCGCGCTCGTCGTGGTCGCATGGTTCATGCGCTGGGTGCGGACGAAGGGATTCGTGCCGTTCGCGAT
This sequence comes from Chthoniobacterales bacterium, assembly GCA_035568175.1. GTDB lineage: Bacteria > Verrucomicrobiota > Verrucomicrobiia > Chthoniobacterales > UBA10450 > AV40. Next base: position 96,376 of record DATMON010000024.1, read on the forward strand.
TTACCGGATCGCACTGGCGATCGTCCTGATCATCCTGTTGATGCGCGGTTCGATTTGAACCAATGGAATCGACCGAAGCAATCCTGCCCGATCTGCAAAGCTGCGTCCTGTGCGAGGATGTTCGTTGCGAGTTCAACGGCATGAACACGCTGGTCGGCGTGCTCAATGTCATCGCCGCGCCGTCGTTGCCGATCAATTATATGCGATTGTGCATTTGGACGCGCTGGTGCAGCGGCGCGGGCAAATTCAAGCAACGGTCGCGCATCGTGGGGGTGGACGAGCAAAATGTGCTGGCCCAGGCGGAAGTCGAATTCGAGCTCAAGGAAATGGAAGGGCACGCCACCAATGTTCATTACTTCGGCGGCGTCCAGTTCCAGCAATTCGGTTTGCACCACGTGGAGATCTATTTGCAGGATGAATTGCGACTGCGTTTTCCGCTGCCGCTGGTGCGGGTTCAGCGGAACTAGGGCGCCCCGACTTTTTCACAGCGGCTCGGTTCCCAACCTCGGGTGCCCGGCTTATGCTCCCGCTAGTTCGGCGAAAGTGTTCCCATGTTTTCGGATTGCCGCACAGCGGCGGCTTTCCCTACGTGCGCTCGGTTTGCTCGGCACGCCTTCCCAAAGGCGTGTCGCCGATTTCCCTAGATCGTCAACCCTGCGGTTGAGATCTCCCATCGTAAAGTTTTCTCCCGAAAACCGCTCCCGCCGTAAAGTTACGCTCCCGCTGGTTCACGCAGTATGTTCCCTTGGTCTTAGATTGCCGCAGAGCGGCATCGCTGGCTCCTGCCAACGCCTGTGAATAACTGCTTGCCACGCGGGCGCGCTTTGTTTATCACCGACGGCGTTCATGGTCGGGAAGGTCGTCATCGGAGCGTTGGTCGGTGTCTTGATTTCAATCGAGACGAACCATGCCCAACAGGTCGAGGTCCCGCGCGAAAAAGCGGACAAGATTGTTCAGCAAACAAAACGTCCGACCGCGCAGCCGATAGTCGAGGTCCGGCCGCAAGCTGTTGCCTTTACTGAAACGTCAAATCTGAACACGCCGAAATTGAGCATCGAGCAGATGCGGCAGGCAGGAGTTCTGGCTGCGCAGAAGGTGAAAGAAGAAAATCACGACATCGAAACAGACTCGAGCGAGCCGGATTTGCCGGCGCCACCGTCGCCGCCGAAAAAACAGATCACCGCGAACGCGGTCCGGGTGATCGATCGACCATCACGCGAACCCGAACCTCTCCCGGCGCAACCGATCAGTTTTTCCGGCCAGACGGCATTCACGAGATTGGCCGACGGTTTCGATTTGCCGGTCGGTAAGCCTGACGCGCGCGGATATTACAAAGCACGCGGTTTCAGCGCGCACGGACATCTCGGGGAGGACTGGGACGGAGTCGGCGGTGGAAACACAGACCTCGGCGACCCGATCTACGTGATTGGTGATGGCGTGGTTGTGTTCGCGCGCGATTGTCACCAAGGCTGGGGGAATGTGATCATCGTCCGGCATGCCTACCGTGAGGGCTTGGGCGTGCGCAACGTCGATTCGCTCTACGGGCATTTGGACAAGATTCTTGTCCGTCGCGGCCAGGCGGTGAGACGTGGCCAGCAAATTGGCACCATGGGCACAGCCCACGGACTCTACGATTCGCATTTGCATTTGGAAGTGCGCAAGAACATCGCGATCGGGATGAGTCGCGACAAGTTCGCGCAAGATTTCAGCAATTATTACGAACCGTCTGATTTCATATTATCACATCGACATCTGCAAAGCAGCGGCGCGAGTACACGCGTGGCGATGAACACTTTCACCTACGATGCGAGGATTCCTTGGGACAAACTGCGCAATTACTCGCACGCGCACACCGGTGGCGGATCGAGTGAATCCGCTTACGCGCTGAAGAAAGCGCTTGCTTCGCAAAGCACAAGCGCTCACTAGCCGATTTGATCTAGATTACACTCGCCTCATCAGGACGAGGATTACCACGATCAAAAGAATCAATCCGAGCCCGCCGCTTGGATAGTAGCCCCAGCCACCGCTGTACGGCCACGTTGGCAAAGCTCCAAGCAACAACAGAATCAGAATGAGAAGTAAAATAGTGCGCATCAACCTTCCTACGCAGACGCCGCGGAAGTTGGTCGCCTTTTTTTGAGAATCGGACGGCCTTGAAAACCGCTTGCGCGGAGACGCGCGGTTCTTATCATTCGTGGGCAAGTCCCGACTGCATTCTTGTCCGCCACCGGACGGACTCGTCCAACGGCGAGCCAGATGCGTCGGGAAAATTTTTTGCCCGAGTTTGAATTGAAATGGCAAACACAATTCTAGTTGGCGCGCAGTGGGGTGACGAAGGAAAGGGCAAGATCATCGATGTGCTTACGAGCAAGGCGGACATCATCGTCCGCAGCCAGGGAGGCAACAATGCGGGCCACACCATTGTTCACGGCGGCGCGAGTTACATTCTCCATCTCATTCCTTCCGGAATTTTGCGCCGCGGAAAAGTCTGCGTCATCGGCAACGGCGTGGTGGTCGATCCGATCGCGCTTGTGGCCGAGATCGAACACTTGCGCGGCCTCGGCGTGAAAATCGGCAAGAATCTTTTGGTCAGCAATTGCGCGCATCTGGTTTTGCCTTATCACCGATTGCTCGACGAACAGCGCGAATTGCGGCATGGCCGAGCGAAAATTGGAACGACCAAACGCGGGATCGGCCCGGCTTACGGCGATAAGGCGGCGCGCACCGGCTTGCGCATTTCGGATTTGATGCAGCCGATATTGTTCGCAAAAAAACTGCAAGCGAAGGTTCGTGAGAACAACAGCATTCTCCAGGCGCTCGGCGCAAAGCCGATCAATTACCGCGAAGTCCGCGAAAGTTATCTGGCCGCGGGCGAAAAGTTACGGCCGTTCGTCACGAACACGGTCGTTTATTTACATCGCGCGATTCAGCGCGGGAAAGGAATTTTGTTCGAAGGCGCGCAGGGAACATTTCTCGACATCGACCACGGCACCTATCCCTATGTGACTTCTTCCAATACAACCGCCGGCGGCGCCTGCACCGGGACCGGCGTGCCGCCGCATCGAATGGACCGCGTGGTCGGCGTGATGAAGGCTTACACAACGCGAGTGGGCGAGGGGCCGTTGCCGACCGAGGATCGACATCTGGCGGACATGCTTCATTCACTCGGCCGTGAGTTCGGCGCCACCACTGGGCGCGCCCGCCGCTGCGGATGGTTTGACGCTGTGGCGACCCGCTATGCCACGATGATCAATGGGATCGATGAGCTGGCGATCACAAATTTGGACGGGCTGGACGATGTCGATCCGATCCGGATTTGCGTCGGATACCGGCTGAACGGGAAACGCCTGGAAGTGCCGCCTTGTGACGCGGTGCAGCTGGACAATTGTGAGCCGATTTACGAAGAGATGCGCGGGTGGAAGCAATCCACGACTTCCGCGAAAAAACTTTCGCAACTTCCTTTGCACGCAAGAAATTACGTGAAGCGGCTAGGCCAGCTTACTGGCGCGAAAGTTTCAATCGTCAGTGTCGGTCCCACGCGCGCGCAGACGATCTTTCTTAACAATGCCTCCCGGCGCTAAATCCGTCCCGCGGCACATCGCCATCATTATGGATGGGAATGGTCGCTGGGCCAAAGCGCAAGGCTTGCCCCGGATCAGGGGCCACGAGGAAGGAGCGCGTGCCGCCCGCGAATGCGTGGAAGGCTGCGCCGAGCTCAAGGTTGAATACCTCACCCTCTATGCTTTTTCGGCGGAAAACTGGCAGCGCCCGAAAAGCGAGGTTTTCGCGCTAATGAAGCTCCTGGAAAAGTTCCTCAAGGAAAAAACACCTGAGCTGATCGAGAAGAATGTGCGCCTGCAAGCGATCGGACGGCTGACCGACTTGCCCGACGTTTGCCAGCAGCAATTGCACAAATCGATCGAAGCGACGGCCGGAAACACTGGCGTGACGCTAGTCCTCGCGCTGAGTTACGGCGGAAGGCTCGAGATTATCGACGGGATCAAGAGCTTGCTCCGCGCCATCGAGCTCGGCCACATCGACAAGGGAATGATCGACGTCGAGATGTTCAGCAAACATCTTTACACTCGATATTATCCGGACCCCGACCTGCTCATTCGCACTTCCGGCGAGATGCGTTTGTCGAATTTTTTGCTCTGGCAGCTTTCCTACACCGAAATGTACGTGACCCAGAAGATGTGGCCCGATTTCACGAAAAAGGATTTGTTTGCCGCGGTGGAAGAATACGGACGACGTCAGCGGCGTTACGGCGCGGTCGAATAATCAAACGAACGCCTCGGCCACGGAATCGGCGAGCGCTTTTCCCGCAGGCGTTAAAACGAAATTGCCGCGCTCACTCCGGAGTAAACCTAGTTTGACAAATTCGCGCGTTTCGTTTGGAAACCGCTCCAGTAATTGCGCCGGGGCGCCTTCGCTTGTTCGCAATCCAAGCGCGATTCTTTCGGCGCGTTTCATTTCTGCCGTCAGTTGCTCGACTGAGCGCACCGCTGATTTTCCCAACAGGACAACGTCCGAGTAAGCGCGAAAGTCTGAAACGTTTTGCCAACGGGTCATTCTGACCGTGGAAAAAGCGCTCGGGCCGATCCCTAAATAATCTGAGCCCGACCAATACCCACGGTTGTGCGCCGAGCGAAAACCTGCCCGCGCGTAATTTGAGATTTCGTAATGCTCGTAGCCGGCTGCTTCCAGGATCGCCATCGTGGTTTCGAAAAATTCCGCATCGTCGTCCGAATTTTGCCGAAACTCGCCGCGGGCGTGCCGCAGAAAGAATTCCGTGTCTTCTTCGTAAGTCAGACAATAAGTCGAAATGTGTTCGGGCATGAGCGACACCGTTCGCTCCAACGTGCTTCGCCATTGATGGATCGTTTGTCCCGGCAGCCCAAACATCAGATCGACGTTGATGTTGGAAAATCCGGCGTCGCGGAAAAGGTGGAACGACTCCTCGCCCTGTTTTGCATTGTGCTCGCGCCCGAGCAATTTCAATAAATCGTCATCCCAGGATTGAATGCCGAGACTGATTCGGGTGATCCCGAGACGTCGCAACAGTGCCGCTTTACCTGGCGACACGCTTCCCGGATTTGCTTCTGTCGTCCACTCGATCAATTCCGATAGGTCGAGCGTGTCACGGAAACCGCCAAGCAGAAATTCCAATTGCGCCGTGGTCAGCGCCGTCGGCGTGCCGCCGCCGAAATAAATTGTCGATGGAAGGAGATGCCGATGCTGTCCTCCACCGGACGGACTCGCCGTGGCGAGCGCCTGTTGGCGAAGCTCACTCAGAAGCGCTTCACAAAATCGCTGCGTTTGCGAGCGATCCAGCAGCTCTTTGTAAAATGCGCAGTACGGGCAAATCCGCGCACAGAAGGGAATGTGGACGTAGACGTGGCGAACCGCGTCGGTGACGCTGGTCGAAATGTAATGCCCGGGATTACTCACAGATTTGCTTAGTCTTGGTTGTCATTCCGAGCGAAAATGCCAGTCCGGCTCGGACCGAGGAATCTCTAAATGTTTCCGACTGCACTGTTGCAACAGAGATAGTAAAAGATGTCTCGACTTTGCTCGACATGACAAGCTTCCGAAATGTAGCTCTAGTCTCCTTCTGCGCCATCGGCGGCGCGTTTGCCCAAGTTCCGTCGCCTTCGCCGGAGAAGTCGGTTGTCTACACCGTTCACGACGCCAACGCGATTGCCAGTTACAAAACCAATCCGCGCGTGGTGCGGGCAATGGTCGACCGGATAATATTGGCGGCGACGGGCCAGCCTGACCTGGCCAGGGCCTGGGGATCGCTGATTGCGCCTAACGACAAAATCGGGATTAAGATTTCGGCCGCCGGCGGCGAATTGTTCACCACTCATCACGACGTCGTGACCGCGATCGTCGACGGTTTGGTCGCAGCCGGGCATCCTCGCAGCAGCATCGTGGTGTGGGATCGTTCGCTCGAGGGAACAAAAGGAGCTGGATACAAAAAGGCCGATGGCTTCGATTTGAAAGCCATCGCACCTTTGAACGGATACGATCCGAAAGCGACTTTGACCGCGCCGCTCCTCGGCAAACTCGTCTGGGGCGACGTCGATTACATCAGCGATAGAGGGAAAAGCGAACCCTTGTCGGACACGGAAAATACGAGCAGCGTCAGCCACTTTTCGCGCATCATTTCGAGCGAGGTGACAAAAATCATCAACGTTCCGGTGATGAGCAACAGCACGACCAACGGCATCGCAGGCTGCCTCTACAACATGACCGTCCCTAACATCGACAATTGGCGGCGATTCGCCCAGGGCACCGGTTTCGGCGCGGAAAGCGTCGCCATCATTTATGCCAATCCGGTCATTTCGCAGAAAGTGGTTCTCAACGTGATGGATGGTCTCGCTGCGCAATACGCCGGCGGTCCGCAATCGCAGCCGAACTTTGCCCTCCATCACGCGACACTTTACGCGAGCAAGGATCCGGTGGCGCTGGATACAGTCGCGTTGAAACGACTCGACGAGTGGCGCTCGAAAGCGAATTTCCAGCCGATCGGTCGATTGGCGAGTTACGTGCAAACGGCTACCACGGTTGGCCTCGGCAATTCAGACATGAGTCGGATCGAGGTGAAAAATGCCGGCCGCTGACGATTCGTTAGGCCAGAAAACAGAGTCCGCCGTTTCTCTTTCGGCTTTGCGCGGATCGATTTTAGCGTCGGTCTCACGCTCATTTTATCTTTCGATCCGTCTCCTGCCGAAAAAACTGCGCGATCCCGTTTCACTCGGCTATTTGCTCGCGCGCGCATCCGACACGATCGCCGATACAACCGAGGTAGCGATCGGTTTGCGGACCGAAAATTTACGTCTTGTCGCGCGCGGAATCCAAGGCGAGGCCTTGGGCGATGCGGTTGTCGATCTGAGCGCTTCGTTAGCGCCGTTGCAGACGAACAAAGCCGAGCGCGCTCTGATTGAATCGCTCCAGCCATGTTTGGATTGGCTCGATCAAAGCGACGTCCTGGATCGCGAAGAAGTCCGGGCTGTGCTCGAACAAATTAACCGTGGCCAAATCCTCGATCTCGAACGTTTCCGAAATCCAAAACAAATTGTCGCCCTGGAAACCGCGGCCGAGCTCGAGGAATACACCTATCTCGTGGCCGGCAGTGCGGGAGAATTTTGGACCCGTCTTTGTTTTCGCCACCTGCCAAAATTTACTGAGCGAAGCGAAGACGAAATGCTCGGAATGGCAAAACGCTACGGCATGGGCCTGCAATTGATTAACATTTTGCGCGATGCCGGCAACGATCTGCGCGCGGGCCGGTGTTATTTTCCAAACGAAGAACTTGCCGTGGCTGCGATGGAGCCGTCCCAAATCTTGCGCGAGCCGGAACGCTTTCAGCCAATCTATCGCAAGTGGCGGGAGAAAGCGGAGCGGGGGATCGAGGCCGGATTGCAATACGCCCGTGCGATTCGAAACCGCCGCGTTCGGGCCGCGACAGTCCTGCCCGCGCTCATCGGCGCGCGCACGCTTGCGCTCTTGCACGATGCGGGCGCAACCGCGCTCCGTCGGCACATTAAAGTTCCGCGACGCGAAGTGCGCGGGATTGTTGCGTCGCTCGTTTTCGGACTCGCCGCGCGATCGCGCATCGAGTCGCTGTATCGCCAGTTATCCAGGTAGGGCGGTTCACCTCAATCGGTCCGAGCCGGACTGGCATTTGCGGGCGGTTCGGTGAACCGCCCCTACCTTATAAGAAATAGCTTCGCTGTTTCTCGCTGATCGGTTTCTCGAGCCGCTCCAGCACTTGCATCATATCTTCCCAAACCTTGCGTTTCTCGGAGGGTGATTGGTTCCGGAGCAGATACGCCGGATGATAAGTGATCATCAACGGCGTGCCGTTGAATGAATCCCATCGCCCGCGGAGTTCGCGCATCGGCGCGCGCGTCCCCAGCAGTCCTTCCACCGCCACGGCGCCGAGAGCGACAATCACTTTCGGTTTGATGATGTCGATCTGCTCCATCAAATATGGCCGGCACGTTTGCATTTCGCGCGGCGTCGGCGGGCGATTGCCAAACGAACCGGCCGGCACGTCCGGGCGGCATTTGAGAATGTTGGCGATGTAAACCTGTCCCCGGGCAAAACCCATTGCCTTGATAATCTTGGTGAGCAATTGTCCGGCGCGTCCGACGAACGGTTCGCCCTGCGCATCTTCATCCGCGCCCGGCGCTTCTCCGACGAACATAATATCGGCGTCCGGATTGCCGACGCCAAAAACGGTCTGCGTTCGGGAGCTCGCGAGGTTTGGACATTTGGTGCAAGGACGGACGCGCTCTTGCACCGCCGCGAGCTTGTCAATCTTGTCTGCTTTGGAAGGCGCAGCGCTGCTCGCCGCGCCGTAGCCTCGCGAAGGCGGGTCAGTGCCCAAATCATTTTTGGGAGACGCCGGCGCGTGTTCCTCCATGATGTCGATCTTAGGTGACGGCGAAATTTGTTTCAGGGCACCCAGAGCACTTCGTGATGCGCACGGACGGTGTGCGGTTTCGTCGCGCATCCGCTCGAGAGTTCGTAAAACCGCTTCGAGCGCCTGCGGAAATTGCATCACCGGCATACTGTGAAGTTTTGCGCGAATCGGCAAATGATTTGATGGGTAGGGGCGGTTCACCGAACCGCCCGCGGGCGAATTGGCGTTGCGGGCGATTGAGGTCAATCCACTTGCCTCAAAAGCTTAAGCGTTGAGGCAAACGTCCAACGTTAATGGGCAACACTCTTGGATGCACTAGCTGGGGGCGTAATCGCCCCTACCTTCACGCATGAGCGAACGATTAAGCGACTACGACTATCCGTTGCCGAAAGGGTTGATTGCCAGGCGGCCGCTCTCGCAGCGCGACCAATCGCGCATGATGGTGCTGCATCGCGACTCCCAGACCATCGAACATCGACAGTTTCGCGATCTGAAGAGCTTTTTGCGGCCAAGCGACTTGCTGGTCTTGAATAACACTCGCGTTCTCGCTGCGCGCAGATTTTCGGACGATCACGCCGTCGAGTTCTTGTTTCTGGAAAAGATCGGGCCGGCGCGCTGGAAATGTTTGATCAAGCCCGGCCGGAAGATGCGACTCGGTGCAACGGCGAAGATCGACAATGCAACCTTGCGCGTCGAAGAGGTTTTGCCGGACGGCGAACGAATCGTCGCGCTGACCGAGGATGTCGATCTTTATGTGCGCGGGTCGATGCCGTTGCCGCCGTACATTGGTCGAGACAGCGATCCAACTGACACCGATCGCTATCAAACTGTCTTCGCGCAAACACCGGGCGCGCTGGCCGCGCCGACTGCCGGCCTTCATTTCACCCCGGAAATTTTATCCCAACTTCCACACGCGTTCGTGACGCTGCATGTTGGCCCCGGTACTTTTCGGCCGGTGCACTCTGAAAACGTCGCCGAGCATCGGATGCATGCCGAGTCGTTTTCCATTTCAGATGACGCCGCCGCTAAGATCGACAAGGCGCAACGCATCCTCGCCGTCGGAACGACAACTGTCCGCGCACTCGAGTCTGCCGCCCGTAAAACTCGACTGCTTAAAGCAGTCAAGTCTAACGAGTTCAAAATTTGTCCACAGTCAGGCGCTACCAATATTTTCATCTATCCGCCGTTCGATTTTCGCGTAGTCGATGTGCTGCTTACCAATTTTCATTTGCCGCGCTCGACATTACTTATGTTAGTCAGCGCGTTCGCCGGTCGCGAATTCCTGTTGCAAGCGTACGACGAGGCGATCCGCGAACAGTATCGGTTTTACAGTTACGGCGATTGCATGTTGATCTTGTAAAACCAACCACGAATTACCCGAAGAGTTGAATGAGGAACTTTTCTTAGTGTAAATTCGTGTCCATTCGTGGTTAAAGACAAAGATGAGTGTGTCTGAGCAACCCAAAGGCGAGCTCGTCATCCAGACGATCGCCATGCCCAAGGACACTAATCGCGATGGCGACATTTTTGGCGGTTGGTTGGTTTCGCAAATGGATTTGGGCAGCGCGATCCTGGCTGGAACAGTGGCGAAGTCACGCGTTGTGACCGTGGCCATCGAAGGAATGTCGTTCCTCAATCCGGTGCGGGTGGGCGACACCGTTGCGTGCTACGCCTGGGTTGAGAAAATCGGTCGCACGTCGATGAAAATTTGTGTCGATGTTTGGGTGACACGTTATCGGACGGGCGAACGCGTCAAAGTCACAAGCGGCGTCTTTACTTATGTCGCGCTCGGACCCGATGGGAAGCCGAGCCCGGTGAAACGCGATTAGCGTTACGGCTGCGCCGGTTGGCTGTCGGTTTGGTTCGCGATTGCGTCCGACGCGGAGACAGTCACCGGGGGAGCGACTGGCTCAGACCAGGATCGCGGAGCATTTTCAACACCCGATGTAATTTGCGGCTGGCTTGGCACTGGCGATTTCATCTTCCGATGGGCCGCTTTTTGGGCTCGAGCCATCGCGCGGTTGCGCTGCTTCATCTGCTTTTGGACGTAATGACGATAGGCTCTTTCCCGGCGAGCTTGCGCGCTCATGGAGGCGCAGCCGCTCAAATCGAAAAGGACGGCGAAGAACAAGAGGAGAAGCAGGATTTTCTTGGACACGCCTTCCTCAGAGCACAAGCCGTGCGAGCAGGATAGGGGCGATTACGCTACCAGCTAGTACATCCAAGAGTGTTGCCCATTAACGTTGGACGTTTGCCTCAACGCTTAAGCTTTTGAGGCAAGTGGATTGACCTCAATCGCCCTTGGGCGGTTCGGTGAACCGCCCCAACCTACAATAATTCGCGCACGCAGTTAACCGCCCGGAGATAAACCCGGTGCGGGCCGCCGCGCAATAGCTCCTGGGTCATTAGATCGACCGGATCGTTGCTCTGTGCCGGCATCATCTGCGGCAGTGCAGTTTCGTTTTCCCCACTGCGCGAAATTTCGAGAAGGTCGCCGCATTGCGCCGATGCGACCCTGAATTGAATACCGCTGGAATTTATCGTGACCTGGCCGATTGGCCCGGTTTCCTGCTCATGCAGCTCGATATCGATCTTCCGATTATTCGCATCGACGAATCTGCAGCTCCCGTTGCGCGCCGGTTCATTGACCTTCCAATTTAATTGCGCGCCCAACCAGCCAAGCAAAAGGAGGGCGGTTGATTTAAATCCAGGCGCGAAATCGATCCGCAAGCTTTCTATTTCTGAAAAATGATGATGCGACGCGGGATGGTCGAAAAATTGGGCGATGGCATGACGCACCTTGTCGAGCCGCGTCCAATTGAGATCGCAAAGCACGATTCGCTGTTTCGCTTCCTGTTGCGCGGTTTCGACCAGGCGCATCTGCGCGCCAAAGTCCTGCCAGGTTTGGCTATCGAAGACCAACCGATCGACCCAGGTCCAAAGCTGCGGATCCATCGGTTCGGGGAAATCATCCTGCCACCAAAGATAAAGGGGGAGATCGGAATCGAGATGAGAAAAGACAATGCTCGGCAGGAATTCTACGCATGGACCCTCCAGCGAAAACGAAAGTTGCTCGGAACAAATCTGTTTGCTCCCGGCGCGTGTCACGTGGCAATGCGCGTTGACCCAGGCCTCGACCCGGTTCTCTTTTGATTTTCGATTCGCTCCGATCACGAGCGCGCGGCAGGCATGGTTCTCGGTGATCCTGACGATGAACTGCGTGTTTCTTTCGAGTGACCCGGGCTTTTCGCTGTAGATGGCCAGATTAATGAGCGACGCGCGGGTCATTGCGCTTTCGCCTTCCTGCCAGAGTTTTTTCAACGCCTTGTGGATCTTGCCGATCTCAACCGGTTGGCCTAACGAATAATTCTCAGCGATGGCCGGCATAAATCAGAGCCGCCGCCAGGCGCGTCCGTCGCGCGCCAGTAGTTCGTCCGCTTCTTCCGGTCCCCATGAACCTGAGGGATAGAAAAACAAATCCGGTGCTTTCTTTGTTGCCGACCACGCATTTTCGATGACGTCGATGAACGACCACGCTTCTTCGACTTCGTCGCGACGCGCAAACAAAGTGGCGTCGCCGCTCATCGCGTCGAGCAACAAGCGTTCGTAGGCTTCGGGACTGGCTTTGCCGAATGACGTTCCGTAATGAAAATCCATTTTCACCGGTTCGATCCGAAAACTTGTCCCCGGCATTTTGGCCTGCATTCGCAACGAAATTCCTTCGTCCGGTTGAATCCGAATGACGAGCACATTTGGCTCGTTGGTCTCTTTGTTGAACAAAACAAACGGTGCTTTCTTGAAATGGATCGAGATTTCCGTGCCTGACTTCGGCAACCGTTTTCCGACGCGCATGTAAACCGGCACGTCCCACCACCGCCAATTGTCGATGTTCAAGCGCAACGCGACGAAGGTGTCGGTCATCGATTTTGGATCGACATTTTTTTCGCTGCGATAACCTGGCACCGGTTGACCATTGATCGCACCCTCGGCGTACTGGCCGCGCACGACGTTGCTGCCGACTTCGTCTGCCCCCATTCTGCGCAGACAACGTACTACCTTCAATTTTTCATCACGGATGCTGTCGGCGCTCAAGTCGCTCGGCGCTTCCATGGCGACAAGACAAAGCAATTGGAGCAAATGATTTTGCACCATGTCGCGCAACGCGCCCGCGCCCTCATAATAACCGGCGCGTCCTTCGACCCCGAGCGTTTCCGCGGCGGTGATCTGGACGTGATCGATGTAACGGGTGTTCCAGAGCGGTTCGAAAATCGCGTTGGCAAAGCGCAGCACTAAAATGTTCTGGGCGGTTTCCTTTCCGAGAAAATGATCGATCCGATAAGTTTGATCCTCGCTGAACGCGTTGCTGACCACCTGATTGAGTTCACGGGCCGAAGCGAGATCTTTCCCGAACGGCTTTTCGATAATCACGCGCGCCCAGCTTCCCTCGCGCGCCTTGTTCAAACCGACGCCTTTAAGATGCTTGAGGATCGGCTCGAACTGGTCGGGCGCGACCGCGAAATAAAAGAGCCGGTTGCCGCGAGTGCCGCGTTCCTTGTCTATCTTGTCCAGGCGCTCCGCCAAACTTTTGTAGCCGGCTTCATCGCCAAAATCGCTTTGGTGATAAAAAATTGACTGGGAAAACGTCTTCCATATTTCGTCGCGCACGGTTTGGCGTGAAAACTTTCGGACCGCCTCTTCCATTTCGCCCCGAAATTCCTCATCACTCTTTTCGCGCCGGGCAAATCCGATCACGGCGACAGCGGGTGGCAATTCGCCGTCGGCGGCCAGATTGTAAAGCGCGGGCAAGAGTTTGCGGTGTGTAAGATCTCCGGTGGCGCCAAAGATGACGACGCTACACGGCTGCGGCACGGCGCGAGTAGATAAGCCTTCGCGCAACGGGTTAGCCTGCGATTGGTCTGCTGTTCGATTCATCAACCTCCGCAGATTACGCAGATTTTCGCCGATTAGGTAACACGAAATTTGCTGTTGTGGCAGGCCTCGCCTGAAAGATCGAGATCGCAGCCGAGACGACTGCCTCCACAATTAGCACGGCAGCGGAAAGCGCCGCGTCATCTCGCGCACTTTGTCGCGCACGCGGCCGAGTGCGGCTTCGTCGGTGCGATTCGCCAACGCTTCCGCGACCAGGTCCGCAATCTCAAGCATATCTTCTTCTTTCATGCCGCGGGTGGTCACGGCCGGCGTGCCAACGCGGATGCCGCCCGGTTTGAAGATTGGATAAGTGTCGAACGGAATTCCGTTTTTGTTCACAGTAATTCCGGCGCGATCGAGAACCTCCTGCGCCTCCTTGCCGTTAATTTCCTTCGGGCGAAGATCGACCAGCATGAGATGATTGTCGGTGCCGCCGGAAACAATGCGGTAACCGTGTTTCGCCAAACCGGCGGCTAGCGCCTTGGCGTTGATCACCACCTGGCGCTGATAATCGCGGAACGAAGGCTGCAGCGCTTCGTGAAAACAAACCGCTTTCGCGGCGATGACGTGCATGAGCGGTCCGCCCTGGACTCCGGGAAAAACAGTCGCGTCGATCTGTTTCGCAAATTCCTGCTGGCACAGGACAATCCCACCGCGCGGGCCGCGTAAACTTTTGTGCGTGGTCGTGGTGACAAACTGCGCGTGCGGAATTGGACTCGGATGTTGTCCGCCAGCAACGAGACCGGAAATGTGCGCCATGTCGATGAAGAGGAGCGCGCCGACTGAATCGGCGATTTGGCGCATTCGGGGAAAATCGATGATCCGCGGATAAGCCGACGCGCCGGCCGTGATCATCACAGGTCGCACTTCTTCCGCTTGCTTTTGCAACGCGTCATAATCGATCTGCTCCGTCTTCTCACTCACGCCGTATTGCGCGACCGTGTAAAACTTGCCGGAAAAATTTGCCGGATGGCCGTGAGTGAGATGGCCGCCATGTGCGAGATTCATCGCCAAAATCTTGTCGCCCGGCTTCAAGACGGAGAAATAGACCGCCATGTTCGCTTGCGCGCCGCTGTGCGGTTGGACGTTAGCATGCTCGGCGCCAAACAATCGCAGCGCGCGCTCGATTGCGAGTTGCTCGGCCGTGTCCACGTTTTCACAGCCGCCGTACCAACGTTTCTTTGGATACCCTTCGGCGTATTTATTGGTCAGGCAGGAACCCTGCGCTTCCATCACCGCGCGGCTGGTGAAGTTTTCAGAGGCGATCAACTCGATATTTTCCCGTTGCCGTTTTTCTTCGGCGCGAATCGCGTCGTAAATTTCGGGATCAACCTTGCGCAGCGCTTCGAGAGAGCTGCCGCCGTAGGTTGTCGATCCAGCGCTGGTTTGCGCTGGTCGAGGAAGGTCGCTCATGGAGTACGAAGATATTCCGCGATTTCGGGCCGCACCAGGCGGAACCAGTTCACTTTGTTCAACGAAACTGAGGACGCTCGGCAACGCGTTGTTGATTGTCCGCGCGCAATCTTCGTAAACTTCGCGGCCAAGGCCGATCGGGTCCGGCACATCGCGCCAGAGGGTCGCGCCGGGTTCTTCAAATTCGCGGAGCAGAAAAGTTTTTTCCGCGCCGTGTGGAAAGAGCATGTGAATCGTTTCGAGATGCGCGCCGGTCATGGCGAAAATGTGCGTCGCGCGCTCGACCAGGTCGGCCGTGAGCGGTTGGCTGCGCAAATCGCTGATGTTCACGCCATCGGCTTCGCAAACCTGGACCGCGTAAAGACTGGGCGGTTGTCCCCGGACCGCGTGGACGCCGGCCGAAGCGACTTCGATGTCTTTGCGATTCCCGATCAGCCGGCGAAACAATCCTTCGGCAATCGGACTCCGGCAGATATTGCCCGTGCAAACAAAAAGGACGCTTTTCACGATTACGCGTCGCGCCTGCGAACGCACAAACAACGTAGTTTTGAACATGATCAAGTCAACGAAGGAGACATTGCAGTTTTACCTGTGCTGCACGTTAATTCGCTGGTCATGTTGACGGACGAGCCCAAGAAAAGTGGTCGCGGCGATTACGACCGCCGCTGGATATCAGACGAATACTTCGATTTGATTGTTTGGTACGATCGCAAGGATGCCGTCCACGGCTTCCAGCTTTGTTACGGTAAGCCTCAGTGGGAGCGCGCACTCACTTGGATAACCGATCGCGGCTTTTCGCACGCCGAGGTCCAAACTGGCGAAGAGCGGCCAGATGCGAATCGGACGCCGATTCTGGTAGCAGACGGCTCTTTTCCAGTCGACGAAGTTAGACGCGAGTTTCAACGACGAGCCGTTGGATTGCCGGGTGACCTGCGCGACCTGATTCTCGCCAAGATCGCGGAATTCGAGACTCGACGGAAAACCTGACCGCTGTGCGCTCGATTTGGAAAACAATTCGCTACCGGTTGGAGTGGGCGGGCTTACTCATCGCCGCGAAACTCGTGCCGCTGTTGTCGCGCAAAAATTGTTACCGATTCGCGCTCGCGCTTGGCGGGTTGATGTCGATCCTGGACCGACACGGCCGCAACGTTGCCCTGAGCAATCTTCAAGTCGCCTTCGGCGATCGATTCTCGCAGCGCGAGCGCGAACAAATCGCTCGTGAATCGTTCCAACATTTTGCCCGGACGATGCTCGATCTCTTGTGGAGCCCGCGATTAACCCGCGAAAATTTTCCGGACTACATCGAGTTCCAAAACGTGGAAGAAATCGATCGCGTGAGCGGACCTGAGCGTAATTTCATCAACGCTTGTTATCACTACAGCAATTTCGAATGGTTCAGTCTGGCAAGTGGATATTCGGGATTGGCCGGCACGATCATTTCCCAGGAATTCAAAAATTCATTGCTTGATCCGATTTTCAGAAAATTGCGCGAGCAATCGGGCCACGAATTGATCCCGCGCAAGAACGGGATCATTCGGCTTTACAAAGTGCTCCGACGAAGGGGGCGGACCGCGTTGCTTGTCGATCTTACCCTGCATCCCAGGATGCCGTCGGTGGTGATCAATTGCTTCGGTTTGAAAACCAACGTGACGTCCGCGCAAGCGTGGCTGAACGAGCAAACCGGCGCGCCGATCATTCCGGCTCATTGCGAGCCGCTGCCGAATGGCCGCTACCGGGTAGTGTTTCATCCGAAAATCGAAACCGCAGGCCGCACTTATCAGCAGATCGCACAGGCATGTTGGGATTCGTTTGAACCTTATGTTCGAAAAAATCCCGCGCCGTGGCTTTGGATGTATAAACACTGGCGCTACAAACCGGCCACCGCGGACCGGCCTTATCCATTTTATGCGCGATTGCATTCGCGCTTCGACAAGCGAATTGCCGCCGGTGGCGAAACGATGCCAGTGCAGCCGTAGCTTTATCAGAATGATTGACAAAAGTGCGTCGGCCTTTTCAAGTACCGCCATGCGAATCGTTTCCCGCTTAGCTATTGTCGTTGCTCTTCCCGTCGCGCTTTCGTTTCTCACCGGCTGCGAAACCACCGGCGGTGGAACCGCCTACAAGGGAGGAAGATCTTATCACGTGGTTGCCTACAAGCCGCACGACCCGTCGAACGTCCGGGTGAAGCTCTCGAAAGGGACCCAAACAGTTTATGTGATGGAAGGCGATCGATTGCTGATGGCGGCGCAGGCGAACGTCGGCCGGGGTGGGGCGTCGACGCCGTCCGGTCACTTCTCGATTATCAACAAGGACAAAACCAAACGTCGCGTGAGCGAGCCGGATGCCGGTTACCCGATGGCGTATTGGTGCGAATTCGCGCCGGCGTATGGATTTCATGAAGGTTTTGTCTGGTCCACGCCGCGAACGCATGGCTGTGTCCGGCTGCATCGCGAAGCCGCCGCTCGCCTTTACGCGCTGGTGCGGATTGGAACTCCGGTCGACATCGCCGAGTCGGAACCAGAAGATGCAAAATATGCGAAGGACGTGATGAGGATCGATCAAAGCCGCGATCCAGATCCGCCCCGCTCGCTGTTGATGTCGCCTGCCTGGTTTAAGGATCCGCCGGGTCCTCTGCTCGTTGACCAATAGGCTTTTGTTGCAGGAGAATAGGCCTGATTGCCGGCTGAAAAGCGGCCGGGACGTGTTAAGCTTTTCCAAGCGATGAGCACAAACCTCATATCCAGCGGAACGACGGCGCGCGAGAAAGTGAACTTGCGGACGCCCGACGTCATGGCCGCGGTGCAGGAACAGGTCGAGCAGCATTATCGCAGCGACATTGTCGATAAAGTTCGCCGCGCTGGCGGAATCGTTCGCGTTGGCGACACAACTGTCCGCCTCGCAAAGGAATTCGGCTTTTGCTATGGGGTCGAGCGGGCGATCGATCTGGCGTACGCCGCCCGGAAAGTTTTCAAGGACCGTCGCCTGTTTATTGTCGGCGAAATCATTCATAACCCCGAGGTCAACCAGCAGATAGCGTCGCTCGGGATCAAAAACCTGACCGGCCCAAACAAGCAGGCCGACATTGCTGAGCTCGGACCGGACGACGTTGTCATTGTACCGGCGTTCGGCACCGAACTATCGATTCAGCAGCAAATCAAGGAACGCGGCTGTCAGATCGTGGACACGACGTGTGGCGACGTGATGAGCGTTTGGAAACGCGTTCGCAAATACGCCAGCGAATCGGCCACCTCCATCATTCACGGGAAAGCCGAGCATGAGGAAACAAAAGCGACCAGTTCGCGCGCGCTCGGTGACGGCAAAGGACATTATCTGGTCGTGCTCACGCTCGCCGACACCGATTACGTTTGTAATTACATTCGCCATGGCGGCGCTAAGCAGGCCTTTCTGGAAAAATTCCGTGGCGCGTATTCGCCGGGCTTCGACCCGGACGTGCATTTGAAAACGGTCGGGGTCGCAAACCAAACCACGATGTTGCGCGGCGAGACCGAGGAAGTTCAGCGCCGAGTGCGGCAGGCGATCGCCGACCGCGACGGTGCGGACGAGGCCGCCAAAAACTTTCGCTTCTTCGACACCATCTGCGGCGCGACCCAGGAACGTCAGGACGCACTGCGCGAATTACTCGACGTGAAGATGGATTTGCTCATCGTTGTCGGCGGTTACAACAGCTCGAACACTTCGCACCTCGCGGAAATGGGCGAGGAAAAATTGCCGACCTATTTTGTTTTGAACGCTTCGCGTCTGGTCTCGCTCAATGAAATCAAGCATTACAATCTGCACGAGAAACGCGAAGTTGTTTCGCATTTCTGGCTTCCACCCGGCCCGACAGTTGTCGGCATTACCGCCGGAGCATCGTGTCCGAATAACTTGATCGAAGAGACATTGATCCGGCTTTTCGAGTTGCGCGGAATTCCTCGCCAGCAACTCGAGCTCGCTGCCTAATTGTATCTGGGGGTCGCACGCGCCCTTGCGTGCTAGTGATCGCGCCCTCTATTTCCTGAACGGCTCGCAGAGCCGTGGCTACAATTTCCTCATTTCAGGCAGAAGCAGCGATAGACGTAATTGCCATCGTGCCGGACCTGCTTGTCGGCTTTGGCGATCAGTTCCCATTTTGCGTCTTTCGGATCAAAACCTGCCTTACCCGCGACTTGGAGACGAAACAGCGTGCATTTGCAGTCACCATCGCACTTACCGCTGCATTTCATCTCGTGGTGCTTGTCTACAGGATCGATGACGTCGACGTCGTCCAAGGTGCAGCCGCCCATTCCGCACATCTGATAGCGAACCGTATATTTCACTCCATCGACTGTGAGCTCGCTTTCCAGGATCGGTTTCACGCAGAAACATTTGTAATCCAGTTTGTCCGGTCGGTACTTCGTCTGGCTTTTGTTATCGGCGTGCGCGACGTCCCAGGCGACATCGTCGCCGGAGCCTTTCGGCCGTTTGAAAAGCTGGCAATAACAACCGCCTTTGCCGCAGGTATCGCTCGGCGGACAGGAGACATGTTTGTTGTCGCCGCTCGGTTTCGCGTCACCGCAGGTGCCGCCTTCACAAAATTCGAATGCTTGGGGGGAAGACAAAGTTGGCATGATCACGAATTGTAGCGGCGGTGTGTGACCTCCGGAAGCCAAATTCGTCGTGGCCTTTACGCCGAGCGATTGGCTTGACACACAAGATCGACATCGTTAAGCCTGCTCGGCATGAAGTCTCTCAATCGCTTTGCGGACCCGTTTTATTGCATAATGCGTTTGGTCGTCGGGCTGATGTTTGCCTGCCATGGGCTCGATAAGATATTCGGCACCTTCACCCCGAAAGCCGAAGCGCTTCCGCCCCTCATGGCCTTCGGCGGATGGGTTGAGATCGTTTGCGGATTTCTGGTTGCGTTTGGTTTGCTGACGCGACTCGGCGCGTTTGTCGCCTCCGGTGAAATGGCGGTCGCATTTTTCATGGTCCACGCTCCGAGAGGCTTGATTCCTTACGTAAACAAGGGCGAGCTGGCGGTGGTTTACTGCTTCGTATTTTTCTACATCTTCTTGCGCGGCGCAGGCAGCTTGAGCATCGACGGAATGATTGGCAGAGGAAAAGCCGCGACTAGTACTCCGACGACTTAGCTTTGTCATTTCGAGCGAAAAATGCCAGTCCGGCTCGGACCGAGAAATCTCTAAATATTTTGTCCATGACACGCGCTATTTTCATCTTCGCACTAATCGCTTTCGCGCAATCTTTGCCCGCTCAAGAGTTCAAGGATTTCGGCAAGGAGCGGTTGAACAGTTCGCCGCGTCACGGCGAGTGGGTCGACCTCAAATCGGGCGACCGCACGATCAAAGCGTTCGTGGTTTATCCGGAATCGAAAAATAAAACGCCGGTCGTTCTGGTCATTCAGGAAATTTTTGGACTAACGGATTGGTTGCGCAGTTTATGTGACGAGCTGGCTGAGAACGGCGTCATCGCAATTGCGCCCGACCTGCTGAGTGGCCAAAAGTACGAAGATGGTGACGCGGCCGGCAAAGCAACCCACGCGCTGCCCAAGGAGCAGGTGACAAGCGATCTGAATGCGGCGGCCGATTACGCGCTGAAGATTCCGGCATGCAATGGAACACTGGCGGTTTGTGGTTTTTGCTGGGGCGGGGGCTGGACGTTTCAGTACGCGCACATGAATCCGAAGTTGAAAGCGGCCTATTCGTTTTATGGGGTCGCAGTCGATAACCCAGAAGATGCCGCGAAAGTGGTTTGTCCGGTTTACGGGTTCTACGGCGAGAACGATGAGCGCGTGAACGCGACGATTCCGAAAGGGGAAGACCTAATGAAAGCCGCCGCCAAAAAATATGAGCCGGTGATTTACAAAGGCGCCGGTCACGGTTTCATGCGCTCGGGCGAGCCGAACAACCCGAATGTTCGCGAAGGCGACAAGAAAGCGCGTGACGAAGCCTGGACGCGTTGGAAGACACTGTTGAAACAATTGCAGCAAGGTTCATGATTTTGATATAACGATCGCGCGATGCAAAAGAGTGCCCCCAGACTTTGGCAGCTCACTATCGGAGCGGTTCTATTGATCCTTTGGCTAACGTCTTCCGAAATCTGGGCGCTGCCTTACGAACTTTCCGGTCGATACGCGAATCGTTTGTCTCAAGCTGATTTGGAGCAGATTAAGTTTGTTGTTTCGAAAGAGCGGGCCGTTGATCACAGACTGAGAAAAATCGAGGGCGTTGCCATCGATAGAGTTCACATTCAGTCAGGAGGCAGGAGCGCAGTTGACGAAGACAAGTATTACGAATTTAACGCGTACAAGCGTGCAGGCGCGTGGGTGATCGACCTCAATTCTATTCAAATCTCTGTTGAGCAGCGAGACTTGAGAACGAATGGTCCGATCTTAGTCAGGTGACCAGCTCGCTTCCCGCCGGTCAATTCATCGACTAACGGCTGCGCATCGTAGACATTTCGTAACGCTTCGGTGATCGCAGCGGAGATCACTCACATTTTGTCCCACTCGACCTTGCCGGTATCAAGGTCGTAGTACGCGGTAACGACTTTGACCTGCGGAGCAAGTTCGCCGAGTTGCGCGTTTTTGCGGATCTTGTCGGCCACTTGGCGGGTATTTTCGTGCACAGCGTTGGCGAGCGCGTCGCCTGGTTTGCTTTTGGCCGCTTGAACGGCCGGCTGAATGTTGCGCACGATGGCATTCACATGGCCCGGTGCGGTCGCGCTTTCCAACGCTGCTTTCACCGCGCCGCAGCGCGCGTGTCCAAGAACAACGATCAGCCGCGAACCCAAATGCTCGACGGCGTATTCGATGCTGCCGAGAGCATAGTCGTCGACCAGGTTTCCGGCTGTTCGCACTACGAACAAATCGCCGATGGTCTGATCGAAAATAATTTCCGGTGATGTGCGGGAGTCCGCGCAACCGACGATGATGGCGAACGGATGCTGCGCTTGGGCGGTCGCCGCCCGTCGCTCGGCTATCGGTTTGGCCGTGCTCATATTGCTGTTGGCAAACCGACTATTGCCTTCCATGAGTTTTGTCAGCGCAGCGTCTGGCAACACCGACTTCTCGGTCGGTTCGCTGGCAATCAGAATAGAAAGGCTCGCGCTGAGCAAAGCTGCGAGGAAAACGGCAATGGCATTTTTCGAATTCATGCCGAGCAGCGGTACAAATCGAATGTCGATCTCACAAGAATATTATTTCGCGCTCAGCAGTTCGTCGACTAGCGGCTGTGCGTCATAAACGTTTCTCAGAGCTTCGATAATGGCGGCGGAATCGACCGAGACCGCACGGGCTTGTTTGTCGGTGAAGATGCAATCGAGCACGAGCGATTGAATGTTGCCGTCGAAAATGATCCCGACGAATTCGCCCGTCTTGTTCACGACCGGGCTGCCGCTGTTGCCGCCGATGATGTCGGCATCGGAAACGAAATTAAACGGCGTGGTTAACGAGAGCTTCTCTTTCTTGTCGATCCAGCGCTGCGGCAAATCGAACGGCGGTTTGTTTTGGTGTTGATCGGCGCGCTCGGACAAGCCCTTGAAATCGGTGAACGCTGGAACTTGTTTCCCGTTCTCTTCGTAACCGTGGATGGTTCCGTAGGAGAGACGCAGGGTGAAAGTCGCATCGGGATAACTGCTCGTTCCTTCAACGGCGAATCTCGCCCTGGCGATCGCGGCATAGGCCTGTTGTTTAGTTTCTTCCTGTGCTTCAAAAACCTTCTTCGCTTGGCGCGCAGTTGAATCAACGGCCCGCGCGATATCGATCATCGGATCGTGCGCAGCATCGAGAGCTGCCTTCCCGCCGGCGTAAAGCTTTTTGCGAAAGGCGACATCTTTGAGCTGCGTGCCTTTAATCAACTCGGCCGCGCGTTCGACCGGTGACTTGTCGCCGAGTACCATTTTAACGTGCGGATCGTTCGCGCCGAAGGCAGTCGCCAGATCGGTAAACGAATCGGTCAGCGTCAGCAATTCGACGTCGTCATAAACCGGTTCGCCAGAGAAAAGATCGAGTTCGAAGGATTCACGAGAGCTATCGCGAAACTCTTCGAGCCGTTCGCCGTTCGGCTTCGCGCGTTCGTCGGCGGCGCGGACGATCAAACGCGCGTATTTGAAAAGCGTGCTGTAAAACGCGCGGGGCTGCCGATAGATGCCGAACTTCGGGCGTTCCATTTCGAAGTAATTATAAGCGCGCGCATTTTTCGCGATTTCGGCCTGCGCGTTTTTTATTCGATCGTAAGTCGCGCTTGTCGACGTTAACTTCGGATCGCGCGAAATTGCGTCGCGCAATTTCTGCTCGCGCGTTTGCAGCGCCTTCCAGATTTCGGGATCGAGCAACCCGGCGAGATAACCGTCGTAACGCTTCCGGTTGTTTTGAATTCCAAAAAAGTCGTCGCGGACGCGGCGCGCATTTTCGAAAGTCCGTTCGCCAAAACTGTGGAGAAGAACTTCGCGGCGCTTGAACATCCCGAGCACGTAAGGCAGAAAGCGGTCGCGCATGTCAGCGAGTTCATCGACGGTCAATTGCCGGTCCGTCTTTCCAGGATGGCCGCTGACGAAAGTGAGCTCGCCGTCGCTCGGACCACGGGGATTCATTTTCAGGTAATCGTCGATCTTGGCCGGCTGTCCGTTTTCGTAAACGCGGAAGATGCAGATATCGAGATCGAAGCGTGGATATTCGAAGTTGTCCGGGTCGCCGCCGTAAAATGCGATCTGTTGTTCGGGCGCAAAAACCAAACGCACGTCGTCGTAACGTTTGAAGCGGTAGAGATGATAAGCGCCGCCTTGATAAAGCGTGACCACGTTCGAGCGCAATCCCGTTTTGTCTTTGCTTTCCTTTTCAATTGCGGCAATGGCGCCTCTGCGAGCGTCTGACGCTTTCTCGCTCGTCATTTCCGGTTTCACCGCGCCGTTCACGCGCGCGGTGACGTCTTCGACCGAGATCAGCACGTTGAGCTCGAGATCGACGCATTTCTTTTCCTCGGCTTGTGTCCGCGCGTAAAAACCGTCGTGGAGATAATTGTGCTGTTCGTCGGAGAACTTTTGGAGCGCGTCGGCGCCAACGTGATGATTGGTGATGACCAGACCGCCGGCGGACACAAACGAACCGCTGCCGCCGGAATTGAATCGCACGCTCGATTTCTGGAGATGCTCCAGCCATTTTGCGTCGGGATCGAAACCATACTTTTCCTTGAGTTGCTTCGTGGGCGGCGCGTTGTAGAGCCACATTCCCTCGTCCCCGAACGCGCGATCGCTCAGACCAGTTGCCAGCGTGCAAAGAAAAAGCAGCGAGAAAATATTTCGCATCAGCCACGATAATCGCGATGCGATGGCGGACAAGCTAGCGCTTGCGGATGCGAACCAGTCCTGGAATGGCAGTCGCGCCAAGAACGAGCAGCACCGCCAAAATAATAACGCACTCAACGACGGCGAATGCAGCCGACGTGAACCTCGCTAAAACGTGTACCATTATCAGCAAAGACCGCGGAGCGCGCTTTCCGGTTACAAAAACTTGCCGCTCCTGGCGTGTGGGAACTCGACCGTGGACATCGACCGACAGCAGTATCACGATTGGACACGTGTTTGGTATCAGACCTCGAAAGGTTGACCCCGTGAGATAGAAGGATATGCGGCATTGCTGCTACGTCTACGTGCTACGGTCACTGGTGGATCGTCAGTTCTGTGTCGGGCTCACCCGAGATTTGTCATCGCGGGTGCAGGCACATAACGCCAGACTGGTTAGTTCGACGAAGCGACGAGTGCCATTTGAACTCGTTTATTGGGAGGGGTGTTTGAATGCGAGTGATGCAGCCCAGCGCGAGAAATATCTGAAAACTTCTTGGGGCAAGCGTTGCATCAAAACGCGGCTGCGGAGGTATCTCACGGAGTGAAGCTCGATTTCATTGTGGCGGGTGCGCAAAAGTCGGGCACGACCGCGCTGCATTATTTCTTGAAGAAGCATCCGCAGATCGCGCTGCCGGATCGGGAGGAGCTGCATTTCTTCGACGACGAAGAAATTTTCTCGCATCAGCCGGTCGATTACGAATTGCTACATCGGCATTTTCGAGTCCGAGCCGGACCGGCATTAATCAACCGCCGCCTTTTGGCCGGGGAAGTCACGCCGAGTTATTTGTATTGGGAGCCGGCGATGGAGCGGATTCGAAATTACAATCCCCAGGTCAAACTCATCATCCTGCTGCGAAATCCGATCGATCGCGCCTTTGCGCATTGGAACATGCAGCGGTTCAAGAATCGGGAACCGCTCGACTTCCTCGACGCGCTCAAGGAAGAACCGAGACGGACCGCGCAACCGTTGACGATCGAGTCGCGGCGGTTTGCCTATGTCGATCGCGGTTTTTATTCCGGGCAGCTGGAACGGGTCTTCAAATTCTTTCCGCGAAAACAAGTCGAGATTGTGAAGTTTGAAAATTTTCGCGATCGAAAGCAGGAGACGCTCGGCGAAATTTTTGAATTTCTCGGCGTGAAACCGTTGCGTCGTGTTCGCGACAAAGATCGAAACGTTGTCCCGTACGAGCGGGCGATGAGGCAGGAGGAACGGGAATATCTTTCCGGAGTTTTTGCGGCTGAGATCACGAAGCTCGAGCAAATGCTCGGATGGGATTTATCGGACTGGAGATAGGGGCGATTGACCTTAATCGCCCGCGGGCGGTTCAGGTGAACCGCCCCGACCTTTTGAATCGTGGACGAATCTTTGAATCCACGCCCAACAACGCTTTCGACCGAAAAATCCTTGCGCCTTGGGACAAAAAGAACCTGCGCAACTCGGGAGTGAAAAACGAGGAGCCGTCCGGACGCGGATTAAAATCGAGAAGCAACCGGCCGTTCTCGTTCAAGAAGCGCGTCCGAATGTCGTTGATAAAAAATTCCCAATCGGCGGGCGACCATTCAACACCGTCGCGGACCCGCCCGATCCGGTGAAAACAAATCCGGTGCGCCGTCGCGAGATCGAATTTCCGGCCGAGATCGGGGAGGGGAGTCTGTCGTTCGATTCGGCCGATCAGGCGCGGAACATCGAGGAGCGCAATGGTCGCGCGGAAGAGCGGCTCGTGATCGGTATCGAATCCAAGGACGTCGTGGCCGAAAAATTTGGCGACGTAGAGAAAGTAGCCGGCGCCACAGCCAAGATCGACCACGCGCATTGGTGACGCACGATCGAGCCAAAGGTCTTGCGCGCGCTCGATGTTAATCTCGATCCAGTAAACGACGTCCTCGAAACGGTTGATCCGCGGTGAGCCTGGCCGATAGGGATATTGCTCGCGCAGCTTTTCGAATTGGGTGCGATCGAGCGTTTGCAGAATGCGCTGTTTGTTGACCGGGTGCGTCAACCGACTGAGATGTTCAAACGCGCTGGCGAAGAGCTCTGGTGAAAGTAACTTCTGGAGCTTGCGTGAGAATCTCATTGCTAGATTACCGCATCTATAACACTACACGTCAGGCGCGTGGATTGCGCAGGAGGGTGCGAGAGCACATTTGGCTTGTCAGAGGCTCGCAGGGCCGTCCAGCGGCGGCCACGCTTAGCTCCGCACGCGAGCGCTCGACCCGCGTACCCTGCTCGCGTCTGCTGTGCTGTGATAGCATCCGGCGTTGACATATGACAAGAAAATCTACAGCGTCACGCGGCGTAGCACGCGGGGCGATAACGGCCTCGAGCCGGTACGTTGGCGCAATTTGTGCGCTGGCCTCCACCGCAAAACTTTTCGAGAGCGGCATCGCTCGCGCATTTGTGATATTCTGGCGGTGGAGGCCAGTGCAAAAATTGTGTCAATCGCCTGCCAACTAATGCTGCGCGCTAAATGACGGACTTTGCTGATCAGCGGTAACAGATGCAACAAGCGAAACGAATTCTTCTAATCGGGCTCGGGCGTTGGGGTGCAAACCACCTGCGGGTTTTGCAATCGATGCCGATCGACCTTTTTGTGGCCGACAGCGATCCGGAACGATTGAATTCTGCCCGGGTTTCCCAGAGCCACCGCAGCGCGGACGCACATTCTCTTTTTTCGATCATCGATGCGGCGGTCCTTGTTACGCCAGCGCAGACTCATTTTGAAATCTGCCGAGACTTGCTCGATGCCGACAAGGACGTCTTTGTCGAAAAGCCGATCAGTTTGAGATCGGCGGAGGCAAAGGAATTGACCGGGCTGGCGAAACGCAACGGACTGATTTTGCAAGTCGGACACATTTTCCGGTTCGATCCGGCTTCGGTTTGGATGCGCGACGCAATCGCGCAAGGGCGTTTTGGTGAAATCAAAATGTTGCGCGCCAATTTCAGCGGCTTCAAGCGTCCGAGGCAGGACACGGGCGTGACTTTCGCCGACGGCATCCATTTTATCGATCTGTTCAAGTTTCTTCTCGGCAAATCACCGCGACGCGTGCATGCCGTGATGCGGAATTTCCTCGGACGCGGGGGTGAGATGGACGACGAATCACTCATTGTCCTTGAATACAGTGGCGACGGCAGCGCTCCGATTTTGGCGACGATTGAGGCGGGTTACCATTTGCCCGGAAAAATGCGCGAACTTACGATCGTGGGTAAAGATTCTTCCGCGGTCTGCGATTACAACGTGGCGCAATACAAAATTAAGACATTCGAAAATCGGCACGTCAGGAGCGGGGCCGAAATAAAAGCAATGGAAGGAGCGATGCATCAACTCGAGTTTCCCCCCGAAGAGCCGCTGCGCGCGGAATTGACCGCCTTTCTCGACGCGATTGAAACGCGAAGCCAGCCGTTGGTTGATGGCGTGGATGGAATGGAAGCAGTGCGAGTCGTTGAAGCCGCGATCGAATCGGCCCGTACCGGAAAGTGGATCGACATCTCCGAGTAACCGCGATCGAACAGAATGAAAAAAGTCCCACTCTCCCGCGTTTTCGTGAACGAAGAAGTCCGCGAGGCCGGCATTCGCGCGATGAATTCCGGCTGGTACATTCTGGCGAAGGAGTGTGAAGCGTTCGAGGCCGAGCTGGCGGCCTACGTTGGAACGAAAGAAGCCGTCCTCTGTTCCAACTGGACGACCGGCGCTTTAATGCTGCACCATGCCATGGGCGTTTGTCCGGGCGACGAGATTCTTGTTCCGTCGCACACGGCGTTTCCGTCGATCGAGCCGATGATTCATCGCGGCGCGCGGCCGATCTTCATCGACATCGACGAGACTTACTGCATCGATGTCGATCTTCTGGAAGAGTCGATGAGTGCACGCACGGTCGGAATTCTTCCGGTCCATCTTTACGGGCATCCCGCGAACATGGATGGAATTTTCCTGGCCGCGAAGAAACATGGGCTTTGGGTGGTGGAAGATTGCGCCCAGGCCTTTGGTGCGCAGTATCGCGGCCAACGCGTTGGGTCGATTGCAGGCGCGGGTGCGTTTTCATTTTTTCCGTCAAAGAATCTCACCGTCATGGGTGATGGGGGCTGTATCACGACGAACGATTCGGCGTTGGCCGGCAAACTACGAATGCTGCGGGACCATGGCCGAAGCTCGAAGTACGTTCACGACTTCGTCGGTTACAATTTCCGCTTTAACGAAATTCAGGCGGCCATCGGCCGAGTCGAGCTGCGTAACATCGACAACTTGAACGAGCATCGGCGCGACATCGCGGCGCGTTACAACGATCGTTTGGAAAGCGTTGTGCAAATCCCACCGGAGCGGCCCTGGGCGCGGCATGTTTATCACATGTATGTCATTCGGACCCAGCGGCGTGACGAATTGGCGGAATTTTTGAAAGGCAAAGGCGTCGGCACGGGAATTCATTATCCGGTCCCCAATCATCAACAGCCCGCCACCATGAAGCTTTATTCCGACTTACCGCGGTTGCCGAAAACAGAAGCGGCCGTGAACGAGATTCTTTCGCTCCCGATTTACGGCGACCTGCCGATGGAAGATGTCGATTATGTTTGCGACGCGATCGTCGAGTTCTTCGGCAAGTTCGCCACGGCGAATCCGTCCGAAGGCGGAAAATGACCACGCCGGTACTGAGCGTTGTCATTCCCTGTCACAACGAAGCGGAGAATCTGCGGCCGCTTCTGTCAGCGCTCCACGCGGCAATCGATCCGCTCGGATTAGATTTTGAAGTCGTAATTACAGACGATTGCAGCACGGACAACTCATGGCAGGTGCTGCAAGAGCTGGCCGCGACCGATCCGCGTTTGCGCGCGCAACGCTTCAAGTTCAATTGCGGCGAATCAGCTGCGAGTTGGGCCGGCATGCAATCAGCGCGCGGCCGCTACATCTCGACGCTCGATGCAGATTTACAAAACGATCCGAAAGATTTGCCGGCAATGATGGAAGCGCTGAGCGGTGCCGATTGCGTCTGCGGTACCCGGATTGAAACGCGTGGTGAAGGAGACAGTTGGCTTCGAATTGCTTCATCGCGCATTGCCAATTGGGTCCGCAATAAATTGTCCGGCGAGAACATCACCGACGCCGGCTGCACTTATCGCGTGTTCAAACGCGAATGCATTTCAAGAATCAAGTTCTTCAACGGCGCGCATCGTTTTCTTCCAACCTTGATCAAGATGGAAGGTTTCACCGTCACCGAAGTTCCGGTGTCGAACAATCCGCGACACGCGGGAAAAAGTCATTACGGTGTTTGGAATCGTCTGTTTAAGTCCTTTCGTGATTTGCTCGCAGTCCGCTGGATGAAATCGAGAAAATTGCACTACGAAATTGCCGAATCGCTTAATTACCCATGAATACTTCAATCTTTATCGCCGTGACATGGTTCGGCCGGGAACATCGCATTCTCGGTCTGGACTGGAATTATCTGGTGATCCTGGGCTTGATCGGGACCGCTACATTCTCGATGCGTTTTCTGGTTCAATGGTGGGCGTCCGAGCGTCAGGGCGAAAGCGTAATCCCGGTTTCGTTCTGGTACTGGAGCATCGCCGGCAGCGTGATCATGTTCGTCTATTTTCTTTTCCGGCGCGATCCGGTGGGTGTCATCGCCTATCTTCCGAACTCCATTATTTACATTCGCAATCTGATGTTGATTCGTAAACGGCGTCTCGCCTATACCGCGGCCGCTCCCTCGCAGGAACCGCGGGAAACGAATTAGCGAGCTGTTGATACGGACATTTGTCTGTGGGATCCAATGGAAACCGTAGAGACACAATGGGGTAAGCCTCTATTCCTTACCGCTTTTTTGATTGCCAGTGTGTTTACCTGGCTCGCCTGGGAAATGGCAAGCGGAACCCTGGCCAATACTGACGAGCTTTTGACGGCGGAGCGTTCGAGAGAAATGCTGAGGCTCGGTCGCTCCGAAGTTCATTTCAATTTTGAGCCTTCCTTTGAGAAGCCACCTCTGCAGTACTGGCTGACTGGGCTTAGTCTGCAAACTCTCAAAAATAGAACATTCGCAGTCCGGATATGGCCTCTCGTCTACTCCGTCCTGACAGCGATTTGTGCCGGTTGGCTGGCGTTTCTTTTGGAGCCGAACCGCCCATGGATTGTCCCCCTGACTGTCGCCCTTCTTATTTCGTGTCCGCTTTTTTGTAAAGAAGCCTGGCACCACTCGCTCGATATCGGGCTAGCCTTTTTCACAACCGCTGCATTCGTGTCCGCTGGGCTAGCCCGGAGACATTCGGTTTGGTGGCTCGGCGTCGGCATCGCCTGCTGGCTCGGAAGTCTTCAGAAAGTTCCGCTGGTCGCGTTAATTTGGCTCCTGATACTTATCGTCCGCTTGACCTCACCCAATGAACGGAAGTTACTGGGTTACCGCTGGCTTTTCCCGAGTCTGGTCAGTGCCGCAATCCTATCCTCGATCTGGCCGGCCGTTCAACTTCTGAATTACGGAGTGTCGTTTAGAAGCCTTTACCAGGAGGAAATCGTGGACTGGCTCGGATCGAAATACCTCGCGTCACGACCATATTTGGAGATCCCATACCGACTAATCATTACCTCGGCATGTGGTATTTTCCTTTTAATCGCGCCATTTGCCACACTTTTCTGGCGAAAACAAAATTTCACTCAACCGATCAAAGAGATTTCGATAGTGTCTCTTGCCTTCATTGGCCTCGCGGTAATTAGCAATTTCCGGTCGGTTCGTTACATCGTGCCGCTTCTTCCAGCGCTTTGTCTGGTTCTGGCAATCGTTATCCATCGGTTGTTGGAAAGGAAAGGATCGGTTCGACCTCTGGCTGCCGGCTTGGCAGCAGTTTTGTTATTGGAAGGCTTCATTCAGACAAAACTGGATATCCAGTATAACCGAAAAGACGTCGCAATCGAAAAACGCGTCGCGGAAGAACTTGGGGTGCGTCAGGAAGAGGGAACGCGCACGGTTCTTATCAATGCACGAGACCAAGGAACCTCGCTCCTTTACAATTCCTTTTACCTCTTTCACGGAAATCTGCGGTTCCCAGTAACAAAATTTACGGTCGATGAAATTCGACGTGCACCGCCGCCGCCTCCTGTGCTCGGTGTTTGTATCGACCGCGATTTCACCGCCTTGCACGAAGTCTATCCAAACCCCCGTGTCCAATTCACCTTGGGACAATTTATCATTTGGCGCGCTGATTGAGCCAATCGCGCGACCGCTTATGTCTTCTTGCTATGGGGGAAACGGAAGCGTCGATTACAAACTGCGATCCAGTGGCTGACCCACGGCAAACCTCAGAACTGGAAATACCTTTAGCCGCGCTAATCGGACAGAAAGACTCCCGCCGGACAGTGCCTCCCGGCGGGTAAGGTTCTGCCTGCCAAATGCTATTGACCTCGCAAACGCTGCGACATACAAGGGCACATGCGCAAATTTACCTTAACCTTTGGCGTCATTTTACTTGGCGTCACGTTCGCGTTTGCCGGTCCCGAGGCGCTCCCTTCTTCCGGCAAGGAGATGAAAGAAGTCGCGCCGGCGCCTCCAACGTGCGATTTCACGTGGAGTGGTTTTTACATTGGCGTTAACGGAGGCGGCGGGTGGGGCGATGGCCGCACTCGATTTACGCCTCTGCCGGACATCGGTGGATTCTTCGTGGGCGCACTACAGCCGACTTCGCTGGATACCGATCCGAGCGGCGGCTTTGGCGGCGGTCAGATCGGGTTCAACTGGCAGTTCGGTCGCTTCGTTCTCGGCGCTGAGACAGATTTTCAAGGTTCCGACATTAGTGGCGCGCGCGTTGAACGACCGGTGCCGGCGGCGCTTCCGCCGACTTTTCCAGATACCACTTTCCTGCGCAGTTCGGAGGACATTAACTGGTTTGGCACGTTCCGCGCGCGGATTGGCTTTGCACCGTTTTGCCGATGGCTGATCTACGGCACTGGCGGACTGGCCTACGGGAACACTGATTACCGAGGCGAAGTGAACTATAATGCAGTACGCGGTCCGATTATTCCGGCTTCGGTTAGTGAGACGAACGTTGGCTGGACGGGTGGCGGCGGTCTTGAGTTCGCGATAACTCACCGCTGGACAATCAAAGCCGAATATCTCTACGTCGATCTCGGGGATGAAAGCACGACCGTTCTCGCCCCGCCGGGCTTTGGCAATCGCGGCGGTGAAGCAGTGCACTTTCACTGGGACACAAACGCACACACCGTGAAAGGCGGCATCAACTTTAAGTTCTAATCGCAGCTAGGCTCGACTTTCCGACAGCCGCCCGAGGAAACTCGGCGGCTGTTTTGTTTATGGGATTGTCACCGTCTAGGCGTCAACGAATCGCGCCAGGTCGTCCGGTAATTCGCTCATCCATTTCTTTTCGCCTGGAATCGATAATTTCGCAGCGTGCAACGCGTGTCGCGGCAGGAGTAGCTCCTGCTGTAGCTGACTGGTCCAGCCGGTTCCAATGAATTCCAAATAAAGCCGCTCGTCAGGCCCGTAAATCTTGTCGCCGACCACCGGATGTCCGAGCGACGCGAGATGGACGCGAATCTGGTGGGTGCGACCGGTTTTCGGAATTGCGCGGATCAACGCGAAGCGGTCTGCGGACGATGTCGATCCTCCGCTGGCGAAGACTTTCGGAGTTGTGAAACGTTGTTCGACTCGAAACTCGGTCAGCGCCATCGCGCCTTTGGGATGAATCATTTGTTTCAGCCAAATCGCCGACGGTTGATGTTTGCCTTGTCGATCCAGAGGCGCATCGACAATTTTTGTTTCCCAATCCGGCCAGCCCCAAATGATCGCGAGATATTCTTTATGCAAGCGCCGCTCTTGCATCAGTAATCCGAATCGGCGCGCCGCTGCCGCGGTTTTTGCGACCAGCACAAGGCCGCTCGTTTCGCGATCCAACCGATTCACGATTGAAACCTGGCCGCCGTTCGCGATTTCAAATGCGAGCAGCTCGCGCAATTCTTTCCAAAGGGTGGTGCGCTGATCGGGTTTGGTTGGATGAGTTAACAGAAACGCCGGCTTATCGACCACGATGTAGTCGTCGGTTTCATCCATGACCTGAAAATGGAGTGAGGGAGTGATGGAGTAGTGAAATAGCAAACACTGACAGAATCAAAACCCGTTACCTAAAGCTCCAATACTCCATTTCGCCATTCCGGTGCTTGACCTAGCTGGGAAAACCGCTTTACGTAAACGCCTTACTTTCACTCCTAGGGAGAGCTGCGCCGTGGACCTAAAAGACATCAAAGCCCTCATCGATTTGATGAAGAAGAACGATCTCTCCGTTTTCGAGATGGAGAAGGACGGCTTTCGTATCAAACTGCAAAAAGGTTTGGGCGATCAACCGATCATAGCATCGACAGCCGCGCCTGCGGTGCCCAATGGTCCAGCAACGGCGGGAGCGGCTCCGACTTCAGCCGAAAGCGCGTCGCTCAAAGAAATTGCTTCCCCAATGGTCGGGACTTTTTATCGGGCGGGGTCGCCGGATGGTTCGCCGTTTGTCGATGTTGGAACAAAAGTGAATGAGGACACGGTGGTTTGCATTATCGAGGCGATGAAAGTGATGAACGAGATTAAGGCGGAAACCAGCGGCGTCATTGCCGAAGTCGTAGCCGAGAACAGCAAGCCGGTGCAATTCGGCCAGGTATTGTTTCGGGTCCGATGACATTGAGACGAAGCGGTAGTTGTAGGGCAGGCGCGTCGCCTGCCATCGGACGTGCCTGATCCGGCAAGCGGAGCGCTTGCCCTACAATTATCCAGGCATGTTCGAGAAAGTCCTGATTGCTAATCGTGGTGAGATTGCGCTGCGCGTGATTCGGGCGTGCAAGGAGCTCGGTATTCGCACGCTCGCAGTTTATTCCGACGCCGATGTCGATTCGTTGCACGTGCAACTGGCGGACGAAGCGATTTGCATCGGCGCGGCGCCGAGCTCGGAAAGTTATCTAAAAATCGATCGCATCATGAGCGCGGCCGAAGTGGGCGACGTTGATGCGATTCATCCCGGTTACGGTTTTCTGGCCGAGAACGCGCATTTCGCCGAAGTGGTCGAGAGTTGCAAGATCAAGTTCATTGGCCCGCCATCGCACGTGATTCAAAAAATGGGCGACAAAAATATGGCGCGCGCCTGCGCTCGCAAATCCGGCGTCCCAGTGACGCCGGGAAGTGACGGCGTCGTTGAAAACGACAAAGATGCGGCGAAGGTCGCAAAAAAAATCGGCTACCCCGTCATGATTAAAGCGGTGGCGGGTGGCGGCGGCCGCGGAATGCGCGCAGCCCACAACGAGACTAGTTTGATCGCCGGATATCATAGCGCGCGTCTGGAAGCGGAGAAGGCGTTCGGAGCAGCCGATGTCTACATCGAGAAGCTGATTGTGAATCCGCATCACATCGAATTCCAGATTGTCGCCGACACCCACGGCCGCGTTGTGCATTTGGGCGAGCGCGATTGTTCGATTCAGCGGCGGAACCAAAAAGTGATCGAAGAATGTCCATCGCCGATCATGACCCCTGGGCTGCGAAAAAAGATGGGGAACGCCGCAGTCAAGCTGGCGAAATCAGTTGGTTACCAAAACACCGGCACGATCGAGTTTCTGGTCGACGAAGATCGCCGTTTCTATTTCATGGAGATGAACACGCGACTTCAGGTCGAGCACACCATCACCGAAGAAGTTTACGGGTGCGATCTGGTGAAGGAACAAATCCGCATCGCTGCGGGCGAACCCTTGTCGCCGCACGTCGCTCGCGCGGTGCCGCGCTCGCACGCGATTCAGTGCCGGATTAACGCCGAGGATCCGGCGAATAATTTTCAGCCGTCGCCCGGACGAATAGCTTTTTATTATGCGCCTGGCGGTCGCGGCGTTCGAATCGATTCCCACGCCTACACCGGTTACGTGGTGCCGCCGTATTACGATTCGTTGATTGGAAAAATTATCACGATCGGAGCAACGCGGAGTTCGGCGATCGATCGAATGCGTCGCGCGCTCGATGAGTATTATGTTACCGGAATCAAGACGACGGTTCCATTTCACGCCGCCATCATGCGGAGCGGCGAATTCCGCGACGGCAAGTACGACACCGGTTTCGTCGAGCGAATGATGAGCTCGGAAGCTTTCCAGCTCGTTCCGCCCCGCGCTCACCTGCACGAATAACGCTTTGCGAAATCTAAGCGATTGCCGCCTCTACGGAATCCTGGATCTTGGTTACATCGACGCTTCAGAGTTGTCGCGCGTGGCTGAAGCGATGCTTCAAGGCGATGTCGATCTTATCCAATTGCGGGCAAAGAAGCAGTCACTCGAAGAAATTGTCGATCTGACAGGCGCGCTCCACCAAATCACTTCCGGAGCTGGAATTCCTTTAATCGTTAACGATCATGCGGAAGTTGCGGCCAAAGTTCCGGTGGAAGGCGTGCACATCGGGCAGGATGATGATTCGATTGCGCACGCACAAAAGAAAGCGGGCCGCCACGTCCTCATTGGAAAATCCACGCACAGTTTGGAGCAGGCCATTGCGGCGGAACGCGAAGGCGCGGATTACATTGGGTTCGGTCCTATTTTCGCGACTCCAACGAAACCCGATTACCAACCGATCGGATTGACCGGTATCAAACGAGTTCATAATGAAGTGACCGTCCCGACTTTTTGCATTGGCGGAATCAAGATCGACAATCTCGGCCAACTCATTGCCGCCGGGGCGAAGCGAGTCGCGATTGTTTCCGGTTTACTCAAGGCACCCGACATCGCCAAGTATGCGCGCGCATGCAAAGCTGTCCTAGATCCCGAAACTTAATGAAAAATCTGTTCATTTCGTCACTCGTCATTCGGACTTCGTCATTTTAGTCATGTCTCTGCTCGTTGTTGGTTCCATTGCGCTCGACACCGTCAAAACGCCGGTCGAAGAACATGGCGAGTTGTTAGGCGGCTCGGCCTCATACGCGGCCGCGGCCGCGAGTTATTTTTCGCCGGTGAAACTGGTCGGCGTGGTCGGCAACGATTTTCCGCAGGCCGAGTTTGATTTTTGGAAATCGCGAAAGATCGACACCGCGGGCGTGCAACGGGTCGAAGGAAAAACTTTTCGCTGGTCGGGCGAATATGCGTGGGACTTGAACACGCGCGAGACGCGCTCGGTCGCGCTTAACGTCTTTGAAAATTTTAAGCCGGAATTGCCCAAGTCGTATCGGCAAACTGATTTTGCATTGCTGGCCAATATCGCGCCAGCTTTGCAATCACACGTGCTCAAGCAAATGGAGAAGCCGCGGTTCGTCGTTGCCGACACGATGGATCTTTGGATCGAGACCACACGCGCGGATTTGGCGGCGCTCCTGCCGCATGTCGATCTTTTGATTCTGAACGACAGTGAAGCGCGCGAAATGACGAAGGAGACGAGTTTGATCAAGGCCGGCCGCGCCATTCGCAAAATGGGTCCGCGTTATGTCGCGATCAAAAAAGGCGAGCACGGCGCGTTGCTTTTCAGCGAAAACGAATTCTTCAGCTGCGGCGCGTATCCGCTCGAAGATATTCACGATCCGACCGGGGCAGGGGACACCTTCGCTGGCGGCATGGCGGGTTATTTAGCGGGAACGGTCAAGAAAGTAACTTTCACCGATCTTCGCAAGGCGATGATTTACGGTAGCGTGCTGGCGAGTTTTTGCGTGGAAGCCTTCAGTCTCGAGCGCTTGCGCAATTTAACGATGGAGCAGATCAACGAGCGCTACGAAACATTTAAGCTCATGAGCCAGTTCGAAGTGGCGGAATAAAATTGCCGCAAATCCGTTATTAAAATCGGCTCGCGCGTGTTGTTGTGAAAAGCGCGCCCGAGAGGATTCGAACCACTAACCTTCTGATCCGTAGTCAGACGCTCTATCCAGTTGAGCTACGGGCGCCGAAATCTAAATTTAGCTCGCTTTACGTATGAAGAAACCGTGCCGATGCAACACAAACGTGTCGGCGCAAGCGAAGACCAGTCGCGCAAGAGCGAGTGAAACGCGGTCAGCCATAGCAGGACGTGATCTTGTCATGGCGGCAGGCGCTGTCTGGTTGAGACGATCTCTTGGTACAATTCGAGGAACTTCGTCGTCTGTTCCTCAAACGTGTGTTGCATCGCTAAAGCGCGACCGGCCGCGCCCATCGTCTCGCGCCGCGCGGGTTCGAGCAATTCCTTCATCCGCTTAGCGAGAGCGGCACTGTCCGCCGGATCCTTGAGCACGAATCCCTCTTTTCCATCAGTCATCAACTCGGCGGCGCCGTTGAAGCGGCTCGTGATCACCGGCAATCCACAACTCGACGCCTCCAAGGTGACGAGACTGCACGGGTCATACCATGTCGGATGAACGAAGACATCAGCGGCGGCGTGATATGGCACGGGATCAACCAGGCCAGGAAAAGTTACCAGGTGCTCTATCTTCAGTTTTCGAACCAGCTCGATGAAGCGTTCCGTCTTTTTTCCGCCCGCGATCACAACTCGCAGCGGCGCTCCGGTCGCGGCAAGTCTCGCCGCCGCCCGAACGGTGGCTTCAGCGTTCTTTAAGAGAAGATTATGCGCCAGACCAAGAAACAGCACCTCATCGTCGCGCAGACCCAACTCCCTCCGCGTGGCTTCGCGATATTTTTCACGATTGGACGGCGCGAACCTCTCCACGTCGACGCCATTGTAGATGACCCGAATTCGTGCGGCCGGAAGATGATGCAACGATTCGAAACTTTCGGCCAGCATGCGCGAGACGGCGACGATGATCGCGTTTTGATTGGCGTGCTGCCGCCGTTCAATCTCCTCCAGCTCGCCGTAGCGCTTTTCCCGCCAAAACCGAATCTGCCGCCATTTCGGGATGCGCATGAGATTGTGTTCCCAAAGCGCCTTGGTTGAACCGGCGTGCGGCTCAATAATGTCCGCCGCCCACCCGACGCCCATGTCGTGGACGATGTCGAACTTGAGCGCGGACAATTCGGTCACCATGGCCGCGGCGCGATCCAAGCGTGGCTCCGGCATTTCGAGCCGGTGCGGGACGATGCCGTCGTCGGCCGATCCGGCATGAAATTTAAACGCCACGACATGGACCTCGTGACCCCGCCTAACGAGCGAGCGTGCAAATTGCCAGGTCCAATGTTCGGCCCCGCCGTGCTCCGGATCGAATCGTTCAATGACAAGTCCGATTTTCATGGCGTGCTGGCCGCGAGAGTAAGCTTTTCCTCGATTCGGACAGCGTTATTCGTATCGCGAATTTGCAGGGTTACCGTGCGAGGGACGGTGTCCCAGTCGAAGTGAATAAATCCAAAATTCAAATCCACGAAATTGTTACCGCATCGAAACCGGTTTGTTTCGTGAGTGAAACTGTGGAAAAAATTATCTCTGGCATGATGGGTCATCCCGCTCGAGGTGATGTCGTAAATCGGTTGTGCGATGCGCGGATCGCTCAGACGTGAAATCTCGCCGAGATGTCGATCGCCGCTCAGGAAAATCACATTCCGTGCACCGCTTTTGGAGATAAGATCGAACAAACGCGCGCGCGAGCTCGGGAAATCGGCCCACTTTTCGTAGGGATGTTCGCTGGCGATAACTTGAATCCCCGATCCGATCAAGTTCACGTCGGCGTCGCGGCTGGTAAGTTGCTGTTCTAGCCACTGCCACTGTTCCGGACCGAGCATATCGGCATTGCGACCAGGTGAGTCGCGATGATAACGGCCATCTAGAAGAATGATTTTCACTCGTTTGCCGAGGGGACCAAACGTGTAGGCTGCATAGACGCCGGCCTGCTTCCTGCGCGGGCTGTCCGGTGGTTCGTCGAGAAAATCCAGCAATAGCTGCTGACACGCGACCTTATTCCGGTTCTCCTTACCGCCGTCACTTACGCCGTAATCGTTGTCATCCCACACTCCTAGAACGCGGCATTGTTCTCGGAGCGATTTGTAATCGGGCTGGTTTTTCTCCGTTTGATATCGTCGCGCCAGATCGGGCAAATCATAGGCGGAGCCATACACATTATCGCCGAGCCAGATCCAAAGATTTGGCTGGCATGCGCGAATGGCGCTCCATAGGGGCTGCGGTTTGTACTCGCGATTGCACGAACCGAATGCGATCCGCTCGAGTGGGGGCCCAGAATCCTGGCCAAAGCTGGCGCTCGCGCCGAGGGCCAACGCGAGGAGAAACGCTAACTTTCCGCGCATCGTTAGATCGCGGATCCGACAAGATCTGGTTCGACAATCTCCGTCGGCGCGAGAGTGAGTCCTTGTTGGCGAGCCATGCGCGCAAATGGCCCGTCGGCTGAAAGTAACTGCCGATACGTTCCAGCTTCAATGATGCGTCCCGCGGACAGAACCACGATCCAATCCATCGAAGCCAGCGTGGAAAGACGATGTGCCACGCAGATGACGGTGCGATCTTCCTCCAAACGGTCGACTGCAGCCTGGATCTCCGCTTCGGCACGAGCATCAAGCGAGGCGGTCGCTTCGTCCAGGATGACGATGGGCGCGTCACGAACAAATGCGCGCGCAATCGAAACGCGTTGCCGTTGGCCGCCGGATAAAAGGCCGCCGCGCTCGCCGACCCGCGTTTGGTAGCCGTCCGAGAGCTGCATGATAAATTCATGACAGCCGGCCAGTCTCGCGGCGCTTTCGATCTCTGGCTGGGTCGCTCCCGGTTTGGCACAAGCGATATTCTCGGCGATGGATTGGTCGAAGATGACCACTTCCTGACTGACGAGTCCGATCAGACTGCGGAGGTCAGCCACACGCACGTCGCGCAAATCGACCCCGTCGATTTCAACCGACCCGCTTACGGGATCATAAAACCGCAGGAGCAGATTCATTAATGTGCTCTTGCCGGACCCGTTTTCGCCCGCGAGTCCGACCTTTGTGCCTCGCCGAATCTCCAGAGCGACATGTTCGAGCACTGTCTGCGTGTGATAGGCAAAACTCACGTCCCGGAAGCGAATCGCCGACGAAAATCGAGACAACGGCCGCGCGTCTGGTTTTTCTTTTACGGTCGGCTTTTCAGCGAGAATTTGAGCGAGACGATCAACGCCGATTTTCGATTCCTGTAAGACGATGTGGAGCGCCGCGAGTTTCTTTACTGGCACAAAAAATAAAAGCATCCCGGAAAGGAAAGCGACCATTTCGGGCGTGGTCCGATGACTAAAGAAAACATAGATGATGAGCAGCCCCAGCCCGAGCATGGAGAAAGTTTCGATGATCGGGTTGATCTGCTCGCGCGCTTTGGCACCCTTGACGCTCGAGCGCACTAGCTCCCTCGAAAACTCGCGGAAGCGCTGGGTCTGTTCGGACTCCAAGTTGAGCGCCTTGACGATCCGGATACCGCTTAACATTTCCACGAGCAGGCTCGACTGTGAGATCCTCGCCGCGTTCCCGACTGCACCCGCCTTTCGGGCGCGCCGGCCAAGCGTGGAAATAGGAATCAGGCAGAGTGGCGTCAGGATCATCGAGACGAGCGTGAGCTTCCAATCGATGGAGCATAGATACAGAACGATGCTGATCATGGTGAATGGCGCTACGATTGAATCGGTAAAGCCGGCGCTGAGGCATTGATTCAAGGCGGCGGTATCGCCATTCACCCGCATGAGAAGATCGCCCATGGTAGACCGATTGAAGTAATCCATCGACAGGCTTTGCAATTTTCGAAGGACATCGCAGCGAAGATCATTGACGACATTCTCGCTCAAATAGGCCATCGACCATGCACCCACGTAACGGCTGAAGCCGCGCAGACCGACAACTAACGGAAGGAAAAGCAACCCGCCCACGACCTGACGCGGATCGATCTTGCGCCCGACGCGAGGCAGCCAAGGATCGACCGCCCGGTAAGTAATCCGTTCGAGCTTCGATCCGGCCTCAGCTCCGGCCGCATGCGTCGCCTGCGGGGCGGGCGGACTCAGCCGGTCCAAGATTGTTTTGGTGCCCCAAACCAGGCCCCCATTCGAAACGCCGTAAATCATTGAAAAAAAGACGCCGGCGACGAGCGCCAGCCAGTACCGGCGGAGATACGGGACGCCAAAGCGAAGAATATCAATGATGTAATGCAAAGGGCCGATTGTCGGTTTCGAGGCCGGCGGAGAATCTTGTTTTGTCCTCTTCTCTCAACATTTCTCTTGGAAATCAATCTTCTACTTGGCATGGAAAGAACTCGCACACGTGATTCCCAGGGGTTTTTGTCCATGTCGAACGTAGAATCATCTTCTCCCTCCATTCTCTTGATCGCGGGCGATGTTTCAGGCGATGTGCACACCGCCGCACTGGCACGCACCCTTCTGACGAATGATCCCAATCTCATTTTGCATGCTCTCGGAGGAAGACGCCTCTGTGAAGTCGTTGCTCAATCGCCAGGTGGACAGTTTCTCGCAGATACTACGAATTGCAGCGCGATCGGAATCTCGTCTGCGATCAGAATATATTTTCATTGCCGCAAATTGGGTAAACTCCTCTTGGAATTTGTCCGCACGCATCCAGTCGATATCGCGATCCTGTGTGATTGGGGCGGGTTCAATGGGCGAGTGTTAGCCAGACTGCACGCGTTGGGCATCCCCACGCTCTATTATTTCCCTCCGCGCTCATGGGAACGCAATGGTTCGGGCGGCCTTCAGATTGTTCCGCACGTGACCCGAGTAGCGACGCCATTTCAATGGTCGGCCGAACGGCTGCAAAAGGCAGGCGCGCGCGCCGAATGGGTGGGACATCCTTCGCTGGAAGAAGTTCCAAAGATAGAGGAGAGACGGACCTTGCGGGCGAAGTTTAATGTCGTCCCCAGCGAAACGCTCGTTGCGCTTCTTCCGGGGTCCAGACGGAGCGAGGTCCGCATCCTCGCGCCGCGGATGGCCGAAGCAGCCGCGATCGTTAACGCGCACACTTCGGTAAGCTTAATCGCCGTAGTGCCGAGAGAACTCGTTGGCGAGGCCCGCCTGCATTTGCCGCCGAACATTCGAATCGTGAGTGATTGCGCAATGGAGCTTTTGCGCGCGTCCGACGCCGCAATTGTTAAAACAGGCACGGCGACGCTTGAAGCCGTCCTGACCGACGCACCGCAGGTAGCAATCTACGATGTTTCGATGATCGGCCGTATCGAATGGTGCCTGCTTTGGGCCTGGCGCCGCATTCCCTTCATTGCCATGCCGAACATCATTCTCCAACGTCAAGCCGTTGCTGAATTCGTTGGACTCAAATGTCGTCCGGAAAA
Source organism: Chthoniobacterales bacterium (assembly GCA_035568175.1). Taxonomy (GTDB): domain Bacteria; phylum Verrucomicrobiota; class Verrucomicrobiia; order Chthoniobacterales; family UBA10450; genus AV40. The sequence continues at coordinate 138,653 of DATMON010000024.1, forward strand.
AATTGCAGAAGCGTTAATCCGTCTGGTGGAGAACGCCGAAGCGCGCAACAAAATCCTGTGGGATTATGGGCTCATTCGGCGGGCGCTCGGTTCCGAATTGCGCATGACGCCGACCGAACGAACCGCACAAATTGTGGAGGAAATGCTCAACGGAGCGATCGCACACGCCGAGTGCGAAGACATAGCTGTCTAAAGTGCCCGGGCTGCCGCAGTGTTGAACAATGCGGGCCGCGCTTCGTGTTTTTCATTTCGTTTCTTATCTCACGTTTCGCCTCTCTGAGGGCCTGATACGACTTGTTTCGCTCGACTGCGCGTTTGTATTGGGACAAGTGGGCGGCGAGCTGGCCTATCATATCCTTTGCCGTCGCCGCGACTTGGCTCTTCGTAATCTCCATCTCGCCTTCGCTGGCGAAATGTCCGATTCGCAACTGCGCGCTCTCAATCGACGACACTTTCAGTTACTTGGCGCGAACCTTTTTGCCGGTCTCAAAGCCTCCACTCTGCCGCACGAAAAGATCTGGGCGCGGGTCACGGCGAACGTACCGGACGAGCGTGGCAAATCAGGATGGCTTGCCCTCATCAGTCATACCGGGAACTGGGAACTCTATAGTCATCTCGGCAAAAAATTTCCCGAATATCAGTTCGGCACCATTTACCAGCCGCTGGCAAATCCTTTCGTTGACCGCTATTTCAGAGCGACGCGAACAAAGTCGGGAATCGCACTCTTTGATCGACGCGAACAGATGTTGAAGTGCGTGCAGTTCCTGCGCGACGGCGGAGTCGTCGGTGTCCTCGCAGATCAGGGCGCCGGGTATGCCGGACTTTGGACGCCGCTGTTTGGGCGGCTCACGTCATCTTCCACTCTTGCGGCCCGATTGTCCGTTCGCACTCGTCTGCCAATCGTTCCCATTGCCATCACGACGTCGGGTCGCGCGCGTTGGCAGATGACAGTCTCAGACCCGATTTATCCCAATGACGATGAGACGGACGTTCTCACCGCAAAGCTTAACCGCGTGCTGGAGGAACAGGTTCGCCGCTCGCCGGTCGACTGGCTCTGGGCGCACAATCGCTGGAAACCGCTTCGTCCGCATTTTCTCTTCGCGCGCGATCAGCGCCGCGTTTTTCTCCCGGCAAATTTCGATCGGTCAACGCTCGACCCGTTCCGCATTCTGATTGTCTCCCCCATATCTACCGCCGAAGCTGTCGCCACTTTTCCCGCAGTGCATGCCATCAAACAAGGCCGCCCGGACAATTCCATCACTGTCCTGGCTCTCGACGCATTAGCCAATGTTTGGAAAAACAATCCCACGGTTGACCGCGTGCTCGAGTGGAAGAGAGGCGAATCTGTTTTCTCTCTGGTTGCGAGAATTCGCACCCTGTCCCGATTCGACGTCTCGATCTTCTTCACAATGAATTGGAAAATGTCGCTCGCCATCTGGCTCGCCGGCATTCCTCTTCGAGTCGGCCGTCGAACCGGCATCAATTCGTGGCTCTGCAATCAGCATCCGATCGAACCGGACCCGACATTTGATTGCGTCCGAATGAATTTGCATATCGCCCAAAGCGTCGGCGCCGATATCAATGCCGTGCCTCTGTGAGCGGCGCGATCGTGCCGCGGGCGCCGGACAATTTGAAAACGCAGTATCTCCGCGAAGAATGTGGGCCGGTCGGAGCCTCAATCAGACCAAGTGTTTCAACGCTCGAATAATATCGCGCCAAACGCTCAGGCACACAGCCACCCGAGATATAGAGAATCGGTTCGGCGGCGTCGGTGGTCAGTGCCCGATCACGGTCGGACTGAGTCGCAGCCTTAGTGCCGTCAGGTTCGGAAAAAATCGTCCATGGATCATCGCGCAGATAGTACCGCAGTGAGGCCACGACGTCGGGTTGATCTGCCGCAATGCTTCGCGAGCCCGTTGCGGATGCTCTTTGCCTAACGAGTGACGACAAGGCTTTCCATCCCATCGTCCGATGATAAACATCCGGATTCGGTAGAAAGCTGAGGCTGATCCGATCGGCAAAAGCGTCTCCGGTGGCCAGGACGATTTGCAGCCCAATGCCGATGGCGAGGGAAGTTTGAAGCCAACGCCATCGCCTTTGCCTAACGAGCAGGGCAGCGGTGACTATAATAATAGAGAGTCCCGTGGGGGCGGCCCAATTCGCCTCTGCGCTGGTAACCATAGCGCCAACGCTCACGACCGCCAGCGGCGGAACGGCAAAGGCGATCATGATCCGATCGGCCCGCTCCAACCGGAACCGCGAAGGACACGCCAAGACCAACAAAAATGTAGCGAAAGCGACGGGGCCGTAGACACCAAATTGCGCGCCGAAAAAAGCCAGCGCGCCCAGCGGGTTCAGATGCAACTCATCGCCGGTGATGTTCCCCCAAGTCTGACGGAGGGTCGCGAAATTGTGCGTGGCATTCCAGATCAGGTTGGGTGCGACCAGAGAAAGTGCGATGGCGAGTGCGAACCAAAGTCGCAAACGGCGCCAAAGTGCGCGCGCTGCCGGGTCAATGAAACTCGCGGCCACAGCCGCGAGCAGAAAATAAATCATGGCGTATTTTCCAAGCAGTCCAAACCCGAGCGCGAGACCGAGCACGACTGACCAGAGCAGCCTCGGCGCATCGATCATTTTAACGTAGGCCAGCAGGGCAACGGCCCAGAAAAAAAGCAGCGCAACATCCGTTGAAATAATTCGTGCGGAATAGACAACGCCGGTCGCAAGCGCGATGCACAAGCCACTCCAGAATCCGACACGCTCGTCATAAAGATGCCGAGCGATAAAAAAAACAACCAGCGCAGTGCCTGCGTAAAAAAGCGGCGCCGATGCGCGCACACCCGCTTCCGAGTTACCGCAGATATGAGTCGCGCCAGCGATAACCCACGCGATCAGCGGCGGCTTGGAGAAGTAGCCAAAAGCCGGCGCGCGTGACCACCACCAGTATCGCGCTTCGTCCGGGAACAAATCGACGACGGAGAACTTGAGCGCCACCAGTCTGGCAATGGTCAGGGCCGCGATTGCCGCGCTCAACCACCAGAATGATTTAGCTGATCTGAGCTTGACGCTTACGTCGCCGAGCCAGTGATCGATCTCATTGTCTGTAACTCGCGAAATCTTCCAGCGATAAATAAAACCGTGGGCGAACCATACCACCAGAAACGCGGCAACACCGGCGGCGATCACATCGCTCGCGTAATGGCCGCCGAACGCCATGCGCAAAATTCCGGTCGTTAGGCCAAAGATAGTCGCGCCGACAAACGCGAGCGGCCGAATCGGCGATGGCGCCAATGCAGCGGGCGCGTAAGTCCAAAACGCGGTCGCCGCTTCTCCCGAAAAGAAAGAGGTATTGTGCCAGTCGGTGCCGCGCGGGTCCCACCATGGCTTGAAGGCCTGCGATCCGTTGAATTCGATGGTCGCGATCGGCCGGGGCCGACCCCAATGGTGCTTAACGATCACGTCCGGCAAAACGATGGCGGTGAGCAAGATCGTGCTCAGAAGAAAAATCACCGCACGTCCGGGAACAAAAAGCGGTTTGTCGGGCCGGATCAGTTTCGCGATGAGCGCGACCATCGCCGGAGCGGCAAACGCCCAGGCAACGCACATCGTCGCGCGTCGCAGATATTGCGCCGGGCCCAACGGGCTCAAGGCGAATGTCCGCGAACCGGTGTTGTAGAACAAATGCGCCAAGGTGACGTCGAGTTGCGGAAAGATTGCAAAGAGCAGGCCCGCAACCAACGCGACGCCGAGCGCAACAAACAGTCCGGTGCGATTCATGAAAGCCGGTGGTTCATGTTGAGCGAGGGGAGCCAATTCGAGCGCAGAGAAGACATCACCCCTCTTCCCACCGTCGGAAAATTGCCGCCACGTTCGAGCCTCCGAAACCACTCGAGTTGGTAAGCGCGACGCGGGGAGCGTAATCGATCGATGCGGTTACCACGGCGACGGGATCGAACTCTGGATCCAACTCGGTAATATGCGCGGAAACCGGAGTGAATTTCTCCTCCAAGGCCAGGCAACAGAACGCCGCCTCCATCGCGCCGGCGAGGGACATGCCGTGCCCGGTGATCGATTTGGTGCTGCTGACATACGGCGATTTCTGCGAATCAAAAACGCGCTTGATCGCGCGAATTTCGGCGGCATCGCCAACCACTGTCGCCGTTCCGTGTGCATTAATGTAATCGACGTCAGTCGGCGAAATATCAGCATCCTCAATTGCCAATTCCATCGCGCGGGCGAGGCCATCGCCTTCCGGCTCCGGCGCCATCACACTGTAGCCGTCAGATGCTTCGCCCCAGCCCACCATCTCAGCGTGAATCGGAGCGCCTCGACTTTTAGCATGACCGAGTTCCTCCAGAACCAGGACCGCTCCTCCTCCCGAGACAGCAAAACCGTCGCGCTTTCGATCGAACGCGCACGGGGCGACCTCAGGATCGGTCTGTGTGGTCATGGCGCGGGTGCCGACGAACGGCAGGATGCTGAACAAATTGCAATCTTCCGCTCCGGCCACGAAAATAATGTCCTGCCGATTTGTTCGAATTTTGTCGAACGCGGCGCCGAGCGCGTGCGCTGAAGAGGAGCAGGCGCTCGAAATACCGAGCGACGCGCCTTTGATGCCGAAAGCTGCAACCAGGTTCATGTTCAAACTACCGGCGATACTGGCGACCATCGCCATCGGGTTACAGCGATAAGGCCCCTTTTTCAGCATCATGTCCAAGTAATCATAGGTCAGCCATGTCGAACCGGCGGATGCGCACATCGCGCCAGTGCGAACATTTGAAATCAAATCTTTCGTTAGCCGCGCGTCGGCGATGGCCTGCTGCATAGCGCAGAACGCGTAAAGCACGTTGGGCGACATCGAACGCAATTGTTCGCGCGAAATTTCGTACCCTTTCGGATAAGTCCATTCGTCGGGCCGAAGATCCGGAAAGCTGAACTCTTTCACCGTGCCGGCGAGGCGGACTGGGACTCCGGCCCGCTCCAAGTCCGGGTAATATTCGATTCCTGTCCGGCTTTCACGCAGACTTTGCAGCACTTCCTCGCGGTTATTTCCAATGCTCGTAATTAAACCGAGCCCGGTAACAGCAACACGGCGAGGCTCCGTCAGGTGATGCGTTCGCATCCGTGCCATCTTATCTAGCTGCTAAGGCACGATCCATTACCAATCCATCAATCATGATTTGTTCGATCCGGGCGCGCTCAGCTTCGAATTCATCGTTGGTGCAGGAGGCACTGACCCAAACCGCCTCGTCCAGGACCAGCTTCACCCGTGCGAATGGAAGTGCGATGGCAAATCCGTCCCAGCTTTTGAATCGAGCGTAACGCGAAGACTCGATGTGGAGCGGAACGACTGGACGGCCAGTCTTCTGCGCGAACCACAGCGCCCCCGGCTTTAAATGATACCGTGGACCGAGCGGACCGTCCGGTGTGACCATCACGTCCTGCCGTTTTTCCATCTGTGCCGACAGTTCGCGCATCATGTTCGGCGCTCGTGGCGACGTCGCGACCCGGACCGCTGTCAGCCCGAAGTGGCCGAGGAACAATGACAGGAGCGCGCCTTCCGGAGTTGTGCTGGTGAGAACGCAGGCGGGTCGTCCATGGCGCCGGCATATGCGCTCGTATAATACCGGCATGTTGGCGATGCGGTTATGCCATAGTAAAAAAATCACCGGACGTTCGAGCCGATCGGAAAAGTAGCCGGATTTATCCTCGACCGAGTAGCGCAACGTCAAACCGTAAAGCCGCATGGCCCAGGCGAGCGCGGCCATTGCCAGGCGCCACAATAATCCCGGTTCGGTTTGTAACCGCAGGCGGAAGAAGTAACCGACCTTGCGGATGAAGCGATAGCGCAACGACATTCCCGCGGGCGCCCGCCGAACACGTTGCGCTCGTTCTGTATCCGTTGCCGCGTTCAAGATCCGGAGCGCACTTGCGCAAATCGTTGCTGCAAGAATCCAATCACATCGCCAATTGTCTTCATCTGCTTCAGGTCCGCGTCCTCGATCGTCAGGTTCAACGCGTCCTGCATATCGAGCACGATCTCCATCATCGTGAGTGAATCGATCCCGAGTGAGCCGAGCGGTGTTTCCGGCGTAGCTTGTTCGACCGCCGGCTGAGTTTCTTCGCGGACATAGCGCCACACAATCCCGCGGACGATCGTCGGGATCAGCTCGATATCACCGGTACGCCGGAGGTCAATGATCGCGTCAGAAGTCCCTTCTCGACATCGCCTGAAGTTGTGTCTGATCTGTCCGATTTCTTCCTGGGTCAGTGAGGCAGTCATAGTTTCGCCGGGTCAAACCCGCGGTTCGATTCGCATTTTGATGCCGTGCCGCGCGCGAAGAGTCAATTGCGGTTGTAACGCGATCGGGTGACCCGGCACAAGTTTGAGTCTCCATTTCTGCGCCAGGGTCGCGAGGCAAAGCGCGCCTTCCATTCCCGCAAAACCTTCTCCCAGGCAGGAGCGACTCCCACCGGAAAACGGAAAATAACAAAATCGCGGACGGGCCGATCGAGCTTCTGTTGTCCATCGGTTCGGGTCGAATGCTTCCGGATTCGGGAACCACCGCGGGTCCCGATGGGTGACGTATTGCGAGAGAATCACAACTGAACCCGGCGCAATAGTCACATCACCGATCCGGCACTCCCGAATTGCACTCCGGCCGATCGCCCAAGCTGGCGGATAAAGTCGCAGCGCTTCGGCGAAGATGCGCGCGGTCAAGCCAAGCTTCGGAACCTGGTCAAACCGTGGAATGCGTCGATTGAGCACTCGATCCACTTCCTCGTGAAATTCTGCTTCCACTTCCGGATGCTGTGAAAGCAGATACCAACTCCACGCCAATGCATTTGCCGAGGTCTCGTGACCGGCGAGAAAAATCGTCATCACCTCATCGCGCACCTGTTGATCGCTCATTCGGCGTCCGCCTTTTTCCGAATCTTCCGCAAGCAGAAACACCGAGAGCAAATCTCTGCTATCAATGCCGGTCGCCCGCCGCTCCTTGATCATTCGATAAACGACCGAATCAAGCCGTCCAAGCGCGTTTTCAAAATCCTTCCGGTCGGCCGGGGGGAGGATGGAACGTTCAAACTGCTCCAGAATCTCGCTCAATGCCGCACGGATTTCTTCAGCGTCGGATTCGACATCGGCACCGAACAGGGTGCCGGCGACAATCATCATCGCGAGCCAGTTCATCTCCCGACAGATGTCGACAACTGTGTTCGGTCGCCAACGCTCTCCTAATCGAAGAGCGAGAGATGTCATTTGCTCGGCGTACGAGGCAATTTGTTCGTGACGAAAGGCCGGCTGAGACAGGCGCCGCTGAGTGAGATGGAAATCGCCTTCGCTCACGAAGAGTCCTTGACCGAGGACTTCTTTGATCCGATCGACCGCGAACCATTTGGTAAAATTGCGGTCCTGCGCGACCACGACTTCGCGGATGTAATCAGGATGGTTGAGGAGATAGAGATCGTGCTCGTGATCGCCGAGGCGGAAACAGGCGATGTCGCCCTGCTCCTGCGCGAGCTTTGTGAAAAATGCGAGCGGATCGCGGCGCATGGCATAAAGCGCTGCGCCGGGTGCAACCGAGGTGAAGACAGGCTTGGGCATAGTCATTCGCCTCGGTATCGGGCAGGCAAGCTGTTACAGTTCGGGTTTGTCATGCCGCGGGTTTTGCTGCCATAAATGACTAACCGACCGCGATGCGATTCCAAGCTCGTATGATTGTTGCCGTGCGACCCCCCAGTCCGTCGCCGGCCAACGCTGCTTTCGGCCGAGGTAACTCTTAATCGACGCAATGGGCTCGAACAAAGATCGGATATGCGTGGCAATTATCTTTCTGGCCACCTTTGTTGTTTTTCGGATTTCGCCAATTCACACAGTGAGCGATTCGACGTACGAAATGATGTTTAGTGAGCAGTTGCTGCGGAACCACACCTTCAGCTTCGACCGCAGCGCGTTTCCATCATTACAATCGAAAAACCCCGGACAAGTCCACCGCGGAGGTGTCGATCAACCGTATCAGATAGACCAGGTCGGGGACCGTTTCTATTATTTGTTTCCGATGGGCAGTGTCATTCTCTCTACGCCCTACGTGGCTCTCGCGAACATCATGGGCACCTCCGCCATCGATCAAAATGGAATCTACGACAACCGCGGCGAATCGCGGATAGAGGCAGGTCTCGCCGCGCTTCTCATGGCCGGCTTCTCCGTGATTATCTTTTTGACGGCCCGGCTGCTCCTTCCGTTTCGATGGAGCTTACTCGTTGTATTGGCAACAGCCTTCGGAACTCAAATTTGGAGCACCGCTTCACGCGCAATGTGGTCGCACACATGGGGAGTGTTCATCCTCGGTTTCGTTATCTGGCTAATTGTCAGAACGGAAACGAAACAAACGCGTCTGAGCCCCGTGCTTCTCGCCAACTGCCTAATGTGGTCATATTTTGTCCGGCCGACATTCAGCATCTCGATTGCTGGGATCGCGCTCTATTTGGTTATTTATCATCGAGCTATTCTGCTTTCCTTCGCTGTCACGGCCTGTCTCTGGTTGGGCTGCTTTGTCGCCTACTCGCGGTATCACTTCGGGCAACTTCTACCGCCCTATTATCAATCACGTAATTTCCGCTTTGGCATGTCCTTCTGGGAGGGTTTCGCGGGCAGTCTGATTAGTCCGTCACGCGGGTTATTGATTTACGTTCCAGTGGTTATGTTCGTCGCCTATTTGTTAGTGCGTTATCGCCAAGCTTTGCGAACAAGGCTGTTCATCCTGTCCATCAGTGTTGTCTGCGCTCACTTGATACTGATTTCTGGATTCATCCTATGGTACGCTGGCCACTGTTACGGGCCGCGCCTGAGCACCGATTTGGTCCCGTGGTTTGCGTTACTCGGGATGCTTGCGATCAAGGCAAGGTTACAATGGAGAGAGAAGAACCCGACCCAGGATTCGGTCCTTCGCGTGCGGACCGAGTGGGGTTTTGCTGCGCTGTTGCTTGTGTGCAGCGCCACACTCAACGGGATTGGCGCCATTTCGCGGGATGCCTCGGCCTGGAACATCCGACCCACTAATATAGACGAGGACGTTGGGCGTCTCTGGGACTGGAAGCATCCGCAGTTCCTGGGCGCGTCTCGCGATACGACTGCTCGAGCTAACACTGCACCTCCTTGATTTGCTAACGGCTCAACGATTTCGTCGGTGCGTGCGATCGGTGCGATTACGCTTATCCGGCGTATTACGTTGGTCGAACAACCGGCTGATGGCGCCGGCGAGGTTTGGCAGCAAAACTCCGGCCGCCTCGTCGGCGAACCAAGCGCTGATGGCGCGGCCCGTGCGGCCCGACACCCAGTCGACGGCTTGGCGAGGCCGAGAACGGAGAGTTGCTTCCACCAAGTCAAGCAGAGCGCGCACATAAGCATCCACGGTATGATGCTCTTTGACATAGTGGCGGCCGTTACGTCCAAGTTGCCGGTAGGACTCGGGCGCGCGTAGGAAGTTCGCGAAGTGAGTCTGGATGTCTTCCAATTCGGCGTCCTGCCGGACGCGCGCGATGATATCGTTTGGAAGCGTTGCGTACCATCCGATATCGGTCACGAGACTCGGCAGGCCGTGCTGCCAAATCCGAAGTTGGCTGGCGGAAACTTCGCCCATGGTCGGATTGCGCAGGTTCACAGCCAGATCGCTGCGCGACAAGGCCGCGGTCAGCTCGGTTGCAGGGACGAAGCCATGTATCGTGACAAGGTCGGTTAGCTCGAAGTCGTGAATCATTTGCCGGATCGAGTTCTCGTTTTCCAAAATGCCATAGACATCGAGCCGGAACCGATGCCTTTGCGGAAAGGTGCGCAAAGCGTTGAGAACGGAATCGAGCCGGCGGTTAGGTCCCAGGAAACCAAAGGTAATGATGCGATATGTTCGTTCGTTGGACCGGGGGTCGCTCTGCTCGTTTTCATCGACCTCCTCAGCGCCATCAGGCAAGGCAAAGAGGGGAACGTAGGCAACCGGCAATGTCGTAGTATTAGCCAGCAATGAGCGACCAAGCTCAGTATGAACCACAACGCCGATGGCGTTCTCAAGCGCTGCGCCGGTAAGCGAACAGGCCTGACCCATCTCGTCGGCGCTACGCGCGCCGGAAAGGAAAGCCTCAGCCAACTCAGGTCCGCTCCCGGGATGATAAAACTCCATCATTTCGCGATACTCACTTGGGCTCAGTCCCAGGTTTCGGACCACCAGAGCGGCGAAGAACTGCTGCACATCCAGGTCATGCAAAACTACGATGCCGGGATGTTGGCGGTTCACCTGCCAGATGGGCGCGTGAAATTCCGGGTGATTACCAATGTGAAAAATCGTTACATCTGCGGCATTGATCTCCGCCCACGGCATGTTGGTCGGGTCGTAGTGGAGCACACGGGCATGTTCTTCTAATTCGGGAGACCAACTCACTTCATGCGCCCAGAGCGTCACACTCGATTGCCTGGCCAAGGCCGGCAATGCCGCCGCGGTATCGAGCGCGATCGATGAGGGCGTGGGCGGGACAGGTGAAAACCAATTTAGTTTCACGCGAGTAACTGCTTCACCACTTTCGTCCAGGAGAGACCGAGCGCCTCGTAATGAGCCCGCCCGGCGTGCCCGAGTTTCTTCGCCAGCTCGCGATTCTGCCAAAGCGTGTCGATAGCCGCCGCCAAATTGTCGGGATTCGCCGGCGTAATCAGGCCCGTTTTGTCAGGCAGGACAAACTCTAGTGGCCCGCCGGAATCGTCGCACGTGATCACGGCCTTGGAAGCAAGCATCGCCTCCAGCGTGATGTAACCGTAATCTTCGTCGAAGGTCGGATAGACAACGGCGATCGCGCGCGCGTAGGTGTCGCGCTTTTCTTCTTCTGAGAGAAATCCAACCCACTCGGTGCGCGAGTCGATGCCCATTTCGCGCGTCAAACGCATGAGCCCTTCGCCATACGGCGCTTGATCGGCAAGACCGCTGAATCTCAACCGCACTGGATTGCGTGTGAGTGCGAGCGCGCGAAGGGCAAGGTCCTGCCGCTTGTTGGTGGAGAGGCGGCTCGGAAAGAAAATGTAGTCGTCAACTTCATTGGCACAGTAGAAGTGGTCAGCGTGTGCCGGTGGATGATAGAGTGGAGTCGAGTCGACATTCCAAAAATCACGCAAACGCCGAGTGACGTTTTCCGAGACGGTAAAAAGCGCCTTCGCCTCCTCGCACATCTTCGCATCAGCCCGGCGAATGATGTCGCGCACAATGACGCCACGCGCAGCGGTGTGCAGATTGCCTAAAGAATTATTCCAGAGATCATATGCCGGCCGGTGCTGGTGCATGAGCCAGACCACCTTGTTGGGATGAGGCATTAGATAGGCAGGAAACTTCAGAGCGATCAGCCGATCTACCGTCGCGCCGTTGATTTCGGCTAAATCCATCAGGGCGCAGGACAGCATCTGATCGGGAATGCGCTCCGCATTTCCGGCATCGAATGGAATTGTGACCAACTCCGCCTGATGCCCAGCGGCGAGCAGCGCGTTGATCAGTTGCTCGGCGTGGATTTCCGCTCCGCCTTGAACAAAAGGCGTCCGAACAGATGCGACGATAACGCGCATGCGCTACTTTTACTCCGCGGGCGGGATCTGCTTCTGCAAAGCGGCGAGCTGCGTTCGCAAATCCCTGATCTCTTCGACCATTTCCTGCGTTTGCGCAGAAAGGTGGAACAGCGCGTCGATCAGGCTGTCGTTTACCGCGCCCTGATTTCGCAGGAGACGCCGCAACGGCTTCATCGCCCGAACGAACGATTTCCTGTGTGCACGCTTCAACGAATCGTGCACCTGACAGAGATGAGCATCAGACGGTAGGCTGGCCGGCAGCGGCTTTGTTACAACACGATGACTAGGCCGCCACGGATCTGTGCTGGCCGCGTCGTAAATCTGTTTCATTATTTCCCGCGGAGAAACCGCGGCCGACTCTTGCCTGAATGGCTTCTTCACCTAATTGAGTCTTACACTGTCAATGCGAAGCAGCGCAAGCAAACGGAGTACTGCGGGCTATTCTATTGCTGAAACAAAAGCAGCCATTCTGGTATTGCATAACACCCGCGGAAGAATGTTTGATGTTCGACGTTTGAGATTGATTTGCACGCGACAATCAGCGGTCTAGGACGATGACACCGACGTATCTGGGGAAATTGTCGTCTCTGCCGATTTTGTTTGGCATCGCCACTAATCCGTTGGCCACGACGCGTCGCCTACACCGTAAACACGGCCCCTATGTCCTTCTGCATTATCCGCACTCGCGGCCTTCGCGTCCGCAAATGCTGGGTTGTATTGCCGACGCTGAACTCTATCGCACCATGTACTCCAATCTGGACGCGTGGCGAGGGGTGAACGTCGCCATGCGCGCGTTCAAAAACCACGCGGCCTCACGGCTCAGCCTTTCCATGACCCGTCTGCGAGGTGCACGGCACGCTCATTATCGCCGGCTGATCAGTCTGCCGCTGAGTAAACCGGCCGTTGCAGCCATGAGTCCGGACATGGCGACGGTTGCGCAGCGTCATGTTCAAGCGTGGCCGCGCGGGGAAGCGATCAATGTGATGCTACTCACCGAACATCTGATGCAGGATCTTTCCATCAAATTGCTGTTTGGGGACGATCATAAACGGGCGCTACCGATCGCCCGCAAGATCAGCTACGCGGCGGCAGCGTCCTGGCCGTTTCCCGGCCGTGCTTATTGGAGGTGGCTCCGAACGGCGCCGAAGCTTGAAGTCGAGATCATGGAGTGGGCCGCGCAAAAACACGGTGAGATCGATCCGAAAGACATCCTCTCCATTCTGGTTAACAACCCTGACGAACGCGGTGAGCCGGCGACCCGTGAGTTGATCGGCAGCATTCTCATATTCACGTTCGGAGCGACCTACGAAACTTGTCAGAACGCGTTGAACTGGACGCTGCTTTTGTTGTCGCAGCATCGGACCATCGCCATTCGCTTGGCCGAAGAAATTGACGAGGCTGTCGCTGGTGCACCTCCGTCGATGGATAAAATTGGTGAGCTGCCCTTACTGGATGGAGTCCTCAAGGAATCAATGCGGCTATTTCCTCCCATCCCAATCGGATTTCGCCGTTCGCTCAGCGAAACAAACCTCGGCGACATCCGAGTTCCTCCCGGCCTGCGCGTTCTGGCCAGCGCCTATCTCATCAATCGAAACCCCGAGATTTATCGCGATCCTTCCCGTTTCCATCCGGAGCGGTGGCTAGACCTGCAACCTTCCCCTTACGATTATACCGTCTTTGGCGCGGGAGGCCGGATGTGTCCTGGCGCTGCTTTCGGAACTCAAATGGCCAAGATCGCACTGGCCGCTATTTTATCGAGATATCGTATCGAACTGGCTGCTGGAACGCGAATAAACCATCGCACCACCATCACCCTCTCTCCGTCTCCCGCATTGCGGATTATTTTTCGCGACAAAACAACCATGCCCGTCGCGGTCCCGTTTGCTGGCACCGTCCACGAACTGGTCGATCTGCCCGCCGCTATGTAATCGCCAATTGAGATGTCAGCACCAAGCCAAACGACCCGCCTTTACGACCGCCTGATGGTGGGAAGTGTCGTCCGCCGATATTACGATAACAGCGGCTTCTTCAATTTTGGCTGTTGGACGGCGCAAACGAAATCACAGCGCGCCGCCAGCCAAGAGCTGGTGGATCAACTGGTAGACAGACTGCCTAACAAAACCGGCTCCATCCTCGATGTGGCCTGCGGGCTAGGCGCTTCGTCGGAGCGGCTCGCGCATACGTTCGCACCGCAAATGATAACCGGCATAAACATCTCGAAGACGCAGATTGACCTGGCGCGGGAGCGATGCCCCGGCGCCACTTTTGCGGTAATGGACGCCACTGAACTTCAGTTTTCCGATGCTCATTTCGACGCGGTCATTTGCGTGGAGGCAGCGTTTCATTTCAATACGCGCGACGATTTTTTCCGCGAAGCTTTCCGAGTGCTTAAGCCAGGAGGTTCGCTGGTCATGTCCGATATCTTGTTCAAACACTTTTCGGAAACGTTGGGGAAAATGGGGCACGTTCCGCGCGCCAATCATGTTCGCGATAGCGCAGAATATCGGAACCGATTATCAGTAGCCGGTTTCACAAATATTGACATCAAGGATGAGACGAACGCTTGTCTCGGCAAATTCCGCACAAACCTTGCCCGCTGGCCGATGACCGAGTATCGAGCCGGGCGTCTGAGACTCACCAGGGCTGTTGGTACGTCGCTCGTCTGCCGGGCCGTGGCGGCCTATTTTGGCTTCTTTTGCAAAGCATACCTGCTCGTTTCGGCTCGCAAAAGCGCATGACATAACCAATCACGTTACGGTCCAACTTCATCACCGCAGCGTTGTCTCGCGCTTCGGCGAATCGAGATCTCTCACTCGCTGCGTAATTTCCGCCGCGGTGATCTTCGGATCGAGGGTGCGCCGAATGTCCACGGCGGCGCGCGTGCCGATAGCTTCACCTTCCGCCGGATGCTCGTAGACCCAACGCATGAGATTGGCGGCGTGCTCCACATTTGGCTCGGCCCAGCGCGTTCCGCGTTCGTACGGACCGGAATCTTCATTCAGCTCCGTCATCGCATAATCTACTAGCAGGCTGTTGTCGACATTCATGAACTCCAGATTGCCAGAGTAATTGGTCGCGATCACCGGCTTGCCCAGATACATGGAGTGCGCCAATCCGAGACCGAGACCTTCCGAGCGGTGGAGCGAGACATAACAATCGGCTGACGCGAATAGCGCGTTCAGTTCCGCTCCCGAAACATGTGTATCCATGAAGACGATCTTTGCGCCTTCGCTTTGTCGGCCTAACGAGTCTCGTCCAGCGCGATCGTACTCTCGGTTAATCGATTTAATCACGAGCAGCGCTGCGTCGTCCGGACGGAAGGCACGGCGAAACGCGGCAATCACCGCGGCCGGATTTTTTCGGTCAATCGTGCTGCAAAAATCGAACGTAAACAGAAAGATATAGGCGTTGTCGGGCACGCCAAAGCGGCTGCGACTAGACACCGCCTCGGTCTCGTTGAGATAGAATGGATAAGTGATCTTGCGCACCGGGATTGGCGAAACGGCCGCGATCGCCTTCCGGGTAAAGTGTGTCGATACCCAGATCTCGTCGTAGTAATCGAATGCCGAATGCCATCGCATCGGAAAATGTTCCTGTTCCCAATACCAGAGACCGATGTTGTGACGCCCGGCAAAGAACCGCGGTCCCATGTCGCGATAGAATCGGCGCGAATAGTCGAAGGAAAATGTCATCAGATTGACGCAAAACGGGTTGTTCCGCGCGAACTCGCCTACGCTCGCGTCGGCATTGCTGTGAACCCGGCTGCGGATGTTAATTAAGACGCAGGGCAGACCTGTCGCTTGCACTACTCGCCACATCGCGCGGGAGGAATCGCCGATTCCGTACACGCTTTGAGCGAATCCGGCGACATTGATTCCCAGTGAGTGCTTGCCGACCCGACGATGAGGTGGACGACGCAGATGCCGCTCATAGATGCGACGTACTTTCAAAAGAGCTTCGCGATAACGATTCTTTAACGCTGCGGCCCGGTATTTCTTCCGCCCGCCCCACTTGTAAACCGCTTGCTCTGCGCAGCCGTCGTTCAAGTTGAGTTTGCGGCTGCGTCGCACAATTCGGCGAACCGCATCGTACTCAAGGTACTTCGAGATCCACCGCCTTAACTGCACATAATTTTTGTGGAGATAGCGGCTGAGCAACTCGCGATTTTCCAGCGCCGGAGCGAGCGCAGAACGGTCTCTTTGCGTTTGCTGCTGCCTATGACTTCGAAAAGCGCAGAGCGGCTCCCGGATATAATCGAAGCAACCTTGCTCGAGCAGATGGAACCACATTTCCAGATCGGCCATGACAAAGAAATCTTCGTCAAAGCCACGGGCAGCGAGCGCGCGGCGAAACATCACCGCGCTCGGCCCGCCAATCAGGTTGCGTTGCTCAAACAGGCAACGGCGGATGACCGTGGTGCCGGCGACCGGACGTTCCTGGTCGAAGCAGGACCAGATGTCGATCGGCTTCGATCGCTCGTTTACGATTCGACGCGCCGATGCAACCAGACTTACGGCGTGATTAGTGTCCAGCGCTGCCACCATCCGAGCGAGCGCCTCGCCCGAACAGAGAAAATCATCTGCGTGTAACCATTTTACGTACTCACCGCGCGCCAGAGACAGACAAGCGTTGCGATTTTTCACCATTCCACGATGAACCGGAGCGATATCAATCTTTATCCGAGCGTCTTTCGCCGCATAGCTCTGCGCGATCTCGACCGAGTTATCGGTCGAACGATCGTCCGCAATAACTAACTCAAAATCCGGGAACGATTGTTCCAGCACGGACTCGATCGCTTCAGGTAAAAAACGGCCGTAGTTAAACGAATCGATGCAAACGGAAACCTTTGCAGACATCATGATCTAAATGTGTCCCGAAGCCGCCTAACGAAACGTGACGGCGCCCGCAGGATGCGTTGCATCTTCCCCCGGCTGAGAAACGCCGCGATTTGGGCGTCCGTCACGGCCAAGACCTCCCGCCGTTTTGCACCGGGCCAATCCGTACCGCAATCAAACCAGGACCGGAGGTTGTCTGGATCGCTTCACCAAAGAAATAATCCGGATGGTGGCTTTTGATCCATTTCAGTTCCCAAGGCGCGAGAACCAGCCACGCGGGAGTTTTTAATTGCAAAGCTTCCTCGCGCTCAATCCAGCGAATCGGGCGCGAAACATAGAACAACTGATTTGGGTTCGGCCCGCCAACATTGAAAACCGGCACTGATTGGCCCACGGCTTGAGCGATCGCAAAACCGGCAGTCCGACTTGCGCCAAAACGCGCGGCGAAAACCGGCATCACAATGCAAACAAGTACAAATTGATACACCATTAGTCCCGCGAGAAGAGAGATCGCGAGTCGCGTGACGAGGTGCCGAAGCTGCCAAAGATCATCGAATGCCAGCCCCGCCATCATTGCAATAGCGGGCGCCGCCGGCATGGCGTAACGAGTGTTCGCTCCGGGCCAGAAAAACAGCGCGAGCGTCGCCGCCCCTGCGTACCAAAGAAGCATTTCCCATAAGGCTCGCTTTTCTTCGTCCACACACTGCTTCCGCTTCATCCAAAAAAACGGTGTCAACAGAATCGCCGGAAGCAAATCAAGCAAGAAAGTTCCGCCAAAGCGTCCGCGGTCCGTAAGATAAATGGCGATGCTCGTGCGCGAAGTGAGGCGCATATCGTCCAACCAGACAGACAAATCGCCCGGGTGATAGACCGCGTAAACCCACGCGAAAATGGCCGCCGCAGGTATGATTAAGACGAGAACGAGTTGGACAAACTCGCCCCATTTCTTGCGCGCCACGAGATGGCCGCCGATGCCGAGCGCAAAATATGCGATAGGCTGCGGGCCCTTTGCCATTGCGGCAGCGGCGAGAAGCGTACCGCAAGCAAGAGCACGGCCGGCGCCGATTTGGCCTTTTGCACCCCACCAAACGACGAATGCACCAAACACCAGCGCCGTGACGATCGTGTCGGTTTCGGCAATCGTTATTTTGCGCAAGACCAATGGACAGAAAACGAAACATCCGGCAGCAAATAGCGCCGCCCGTTGGCTGGCGAAGCGGCGCGTGAACTGAAGGAGGACGAGCGCAGTGATTAGCACCGCCGCCATCGCTGGGAGTCGTGCGGACCACTCGTTTACCTCCCCGGTCAGATACGCCACACTCGCGATCAGGCACGGCATAAGAGGGGGCTTTTTCACGCGACGTTTCCCGTAAATGGCGGGCGCGATCAGGTCTCCCCGCACCGAAATGTCCCGAGCGAGCTCAGCGTTTGTTCCTTCCTCCCAGACGAACGACCGGACCGTAAGATTGGGGAGGACCGCGACCGTAAAGGCAAAGATCAAGGCCACCATTGCCCACTTCTTCCCCAGCCATGCTGCGAGAGAAGTCGGTGGCGTCAGTGCTGGTGTTGGCATTCCAAATCGAGTCGCTAACAATAAACTGGAGCCCTGCTGCTATTCTCTCTTTTTCGCTTCCAAATTTCGCCATTCCGGCGCGACCACTTCACGCGCGAGCAGCTCGGTGAATTTCAAGCTGCCTTCGGCATTGGCATGATGGTTATCAGAGAAGTGTGTATCTGGGAGTCGGTCCGAATAGTCAAATAACTGACATCCATAAGAATGGTGCAGTCGCTGCACAAATGCTTCGAATTGGGTTTGCATGTCCGTGCTGAAAAGGGCGCGGTGAGCCGAGCTCAACGGCGGCTCCACCAGGACGACAGTGCAACCGCGCGCGCGCAGCATTGCGACCGTTGCTTCGAAGGCCGAGGGCGTCGTACCAGCGAGTTGATAATGCCGAAGATGAATCTCAAAGTGTCGCAAAGCGATTCGTAGCCGCTCCGCCGGTGGGAAAGCGTCTGGTTTGTCGTTCGCGAGATCGCGCCATCGATCCAAAAGCTGCTGGGTCTCATTAACTGCCGATTTATTTTGCGTAAACATCCCGCTGACGGCTTCATCCGCCCAAGCGAGCAGATGACTGCGATGGCGAAAGAACGGAATGAGTCGTGAGGAAAGCAGCCTGGAAAGACCATCGTGGTAACGAAGAATATCGCCCAGATATTTGGGAATATCCGCCGCGGTCATTATTCGGGTGACGACACCGATAAAATAAAGATTATCTCGCGCGAGGAGATCGGCGTTCGTTTCCAGCACAACCAGACGCGGGGGAGCGCTTCGGGATGCCAGTAAGTGGCGAGTGAGGAATTCGAGTGTGATCGGATCGCCGCCCGGAATCGCGGAGTTGAAGAAAAGCGGCGAATCATTTCCCACCAGCTGTTTTGTTGCGGCTGAAAGATCGGCGGTACGGATGAAGGATCCAAAGCGCGAGCTGCCCAAAAGAAGAATATTCGGATGCGGATTTGCCTTTTCCCAGGAAGAAACCGTCGCCGCTCCTTCGGGAAAACGAATATGCATGGGACAGTGGTCGATCAGCCAGCCACCGGGGATTGGCGAAATTAATAAGAAAAGCGCGCACCACAAAAGCGTGCGGCGGGAGCGGCTACTGAAATCGTCGAGATGTGGTGGCATCGACATTCTAGAACTGGAAGTAGATAAACGGCCGCGCGTCCTCCGGAATCAGCAACTGAATCAGAAGAAAAAGGATTGCGAGTCCGACGCCCATCGCGGGTGCGGGCACAAACGATTGCAGGTTGCGACTGATTCTGGTCCGACCGATCAGATGTCCGGCGAAAATCAATCCGATGATGATGAGCGTGGTGAGAATCGCGGCGGTGGGCGGGGTTGCACCGGCGAGGGGATGAAACATCCGGCTGAGCATTAGCCAGGCGCTAGCTAACGACTGGCTGCGAAAGATAACCACGCCGAGGCAAAGCAAAAAGAAAGTCCAGGCGATCCGGACGATGCGGGGCAGGCCGGCATTGCTCCAGGCAGGAAAAGGAAACGCACGTTCCAAGGAGAGCAAGACTCCATGATACAGGCCAAAGACGATATAGTTCCAACCCGCTCCATGCCACAAGCCGAGCACGGCCATGGTCACAATGAGGTTCCGATACGTTTTCCACTTTGCTCCGCGGCTCCCGCCCATCGGAATGTAAAGATAGTCACGCACCCAGCTCGAAAGCGTGATGTGCCAGCGCCGCCAGAATTCACTGATGCTGGCGGACAGGTATGGTTGGTTAAAGTTCTGCGGCAATTTAAAACCGAGCGTATGCGCGGTGCCCAGAGCCATGTCCGTGTAGCCCGAGAAATCACAATAGACTTGGACGGCATAGCCAACCGCAGCCAACCAGAGTGTTGCGGAAGAGAATTGCGCCGGGCCCTGGAAGATCGGATCGACAATAAGCGCGAGCCGATCGGCCAGGACTGTCTTCTTTAACAGGCCACGCAGGAAAAGTTGAACGCCTAGTTGTAACCGGGCCCAATCGAAGTGCTTTATCGCGCGGACCTGCGGCAGAAATTGAAGAGGTCGGACGATCGGCCCCGAGATGAGATGAGGGAAGAACATAATGTAGAGCGCGTAGTGAAGTGGATTGCGCTCAGCTGGCAATTTGCGGCGGTAGACATCCACCACATAACTGATCGTTTCGAAAGTGTAGAATGAAATGCCAAGAGGCAGCACGATCTGGAGCACAGGTGGCGCAACGTGAACCCCGACGATCGCGAGCAAACCCGTTGAAGCGCTGAGCAGGAAATTGGCGTATTTGAAAAGGCCGAGCAGCGATAAACTAATAGTCAGACTCGCGATCAGAAGCCATTTGCGACGCAGCGGCGTCGCGGCGCGCTCAATGCGCAGCGCAAAGACGTAATCGACACCGGCAGTGAACGCGATCAGCAGGACAAACCATGCATTCCATACCGCATAAAAAACAATGCTGGCGACAAGCAGCCACGCCATCCGGTATTCGTGTGCGCGAAGAATCCAGTAGACGCTGAAGGTAACGCTGAAGAAAATAAAAAAGGCGAATGAATGAAATAGCATCAGCGGCGCGGGTTCATCGTTTCCTCGGACGCCGATGATTCATAGCGGATTCAGCGAATCAGATGAATCACTTCCAAACGAATAGGCCCTGTATCTTTGGGACCGAGTTCAGATCTGCTCGCAACGAGAGGTTGGATCTGAAAACGATTAACCAGCGCCGAAGCAGTCGCTGGTCGTCAATCGATCCGCCAACAGTCGAAGGTGCAGTGCCGATCCGTTTAATCATGATCTCCAGCGCCGGCAGCACTTCAATCCCGCGTCACCTGCAACCGCGGTCCCGCAAGAAGAATTACAAACAGGCTCACGATGCAGAATGTCGTGACGTGATAACTAACAAGTAAAAGTGACAGACGTCGACCAATCAAATCCCGTCCCGCCAGAGAACAAAAGAAGACGTAGATCGACAGCAATGCGATGATCCAGCGAGGAAAGCGATCGCGCAGCAATAACAACGCGGCGATTAGAAAACAGGCGGGCAAAAGCGCAACACAATGTTGGCCCCAGGTAATGGGCGAGAAGAGCACCATGAGCAAACCGACCGCGGCCAATTCCCAGAGCAGCCGGGGTTCATCCCTCGCGCCCACAGCTCCGCGAGACCACCACAAGAAGACGGCAAGAAGGATGACCAAAATCGAGTCCACGATTCCGCTGGCAACGCCGGGCGAGAGATCAAGAAAATCGAGAGGCGGCGGATCAAGGTTGGGATCGAAATTTCCTGCCGGTTGGCGAACGAGATAACGCATCAGAACTGGACGCAGCGACATGTTCTTGTCCCGGAAGTCTTCATTCGCCTCAAACCCCGAGCCTGATACTCCTTCAACGGCGGTGCCCACCCAGTTTCTCATGTGCATACTCCAGGAAGTTGGTCCCTGCCATATCATCGGCGCTGCTGTGAAAAGTAACGCGGCCCCAGTCGTCCACATCACCATGCGCCATTGCCGCTTCCATAAAAAATAGCCAAGAAAAATCGCTGGCGTGCATTTGATCGCAATCGCGACTCCAAGGCTTACTCCGGCAAGCAGGTCGCGGTGTTGCTTCCACAAGTAGATAGCTAACCAGGTGAGAGCTACCAGCGCGGTATTCAATCCAAGCTCCGCCTGGTCGTGGATAATGAATTGGATAGCAAGGAATACGGCAATGGCCGTGACCCAGAACGTTTGCTTTTCATTGAGGGAAAACGCGGACCGGATCAGTCGTCGCAGTGTCCACAACAGCGCCAGCAACGCTGCAACTCCCACGGGATAAAAAGCCGCCTTCGCAATCGGCATTGGCAGAAGCGCGGTCGGCGCAAACGTCATCCCAAAAAACGGCGGATAGGGAAAATCGTGTCCGCCGGTATAGAGAAATTCCTTCGCTAAAAAACGGCGGCCTGTCTCCCAATGCAATTTGAAGTCATCGTCGTAGGGTTTGGCGATTGCGCGAACGGCGCAACCGATCAGCGTGGCGGCTCCGAGCGCGGTGATCAGGCGCCGCCATGCTGGCTCATTTCGGAAAACGCGAGTGAATGCGGAGCTTTCGTTAGCCGGCGAGGAACCCTGCAAAGCGGGCGTGGACATCGGCTTCGTTGTTTACCTCAATTAGCCTGTCGGCTAAAGAATCTTCTGTGATCGCGGTCCGGAAACTCAGCTCCGTGACGCCGTTCGATCTTGTGCTGGGCGCGATTCCGCTGGCAATCGCGAGGAATGGACACGATACGCCGAGTTTATATCGTAACCGTCCCGAAAAGCAGATGAAGATTCTTCAGATGTTTGCTCACTCATACCCATGTGGAGCAAGCCGGCATATGCTGACGTTGGCGGAGGGACTGCGCCAGCGCGGCCATCAGGTCACACTCGTTTGCCGACCGGGGGGCTGGCTGCCGGCTCAGGCGCGGGCTTCCAACATTCCGGTGATCGAGTTGGAAATGCATGGACTGCGCTGCGGTATGACGTTGATGACTTTAGTCCGCGTGATCAAGGACCAGCAAATCGATATTATTCACGGCCATGCTTCACGCGCCGCTTATCAGGCTTTTTTGCTTGGTTTCTGGACACGCTGCGCGGTTGTCGCTTCGATCCATGCTCTGGTGTATTGCCGTGGCTATCGTCAGATTCTCCCACACGGCAGAAATCGAGTCATCGCAGTATCAAATTTCCTCCGCGACGCGCTTCTCGGACAAGGCATTCCGCCGAATTATGTGCGGACAGTCTACCACGGCACGGATATCCTGGAGCGGAGACAGACGGACTTGGACAAATTAGGACCTTCCGCCACGCCGGCTTCGGAAAAGGTGCGTGTTCGCACGGAGCTCCAAGTACCGGCGGAAGCGCAACTGATTGGGCTAGTCGGACACTTGGGAGAACTTAAGGGGCAATGGCTTCTGGTTGAAGCTGCGCGTGCTATTATAACAAAGTGTCCGCTGGCTTATTTCGTCTTTGTCGGCCCTGCCAAGGCAGACTTCCAGCAACTTCTCATCGAAATGGCTGTCGCCGAGAATGTCGCCGCACGTTTGCGGATCACCGGTTTTCGTGACGATGTCGCGCATTTAATAAGCGCGATGGACCTCATCGTGGTGCCTTCCCGGATTGAGACATTCAGTTTGGTAGCCATTGAGGCGATGGGCCTCGCTAAACCAGTTGTCGCGACGCGTGTTGGCGGCCTTCCCGAAGTGGTGAAAGAAGGGGAGACAGGACTGCTGGTTGAGCGTGAAGCAACCGCGCTGGCCGAAGCTATAATTTTCTTGCTGCAAAATCCTGAGCAGCGCGCGGTCATGGGTGAGGCAGGCCAAGAGCGTGTGCGCAGCTACTTCTCGATCGCCAGGATGGTTAATAGCACCGAGGAAGTGTACGAAGAATTATTGCGGGTCGACACAAGGGCCGGGATGGGTCACGAACCATGACGCAACCCGCTGCCTCGACTCCGGTTTTGACGAGCGCCATTCTTATGTATCACAAAGTGGGGCACCCCATCTCGCGGCCGGAAGATGCTTTCCTTAATATTTCTGCGAAATCGTTCCGTCGCCAGATGCGCACAATGGCGGCCTTAGGTTACCAAGCCCTGACTTTTGCTGAAGTCACTGAGGCGATGACACAACGACGTACTCTGCCACGGCGCACGTTCGCCATCACGTTTGATGATGGCTACCGTTGTATCGGCGAAGTGGCCGCTCCGATTCTGGCTGAATTTGGTTTTCCTGCGACCGTTTTTGTTGTCTCGAGCTGTGTCGGGGCGACCAATAGATGGGACCGCAACTTCGGTAAGCCGGAATTGCCTTTACTCAATTGGAAGGAGCTGAATGGGCTCGTAGACAGAGGCTGGGAAGTGGGTGGGCATACCCGATCTCACCTGCATTTGGGTGCACTGGACGACGCCGAGGCATACCGTGAAATCAGCGAGGGCAAACAGGAAGTCGAAGCTCATACACGGCAAACGCTGCGCACTTTCTGCTATCCCTTTGGCGGCCTGAACGAGCGGACACCAGAGCTGGTACGCGCCGCCGGTTTCTGCGGAGCATGTACAACACGCAGCGGTCTGGCGCGTTCACACCGTAACCCGTTTCTCCAACCGCGCGTCAAGGTGCATGATGACGGTGTCGGCGAGCTCTTGTTCCGTCTGCTGATTCGACCGTACCTGCCTCAGTCATCGCATGGATCATACTGACTAGTTAGCTCGGCTGGCACTGTTCACGATCCGTCATCTTCCTGCCGGAATGTTGGCGAACAGCTGACCCGTTTAATAATCAAGTTTATACGCCTGGCGCAGACGCGCTTGTAAGGGATAAAGATAATTCGCATCGGTCACAGCGCCGTTTGTCTCCCGATTAACGAGCGGCGCCTCTTTGCCCAATCGCGTGCCGTACCAAGCGTGAAAGACGCTAGCCGCAACTGTTGGAAAATGAGGATGACCTACCGCAAATGCATCACAAAATTGAAGCGGATAACCGATCACGCCGAGTCCGGCATCCAACAAACGAATCGTGGCCGCCTCGCCGGTATCAAGGTCTTGCTGCACTTTCCGGAGCGTGACATTTCCGCCGAGATCGCCTTTATGAAACGTCATGAAATGAGGATGAACGTACCATCCATACCGGTTCGCCTTGTGGCTCACTCGAAAAATGCCGCCGGCCAGACGATTGTGGTCATCGAGCTTATCCGCGGTCAGTTCCAGCCATGTTGGCGCGAGCGGGTGCGCATCCGAGTCGAGTAAAACGATATAATCATAACGGGCATGCTCGGCGCCTAATTCTGCCGCATCGCCATGACTATGACCGCGCCGATTTGATTTTGCCGTCACAACGCGGACATCCGGTTGCGCGCCCAACCACTCGCGTGTGCCGTCGCGACTCCCGCGATCAACGACGATCACTTCGTAAGATCGAGCCCCGATGAACTCGCGAACCTTTTCCACTAGAAGACGCACGAAGAAAAAGGTGTCGTAACTCACCGTCACGATGCTGATCGGTCTTGGCATTTTCGGTTACTTACCTGGTGTCAGATTGCCGGCGTGAGAGTGCAGCGGAGATCTTGAATGAAGCGCTTGGCGCTGTTCACGCCCTCGCCAAGCCAGCCTTGATCGAGATAGTAAATCAGCATCAGGCTGTCACGCGTGCCATCCTCGTTTTTCATCTGACGCACGCTGTGCCAACTGTCCGACACGACCGCGAAGCCGTAGCCGCTGTTTGGGGCGAATTCGAGTGTCTTAACCTCAACGAACGTGCCGTCCTGCTTCTTTTCGTGAAAGGTCGTGCCGAGATGAAGCTGTGAAGCATCACGCGGGAGGTAATACTGCGTGGTGATCGCTTTACGAAACGTGTCGCAATGGACCGAAATTTTGTAGCCGCCGACGTCGCGTAGAAGAATCCCCGCAGGGTGCAGTTTCAAATTTCTGGCCGGCTTTTGAAATCGGCACTCGAGAGCGGCGGCGAAGCGCTCTTTGTAAACGGCTTCGAGTTCCGGCGCCTTAAAAGCAGACGCGATGGCGCTCCAGATTTTTCTTTGCGGCTCCGGAAGTTTTCTCAACTGGGCGGTCCGCAGCTCCAGTTTGCGGCGCGCGCTGCGGCCACTGGGGAGTCGTGCATCGCTGTGGTTCAGTTCGCCGTAGTAACGCGTCTCCGGCAGGTTCGCGATGATTTGCGCGTAACAGCTGGGTGGAAACACCGCGCAGAGCTGCAGATGGTCAAAAGGCTTTTCCGTCAGCGGGACTGTGCGCACCGCGTTGATCAGGTGATCGAGAATCTCCTCGGATGACACCGTGTCTGGCATCGGCACGCAATTGAACCGCGCAGCTCGGGTAACCGCAAGCGGCAATGTCCGGAACACGTCTCATCTATCGGGGATACGTGCAATTTCGCGCCAAATATCCAAAATTGCTCTTGCCGGAGGTGGCACTTGGCTTTCCGTTCCATGCGTTTCCACCACCGTCGCTTGTCTCTCTCTATATTATATAGAGTTCACAAGCGCTTCCGACACTTAAGAGCTTCCGATCCAAATCCCGACGAGGAACACCAACACTCCGCCGACAATTACTTGAAACGCGGCGCGGAGAAACGGCGTGTCCATGTAACGGTTTCGGATCCAGCTAATTGCGAGAAGTTCGATTGCCACGATCACAACGGCGAGAGCCGTAGCGGTCCGAAAATTTGGAATCAAATACGGCAAGGTGTGACCAATTCCTCCGGCCGTGGTCATCAATCCGCAAACGAAACCACGAAGCAGTGGTTTGCCGCGACCGGTCAGGCTGCCGTCATCAGATGCTGCCTCAGCAAACCCCATTGAAATTCCCGCTCCAACACTGGCGGCCAGGCCGACCAAAAATGCGGCGTGAGTATTATGAGTCGCGAACGCTGCCGCAAAAACCGGTGCAAGAGTTGAGACGGAACCATCCATCAATCCCGCCAGTCCAGGCTGCACGATTTGCAGAACGAATAGTCGGCGATGGGCTTTGTCTTCTTCCGCTTCAACATCCGGAGTCAGTTGTTCGCGTTGGAGATCGTCCGCCAGCGTGACATGTCTTCGCTCCGCCTCAGCAAGATCTCCGAGTAACTTGCGCGTCGACGCGTCGCTGACTTTGCCGGCGGCACGCTCGTAAAACCGCTGGGTCTCTGTCTCCATTATTTCGGCGTGCTGTCGAACCGTTTTGATTCCCAACGGGCGGATAATCCAGACCGGTTTGCGATGGACGAATCCCTTCACGTCTTCGCGACGGATCAGCGGAATGTGTTCTCCAAAGCGACGGCGATAATCCTCAATCAGTTTGCGGCGATGCTCATCCTCTTCCGCCTCCATTTCTTCAAAAATCTTGGCGGTCGCGGGGTAATCGGTTTTCAGCCCCGCGGCGAAGTCGGCATAAATGCGCGCGTCCGTTTCCTCGGAAGAAATTGCGAGCGCGAGAATTTCCTGTTCCGAAAGATCCCTGAAATTTTTAGCCACGGTATTTTCCTAACGCGATGCCAGAAGGATGTGAATATTATTTCGTCGCAAACTCAGGACCTGATGAAGGCGCCGCGGTCGGCGCCGCCGCAATACGAACAACGTCGCCGGTCACAAGTGAGTCGGCGGGATTGAGAATCACTTTATCCGACGGCGTAACGCCCTGGACAATTTCGATCGACGTCCCGAAGTCGCGCCCCACTTTGATGTCGCGGAGTTCGACAGTGTTATCGGGTTTTACCACTCCCACTTGCAAGCCCTGCGCACGGAACAACAACGTGTTATTCGGCAAGGTAACCAGTTGGCCTAACTGGCCCGAAGCCAGGCGCGCCTGCGCGTAACTACCGGGTTGAATCTCGTTGTTCGGATTGTCGACGTGAAGCTCGACCAGCAACGTCCGGGAATTTGCCGCGATCGACTCCGACGTGGTGGCAACTTTGGCCGGAATTGTTTTGCCTCCAAGATCAGGAAAGACCACATCGATCGTTTGGTCGACGTGAATATCGGTGGCGTTAGCCTGCGGGACGCGGAAATAGATGCGGAGCGGATTCGTTTGCTGGATATGAAACATTTCCATGCCTGTGTTGTTCGCGACGATCAGGTCGCCGACGTTCGTATTGCGCGCGGTGATGATGCCGGGGAATGGCGCAGTGACACGTTTGAATGCGACCTGCTGTTCGAGAACGCGAAGATTCGCAGCAAAGGCATCCGCGTTGGCCTTAGTCGTTGCTTCTGCAGTGGCTGTGTTCTGGGCGTCGAGTTCGGAGACGACACCTTCGTGCCATAACTTCTGCCATTTCTCGTTTGTAATTTTGGCCAGGTCGTAACTTTTTTGTGCCAGCGCGGCCTGGGAGCGTGCTTGCTCGAGTTGATGATCCAGGTCCGGCGTATCGATTTCGGCCAGCAACTGATCTTGCTCGACATGGGCGCCGATGTCCACGGCCCAGCTTTTCAGATAACCGTTCACTCGAGAGAAGATACTCGCTTCCTGCCACGGCTTAACTTCTGCCGGCAACATCAGTCCGTCCCCAGACGTGCCAACGTTCGGCGAAACAACGGAGACATTCGGGACCGCGAGTTGTTTTGTGTCGATTGTTGCTTGCCGGCGCTGTGACAATCGCGGCAACACACCGGCGAGCACGGCAAGAAGCAACAAGACGACTCCAACAACAATCAAGCGACGTGCGCCGCGTGTTCCCAAGAACGGGGGTTTTCCGGTGGACTGTTCCTTGTGTCCAATTAACCAATTGCTACTAAGTGCGGTTGTATTCATAAGACGTTTCTTCGTTAGGCTGCGGGAACGGCGGCGGCCGATCCTGATGAAGGACTTGTTTGTTCCGGTTTGGAACTGCGTCCGTGCAAAAGACTGAAGACGACCGGGACAAACAACAGCGTCGCGACAGTCGCGATCGCTAGTCCGCCGATGACCCCGCGGCCGAGCGGCGCATTTTGCTCGCCGCCTTCACCAAGGCCGAGCGCCATCGGCAACATGCCGATGATCATCGCGAGCGCGGTCATTAAAACCGGACGGAGACGGGTCGTGCCCGCTTCCCAAGCGGCGTGCAATGGATCCAATCCGTCGTCGAGTCGTTGACGCGCGAAAGTTACGACAAGGACTGAGTTCGCCGTCGCGACCCCCATGCACATGATCGCGCCCATCATCGCTGGCACGCTCAGTGTTGTGCCGGTGACGTAAAGTCCCCAGATCACACCCGCCAGTGCGCCGGTCAACGCAGTTAGAATAATGAAAGGATCGAGCCAGCTCTGAAAGTTTACGACGAGCAGCAGGTAGATGAGCGCGACCGCTGCGATCAAACCAATGCCCAGTCCGATGAAACTGGAATTCATGGTCAACGCTTGACCGCGCAACATGATCGAAGTGCCGCGCGGCAAAGTTTTTTGGGCTTGGGCAATGATCGGTTTGATGTCACCAATCACGCCACCGAGATCGCGTTTGGAAATTCCGCCGAAGATATCGACCACTGGCAGAATATTGTAGTGCGAGTAAATCGGCTGGCTGTTCGTGCGAGTAAATGATGTCAGGTTGGTCAAGAGCTGCCCGTTGGCCGCGCCCGGTTGGCCCGCGCTCACCGGCAATGATTGAAGTGCGTTGAGGGATGCCACGCGATATTCGGGAGCGCGCACGCTCACGAGATATTGAACGCCAGTGGTCTGATCGACCCAGTAGCTCGGCGCGGTTTGACCGCTCCCGCTCAAACTCAACAGCACCGAACCGGCGACATCGCGCTCGGTAAGTCCGACGCCGGCCGCTTTCGTTCGATCGACGGTAAACTGGAGTCGTTGCAAGTGAGCAGGTTGCTGGACACGAATGTCAACCGCGCCGGTGACGCTCCGAAGCTTTTGCGCGAGCGCGGCGGCGATCTTATGATCGGTCGCCAGGTCGCGGCCAAGAATTTGAATATCGAACGGCGCCGGTAATCCGAAGTTAATCGTCTGCGTGACGATGTCCGCCGGCAGAAAATAAAACTCAGAGCCCGGGAATTTCTGGTGGAGATCGAGCCGCAACTGCCTCACGTAATCTGCGGTAGGCTTATGGTCTTGTTGCAGCGCGACGAGTATGTCGGCATCCGCTGGTCCAGCTGTGCCGGTGTTGTT
This sequence comes from Chthoniobacterales bacterium, assembly GCA_035568175.1. GTDB lineage: Bacteria > Verrucomicrobiota > Verrucomicrobiia > Chthoniobacterales > UBA10450 > AV40. Next base: position 168,198 of record DATMON010000024.1, read on the forward strand.
GTAGCTCAAATTAATTCCGGAGTTGGGAATGCCGATATTGTCGATCATGCCTTGAAGTTCCTTCGCGGGTATCCGTTGTCTGATGACGGCTTCCACTTGATCGACCAGCTTGGCTGTCTCTTCGACCCGCGTTCCGGCAAGCGCGCGCACGTGCAATTCAAATGACCCCGCATCCACCGCCGGGAAGAAATCCTGGCCGAGAAATGGCACCAGGACCCAAGAACCTGCGCAGAGCGCGAGAAATACGGCCGCAAAAGCAACACGGCGCGTCAGGACTTTGCCTAACAAGTCATGGTAACCGGTGCGCATGCGCTCGAATCCGTGTTCAAAGAGTTGCCGGATTGCAACGAACGGGCGCATCCAGAGTGCAACGTGATCTTCGCCGCTTCCATCACCAGACGGATTCGATTCGTCCTCTCGATGGTGGTTGCGCTCGAACCACATGATCAGCGTCGGCACGAGCGTGCGCGACAGAATGTAAGATGCGGCGACGGCGAACATGACCGCTTCGGCCAAAGGCACGAACAAATAACGCGCCACTCCCGAAAGGAGGAACATCGGGACAAACACGATGCAGATGCAAAGCGTCGATACGAACGCGGGCAGCGCGATTTCGCCTGCCCCCTTGAGAATGGCGTCCTCCAATTTTTCTCCCAGACTCATATGACGTTCGACGTTTTCAATCGTCACCGTCGCGTCATCGACCAGGATGCCGACAGCCAAGGCGAGGCCGCCAAGCGTCATCAGATTAATCGTTTCGCCGATCAGACTCAGCACGGCGATCGATGCCAGCACAGAAAGTGGAATTGATATGGCAATGATGATCGTGCTGCGCCAGGAACCGAGAAACAAAAGGATCATCAGCGCGGTCAACGCAGCGGCGATGACACCTTCTCGCACGACGCCACTAACTGCGGCGCGGACAAACAGTGATTGATCTCCGAACTCTTTTACGTTGATCGCCGTCGTAACCGTTTTCAAAACATTCGCCATTGCCTGTTTGGCGCCGGATACGACGCTGAGCGTGGAAGCAGTGCCGCTCTTGAAAACGCTCATCAAAGTGCTGCGAACCCCATCCTGCCGCACAATATTTTGTTGCGGATCGTAACCGTCACGCACCTGCGCGACGTCGCCGACTGTAATCTGCGTGCCATCGACGACTTTGATCGGCAGCTCGTTGAGATTGTCGATCTTCGTGGGGAAGGTGTTGATGTCGATCGGATATTGAAGCGCGCCAAACTTGGTCGTGCCGCTGGGGAAAACGAGCGCCTGATTGTTGATCGCGGTCGTGACATCACTCTGCGTCAGGTTTTTTTCCTGAAGTTTTCTCGGATCGAGATCGACCGAGACGAGCCGCGGTTTGCCCCCGAAAGGATAAGGAATCGCGATACCTGGAACGCTGACCAGACCGACGCGAATCTGATTGAGCGAGATGTCGAAAGTCTGTTGTTCGGAAAGTGTGTTGCTGCCGATGCCGTATTGCAGAACGGGAACGGTGGCGGCGTCGTACTGAATGATGAGCGGTGGCGTGGCGCCGGGTGGAAGCTGTTTCAGAATTGTTTGCGAAACCGCCGTGACTTGCGCGACGGCCGTTGAAATCGTCACGCCCGGCTGAAAATAAAGTTTGATGATCCCGATGCTGTCGTAGGAGGTGGACTCGATGTGCTCGATGTTATTGACCGTGGTAGTGAGCGCGCGTTCCTGCGTGTATATGATGCGCTGCTCGATCTCGCGAGCGCTGAGCCCGGTGTAATTCCAGATGATACTGACGACCGGAATGTTGATTGACGGAAAGATGTCCGTCGGCGTTTTCATCAGAACAAACGGCGTGACCAAGAGTAGAAGCAACGCTGCTACCACAAAGGTGTAAGGCCGATTTAGAGCTAAACGTATAATCCACATAACGCAGTCAGGTTAATTCTGGTGGCGGTGCAGCCGCTACCGCGCGTGTGGAGGATTTATGGTTGCCACTCGCGGGGTGAATCGTGTTCCCTCGTTGGGGGTACCCCGCTACCACAAATGGGTAAGACCTATTGAGGCCTAACGAATTGTCGAGATGACAGGTTAGTCCTTGCCAACTGACGCGAAGTCGGATCCGCGTTGCGAACTCATTACTGGTTTCAGCTGCGAAACGATTGCTTCCTTGCTTGTGGTTCCGAATATCCCGATCCGCACTTCCCCGTCGCTGAAATATAAAATCGTCGGAAGACACCGAATCCCGTACCACAACCCGAGGTTGGGACTGCGATCGAGCTGGACGCGGGCGACCTTCAAAAGATCGACAAACTCATCGGCAATTTCCGCCAAAGCTCCGTCCATCATCATGGAAGGAAGGCTCCATCCAGTGCCAAACTCGACCAGCACGGGTTGAGTGGATTTCAGAACTTCGTTCTCGAAGTTCGATTCATTAATATCAATGGTCGGTTTCATACTCATCGCGTTTTCAGTAGTCGTCTACGTGGCCGACGAAAGGTAACGCTTGCATCCCCACGGTATTCGAGCGCCGGGTAAGACCGAGCAGTTCAGCCAGACGTACCTCGTAAGAGTCGCAGGTCGGGCACTCACCGTCGGGCTTAACCCATTCCGGATGTTGAACACGCAAATCCTCATGGATCTGCCGCTGAAGCTCGGAATATGAATGAATCTCGTTAGGCATGGTAAGTTCCTCTGTGAAGGTTCAAGTCGAAAACCAATTTGTCCTCACGTCTCAGACTATCGTTCGCAGTCCTGCAGCCGCCATTGGTGCGTGCGCGGGATTTTTGTTTGCTACTCCAGGGGTGATACGGGATCCCTCGTTTGGGGTAGGAGCGCACCTGCGTTGAGATCGACATCGTCTTCGAAATCGCATCCTCCATTGCTAATTAGGACCGGCCTGGAAGCGTTCTGGTTACAAATCGACCGCGCAGTCAGGCATCTTCGGATTGGCGGATCGGTCCCTCAATTAGTCGTTTGAAGTTGTGCAAATACTTATCGACACGAATTGAAACTGCGCCGCCGAAACTCGAAGTCAGTCTCAAGGTTACGCATGTGCCCTGATCGGAAAGCGGCGTGAAAGAAACGACACCCGCCGCGAAATGATCTCGAGCGCGGTGATCAGCCAGAGTCCGCCACGCCAATCTGCGTTCGGGAACGCGCAGGATCATCTCAAGCGTGGCGTCATATTGTTTGCCGTTGAATCCGAGCGAGGCAACAAAATGGTTCGCGTCCAATCTTCGGACGCATTTGATCGCGGTGATGAATTTTGGATAATCCTCAAACGCGAGCCAGCGGTTATAGACCGCAGCGACTGGTGCGTTGATTACGATTGATCCCTCCGCGGCATCCATCGTCCGCGGCTTGTCGCCCTTGATTCGCATCGGTTCGTTAGGCGTAAAAGCGCGCGTATTCATTTCTTGAGAACGTGCGCCTCCATCCGTCGGTGAAATTGAAGATCGACATGTTGAGTACGAGCATGGGGTCGTGCCGGGGCGTGCGCGGTCGAAACGATTTGCGCAACCTGCTCTTAAAATTGTTTCCAAGTAATTTGGCTTTCATAGTGATTTCGTCTCTTTCAAACGTTAAGCCCCTCGCAATCGGTTACCACGCAACACTGGCGGGATTTTCGGCTGCCTCTTTCGAGGGAGGACGTTAGAGTGGCGGAGAGTGCCGACGGCTGTTAAACTGTCCCGCAGCGCTGACTAAGTCAGACGCGGTTCCAACCAAGAAGGGAAACCCCTTTGGATCCGACTAAAGACAACACCAAGTCTCGCGAAGATGACGATCGGCCGATGCGGTTTGCCAATGCGACGCTCGGCAAACATCGCCATGTCTGCGCGTTTTTTAACGGCACGGAGGAGGAGTACCGTGTGTTACTTCCGTTCGTTAAGGAAGGGCTCGCGCGCGGCGAGAAGGCGTTTCACATTGTCGATCCAAAGCTGCGCGACGAGCACTTAGAGCGACTTTCCTCAGGCGGCGTCGATGTCGCTTCGGTCGAGAAGAATGGACAATTCGAGCTGCACCATTGGCACGAAGTTTATTTGCGCGACGGTCATTTCGACAAGGACCGAATGCTTGGCTGCATGCAGGACGTACTGGAGCAGAGCCAGCGCGACGGCTTCCCGCTGGCCCGCGTCATGGGCCACGCCGAGTGGGCTTCAGGCGACTGGCCCGGGGTAGACGATTTTCTGGAATACGAGTGCCGGCTAAACGACATCATACCGCCATATAAGGATGCCGTAATCTGTCTTTATAATCTGACGAAGTGTGGGGGGAACCTAATCATCGACGTCATGCGAACTCACCCGATGATTCTTATCGGCGGCATCGTCCAGGAGAACCCGTTCTTTGTCCCGCCGGATGAGTTTTTGCGGGAACTACGCGAACGCCGCGCGCCCCAGGGTAAAACAGCGGCCTGAAGTTACCTGGCGATGGAAGCAAAGGTGGAACAGGCGGCCAATGAGATTAAGCGCCTGAGAGCTTGTATTTGGCGGTACGGTCTCTCGATTTTATCCGTGGCGATCTCCACGGTCGCTACGATGCCACTGCAAAGCTTTGGCGTCAGAACTTCGCTTTTTTTCCCCGCTGTCCTGCTCGCAACTTGGTTTGGCGGCACGGGACCTGGGCTGCTTGCTGTTTTGCTGTCGATTTTGTCGATCAACTTTTTCTTCAGCGAGCCGTTTTACGCATTTCAATTTAGCGTTCGGGATATTCCGACCACGATCGCGTTTCTTTTTTCGGCACTGGTTCTCAGTTCGTGGAGCACCGCCCGCAAACGTTCCGAGAACCGCTTGCGCGAAAGCGAATCAGAGCTTCGGAAAGCGCGGAATGAGCTGGAAGCTAAAGTCGAAGAACGAACCGCGAAACTTTCGCGCGCGAACGAGGAATTGCAGACAGAGATCATTGAACGCAAAAGTGCGGAAGAAAAGCTGCGCCGCAGCGAAGGGTTTTTAGCTGAGGGACAGAGAATCAGCCACACCGGAAGCTGGAGCTGGAAGATTTCCAACGGAAAGGTCACATGGTCCGAAGAGCATTTCCGGATTTTTGGGCTCGATCCTGAGAAGACCAAGCCATCGTTCCAGTTCTTCCTGGAAACGGTTCATCCGAACGATCGCTCATTTATTGAGCGAAGTCTCGATGAAGCAATTAAGGAGAAAAGAGGATTCGACCTCGAATTTCGAATCGCGCTTACGGATGGATCTATTAAGTACGTCCAAGGGGTGGGCCGAGCCGTCCTTGGGGAGTCTGGCAATGTCGATGGTTATGTTGGCACGACCGTGGATATCACCGGCCGCAAGCGAGGACAGGCGTTGTTCGCCGGTGAAAAGCGTCTTCTCGAGATGATTGCCACCGGCGTTCCACTTACCGAAATCCTGAATGCCTTGTGTCTAATTATCGAGGAGTACCGTCCCAGTACGCTTGCTTCGATTTTGCTCCTTCGTGCCGATGGTCTTCACCTCGATTCCGTGGCGGGCCCGAGTCTTCCCAAAGGATGGAGGCAGGAGATGGAAAAGCTGCCTATCGGACCGTGTGCCGGCTCTTGCGGGACCGCGGCCTATCGCGGATCACCGGTCATAGTCTCCGAGATTGCGACTGATCCGCTTTGGGAAGTACCGGAGCATCGTGCTGCCGCATTAAGTCATGGGCTGCGAGCTTCTTGGTCGAATCCAATATTGTCCTCAGAGGGAAAAGTCCTCGGAACTTTTTGTATTTATGAGCGCGAAACCCGGAGTCCGAGCACGCACGACCTCGAGCTTATCGAAAAGGCGACCTACCTGGCACGAGTTGCGATTGAACGCGATCGGGCAGAGACGAACTTGCGGACAAGCGAGCAAAAATATCGAGATCTGATCGAAGCTTCGCCCGACGCCATCTGCGTTCTCGATGCCGATAGCAACCTTGTGATGGTGAATCCGGCAGGGATCAAACTGGCGGGTCGTCCGGAAAAGGAACTGATCGGTTCCTCAGTTACCGACACCTATCTCCCGGAAGAACTCCACTTGTTTCGGGACCGGATCGAGAAATTGAAAGCGGAGGGATCTTTTCGGTTCGAACGAAAATTCCTGCGAAAAACTGGCGAGGTAATTCCGGTCGAGGTTTCTTTGTCAGCGCTGCGCGGCCAATATTACCAGGCGATCATCAGAGACATCAGTAACCGTAAGCGGCGCGAAGCGCTCTTAGCCGGCGAGAACAGAATTCTTGAGATGGTGGCCAAAGGCGATTCGCTGGCCGACATACTCGATAACCTGTGTCGGCTGGTGGAAGAGCAATCTTCCGGTGTCCTAGCCTCCATCTTGTTAATGGATCCGAATGGAAAACAGTTGCGACATGGCGGGGCACCCCATCTTCCGAAAACTTACACCGAAGCGATCGACGGAGCTTTCATTGGGCCCGCCGTCGGTTCATGTGGAACGGCCGCTTACCGAGCCGAACAGGTCATTGTGTCGGACATCGCGACCGATCCACTGTGGACTGATTTCCGCGAACTGGCTTTGAGGCATTCGCTCCGCGCCTGTTGGTCCACACCGATTTTTTCCTCCGAAGGCAAAGTGATCGGCACGTTTGCCATGTACTATCGCGAGCCGCGTAGCCCGAGTTCGGCGGAGCAGGAAACGATTAAACATATTACCTATCTCGCGGGTGTTGCCATCCAACGTAAGCTGGCGGAAACGTCCCTGCGCGAGAGCGAAGCGTATCTGGCGGAAGCGCAGCGACTCAGTCATACCGGAAGTTGGGCGTGGGTGCCCGCTACCGGCGAGATTCGGTACTGGTCGGAGGAAACCTACCGCGTGCTTGGCTTCGATCCGGACGCCGGGACGCCGCGATTCGAAAAATTCTTTGGGCGACTTCACCCTGAGGACCAGGACAGAGTCAGAGAACTGTTCGGAAAAGCGATTGCCCAGAACGCGGACTTCGAAACGGACTACCGAGTTGTTCACCCGAGCGGCGCCGTTAAGGACATCCACGCGGTCGGTCATCCGGTTTGCGACGAGGCAGGGCATCTCTTGGAATTCGTGGGCACGGTGATAGACATCACCGAAAGCAAACGCTCTGAAGCGGCGCTGCGCGCTTCCGAGCAGGTCGCGCGCGGACAAGTGGAAGCGCTGGCGCAAAGTTTGGACGTTTTAGCAACTGCGCCCGATCCGGAGAAATTCATCGGACAGATGTTAAGTACGATTGGGCGCCTCCTGAACACACGAAGTGTGACTCTGTGGCTGTTTGACGAGTCGAACGACGCACTCATTTTGCGCTCCTCAACGTCGGATGGGGCAAAAATAATGGCTGATCCCGAGCATCCATTTATCAGGGATCCCTTATTCTGGAAACAAAACCCGGT